>NZ_ASPR01000007.1:0-68534 GCF_000517845.1 Paenibacillus sp. FSL R5-192 | reverse complement strand
GAACACGACCGTTAAGCCCTCTAGCGCCGATGGTACTTGGACCGCAGGGTCCTGGGAGAGTAGGACGCCGCCAAGCAAAGAACCACTGCCGATGTTATTCGGTGGTGGTTTTTATTTGTTTATAAGAATTAAATATGATAAGTGGAAGCTCTGACATGATCGATACTGGAAGGTAACATTTTTGTTACGGATAACAGCGGCAAAACCAGTATAATAGGACTATGTTAAATATGCTAAAAGTACCTGACCACAGAGCTGGAATGTGCAGCTGTGAAAAGGAGGGTGTGTGTGTTAAGTTGGCGGAGACTTGGACTACAATCATTTCTGTTGCTTTGTCTGACCGTTGTTCTAGCAGGATGCGGTGAAGCTTCAGGATCTGTATGGACTTCATATGAAGGCGCGGTGAACGAGAAGAGTTTTCCGGTGCCGAAAGTAGCGAATAAATCTGACCAGTCTGAAAATAATTCGGATATGGATTATGTTCGATATACGCTGTCTGGTATTAGTGAGAGTACTAGCTTGCCTGAGGTATATCTAGACGAGATTAAAAGCTGGGGTTGGACAGAGAGGCAAGCCAAGGGTACATCCAATGAATCCAGTACCTTGCGTGTATTTGCAAAGGAAGGACATACTGTGCATTTAGCAGTTCATGATGGTTCCTTTACACTAATGGTTCCTAGAAATGATGCTACTCAAACGACAGTTAAATCATTGGCTGAAGATGATTAAGCTGGTTAAAGTATGGTTTGGTATGATTAATTAACGCTGTGATGTTCCTTATAATATAGTAAAGCTCCCGTGTACGATCGGGGGCTTTTTGTTATTTAGCGAAGTAGGCTTTAGTAATGGTGGAAGAAGCTATCACGTATGGTGGATCAGAGGTCATAAAGGTACAGAAGGAAGGAATGAGTAGTTTCTTCCGTACCATGTATAGGTGGTATTGTGCTTGAAGCATAGGGGAGTGTAGAGCGCTAAAAGTAGAGGGGGAGAGATATAAGTTGCATAAAGGTATTGAGGTAATGAATGGCTGATGGAAAGCAGCTTGAGGGCATATAGAGCTGAGACTGAGTGAGAGATCGCTCAAAGGTGTAAGATCTACGAGATATCTGGGGTTATGAGGATATGGAGCAGCGGGAGGAAAAGAGGAGAAGAACGGAGCCACGAGTGGGGATAACTCATTTAACTATGCCCATGCTGTGGATAATGGGTGAGAAGGGAACAATAAATAAAGGTTATCCACTGTGGATAACCTTTATTTGAGCATGTGAGGCTGAGTCAACTGAACGATACACGATTATGTTTTTGCATCAGATTATTCGAAGGGCTCAGCGGTTATGTATTACAAGTAAGTAAGGTACATTGAGTATTGCATAAATGAGGGAGTGTTATTGCAGATAATATGAGACATCTTGTTCATTCAATTTGATGAGTCCGTCTTTGCGCTCACGGGAGAGCACCATTACAACATACAAGCGAGGACCCAGCAACCACAAATGCCAGAAGATCAGCGAGAGGGTGAAGGACAATGGCGACCATATCAAACATACTGTAATGATACATAGCCCAATCCAGCTCATGTTAAGGTGTACCCGGACAAACATACGGAAGCTAAAATGCTGATCAGGGATATAACCTAACCAGGGCATACGCATATTCCAGCGCCAGCGTTTGGCGTAAGAGGTACGGACCAGAAGTAATATCGTTCTGGCGATGACATAATGAATCCAGATGGTGATTGGACCTGCCAGTACAAAAAAGAAGAGGCCAGTCCAGGAGAATGCGAGTAGATTGAATAAGAGCATGATGACCGGCAGACACAGATAGCTGTAAATGACACTGCGGGCGATAGCCTTTTTTTTCAGAAGCCGGTATTGATAAAATGTTGCTTTATTCTCCGGTTCGGCGATCATACGATTATATATCCTCCTTCGGATTCACGTTTGTGTGGGGTAGGTATTCATTGTTCTTACACGAGTAAAAGGGAATGAATCATACATGTATGTATATATGAACCTTGTATCTCACGCCATGACGATTGTACAAGATATTGAGATTCGACGGAGCTTATCTCAGTATACTCCCGAATACACGGACTGTCAGGCTTTGATATCGTTATCATGTATTATATATCGGCTGGGATTCCATGTTTTTTTAAGGAAATTGAATATAAGTTTGTGTCAGGCTATGGGATACGTGATGTAGAGGTAAATGCGATGGATTGTAAGATTACTGTATATACATAAGCAGGTGAATGTTCTTGTAGGGAGAATGAATGTATTTTTCGGTACAGACACCCAAGAGGGGGTGGGCGAATATATATATTTTATAGAAAGAAAGCACTATGAAAATGTTTAAAATAATAGAAACTGTGCAATACTGATAGTAAACGTAAAACAAGGTGGGATGGTTCATGGAAGAACATGCCGAACACACATGTATTATCTGCGAGCAAAGAAAAAGAGAAGGCATTTTTATTGTATCTGAATTCATATGTGACACTTGTGAAGCAGAAATGGTTCATACCGACGCGCAGGATGCCAAGTACAATTATTTTATTCATCAAATGAAGCAAATTTGGGTACAAAAAAACGCATAATAAATGTTGCTAATAGAAGTAGAAGCGAAACATCACATTGTAACGATGCTGATGTGTATAGAGGCCCAATGGGCCTTTTTCTGTTTTTAAGAGGAGAGATTGTCTTGTATGCCATCTTGGGAAGGCGTATGCTGATATAATGGTATAGATCATTTGCAGTAACGCGTGTGGAGATGGGGAAGAAGTGCGTTCCTTGGATTAGGAAGCATTTTAAAGCGCATAGGACGCACATAATATATGTACAGGATGGTTATTTCATGGAACATAAAAATAAATTAAGTGGTGCCCCTTTATATGAAGCGTTGCTTGCGTATCGTGATTCGAAGCAGCGTTCTTTTCATGTGCCTGGGCATAAGAATGGACAAGCTTACCGACATTTGCTGGAACAAACAGAAGCAGGACAATTTCCTGTTAAGGATATCGTCAATGAGGAACACCTGCACAACGGTGAGATTCAGAATAATGGAGAAAAGAATGTTAACCAGAAGGTAGAGCGTTTCAGTTCGGTGGGTGAACATGAGGCTGATCTGGAGAGCGTGGAACGACTCAGCGTTGAAGGGGCTCACTCGGAATTAGAACTGGTACCGGTGCGTTCATTTCTGGAGATGATGGAGATGGATGTTACGGAGATCACGGGCACCGATGATTTGCACCATCCGGAAGGTGTAATCCAGGAAGCACAGGAGCTTGCGGCAGATTGTTTTGGAGCGGAGGAGAGTTTCTTCCTTGTGGGAGGAAGTACAGCAGGTAATCTGTCCTTACTGCTCACCGTGTGTGATGAGCCAAACAGTATTGTACTGGTGCAACGGAATGTGCACAAATCCGTTATTCACGGGTTAATGCTGGCAGGAGCAAGAGCTGTATTTCTGGAGCCGTGGGTCGATCCTGCGTCTGGACTTGCGGTCATGCCGTCGGTGGAGACGGTTCAGGCTGCTGTCCAGTCCTATCCTGAGGCAAAGGGCGTATTGGTCACTTTGCCCAATTATTACGGCATGGGCGCTGATCTGACGCCCATAGCCGAGGTATGCCACGCTGCTGGCATGCCACTGCTCGTGGATGAAGCGCATGGCGCGCATTATGGGCAGCATCCGGAGCTGCCTGTCTCTGCACTGTCATGCGGAGCAGACGGTGTCGTGCAGTCGACACATAAGATGCTGACGGCCTTCACCATGGGTGCCATGCTGCACATTCAGGGACCACGGTTAAACCGGTCCCTGTTAAGGCAGCGTCTGGCCATGGTGCAAAGCTCAAGCCCATCATACCCCGTGATGGCTTCGCTTGATCTGGCGCGCCGGCTGCTGCATGTGCAGGGCGCGAACACATTCACGGCGGGGCTCGCCGCCGTGAAAGCCTTTAAGCGCGGCCTCGCGGAGCTGCCGCGCTTTCAGTTGCTGCAGCCTGCACAGCCGCTGCAGCCAGAACCGCCAGCCGGAACTGCGAAGCCGGCTGGCATGTCCGTGTCCGCCGCGCAGCAGACACGGGAGGGCCTGACCGCGGCGGCGATGCCATCTGCCGCGGGGTATACCGCTCAGGACCCATTCAAGGCCGTCATCTATGACGGCGCAGGGGTGCTGAGCGGTTATGGGCTACAGCAGCAGCTGGAAGCATGCGGCTGTGTGCCTGAGATGAGCGACGAACGGTACGTCGTCTTGCTCTTCAGCCTGGGCTCAACGGTGCAAGATGCGCAGCACCTGTTGCAGGCTTTACACCATATCAGCTCGGCGGATGGGCATGAGCAGGTCCAATCCAATGCAGAGTCATCTCATCGGCTTGCGAAAGATTCGGCGCATTATATTTCCACGTGGAACAATTTACAAGAAAAAACTCACTACTCGGAACCGATCTCCTTTACACTGCAACCGATTGTGGAGACGGATACGATCAATGTCCCGATAGAAGAAAGCGCGGGTTGTCGATCAGCTGAGATGGTAGTCCCGTATCCTCCAGGGATTCCGCTTGTATATCCGGGTGAACGTATTAGTACATCGATGGTGGCTCGTATACAACTCCTGCGGGATGAGGGTGCAAAATTTCATGGGGTATCCGATGCATCTCTACAGTCATTGAAGGTTATGAAGGAATGAAGGGAACACATGAGGATCTGAATTGCATTCACCAATAGGTAGGCAATATGACCAATACGGATAGCGATACTGGACCCTACACATGTGAGGGTCTCTTGGTCATTAATCTAGTTGCTAGGGTGTGTCTTCAAAATCAGGCATGCAATACGTTGAAGGATGTCAGGGTCCAACAGCTTGAAGTCAAGGATTGCTGATCCTGGCGAATTGTCCAGACGATTTTCTAAGAAACCGAGGACGTCTTATTTAGCCTTCGAGTCCTCCTTTTATTTTGTAAGGAACCTGAGACACGTTATTAACCATATTGACCTAACAAACACGCTGTAAACGGCTGGTTATTCCAATATACCGTGTTTCAGATTCCTTAGATTGCTGCGGGCGCTTCAAATCGCTGAATAAGACGTCACAGGGTCGTTAGCCCTCCCGCTCCGTGCCCTGCTCCAGACACATTCAGTTTGAAGACACGCTTTAGTTCAACTTATATAGATAGACATAAGAAAGAAGGGAACACTTTGGGTATTCCGCTAAAAAAATATACAGGAATAGTCCTGCAAGTTTTGTTGATGTACGGTTTTTATTGGATTGGCAACTTGATTCAAGCTGTATTACATCTGCCATTAACAGGCAGTATTGTGGGCATGATGGTATTGTTTGTCACCATTCAACTGGGATGGATCAAAATGAGCTGGGGAGAAGAAGGGTCGACGTGGCTTCAATCTCATCTGCAATTGTTGTTCATCCCCCCAACTGTGGGCATTATTAATCATTTTGATTTTTTTAGAGCCAACACCTTGTTATTGGTACTTGGTTTGATTGTTAGCACATTAATCACCTGTCTGATATCTGCCAAATTAAGTGAGTTGCTTATGACATGGAGATCGTCTCATTCAGGTAAAAAGGAGGCGATCACTTGTCAGCATTCATCCTCGGAATTGGAATGATCGCGCTAACCATCGCTGTATATATTCCAGCCACTCGTCTATATAAAAGGCTGAAATGGCCGATACTTATGCCTGTACTCACAACGACTGCCATCCTGATTCTGATATTGGTGATTTCCGGTATAAAGCTGGATACCTACATGCTGGGTGGAAAATGGATACAGGAGCTTTTGGGACCAGCAGTCGTATCGCTCGCTTTTCCCTTGTCCAGACATCTGCATGTGCTGAAGCAAAATATCATTCCAATTGTGGGTGGAACAATCGGAGGCAGTATTACAGGTGTCTCCACAGGCGCTTTAATCGCCATTCTGCTCGGCTATCCGCAAGAGATGGTCATCGCATTATTGCCAAAATCAGTGACAACTCCTGTGGCTATTCAACTCGCTAATCAGGTTGGGGGGAATGCCTCATTCACATCGCTGTTTGTGATGATTGCAGGATTCTCAGGGATATTATTGGGGCCGATGCTCTTGAAATGGGCCAAGGTCCGCAGTAAACATGCCTATGGAATTGGACTGGGTTCAGCATCTCATGCCCTCGGCATGGCAAGGTCTTTTGAATATGGAGAGAATGCGGTAGCCCTCAGTTCAGTTTCCATGATTGTCAGTGCTATTGCCGGATCAATTATGCTTCCATTATGGGTATGGATTATCTACGGTTGAACGCTTTACTTTGTTGTTCATGTTGGAGTAACCGCTGACCTATAGTATGATAGAAAGAAACAAGCTTGTATGATCTTGGTGTTATTAATACGTACCGATATAGCTGTAGCTATACACCTCTGGGCGGGGGATATCATATCTTGTAGCAAGAGGGTCTAAGCATATTCAATTACAGCAGCAATAGATGCAATTATCGACATAGAAAGCAGGGAAGCATATGCAGGGCAGAGGTAAATTCATTACGCTGGAAGGGGGAGAGGGTTCCGGTAAAACAACGATGATCGGTAGAATAGGTTCTTATTTTGAAGAACGGGGTATACCTTACGTAGTTACGCGAGAGCCTGGTGGAATTGAGATTGCGGAGAAAATACGTTCAATTATTCTGGACCCTCTTCATACGGCAATGGATGCTCGAACCGAAGCGCTATTGTATGCAGCTGCACGCAGCCAGCATCTGGCGGAGAAAGTAGAGCCTGCGCTGAGAGCTGGAAAAGCAGTCATCTGTGACCGATTTGTCGATAGCAGTCTGGTCTATCAAGGCTACGCCCGTGGACTCGGGATAGAGAATGTATGGGCCATTAACCGTTTTGCGATTGGTGATCTCATGCCGGATGTGACCTTATATCTGGACATTGAGCCTGAAGTGGGGCTTGCCCGGATCGATGCTCATGATGGCCGCGAAGTGAACCGTCTGGATCTGGAAAATCTGGAGTTTCACCGTAAAGTGCGAGAGGGTTACTTCCTATTAAAAGAGCAGTTCCCGGAACGAATCAGAGTTATCGATGCTTCCATGAAGCAGGAGGATGTCTTGGCAGCAATGATTTTGTCGCTGGAGACAGGGATTTTGAAGGATTTTGACGAGTAATTGTCTAATATATAGACAGGGCATTTGATAAAGGTGCTTATTCTAAAGGAGGTTATGCAGGATGAAACTGATTGTTGCGATTATACAGGATAAAGACAGCAACCGATTATCCAGCGCATTGGTCAAAGCAAACTTTCGGGCGACGAAGCTTGCCAGTACGGGCGGATTTTTGAAGGCAGGCAACACGACGTTTATGATCGGTGTCGATGATGGTCAAGTCGAATCCGTAATGAACGTCATTCGCAGCAGCTGTAAGGTTCGTGAACAGCTCGTGACTCCGGTCACACCGATGAGTGGAACAACCGACTCTTACCTGCCGCTACCTGTTGAAGTTCAAGTAGGCGGAGCTACTGTATTTGTTCTCCCGGTAGATCGCTTCGAACATTTCTAATTAAACCTATTGCATGGATCCCATGAGGGTCCTTCATGATCGATAGCATGTTGGAAACGATGGATGCAAGAAGAGTTAACAGAGTTCGTGCGTGCCACTTACGGAACGCCTTTCTTGATGAGAAGAATCAGCATACTCTTTCCGGATGAGCATTTCCCAGCTGGGAATGGTTCCTTTCGGAAAGAGGTTGACTACAAAGAACAAGTCCTTGATGGTGATGTGTATCTACCATTATATATAGAGTGTGATCAGCATATATAAAAGCCTCATTCTCACGCACAGGCGCAACGCGCACTGTGCTGATGGGCGATTGGCTAACTATGATAGAAAGCGGGCGTATCCATGAAAATCAATCCTGGATTCAGACCGATTCAGAGCGGGATCAGTTCTACTGATTCAGGTTCCAAACCGGTTCAATCCAAAAATTTCTCTGATATGATGAATCACCAGGGGGAACGGGCCTCACAAGCTGAACTGAATCGCCGGTTTAGTGAAATCCAGCTTCAGGGAGATCGCTTGGTACGTTCCATGACGATTCGTGAACTGAAGGCGTATAAGCAACTTGTTAAAAGGTTCCTGGAAGAGACCGTTCGTCGCGGTGTATCCATGAAAGAGACAAGGGGTTGGGATCGTCGTGGCAGAGGTAAGCGGTATAAGCTGATTGATGAAATTGACTCCGCTCTGTTATCCATGGCTGATGAATTGCTGGATACAGAAGAAGGAAAAATCTCTCTATTACAACAAGTAGGGGAAATTCGGGGGATGCTTATTAATTTAAGCTTCTGAGGAGGAAGTATGTCCTTTCAACAGATTATGGGTCAACAAGCGGCCAAGAAAATGTTACAAAGCAGTTTGAGACGTAAGGCAATAAGCCATGCGTATTTGTTTAGCGGTCCAGCTGGTAGCGGGCAACGGAAGACGGCAATTACCTTTGCCAAGGCAATATTCTGTACAGAGCTTGAAGATGACGCTTGTGGGCAGTGTCTTGAATGTCGTAAGGTAGATCATGGTAACCATCCGGATCTAACCATGCTTGCACCAGATGGAAACAACATTAAAATAGATCAAATCCGGGATCTGCAACGTATCTTTTCATACCGATCAGAGGCAGGCCATCCCAAAGTATATATTATAGAACAAGCCGAGAAAATGACGGTGCAGGCAGCAAACAGTTTGCTCAAATTTCTGGAGGAACCGCAGGTACCAGCAGTCGGCATCCTGATTACAGATAATGGACAGGCCATGTTGCCAACGATCCGCTCACGCTCCCAATTGGTACCGTTCAGCGCACTGAATCCGGAAGAGATGCTGCAATCACTAATTGAGGAAGGGCATCCTGCCAATCTGGCTCGCTCTGCCGTCCATTTAGCGTCAGGATTGGAAGCATGTAGAGAAATTCTCCAGCAGAATTGGTTTGCAGAAATTAGAAACGTAATGTTACAATTAGGGAAGGAGTCCCTGGGTAGAGGAAGTACATCATTGATCTCTGCACAGCAGAAGCTTTTTAAAACCGGACTCTCTGAACACCTGGACATGCTGCTTAGTTTGTTCCATCTATGGTTTAGGGACATGCTGTATGTTCAGTACGATAGGCATGAACATATCGTTTTTATAGATCAGTTAGACATGTTATCTCAGTTGGCACATACCCGCAGCACAGAGCAGTGGGTCTCCTATATGGATATGGCCGCAGCATGCAGAAAAAAATTGCGTTTCAACGTCAATGGCCAGCTTTGTCTGGAGCAATTTTTGATCGGTTTGGCATAAGACTGGGAGAGGGCAAAGTTAGCTCCAATCATATGCAAACGGTTATAACTTCGGCCGGTTCCCTAAGAAGACGGGGCTTCAGACGAAGTGGGGTTGGCTTACAAGGGGGTTAATTTTTTGTACAGTGTAGTGGGTGTCCGTTTCAAAAAAGCGGGCAAAATTTATTACTTCGATCCCCTGGACCTTCCCATTGAGAAAGAAAACTGCGTTATCGTGGAGACAGCGCGGGGGGTTGAGTACGGTAAGGTTGTCGTAGGTAAGAAGGAAGTGGGCGAGTCCGATGTGGTGTTGCCGCTGAAGAAAGTCATCCGCGTTGCGGGCGATACAGATGCCCGTGTGGTTGATGAGAACAAACGTGCAGCCAAAGAAGCATTCGGTACTTGTTTAAATAAAATCAAAGACCATGGCCTCAAAATGAAGCTGGTCGATGTGGAATTTACGTTTGATCGCAATAAAATTATATTTTATTTTACAGCTGAAGGAAGAGTTGATTTCCGGGAGCTGGTCAAGGATCTGGCAAGCATATTCCGGACACGAATCGAGCTGAGACAGATTGGTGTACGTGATGAAGCGAAGATGCTTGGCGGAATCGGACCTTGCGGCCGTGTGTTGTGTTGTTCTTCCTGGCTGGGAGACTTTGAGCCGGTATCAATCAAGATGGCTAAAGATCAGAGCCTGTCACTGAATCCGACGAAAATTTCAGGGTTGTGCGGAAGACTCATGTGCTGTCTGAAATTTGAGCATGATAACTATGAAAGTGTGAGAGAAGAACTGCCAGCTGTAGGCAAATTGGTCGTCACCTCATTGGGTGAAGGAAAAGTTGTCGGAATTAATGCCGGTAGCCGCACAGTCCATGTTCAACTGTTCGACATCAGTAAAGTCAAAGAACTTCCGCTGGATGACGTCGTTATCAAGTAAACCATAAAGGTTGCTTCGGGGTGGAAACTTGGAAAAGAAAAATCTGTTTACGCACATTCATGAAATGGAAACCCAACTGGGTCAGTTGCACGGTGATTTAGGAGAGTTAAAAATGATTGTGAAGGAGCTGCTTGAGGATAATCAGCGGCTTACCATCGAGAATGAGCAGTTACGCAAACTGCTCAAACGTGAGGCACCGGCAGATCTGCCGATCTCCTCAGCACTCGCTCCTGTAGCAAGACCGGCAGGTCCGGCTACAGGCGAGGATGTTGTGGGTGAAGGGTATGATAATCTGGCTCGGTTGTATCACGAAGGCTTCCATATCTGCAACGTCTATTATGGTCATTTGCGGACGGAAGGCGATTGTCTGTTCTGCCTGTCTTTTTTGAATAAATGAAGTGACCGTAGGGATCCCCTACGGTTTTTTTTCAAGGTTATAAACCTAAACTAAACGAACATGAGATATAGAGTACCGGAGGATGAGCGTAACATATGGAAGAAAATGAAGTTGTGTTACATGAGTCAGAGCGGATTGATGATCTGCTCTCTCATGATCTGAGAATCATTCAAAGTGATGAAGTGTTTAGTTTTTCGATGGATGCCGTATTATTAGCCCGGTTTGCTTCCGTACCTAAACGGGGTCGTGTACTTGATTTGTGTACGGGTAACGGGGTGGTTCCCATTCTGCTTACAACGCGTACGCAGGCTAGTCTGGAAGGGATCGAGATTCAGCCACGTTTGGCTGATATGGCGCGTCGCAGTGTGCAATTAAATGCATTGGATGAATCGATTCTGATTCGTGAAGGTGATTTGCGAGAACTCGTGAAAGAAACAGGACATGCTGTATACGATGCAATAACGGTTAATCCTCCATACATGCCTCTGAATGGCAGTGATCTCAAGATGAACACACATCAGGCAATGGCACGTCATGAGATCGGATGTACCCTGGAAGAAGTGATTCAGGCGTGCAGTCGACTTGTACGTAATGGCGGCAAAGTATCGATGGTTCATCGTCCGCAGCGCCTTGCAGAGATTATCTCGCTCATGCGCGAATATAAGCTGGAACCAAAACGGATTCGGATGGTACATCCCCGTGCTCATCTGGAAGCCAACATGGTGTTAATTGAAGGAATGAAAGATGGTAAACCCGAAGTTAGGATGCTTCCTCCACTCATTGTCTACAATGAAGAGGGGAAATACTGCGAAGAGATTATGGATATTTACTATGGTCAGCAACATGCTGAGCGTACTACGAAAGGAGGGCTTTAGATGACTTTGCATATTCAAAAAAGCTATGCGGAGCAGCCTGAAGGATCAGGCAAGCTCTATCTGGTTGGAACACCCATTGGTAATCTGGAGGATATGACCTTCCGTGCCATCAAGACATTGCAGAGTTGTGACATCATTGCAGCAGAAGATACACGCCAGACCCGAAAGCTGCTTACCCATTTTGAAATTACACCTTCGATGCTGTTTAGTTATCATGAGCATAATAAGGGGGCGAGTGGACCTGAACTGATACGCTATATAATAGAAGGAAAAAATTTGGCACTCGTCAGCGATGCCGGTTTGCCAGCCATTTCGGACCCTGGTTCTGACCTTGTACAGCTTGCATTGGAAGCCGGAATAACGGTCATTCCCATCCCGGGGCCCAATGCTGCGTTGTCTGCTCTGATCGTGTCCGGATTACCGACGGAGCGTTTTACATTCGGCGGTTTTTTGCCGCGGGAGAAAAAGGACATGCGAAAAGTGCTGGAGGCTTTTGACGAATCCAACGGGACTTTGTTATTTTATGAATCGCCTCACCGTATTCGGAAAACATTAGTCCACCTTGAAGAAATTCTGGGTGATCGCTCGATTGTCCTGGCTCGTGAACTAACCAAGCGTCATGAGGAATTCGCAAGGGGTACTGTGAGGGAATGCATAGACTGGCTTGAAGAACATCCACCTCTTGGCGAGTACTGCTTGCTGGTAGAAGGCATTAAGGAAGAGGAGCGTAAGGCTGAGCGCGAAGCATGGTGGCAGCTCATGTCACTCGCGGATCATGTCAGCCATTATGAGGGTGAAGGACATAACCGCAAAGATGCAATGAAAAAAACGGCTGCCGATCGCGGTCTGGCGAAGCGTGATGTATATAATGCATTAATCGAGTAGTAATCTAACCAAATATCTTCTGTTGTGGGGAACATAACCTGAAAAGAAGCTTATATCCAACCTTAGTGGAATATTAAAAAGAGCAGAGTGGCTAAAAAAAATTCCGAACAAATTTCATCGTTCTCTCCCAGTTCGCGTGTGACAGAATCATTTTGGGTAATGGAACCCATAACAAGGCAAAAAAATACCTTCCGCGGTGGGGTTCACACCGGGAAGGTCATTAAGGAATATTAAAAAGGTTAGAAATAACAATTTAGATAAGTCCAGTATACCTGGTTTTTCTTATTTTGTCACAGGTGCAGGGATTTCGGAAATACATTCGTTACAAACAATTTTACCTTTGAAGTAAGTAACGTTCTCTGCATTACCACAGAAGATACAAGCAGGCTCGTATTTTTTCAACATGATGCGCTCGCCGTCAACGTAGATTTCCAGAGCATCTTTTTCACCAATACCGAGCGTACGGCGCAATTCAATTGGAATAACTACCCGTCCCAGTTCGTCCACTTTTCTTACAATACCTGTTGATTTCATCATTATAATCAGTGCTCCTCTCAGCTAACTATCTTTGTCATTATTCGACATTATTTTATGTTTTATGATACTCATCATACCAACGATTCCCAAATCAGTCAACCTTAAAATTAGCTTAAAATTAAGGCTGTTTTTCACAAGGTTACTGGTGGTAAGGGATTGGAAGCCATTTTTCGCATTTAAACCTCAATGTCAGCTTTGTCGATTTGGAAAACGACAAAACTACTTCATTCGACAAAGTTCGTCATATGGTGTCGAATCTTAGGTGAATCGCAGAGCTCAAAGCGTTAATATAAAAGAAATTAAAGGAGTGAGTCGACATGGAACAACGTTTAACGGAAGAGAAAGTATTCAAAGATCCGGTACATAATTATATCCACGTGCAAGATCCGGTTATATGGCAGTTAATTAACACCCCGGAATTTCAGCGTTTACGCCGGATTCGTCAACTAGGTACTTCTTACCTTACCTTTCACGGAGCAGAGCATAGTCGGTTCTCACATTCACTAGGTGTTTATGAGATCACACGCAAGATCATCTCTCAATTTGAAAGAAGTCATTATTCGGATTGGCCGAAGGAAGAAAAGATTGTAGCACTGTGTGCAGCTCTACTTCATGATCTCGGGCATGGGCCATTCTCTCACTCCATCGAGGAAGCTTTTGACATGAATCACGAAGATTGGACTTGTCGCATTATTACAGGTGATACCGAAGTAGGGGCGATCTTAAGACGGTATGCTCCTGATTTTCCTGAGAAAGTAGCGTCTGTCATTCAAAAAACGTATGAAAAGCCGATTGTGGTGAACTTGGTGACCAGTCCGCTTGATGCAGACCGAATGGATTATTTGCTCAGGGATGCCTATTTTACAGGTGTAAATTACGGCACGATTGACCTTGATCGTATCCTTCGGATGCTGCGTCCTTATCATGGGCGGATTGTAGTCAAGGAGTCAGGCATGCATGCTGTGGAGGATTACCTAATGTCTCGGTATCAGATGTATTGGCAGATTTATTTCCATCCGGTAACTCGTAGTTCTGAAATTATATTGCGGCAAATATTCAAGCGAGCGAAAACACTCCTACAACATGGTTTTCAATTCCGCTTCATGATTGATCCACTCCCTCAACTATTTGAAGGAGAATTATCCGTGGATGAATATTTGCAGTTGGATGAAGCATTAATTCAGACGGCATTTACGCAGTGGCGCAAGGAGGACGATACTGTTCTGAGTGAGTTATGCGAACGTTTTATGGATCGCAAGTTATATAAGTATGTAGAGCTTGAACAGGTCGACTTGACAATGATGGAAGAGATTCGGGAAGCTTTTGTACAGGCTGGCCTCGATCCCGAATATGATCTTGAAATTGATTTTCCTTCGGATAATCCGTATGATGTGTTTCGTCCGGATGAATCCACAGATAAGCAGATTCTTCTTCTGGATCGACAGGACAATTTACGTGAGTTGTCAGAAGTATCTGACATTGTCCGTTCCATCAGTGGGCTTCACCGAGGGAAACATCATTTGTATTACCCGCAAAACAAGGTGGATGCGATTATTCACGAATTACCGTCACATATACGCCCCTATTTCTTGTAATCGTGTGGGTATAATCCGATGAAGAATTTCGATATCAAAACACTTTCTAAAAGAGCTATTTTTCATGATACAGTAATCTGCTTTAATGGGGAGTATATGTAGATCGACATAATTTTGTAAATGCAAGCAGGCAGAATGAGCACAATTAGCAATATATAGATCAGAATATCTGTATATCTTCTATATATTGTAGTTGTGAAGAAACAAACGTAATGATGTAATACACAGATACCCAAAATGTTTTATGTATGAGTCATTGAATTATTGAATTTTACAAATTGGATTTTGAAAAAGAAGATAGTCGTTATTTCGACATGAAGGGAGATACAGACATGATGCTGTTCGACACACATACACATCTGGATGCACCACAATTCGACGAGGACCGCGAGGACATGATTCAGCGTGCTGTGGATGCAGGAGTTGGTCGCATGATCAACATTGGCTTTAACCGGGAGACAATTCCAACCACAATGAAACTCGCTGAAACATATGACTTTATATATGCAGCTGTAGGGTGGCATCCCGTAGATGCGATCACAATGCAGGAGGGCGATTTGGAGTGGATTGCATCTTTATGCAAGCATGAAAAAGTGGTTGCGATCGGTGAGATTGGATTGGATTATCACTGGGATACTTCACCAAAAGAAATACAGCATCGCGTATTACGACAACAAATTGCTTTGGCGCGTGAAGTGAACATGCCAATTGTCATCCATAATCGGGATGCACATGAGGATATCATAAGAATTTTGCGTGAAGAGAAAGCGGGTGAAGTTGGTGGTGTGATGCACTCGTTCTCAGGCAGCTGGGAAACAGCAAAAAGTTGTCTCGATATGGGCTTCCATCTCTCCTTCGGAGGACCGATCACATTCAAAAATGCAAAGCAGCCCAAAGAGGTGCTGGAGAAGGTTCCTATGGACCGTTTTTTCATTGAAACAGATGCTCCATATTTGACACCTCACCCTTATCGTGGGAAGCGAAATGAGACAGCGCATGTACGTCTGGTTGCAGAGGCAGCTGCGGAAATTAAAGGCATTTCGGTGGAGGAAATTGCTGCAATAACAACCAAAAATGCCATGGAACGATTTGGGATTCGTTAAAAAAACGAGCAAATGAGGTGAAAAAGGCAGGTAAGCGGAGGTAATTTGCCCTTTGATCCAAATAAATCAAGAATATTACAATATTTTAACCAAATATTCAGAAAAACGTACTTGATCAACGCTTTACAACATGCATCAAAACAGGATATCATCTTTTCAGTGAATTGTTGTGCGGAAAATTGGACAGATGTTCGGGGGATGAACAAAGGGACACTTTCCGATGAAACAACATTACTTTCATGAATCAGTCTCGCTGAGTCTCCGTTATCGGAGAGCGGGGGAACCAATAGGGCTTAAACATCGGTGTATTTGGCCGATGCGCAACGTTCGCTGACCCAAAAGCAGCGAAGGGAACTGCGAAGCCGTATTTGATTTCTTCTTTGGGTCTCGGGGTGAATTCAAGGGCGTCCGCCATGAGCGGGTGACCCAAGATAGGGCGGCTCTCTTTCGCCCGAACCCGACAGCTAACCTCGCAAGCGGAAAAAGAGAGGCAACCTCGTGCATGAATTTCCGATATTCAGAATCATTCGGAAGCCACGGAAGAGTTCCTCTTACACTCTTTCTTTGGCTTTTTTGTTTTTGAATAAAAGAAATATTGTCATCATACGGTAGGTATTCAGGAGGATGACATCATGTTGCGAAGATTGATTCATGGTGCAGAATCGGATTATGTTGGTCCAATCTGTGTTCTGTAGAAAATTTGGTATAGTCACGTCAAAGACATCATGCATTACTTTAGACGGCGAGGCTATGAAGGAGGACGGAGAAGTGGGCACATTCCAACCAGAAGAGACCCATGAGTCACGATCATCCAGTAAGTCTTTCGCGTTGCGGTGGAAGCATGAGAACATGCGTCAAATGGCATTGATCGCGATTTTCTCAATTGCGCTTACAATCATGATCTTGTTAGTCGTTTACGGTCAGGCCGGGAAACAAATTTCGCTGGTTATTGATGGCAAAGCTCAGGTGGTAGAGACTCGTACAGGAATGCTTCAGGAAATGCTGGAGGAGCAGTCGATCACAGTCAGCCCTCACGATAAGGTATCCATGTCCATGAATGGGGCGATTACAGATGGAGACCGAATCGTTATTGAGCGGGCCGTTCCAGTTAACATTACGGCAGACGGAGACACCAAGACTCTGTATACAACCGATTCATCGGTAGAAGATGCAATTCAAAAATCAGGTATTCAAGTTGAAAGTAATGATAAAGTGTATCCGGCGCTTGGAACTGCGATCAAAGCGGAGATGAAGATCCGTGTAGTGCGCGTAACAAAGCGTACAGTGGAAGTAGAGCAACCGATCGCTTACAAAGTCATTAAAACGGCTGACCCTAGCTTATACAAAGGGGATAACCGTGTCGTTGTGAACGGCAAAGAAGGCACAATTGTGCAGCATATCGAAAAGGTATTTCAGGATGGAGAATTGGTCTCCAAAAAAATGGTCGGCAAATCTGTCGCGAATAATCGTGTAGATAAAGTGATCGCTGTCGGCACCAAAGCAAAACCGGTCGTGAAAGAACCTGAGATTCAGACCGTATCGGCTCAAACGTCAACAACCAAAAAGGCTACAACAACGAACTCGAAGAAAACATCTGCCTCGGGCAGCAAAGTGATTACCGTATCCGGGACTTCTTTTAAATACTCCAAAGTACTTAAAAATGTATCCATGACTGCCTACTCTTCCGAAGAGCCTGGCATTGGAACTAAAACAGCTTCCGGTACTCGTGTAACGGAAGGACGCACCATTGCGGTTGATCCCAAAGTCATTCCAATTGGCTGGTGGGTATATATCGAAGGTCTGGGATTCCGTCGTGCGGAAGATACAGGCGGTGCCATTAAAGGCAACAAAATTGATGTGTATTATGACAGTGTGAAGCATGCCCTGAATTTTGGACGTAAGAAAGGCAAGACGGTCTACGTGATCGGTCCGGTGAAGCCGGAAGCGAACTAAAATCGTTTTACTTTGAAATGGGAATGCTATAAAATAGTTGCATGAATGATTCATGCGGAATATGCGGCGGAGGAGTCTGAATTCAGTCTCCCCCGCCGTTTGGCAGAGAAGAGGATATTCCTCTTCTTTTTGCGTTAGAAAGGAAGAAATGGAACATGATAAAAGAAATCATTGTGGTGGAAGGCCGTGACGATACGGTAGCTATCCGTCGGGCCGTGGAAGCCGATACCATAGAAACAGGTGGATCAGCAATCAACCAACGCATTCTGAAGCGGATTGCGCTTGCTCAGGAGAGACGGGGAGTCATTGTACTGACAGATCCGGATCATGCTGGCGAACGCATTCGAAAAATTATTGCGAACAAGGTGCCAGGCTGCAAACATGCCTTCATTCCGGAAGCCGATGCAACGCGCAAAGGGGACATTGGGGTGGAGAATGCCTCACCAGAGGCGATCCGTCATGCTCTGGCGCGCGTACATACTTCATACGAAGGTGCTCCGAGCCTGATCGATTGGGAGGACCTGATCGCGGCAGGACTTATTGTGCATCCGCAGGCTGCTGCACGTCGCATGGAGATGGGCAATCTGCTGGGCATCGGTTATTGTAACGGTAAGCAGTTCCACAAACGCCTCAGTGTATTTCAGATTACACGGGAAGAGTTCTCTACAGCATTAGCGCAAATTGAACGTGAAGGATTGTGAGCATATGAAGAACATGGAAGAGACGATTGAAATTGCAACGCCCAAGCGTACGAAAGAGATTATTCAAAGACACGGATTCTCATTTAAGAAAAGTCTGGGTCAGAACTTTCTGATCGATCAAAATATACTGAACAAAATTGTTAATGCAGCCGATCTGGACGAGTCCAAGGGCGCACTGGAGATCGGGCCGGGTATTGGAGCCCTCACGGAGCGACTGGCTCGGGTAGCCGGTCCCGTCACAGCCGTAGAGATTGACCAGCGCTTAATCCCAATCCTGGGAGAAGTGATGCAGCCTTATTCGAATGTACGTGTTCATCATGGGGATGTGCTGAAGCTTGATCTGGCTGAGTTGTTTAATACGGATTTTGCATCCGTGGACAAAGTCAGTGTTGTGGCTAACCTGCCTTATTATGTAACGACTCCAATCATGATGAAACTGCTGGAAGAGAAGCTGCCGGTAGACAGCATTGTTGTCATGATCCAAAAAGAAGTGGCTGAACGCATGGCTGCTGCACCAGGATCAAAAGACTACGGTAGTCTAAGCATCGCAGTTCAGTACTACAGTATGCCGGAACTTGTGTGTATTGTGCCTCCTACGGTCTTCATTCCGCAACCTAATGTGGAATCAGCTGTCATTAAGCTGAAAGTGCGTGAGCAACCACCAGTGGAGATTCCGGATGAAGCACACTACTTCGAAGTGGTACAGGCTTCTTTTGCCCAGCGGAGAAAAACAATCTCAAACAATTTGAAGGCACGTTTCTTCACAAAGGAGAACCGGGAACAGGCAGACATTCTGCTGGAGCAGGCAGGTATTCAACCTTCCCGACGTGGAGAGACATTGAGTCTGCAAGAGTATGCCACACTCAGCACCGTAATGTGGGAAGCAGGGGTACGTGCAGCGCTGTAAAATTTGAATGAACCAAACCGGGTCTTTGCCCATACGATGGGGTAGAGGTGATTACGTTGATGAATATCGGAGACTTGGTCGTTCGGAAGTCATACGGCGGCGATGTGACTTTTCGGGTGGAAGGCCTCCAGTTGGATGCTGCGGTCATTAAAGGGACTGAGTTCCGGCTGATTGCCGATTCCCCGGTGGACGATTTGATACAGGTTCCCTACGAACCACAAAGCGCCAAGACCAGACAGGCGCATATTAAAGCACATCAGACCCTGTCCCGTCTGCAGCAGAATCGTATGGAACAGGCTGAGCGGAATCGTGAAGGTCTGGTACAGGATTGGTCTGCCCAGCAGGAACCGGCTTATTTTGAAATGCCTGGAAAGGTGCTTCATCTGGATGGAGATCCGAACTATTTGAAAAAAAGTATGGATCTCTATGAGCAACTTCGTGTACCCGCAGAGGGACAGTATGTCCATGAATCGGCAATGGCAGATACCTTATACCGCTTATTACCCAAAGTACGTCCGGATATCGTAGTTATTACGGGTCATGATGGGGTGTTAAAGACACGTCAGCCCTATGACTTATATAGTCTTGGTAGCTACAAGAACTCGCAAAATTTTGTATCGGCCATTCAGGTGGCCAGACAATATGAACGCCATCTGGACGCCCTCACTATTGTTGCAGGGGCCTGTCAGTCCCATTTTGAGGCACTGTTGCGCGCTGGAGCGAACTTTGCCAGTTCCCCAGGCAGAATTCTCATTCATGCACTTGATCCGGTCTATGTGGCAGCCAAGGCCTCCTTTACTTCTGTGCGCGATACGGTCAACATGAGTGATGTTCTGCACAATACCATCAGTGGTAGCCAGGGTGTGGGTGGTGTCGAGACACGGGGGAGTTACCGGGTAGGTCTGCCTGGGCTGAATGATTTATCTACGCTAAAAGTGAACCCGTCGGCAGTCTGATGTAGGCCATTTAAAGTCCCAATTTGGGGCTTTTTTTGTTTGCAAAAAAATTCATTGACAACAACTTTTTGATGCTGATATAATAATTAGTTTTGATTTGACAATGACTGTAAAATCCGGTATAATGGACAAGAAAAGAGGTGGTCGTCGACAATGGCTAAAAACACGCTGTTGGATATCAAACGCAATCTCGATGCACATATTGGTCAGAAAATTATGTTGCGGGCTAATGGTGGCCGCCGTAAGACCATTGAGCGTACGGGTGTATTGGAAGAAACGTACCCTTCTGTTTTTATTGTTAAGCTTGATGAGGAGCAAGAAACCTTCAAGCGAGTATCTTATAGTTATGCGGATATACTTACGGAATCGGTGGAAGTCATGGTTTATGACCCGGGCAGCCAGACGCATAGCTCCTATATGGAGACGTAAGTATCGATTTACAGGCGATTCGCCCCACAAGGCGGATCGCTTTTTTGTTTTCTTTAAACATCAATTCACCCTCTATCGTAACCCATACATACTCAGGAATGAGCGAGGAACGGTCGCGGCATACTATATGGACAGGTGAAGGGACAGTTTCTTAAGCAATGCAGGAAACTGAATATAGCCTGGTGACAAAATGTCCAAAACGTGAACGAACAACGAACTCATCACATTATGAAGGATACTTTGGAGGAGGATGGTTCATGAGTCGCAGAAGAAGAAGTGTCATGTCAGAGGATCTGAAGAATGAGCTCGCGAAAGATCTGGGCTTCTATGATACGGTGCAACAGGAAGGCTGGGGCGGAATTAAAGCCAAGGATGCAGGAAACATGGTAAAACGTGCAATTCAACTTGCTGAACAGGCTGCGCGCAAATCTTAATCCGTTTCAAGCAGACTGAAAAGCGGGGAAATCCGTCAGGAACAACCCCGCTTTTTCCCCTTAGATGCGGAATACAAATGACTTGACAGCCCCATTTTGATATAATATGTTAAGTTGTCTTAGGGAAAAGGTGAGGACGGGTGAACGCCTTGAAAATTTACGAAAAAGCGCCTGCTAAAATTAATTTGATGCTGGACGTTTTACATAAAAGAAGCGATGGATTCCATGAAGTTGAAATGATCATGACCATGGTCGATCTGGCTGATCGGCTGGAAATGTCGGAGCTGCCGCGAGATACTATTTTCATCTCCAGTCAGGCAGGTTATATCCCGCTCGACGAGAAGAATCTGGCTTTCCAGGCAGCCAGACTCATTAAGGAGCGCTATAACGTGCGTACGGGCGTCCATATTCATCTGGATAAAAAGATTCCAGTTGCAGCTGGTCTTGCCGGCGGCAGCAGTGATGCAGCAGCAACGCTGCGTGGATTGAACCGTCTGTGGCGGTTGAATATACCGGATCACGAACTGCAGGAGCTTGGAGCTGAACTCGGGTCGGATGTTCCATTCTGTATCACAGGAGGGACTGCACTCGCTACAGGCCGTGGTGAGAAGTTAACTCCCATTCCTAATCCGCCGCAATGCTGGGTAATTCTGGCCAAGCCTCCGATTAATGTGTCTACAGCCGATGTGTACGGAAGGTTCCGCAGTGACAAGATTGTTCGTCATCCGAGTGCAACTAAAATGGAGCAGGCTATACGCAATCAATCATTTACGGAAGTCTGTGACCAGATGGGCAATGTGCTTGAAGATGTGACGTTGAAGCTGTATCCGGAAGTTCAGCATCTGAAGGATGCCATGATTCGATTGGGTGCAGACGGCGTGTTAATGTCTGGTAGCGGTCCAACGGTATTTGGTCTGGTTTCCAAAGAATCCAAGGTTGCCCGGATATACAATGGTCTGCGTGGGTTCTGTAAAGAAGTGTACGCTGTACGTATGTTAACGTAAAATTCGCTTTTATAATGTACAAACACGTATAAAGGTGTTATATTCTTAAATAATTATTCGGATTTGGATGTTTCCGTGATCGTGAGGATGGATCTCTGTGAAGAAGTTAAAACGAAGCGCAAGGCTGGTTGAAATGACGCAATACTTATTGTCCAGACCGCATACGGTTATTCCGTTGACCACATTTGCCGAACGTTATGGTGCCGCAAAGTCTTCAATTAGTGAAGATTTAGCGATTATCAAAGAAGTGTTCGAAGAAGGTGGGTCAGGAGAACTGCATACACTGGCTGGAGCAGCCGGGGGAGTAAGATGGATTCCGAAGGTATCCCGAGAACTGGCATTGGCATTTGCGGAGCGGCTCTCGACCCAGCTCGCGCAACCTGATCGGATCTTGCCTGGAGAATACTTGTACATGTCCGACTTGCTTGGTCAGCCCGCATTGATGAATGAAGCCGGCAAGATTTTTGCAACGGCCTTTGGCAATATGAATATTGATGTGGTTATGACGGTAGAAACCAAAGGAATTCCATTGGCTTATGCAACCGGTGCCCAGCTCAACCTGCCTGTCGTGCTCGTACGCAGGGACCATCAGGCTACAGAAGGATCGGCCGTAAGTATCAATTATGTATCCGGGTCCCATAAAAGTCTGCATACCATGTCCCTGTCCCGCAGGGCGATGCGTGAGCATTCCAGGGTACTTATTGTGGATGACTTCATGAAGGCCGGGGGTACGGTGCAAGGAATGATCGATCTTTTGGCCGAGTTTAATGCTACAGTAGCCGGGGTAGGGGTACTGGTGGAATCTGGTTCTGTAGATTCAGAAGAACGCCTGTTAACAGATTACGTATCTCTGGCGAAACTGACAGCGGTTGATGCCAAGAGCAGACAGATTTCCGTCAAGCCTGGCAACTATTTTGACCTGTAGAAAGATGACGAATGTTATGTCGTTAAAAGGTCTTTTCCATCGACCTGGCACTAACGTTGTCGAATTGTGTATTAAATAAAAAAATTCCTGAAATTAGGAAATTTTTGTGGTTATAAAAAGAAGGAGTTCGTATATGCTGTGTGGAATTATACACCAAGTTCTGATGGAAAAAGGTGGTGAACACACACATGCAAATTACGGATGTCAGACTCCGCCGTGTTAACTCGGAGGGGAGAATGAAGGCTATCGCATCCATTACCATCGATAACGAATTCGTCGTTCATGACATTCGTGTCATTGATGGTAACAACGGAATGTTTGTTGCTATGCCGAGCAAACGTACTCCTGATGGAGAGTTCCGTGATATCGCCCACCCGATCTCTTCCGGTACGCGTGAGAAGATTCAGGCAGCAGTTTTGACTGAATACGATCGTGCGGCAACTGAGGAAGAAGTCATTGAAGAAGGTGCCTGAGAACATTATTGGGGTTCGAAGGAAAAGAGAGCCATGTCTTATGGCTCTCTTTTCTTTTTGACCGGAATAAGATATATTCAGTATTGAGTTTATTAGCAGAGAACAAAAAGCGCATCGTGCGCTTGGTGGCAGGGCGGCATCTTAGGAATCATTGGGATTCGGTTAAGCTCGCAGGTACACGGCGTATACATATAGGTCACGATTCGTTGGTGTCCGCGTTGTTACGTGTGATTACAGAGACAGCAGGCGATGAACAGGACCGGCTTGAAGCCGGCTGAACGATACTCATTGGATATATATCAGCAATGCATTTCAATGGGATTTTCAGAACAGGAGGTCGTTAATTTTGAAACGAATGGCAATCGTTCTTGCCGCAGGGCAAGGAAAACGAATGAAATCAAAATTGTACAAAGTACTGCATCCCGTATGCGGTAAACCTATGGTTGGACATGTGCTGGATGCAGCACTCAGCGCAGGCGTTGAACGCAGTGTAGTTGTAGTCGGTCATGGTGCCGAAGCGGTGCAGTCATTTTTGGGTTCCAGAGCAGAGTATGCACTCCAGGCAGAACAATTGGGTACAGGTCATGCAGTGAAGCAGGTTAAATCTTTGCTTGGCGGCGAAACAGGCTCTACAATTGTGGTATGTGGAGATACACCGCTTGTGACCAGTGAGACGTTGGAAGGTCTGATGAAGCTGCATGAGAGCAGCGGAGCAGCAGCCACAGTTCTTACGGCTCAGTTGGACAATCCCAAAGGTTATGGCCGCGTCATTCGCGGAGAAGATGGATCTGTACAACGGATTGTGGAACAAAAGGATTGCACAGAGATGGAAGATGCTGTGAATGAGATTAACACAGGCACATACTGTTTCGATAATGCAAAATTGTTCGCTGCCTTGGAAAAAGTGACGAACCAGAACGCTCAGGGAGAGTATTATCTCACAGACGTAGTTGGCATTTTCCGCAATGATGGAGAAGTGGTTGAAGCTTACATGTCGGATGACATCGCAGAATCCATCGGGGTTAACGACCGACTTGCACTTTCGCAAGCCGAAGCCTTCATGCGTGAACGTCTTGCCGTACGCCATATGTTGAACGGTGTGACAATCATTGATCCCTCATCGACATATATCGGAGCGGATGTTACGATTGGATCAGATACAGTTCTGTATCCGGGGACGATCCTCAAAGGCACAACTTCCATTGGTGAAGCATGTCATATTGGTCCTCAGGCAGATGTGGAAGACAGCGTTATTCAGGACGGAGTTACAATTAAACATTCGGTAGTATCCAATGCCGAGGTTGGTTCTGATGCAACGGTTGGTCCATTTGCTAATTTGCGTCCAGGGACTAGACTGGGTCGCAACGTAAAAATTGGTGACTTTGTTGAAGTGAAAAATGCTACAATTGATGAAGGTTCCAAAGTATCTCATCTCAGCTATATTGGAGATGCCAAAGTAGGGAAAAACGTAAATGTTGGATGCGGGGCAATAACTGTCAATTATGATGGTTATAATAAAGCTGTGACAACGATTGAAGATGATGCTTTTGTAGGCAGCAACGTCAATCTGATTGCACCAATTACGGTAGGAAAAGGTGCTTATGTGGTTGCTGGCTCCACCGTTACCCATTCCGTTCCCGAGAATGATCTGGCCATTGCTCGTCCACGTCAGGAGAATAAACCTGGTTATGCGGAGAAGATTCGCGGACGTGCCAAAGCCAAGAAACAAAATGCCAAACCCCAATAAGGGGTTTTGATAACAAGATTGCCTCCCGAAGATCGGGGAGGTGCCGACATGTCGCAGACGCTTATTGATTCCAATGAACCAGCACGGAGGGTTTTTATTTTATGACTTATTTTGATTCGAAATTAAAAATATTTACTTGCAATTCTAACCCCAAGCTCGCCCATCAAATTGCTGATTATATCGGGATCCCTATGGGTGAATCTCACACAACCAGCTTTAGTGATGGCGAGATTCAAGTGAAACTCTCCGAGAGTGTTCGGGGTTGTCACGTTTATATCGTGCAGTCCACTTGCTTGCCGGTTAATGATAACCTGATGGAAATGCTCGTTATGATTGATGCACTCAAACGGGCATCTGCCAAGACGATTAACGTCGTTATTCCTTACTATGGCTATGCAAGACAGGATCGTAAGGCACGTTCACGTGACCCAATTACAGCGAAACTGGTTGCTAACCTGATTGAAAAAGCGGGTGCAACCCGTGTCATCGCGATGGACTTGCATGCAATGCAGATCCAGGGATTCTTCGACATTCCAGTCGACCATTTGCTTGGCGTGCCAATTCTGGCTCAATATTTCCGGTCGAAACAGATCGAAAATCCGGTTGTTGTGTCGCCTGACCACGGTGGCGTAGTGCGCGCACGTAAACTGGCTGATTTCCTGAATGCACCCCTGGCGATTATCGATAAACGTCGTCCTGAGCCAAATGTGAGCGAAGTGATGAACATTATCGGTAACATCGAGGGTAAAACAGCTATCCTGATCGATGACATTATTGACACGGCGGGAACGATTGTACTGGGAGCGAATGCTCTGATGGAAGGCGGCGTAAAAGAAGTATACGCGTGCTGTACTCACCCGGTATTGTCCGGACCTGCGATGGAACGTTTGGAGAATGCACCATTGAAGGAAGTCATCGTAACGGATACCATTCCAATTACGCATGCTAATCCGACAAGCAAACTCAAAGTGTTGTCTGTAGCGCCTTTGCTCGGAGAAGCGATTATCCGGGTTCATGAGGAATTGTCAATCAGCAAGCTATTTGAAATTGAATAAGGATGTCTGCATAAAGTAGTAGAGGGGTTACGTTTTCCGGTTCAATGGAAAATGTAACCCCTGTCGGCGTGCCGTTTTATTAAAGGTGAAACAGACGCTGGTCAGCTAATACCCCGGGCGGGAGATAAATCGGAAACGACGCCGATGAAAAAGCGTGTCAGCAATTTCGACGAATTGATTATCGAAACGTGTGATTAGACCAATCTCAATATGGGTGTCGCGGTCGTATACCTGTACAGGTACGTGATATTCGAGATGATAGATAAAATCGCTATGTTGAGTCAGTTGTCCATTGTCTTCGCGCAAAACCCGCTCACCTTCCTGGGTCGATAAAATATTAACTGTGAACACTACAGTAAATCGATCTTTACTTTCTTGATATTATATGAAATATAAGATTCGAAGTCTATGCCTCACCTCAGGCTAATCCGAAGGAGGGAACAAGATGAAGTGGATTGTCGGACTTGGAAATCCAGGCTCGAACTATGCCAAAACCCGTCATAATATCGGTTTTATGGCACTGGATCGGTTGGCTGATCGTCATAATATCTCCATTACACAGAATAAATGTAAAGCGCTGATTGGAGAAGGCAATATTGGCGGTGTAAAAACTGTACTGATCAAACCAATGACCTATATGAACTTGTCTGGTGAATCGGTTCGAGCATATATGGACTTTTATAAAGTTAGTCTTGAAGATCTGATTGTTGTGTACGACGACATGGATACAGAGATTGGCAGAGTCAGATTGCGTTACCAAGGTAGTGCAGGCGGACATAATGGAATCAAGTCCATTATTCAGCATACCGGTACACAGCAGTTTAACCGCGTACGCATGGGAATATCCCGACCTGAACCAGGACATGCCATTGTTGATTATGTACTGTCGACATTTATGAAGAAAGAAAAAGAATCCCTGGATCAGACCATTGAGCAAACGTGTGATGCCCTGGAGCATAGCTTGACTCACACGTTTGAACAAACAATGGCGAAGTTTAACGGTTAATTTTGTAAGACATACTGGTAAAATGATCATAAAGACGGGTTCGATTCAGCCATACTGGACATACTGGATGTATAAACCATGTTCAGGAGGCATAAACATGTCAGTGAATTACGTATGTAGGCATTGCCGTACCTTTATTGGACGAATCGATTCTGCCCGGATAACGGAAGTAGAGCTCGGCTTTCATTTCTTGACCCCCGACGAGCGGAGGGATATAATAGCGTATAATTCCGGTGGTGACATTACCGTTCGGATTACATGTGATTACTGTAAGGAAGCCCTGGAGCACAATCCGGAGCTTAGCCTGCTCGCGAGTCCGCTTCAGTAGACATCGCGCGTACAGGATCGAATGACAGTTGAGGGCGGTTGCGTAATAACGCTCCACCTTATATAGCCTTGGCAGCCTGCTGAGGCTTCTTTTCAGTTGGCATGAAAGCCATCGCTATCTCGAAATCAGGCTCAGCCGCATCAACTGATGTGGCAATGTTGCGAGTAATCCGATATGATGAAACAGGAGAAAAAGGAATTTGTATCCATTTTAATAGTGATGCTACGCGTATGCGTGAGATAATCAAGTAAGTTATAAGAGAGGTGCCCCTTTTGTTACAAGCACTTATACAGGCTTTTTCCAAAGATCCGGACTTCGGATCCATTACAGCCGGAATCAAGTCCGGCATGAAGGAACAATTGGTTTCGGGTCTATCCGGCTCGGCGCGTCAGATTATGCTGGCTGCCTTGCATCAGGAAATGAACCGACCATTGCTCGTAGTAACACATAATATGTTTTCAGCTCAAAAAATTGCAGAAGATTTACAGGAAGCGCTTTCACCTGATCAGGTGTTGATCTATCCTGCCAACGAACTTGTCGCTGCGGAAGCTGCTGTTTCCAGCCCGGAAACATTGGGTCAGCGTATTGATGTGTTGGTCCGTTGCGCCCAGGGATTCAGGGGCGTTGTTGTTATTCCTTTTTCCGGGGTAAGACGTTATGTTCCGCTTCCGGAAGTGATGGCCAATGCTCGAATTTTGATCAAACAGGGTAACACACTTCAACTGGACTCCTTCCTGCTGGAGATGGTAAAGCTCGGATACGAGCGTGTGGAACGCGTGGAATCTCGTGGTGAGATGAGTGTACGCGGAGGTATCATCGACTTCTATCCGGTTACTTCATCGATCGCATATCGGGTGGAGTTATTTGATGATGAGATCGACTCCATTCGGACATTTGATCCAGCGGATCAGCGTTCGATTGAACGGATTGAAGAAATTACGGTTTTACCATGCAAGGAGTTAATTGCAGATCGTGAACGTATGGAAAAGGCTGCCGATGCGGCTGCTCTTTTGCTGGAGCAACAGCTGGAGAAAATGACGGACCGGCAGGCGAAGCTGCGTCTTCGTGAGGAAATTCACCGGGAGATCGAGCTTTTGCGGGAACACGTGTATTTCTCCGAAATGTATAAATATATTTCTCCGCTCTATCCGGAGAACAAAACGATCTATGACTATATGCCAGAAGATACCCTGCTGGTTCTTGATGAGCCTGCCAGACTATCGGAGACATCGAAACAGCTGGACCGTGATGAATCAGAGTGGAACCTGCATTTGATGCAAAACGGAAAAACACTTCCGGATCTTCCATTATCCGCAGACGGTGATGAACTCTTGTATGAGCGTCCATTCCAGACGCTGTTTATGTCGATCTTTTTGCGCCAAGTTCCACACACTCAACCACAAAACATTCTGAACTTCATCAGTCGTGGTATGCAGGATTTCCATGGACAGATGAACGTACTGAAGGCAGAGATGGAGCGTTGGCAGAAGGCCGGAGTCAAAGTGCTCATGCTGGCGAACGGTGAGGAGCGACTCGAGCGGATGCGCCGGGTACTGATGGACTATGATATTCTAGAGCCAGAGATGATGATCGGTAATTTGCAAACGGGATTTGAAATGCCGTCCATTCATTTGGCTGTTGTGACCGAGGGCGAGATGTTCTCGCAAAAACAGCGTAAAGTACGCAAACCGATTCGGAATGTGGATAATGCTGAACGGATCAAATCCTATAGCGAGCTAAAAGTGGGCGATTATGTCGTTCATCAGAACCACGGGATTGGTAAGTACCTGGGGATCGGCACCCTCGAGGTTGGCGGTATTCATAAGGACTACATGCATATTCTCTATGCGGGTGGAGACAAACTGTCTGTACCTATTGAGCAGATCGATCTGATTCAAAAATATGTTGGATCCGAAGAGAAAGAACCGAAAATATACAAGCTGGGCGGCAATGAGTGGACACGGGTTAAAAATAAAGTCCGCACATCTGTACAGGATATTGCTGATGATCTGATTAAGCTGTATGCAGAGCGTCAGACCTCCAAAGGGTTTGGGTTCGACAAGGATTCTGCGGAGCAGCAGGAGTTTGAGGACATGTTCCCTTACGATGAGACACGTGATCAGGTGCGTGCGATCGAAGAAATCAAAAAGGACATGGAACAAAACCGTCCAATGGATCGTTTATTGTGTGGGGATGTTGGCTACGGCAAAACCGAGGTGGCTATTCGGGCTGCATTTAAAGCAGCTATTGAAGGCAAACAGGTGGCTGTACTCGTGCCAACAACCATTTTGGCACAGCAGCATTTTGAGACGTTCCGTGAGCGCTTCTCCGGTTATCCGTTCAACATTCATGTGCTTAGCCGGTTCCGTTCCCGTAAAGAGCAGAATGAAACAGCCAAAGGCATCAAGGCAGGCACAGTGGATATTGTCATCGGGACGCATCGATTGCTGTCGCAGGATCTGGTGTTCAAGGACCTGGGACTGCTCATTGTTGATGAAGAACAGCGCTTTGGTGTAACCCATAAGGAAAAACTGAAGAAGCTGAAAACCAATGTGGACGTGCTGACACTGACGGCAACGCCGATTCCGCGGACGCTTCATATGTCCATGCTGGGTGTGCGTGATCTGTCCGTTATCGAGACTCCACCAGAGAATCGTTTCCCGGTGCAGACCTATGTGGTTGAACACAGCCAGGCGCTTGTACGTGAAGCCATTGAGCGTGAGCTTGCCCGTGGTGGGCAAGTGTATTACCTCTACAACCGTGTTCAGGGAATCCAGGAGATGGCAGCCGAAATTTCTGAACTTGTGCCTGAAGCCAAAGTTGGTGTAGGACATGGTCAGATGTCGGAAACAGAGCTGGAGAAAACGATTCTGGACTTCCTGGATGGTGAATATGACGTGCTTGTGAGCACAAGTATCATCGAGACCGGGGTAGATATTCCGAACGTAAATACACTGATCGTACATGATGCGGATAAAATGGGACTCTCCCAGCTGTATCAACTGCGCGGACGTGTGGGTCGTTCCAACCGTATTGCGTATGCCTATTTTACGTACCAACGGGATAAAGTGCTTACTGAAGTTGCTGAGAAACGTCTGCAATCAATCAAAGAATTTACCGAACTGGGTTCAGGATTCAAAATTGCCATGCGTGACTTGTCGATTCGTGGTGCGGGAAATCTGCTAGGAGCGGAGCAGCATGGTTTCATCGCTTCCGTCGGGTTTGATCTGTATTCCCAGATGCTTGCAGAGGAGATCAACAAACGCAAAGTTACGATGCTTGGCGAAGAGCCGGTACCTTCAGACCAGTGGAACACAACCCTGGATCTCAGTATCGATGCCTACTTGCCGTCCGATTATATCTATGACAGTATTCAGAAGATTGAGATCTACAAAAAAGTGGCGGTCATTGCATCCTTCGACGATGCGATGGAGTTGGAAGACGAATTGGTTGACCGATTCGGTGATCTTCCGGAAGCCGTCATTAACTTGCTGGCTGTTGCGCGGATGAAAGTATACGGCAAAATCTACGGTATTGAGTCCATTTCCCAACGTGGTGAGGACATTACCGTGAAGTTCTATGAAGGGCGTGAACATGCCTTTGAACTCTCGAAAATCGCGCACATTGGAAATCAGTTCGAAAGACGTGTACAATTTGAACAAGGACCCCATATGCTGATTCACGCTAAAGGCAAGGGGCTTGGGGATAAGCAACTGATGGAGCTGGTAGAGAAAATTCTGGAGTCCATGAAAACTGCTTTTAAATCAAAGGGGGAACTAAAGGATGTTACCAAAGTATAAAAAAGTAGGAAAAGTACTGTCTGTGAGCATGGTCGCAGTACTATCCTTATCACTGCTTGCTGCATGTGGCAAGAAGGAAGAAGCAAAAACACCGGAATCGACGGATACAAGTGCTGTAGTCGCTACGTATGATGGTGGTACTATTACAGCCAATGAATTCGATATGGAGCAACGTGTCATGAAATTCCTCTATCCGGAGTATGCACAAATGATGGATATGGACGATTTCAAAGAGTATCTGGTGAAACAGGAAGTTGCTTATGAATATCTGAGTGGCAAAGCAAGTGAAGAAGCCAAAACAGCAGGTACAAAAGCGGCAACTGAGCAATTCGATAAAATGAAAGCTTCTGTTCAGGCAGATCAATGGACAGAAATGCTCAAAGCTCAGAAACTGACTGACGACAACATTAAAGACTACATGACTCGGATCATGACAGTAATCAAAGATAAAGAAACAGGCGTTACGGACGATGCAATCAAGGCTGAGTTTGAGAAAAACAAAGATCAGTTCACAACGGCTTCCGTTCGTCACGTGCTGATTAACTTCACAGATCCAAAAACGCAAAAAGAGCGTAAAAAAGAAGATGCACTTAAAATTGCAAAAGAAGTAAAAACCAAGCTGGATGGCGGAGCTGATTTTGCTGAAATTGCAAAAAAATATTCCGAAGATCCAGGTTCTGCTGAAAAGGGTGGACTGTATGAAAATACACCTGTAGGTAGCTGGGTGGAAGCATTTAAGGAAGCTGCAAAAACATTGCCACTGAATAAGATCAGTGATCCAGTAGAGACAGAGTACGGTTACCACGTCATGAAAGTGGAAGCTCGTACTGAAGCTGACTTTGCCAAATTGACGGCTGAACAAAAAGAAAGTCTGAAGAGCCAATTGGCTGCAGCCGAAATCGATACGTTCATGCAAAATGAATTGGACAAAATCGTAAAAGAAGTTAAACTGCCAAAAACAGAAAAAGCTGAAGAAGGTAAGACTGAAGGCACAACTGAAGGCACTACGGGTACAGGAACTGAAGGAGAAAAAACAACCGAACCAAAAACGGATGACTCCACAGGTACAGATACCAAGACTGACCAAGGTACGACTGGAACAGACAAAGATGCAACTACAGATGAAGGTACAAGCAGCAAGTAAGCTGGTAAAATTGCTGTGTTAGCATACGTTCAGGGTTGAATTCGCCCGAATGAATGCCTTGTACTACGTAAATATGGACAACCATACAGAGAAGCAAGGGGAGGACTTAGGACCTCCTTCTTGCTTCTTCTTTTATATATTCAAGTCGTATGGGTACATGGTCGCCTTCTTCGAAAGTTACACAACTATATTCTCCGAAGCATGTATAAGGAAATGGGAACAGATGAATACTATGGTCAAGATATCACACTAAACGTTCTGGGACTTTCCTCTACCCATTAAGGAACAGTAGTTGAAAAATCTTCTCGAGAAAGTGGGGCAACATGTGAAATGAAAGCTACTGGTATTGTCCGCCGTATAGATGACCTTGGTCGTGTGGTCATTCCAAAAGAAATCCGCCGTACGTTACGTATTCGTGAAGGTGATCCACTGGAAATTTTCGTGGATCGTGATGGAGAAGTTATCCTTAAAAAATATTCGCCAATTGGCGAACTTGGTGATTTTGCCAAAGAATATGCAGAATCCCTGTATGAGAGTACAGGACATGTAACGATGATTTCTGACCGGGATACCATTATCACGGTGGCAGGCGGCTCCAAGAAAGAATATTTGGACAAGCAGGTAGGTCAGCTGTTAGAGGGATGTATGGAAAACAGGAAGACCATTCTGGAAACAAACAATGGTTCTTATGAACTTAGCAAAGATCATGACGAGACGTTATCCTCTTTTGTTATTGCGCCGATTATTTCAGGTGGTGACCCCATCGGAACGGTTATCCTGTTTAATAAGGACGAATCAGTTAAGATGTCTCAGATGGAAGTGAAGATGTCCGAGACAGCTGCTGGTTTCCTTGGCAAGCAAATGGAACAATAGACCGCAGATCAACTCCTGGTGCCCTGTCTTGGGCATACGGGAGTTTTTGCATTTTAAGGGACAACGAAGTTAGTCCGGATGATTGTGATGGGGGAGGGTTAGTCTGTGTGCCTTCAGGCAGTTATAATAGCAAGGTATGCTTAAAAGGATTACGCAGGGAGGGAATTATGAAACAGCCGTCTACAGGCTCAAGGCTGCTACAGGGTGCATTTATACTTGGGCTTGCCGCCATTATCTCTAAAATTATTGGTGCTTTTCAGAAGATTCCGCTGCAGAATCTGGGGGGAGACGGTGTATTTGGCATCTACAATACGGTATATCCGTTATATATGCTCATTATCACGCTTGCTACTGCAGGGCTGCCGCTGGCCGTATCCAAATTCGTAGCAGAACAGAACGCACTCGGAAGACCAGACGAGAGCAGAAGAATTATTCGACTATCTTCCCTACTGCTCGGGGGAATTGGAATTATAATGGCGCTCTTGATGTATGCAGGTGCGCCACTGATCGCTGACATGATTGGCAACCGCCATGTAGTTCCATCGATTCGTGCAGCTTCATCGGCGTTATTGTTCGTACCGGTGATGACAGGGCTGCGGGGATATTTTCAGGGATTACAGCAGATGGTTCCAACAGCGGTATCACAAGTGGTGGAGCAGACGATACGTGTCACCGTCATGATTGTTCTGCTTCTGTGGTTGATGAGACGGGACGCTTCGCTTGAGACTATTGCTGCTGGTGCCATGATAGGCTCCGTTGCTGGTGGAATGGTTGGGCTGTTAACCATGTTAGGATACATGGTCCGTCACCGGCGAAAAGGCAGGGAAGTGGTCAACGGGCAGTTGAATTCGGAATGGAGCAGTAACAGTGGAGAGGTTGGATCAGATCGTCATGAGCGTCAGGAGAATACACCGGTTACGCCGCTGAAGAAAACGGTGAGTGCTATTAACCCGGCTCTGGCAGAAAGATCACGATCCAATGGGGAGTGGATCAAGACGCTACTCATGTACGCCATTCCCGTCTGTCTCGGGTCGCTGGCTGTGCCACTGATGAATCTGGTGGATACCTTCACTGTACCCCGATTGCTGCGGGGAGAAGGACTGGACGAGCTTCAGTCGATGGTTTCCTTCGGCATCTACAACCGTGGATTGCCGCTGGTTCAACTGGTGACGATGCTTGCCACGTCACTATCTGTGCTGTTTATTCCGGCGATGGCGGAAGCACGGTTAAAGGGCGGGCCAGAAGCCGTCCGGCAGCAAGCAGGCCTCGCGCTGCGCTGGTTCTGGTTGATCGGCCTGGCGGCATCCGCGGGTCTTGCGGTGCTGGCGGAGCCGATTAACCGCATGCTGTACGGAGATGCCGCAGGCACCGAAGCACTGCGGTACATGGCGCTGACGGCTGCGGGCAGCACCGTCAGCATTATTGCGGCGGCGCTGCTGCAAGGCCTCGGCGCCGTGCGTGCACCCGCGTTCAGCATGCTGGCCGCCGCAGGCGTCAAGGCGCTGCTGAACGTCATGCTTGTGCCGGCGCTGGGCATCAGCGGCGCGGCCCTGGCAGGCGCAGTCGCCTACATGCTGGCGGCTGGCCTGAATGTGGCGCTGCTGGCGCGACTTGTCGCCCTGCGCCCTGCCCCTGGCGCCGTCCTGGCGAAGCCGGCGCTGGTGATCGCCGCCATGAGTCTGGCGGCGTTAGGCACGGCCTGGGCCGCCGAAGCCGTGCTCGGCGGCATGGGTGTCGCGGCCGACCGCCGGCTGGCCGCGATGGGCGTGAGCCTGCTGGGCATTGCCATAGGCTCGGCCGTGTTCTTGCTGGCGGCGGCCCGGACAGGGCTACTGACCGCCGCGGAGCTGGCGGCTGTGCCCAAGTTGGGGCCTCGCCTTGCCAAGCTTCTGCGCAGACTGCGTGTGCTGCGCTAGCTTCATGCACACGGTGCTTCTACACCCAGCACAGCTAATATGCAATTATAGGATATCGAATGATTCTGGTATAATACGTGTCATTAGTCCTGTTCAGACACGATGATTATGAGACTGGACAGGATAGTCCGGATGGAGGTTTACGTAATGAGTGCAGCTTTAACCGTAGTGGGTCTTGGATCTGGAGATGCAGACCAACTGACCGTAGGTATTATCAAAAAAATGAAACATGCAGCTACGCTGTATGTACGTACCCTGGATCATCCCGTTTTGAATGATCTGAAGCAAGAGGGACTGGTAATGACCTCATTTGATGCCATCTATGAGGCGAAGTCCTCCTTCCCCGAGGTGTATGATGAGATCGCAAACCAACTGATAGAGGCTGCTCGTAAGGGTGAGGCCGGAACCGAAGTTGTGTATGCCGTTCCGGGTCATCCCATGGTGGCAGAAGCAAGTGTGCGCCTACTCAAAGAGCGTTGTCCGCAGATGGGTATTTCACTGCGTGTGATGGGCGGGGAGAGCTTCCTAGATGAAGCTTTTATACGACTTGGATTCGATCCAATCGAAGGTTTTCAACTTCTGGATGCCAGCAGCCTGAACACGGAACTGGTACAACCACAGCTACATACGTTGATCGGACAAGTCTACGATGTGTTCACTGCTTCCGATGTGAAGCTATGCCTGATGGAGGTTTACCCGGATGATTATCCGGTATTTGTGGGTCATGCGTTGGGTGTGGAGGGTCAGGAGGTCATTCACAAGATTCCATTGCACGAACTGGACCGGATCGAAGGGTACGGCAATCTGTCACTGATCTATGTACCGAAGAACACCGATGATGCCTTGCGTCGCAGATCCTTTGCGCGTTTGCATGAGATCGTCAATATTCTTCGCAGTCCGGGTGGCTGTCCATGGGATCAGGAGCAGACGCATCAATCCATTCGCAAAAACCTGATTGAAGAGACCTATGAGGTCATTGAGACGATCGATGAGGATGACCCCGACCATATGAAAGAAGAGCTGGGTGATTTGCTGCTGCAGATTTTATTGCACTCCCAGATGGAAGAAGAAGTGGGTACATTTAATGTGTATGATGTCATCGAAGGTTTGAATGATAAGCTGATCTTCCGCCATCCACATGTGTTTGGCGATAATCAGGCAGAAGATGCGAATGAAGCTCTTCAGAACTGGGAACAGATGAAGGCAGAGGAGAAGAAGCGCAAAGGCCAGGATCAGCAGAAGGTTTCCGTGCTGGATGGTATACCGCGTGACTTGCCTGCATTGATGAAGGGATACAAGTTACAGAAGAAAGCAGCCAAAGTAGGCTTTGACTGGGATGATGTTGAAGGTGTGTTTGCCAAGATCGAGGAAGAACTGGCGGAGTTGAAAGAAGCGGTGCAACAAGGCCAGTCTGCGGAAGAACGGAAGCTCGAACTGGGTGATTTATTATTCGCAGCCGCAAACGTTGCAAGATTCATCGATACGGACCCGGAAGAGGCGCTTGCTGCGACCAACCGCAAGTTCGTTGGGCGGTTCCAGTACATCGAAGAGCGTTTGCGTGAACAGGGAAGAACACCAGCAGATAGCAATGTAGAAGAGATGGAGCAATTCTGGCAGGATGCGAAGAAGGCAGGATTATAACGGGTTCAATTTTCTGGGAAATACCGATAAACCTTATTCCATCATGTTATGCAGTGTGTTATGATATACGAACATGTGTTCATCTGTGTTGACTGGGATAGGTGTTTAGCGACGGATGGTTTCGGGTACTGGTCTTAGACTGTTGCCTGCGGACCATCGACAAAAAGCTAAAAAAAGTCGCGGACTAAGGCAGGATTTCAGATGCCAAGCCAGAATACATGTGTAGTGACCTAACGCGAATCAGCGGCAATCGATGTATTGTCAGGAATCGCAGATACTTTTTTTTCAATTTGGGAGGCTTTTAAAAATGAACAAAACAGATCTGATTAACAACATTTCAACCAAAAGTGGTTTGACTAAAAAAGACGTTGAGTCCGTATTGAACGGCTTTTTGGGAGAAATTACAGATGCACTTGCCAGCGGAGACAAAGTACAATTGATCGGCTTTGGCACTTTTGAGACCCGCAAACGTTCCGGTCGTACCGGACGTAACCCACAAACAGGGAATGAAATCGTGATTCCTGAGTCCACTGTTCCTGCATTCAAAGCAGGCAACAAACTTAAAGAAGCCGTAAAATAATGCGTCTTGATAAATTCCTGAAGGTCTCCCGGCTAATCAAACGCCGCACTGTGGCCAAGGACGTCTCTGAACAGGGACGTGTTCTGGTGAACGGACGTGAAGCTAAGCCCAGCGCCGCTGTCAAAGTGGGCGATGAGCTGACGGTTCAGTTCGGTCAGAAACTGGTCACTGTGAAGGTGGAACGAATTGCCGAGAGTACCAAGAAGGATGAGGCGAGCAGCCTCTACACCTTGGTGAAGGAAGAGCCGATCGCCAAGGATAACGGGATGAACTGGTAACAGTACATCTGGTATTAAATATTCATTCAATGCAAGTTGAATCGAAACGTCCTCCTGTAACAGGGAAGGGCGTTTTTGTTTTTACTGGATGCCGGGTTATTTGTTCAACAACGCTGGTTCTATTCCAACCTCCACACCCATAAGCTAGGTGTAAGAAGGAGGGGTACATGCCATGGTTGAGCACGGTAAGGCCAAACAGCATCATCTGAGCATGCAGAATCGGAAACTGCTGGATCTGACGGGTGTCTCCAACGTGGAGAGCTTCGACAGTGAGGAATTTTTGCTGCAGACTGAACTTGGGCATCTGACCATCCGGGGGCACAATTTACATATCAAAAACCTGAGCCTGGAGGAAGGTCTGTTATCCATTGAAGGCACAGTCAGTTCGCTCCAATATCTGGACCCCGGTTCCCAGTCCAAAAATGGTAAAGGCCTGTTTGGCAAGATGTTCCGATGAGTCCGGATACTCAATGGATCACATTGATGTGGATGCTTACCTCGGGGGTCGTGATGGGAATGGCCTACGACAGTTACCGGGTACTGTCCGGACAGCTGCGGTTTCCGAGATGGAGTATACACACGCTCGATCTGTTGTACTGGGTTGCTTCCGCGCTGTTCGTTTTTCGGATGCTATACGCCGGAAACCACGGACAGTTGCGGTTTTATGTCTTTTTGGGGCTGATTATAGGGGTTTGCTTCTATTTTTGGCTTTTAAGTGTTACAACCCAGCGTTTTGTGGTAATGTTAATTAAACTCGCAAGAACGCTGATTCATTGGTGTGGACATATCCTTAACATCCTGATCGTTATGCCGGCTAAAGGAATTTATAAGTTAATTCGCGTATTAATCGGTTTTGTAATTGCGATACTATTATTCCTGAGCAGGCTGGTGCTGCAATGTTTGGTACCTTTCGGCAAGTTGTTCCGCTGGATGTTTAGGCCGCTCCTGAAACATTGGGTAACGCCACGCTTCATGATCCGTGTGGGTACAAGAATTGCAGCGATGTGGAAACGCTGGTTTTAAGGAGGTCCGTAATGGGTAAAACACCTGTGGGCAGATCAAAGGCTCCAACTAACCAAGGAAAATCTGCCGGTGCAAAAAGGCGCCTCATGCTTTGGATGACGTTTATGATTGTATTTGTAATATGGGCAGGATATACATTCCTTGTGCAGACTGCACAAATTTCGGACAAGAGTTCTCATCTGGCCACTCAGCAAGCTTCAAAGGAAGATACGTTGAAGAAGCTGGAACAGTTGAAGTACGAAGTCAGCCGGTTGAATGACCCTGAATACATAGGACAGCTGGCACGGAAAAAAGGATATTATCTTCCTGAGGAAACGCCGATCCAGGTTGAAGAGTCAGGGAACTGATGGAATTCGGTCTATTACCGAGCTAGGTTTGTTATCCGTGTGTCTGAAGCCGTTAAACCGGAAAAAATAGGCTCTCTGATGGGGTAGTGTTCAGTTGACCTTGGTTTATGGCATAAGGTATAATTACATTAGCGCAGCATTGATTTTGGCATTCAAAAAATCGGGTTGTATATTTTTAAGGGAGGATCATTTTATTCTATGGCAATTGAAGTGGGCACCAAGTTAGAGGGCAAGGTGACAGGAATCACGCATTTTGGAGCATTTGTGGATCTGTCAGGAGGTGTCACGGGTCTCGTTCACATCTCGGAAATCGCCGACAATTATGTCAAAGATGTCAACGACCACCTGAAGCTGAATGACCTCGTTACAGTGAAGGTTATCAACGTTGACAAGGATGGCAAGATCGGACTTTCCATTAAGCAAGCTGTTGACAAACCGGTTGAGCAACAAACCCAATCTAGACCCCCGAGAGCTCCTAGACCGGAACGCAGTGGAGGAGATCGCGAACGATTCAGCGGCGGAGGCCCAAGTGGTGGCCAAGGTCGTGGTGGTGGCGGCGGTGGATTTAACCGTGGTGACCGCGGAGGCCGTTCTTTCAAGCCCGCAGCAGGCAAACCTTCATTTGAGGATAAAATGTCACGCTTCCTGAAAGATAGTGAAGAGCGGATCTCTTCGCTTAAGAAGAACACAGAAGGCAAACGCGGAGGCCGTGGAGCTAAGCGTGTGTAATCTGTCACAACCTGATCTAAACATATAAGTAAAACCGTTAGCCCATGGGCTAACGGTTTTTTTGCGTTTCTTTCACAGATAAGTAGTTGAATAGCTTTTTTTGTAAGGTGAAGCTCCATATCCCCAGTTTTTCTGCACGGCAAAATGAAACCATAAGAACATTTGTCGTCTACCATTTTTTACCGACAGGTTTCCGTGGCATTCCACAGTTATCCTGCTCAAATGGTGGCGAGACCAAACCATATCCGGTTCAAAATCAGACATTCCGATTGTCGGAATCAAGTAGGAGATTGAATGAAACCACAATAAGGCCGGGGTTTCGCTCCACCGCGCCAAGCTTGTTTCTTTTGTCGTAAACTTTTTGGACCCTGCCCACCTATTCTGACAAACTACGTCTTCTAATCTATCTATAATCAGAACCATCGAGAACGAAACACGAAAATTCAAATTAATCGAATGGGGTGCCTTGAGGATGATGGAAAAGTGGAATGTCATTCAATTTCCGGGAATGAAAGCAGGTAAAGGAGGTACGGAAGCTCGGGAGGAGCTGTCGGTACGTCTGAAACAATGGCTTGGCTCCCGCAAGGCTGTCCAGATGGTTGCTTCCCGCAAATGGGTACTGCTGCTTACGTTTATGGGGTTCCTGCTCGGAAAGGCAATGATCCTGAATGAGTTATCTCCCTTTGCCATTGCTTACTTCGCCGTAATTGCTTTCATGCGCAGGGATTACATCATTCCGGTAGGCGCTGCACTTCTCGCAGGCAGTCTCTTTGCACCGTTTCCGGTACCACTCATTGTTGCATCGGAGATCGCCATCTTTTATCTGCTCTTCCGCGGTCTGGAGTCATATGATCGTGCTGAATTATCTTATGCACCAACGATGGTGTTTACGACTACATTTATGGTCAAGTTATTCGCGGTTGTGATTGGACCATCCTTCAGCTGGTACGCGATGCTGATGCTCACGATGGATTCCGTACTAAGTTTCGTGCTCACCCTTGTTTTTATACAAGCCATACCGATCTTCACCTACCGCAAAAAAAAGTTCAGCCTAAAGAACGAGGAGATCCTCTGCCTGATCATATTGCTCGCTTCCGTTATGACGGGAGCCGTAGGGTGGACCATTCAGTCCTTATCCGTCGAGCATATGCTCTCCCGTTATCTCATATTAATCTTTGCTCTAGTGGGCGGAGCCCCCCTCGGAGCCTCAGTTGGGGTCATTACCGGCTTGATTCTGAGTCTGGCTGACATGTCAGCGGTGTATCAGATGAGCCTGCTTGCTTTTGCCGGGATGCTGGCGGGTATGCTTCGAGAGGGTAAACGTGCAGCGGTTGCACTGGGCATGCTGCTGGGTTCGTCCATTCTATCCATATATCTGGGAGGACCGGGCGATGTGATGAATTCATTATGGGAGACGTGTGCAGCTATCGTACTATTCATGTTAACACCTAAAAGCCTGATGACGGCGATATCCAAATATGTACCGGGTACGCAGGATCATACGAAATCCCAGCATGAGTATGCCAAACGGATACGGGATATCACGGCAGAACGGGTAACCCGGTTCTCACAGGTATTCCGTCAATTGTCACGCAGCTTCGATCAGATGTCCGGTGCAGGGGAGCAGGTACAGAAAGAAGGTGGAATGGACCATTTCATGAATGCGGTTGCCGAGGGCACATGTGCAAGCTGCTTCAAGCGTACACAATGCTGGGATGCGAAGTTTATTCAAACCTACAAATATATGACGGACGTGATGAGTACGATTGAAGGAAACCCGGAGATCTCAGGCAAGCAGATTCCAGTGGACTGGAACAGGGTGTGTGCGAAACCGGAAGAGGTTCTTGAAGTCATGCGTGCCCAGTATGGACTGCATCAACATAACATGCAATGGAAGCGTCAAATTATCGATAGCCGGCAGCTGGTTGCAGAGCAATTGTCCGGTGTATCTCAAGTCATGGAGGACCTGGCCAAAGAAATTCAGCGGGAAAGTGATGAGATGGTACAGCAGGAGGAGCAGATTCGGGACGCACTGGAGTCACTGGGCTTGTCCATTCACTCCATTGAGATCATCAATCTGGAAGCGGGCAATGTAGAGATTGAGATTGTACATGCATATACACGTGGATTCGATGAGTGCCGAAAAATGATTGCTCCGCTGATTTCGGATGTACTGGACGAGCATATTGCAGTCTTGCATGAGACCTTGACCGATCCCCGTCAGGGACTGGCAACCGTCACGTTTGGTTCGGCCAAAACGTTCGAGGTAACCACGGGTGTTGCTGCCGCCGCAAAAGGGGGAGATGTGATGTCAGGCGACAGCTTCAGTACGGTTGAGTTAGGCAATGGTACATTTGCAGTGGCGCTCAGTGATGGAATGGGCAATGGAGAACGGGCACGCATGGAGAGCAGCGCGGCGCTGAACATACTGGAACAGTTGTTACAGTCCGGCATGGACGAGAAACTGGCGATCAAATCCGTGAACTCCGTTCTGATGCTGCGCTCCCCTGAAGAGATGTATGCCACTGTGGATATGGCACTGATTGATGAATATACGGCAGAGACCACGTTTATGAAAATCGGATCGACGCCAAGTTTTATCAAACGAGGACAGGAGGTTATTCAGGTTTCGGCCAGCAATTTGCCAATCGGTATTATTAAGGATATTGAAGTGGATCTGGTGACGGTACAGCTTCAGCCGGGGGATATCCTCATTATGATGACGGATGGCATCTATGATGCACCGGGGTATGCGGTGAACAAAGAGTTATGGATGAAACGGCTCATTCAAGAGATTGATACAGATGATCCGCAAGATTTGGCCGATTGCCTGCTTGAAAGTGTCATAAGATATCAGCAGCATGAGATCTTGGATGATATGACCGTCGTTGTTGGAAAAGTAGAGCATTTCCGCCCTGAATGGGCCACACTGCGTGTGCCTGGCATCAACCGGATGGAGCGTCCACGGACTGTCAGTTAATTGCATATTCTTCTGTTTGAAGTCTCTTCATTCTGGCAATGCTAGTCATAGAGTTGGAGAGTAACGAATAACGGAGGGATATCGGATGAAGCAAATCTTATTGATCACCGACGGTTGTTCCAATGTAGGACCAAGTCCAGTGCTGGCAGCGGCCGAAGCGCTGGAAGAGGGGATTACGGTTAATGTGGTTGGCGTGATTGATTATGGAACCATTGGTGAGTTGGGTAGCCGGGAGATTGAGGATATTGCCAGAGCTGGAGGTGGAATCAGCCAAATTGTAGGTACACGTCAGCTTGCCCATACGATGCAGATGATGACAAGGAAAACGGTGGTTCAGACCATTCAACAGGCGGTTAATAGAGAGTTAACACAAATTTTGGGAGAGAAGGAGCCCAAAACGGTAACCGATCTGGAGCCTGCACAACGCGCCCGGGTCGTTGAAGTGATGGATGATATGGCTGAAACTACAGCCTTACAGGTTATATTGCTAATAGACGTCAGTGCCAGCATGAAGCCCAAACTGGCTGCGGTAGAAGAAGGCATTCGTGATTTAATGTTAAGTTTGCAGGCGCGTATAGGTCAGAGCAAGCTTTCCGTATTCCATTTTCCCGGACGACACAGCGGAGAAGATGCGGTAATGGATATTGACTGGACAACGGATCCAGGCCGTGTTCGGTCCTTGTTTGGAAGGTTGCAGATGAAGGGTGCAACGCCGACAGGTCCTGCAATTCAGAAGGTGATTGATTTTTACCGTTATGGTACACTGGAGAAACAGCAGGAAATAGAAGGGAACTATCGCATTGAAAGAGAAGGGATGCTCGGTGACAACGTTGTCTGACGCCTCTTTCCCACCAGGAACAGTGGTTACAGGGAAATGGAATCGCAGTCGTTACACGATTCGGAAGCTACTGGGCAAAGGAGCTAATGGCATCGTTTTTCTTGTCCAACGGGGTGAAAATGGCAAACACTATGCGCTAAAAATGGGATTTGATCCGGTTGATCTGCAATCGGAAGTTAATGTGCTCAAATCTTTTCAACTACAGCGTAATCATGAGGCCCTTCGGCAGAGCGGCATTCCTTCCTATCTTAAAGATGTGGATGATTATGCCGTTCGTGGCCGGGATATTCCCTTTTATGTGATGCGTTACGTTAGAGGTGAGGCACTTCATCACTTCATTCGGCGTCAGGGGACAGACTGGACACTTCTGGTGGGACTTAGACTCTTGCAGAAGCTGGCACAATTGCATCAGGCGGGATGGGTGTTTGGTGATCTCAAACCTCAGAATGTGTTGGTATCCGACTATGGGCAGGTGGAATTGATCGACTACGGCGGAGTTACGTCTATTGGTCGAAGCGTCAAACAGTTCACCGAATGGTATGATCGGGGCTTCTGGAATGCAGGCAGCCGTACGGCAGATGGTACCTATGATGTATTTGCATTTGCATTATTGTTGATTCATGTACTTGAAGCAGACGCGCTCAAGGCACTGGCAGCCGAAGGATTACCGCAACTGCGAAGTGTGAATCAGCTCGTAGCGCTGGTGGAGCGCAGTGAACGACTGGGTCCTTTTCGCAATTGGACGACTCAGGCATTACGAGGTCAGTTTCGTGATGCAGGTCATGCGGCACAAGGGTGGAAGGAAATGATGGCACGCCCCACGCCTCTCCGCCGTCGTTCCAAAAGTACAACACCGCGCTGGCTTAAGAACGCATTCGCTGTATCTGTGATATTACTTATTGGAGTGCTCATCTATGCACTACTTTTCTGATCTGTGAGAGTGCATATACATAACGCAAGGAATGAGGAACAGGTATGGAGGCTTTACGCTGGAACATGCTGGTGAAGAACGTGCTGGATGCAGCGGAAGAGCATCAGTTATGGGTTCCCGGGGATCGGATTGTCGTCGCAGTATCGGGCGGGCCGGACTCGGTAGCTTTTTTGCATATCATGCACGAGATCAGCAAGCGGCATGTGCCACTTGAATTGATCTGTGCCCACGTGCATCATGGCTTCCGGAGTGAATCTGATGATGAAGCGGAGAAAATGATGGAACTGGCACAGCAGCTTGGTATTACATTTGAATGGACCAAGGCCGATGTACCTTCATATATGGAGCTTACGGGTCAAGGACCACAGGAAGCAGCCCGCAACAAGCGATATGCCTTTTTGCACGAAATGGCTTCCAAATATAATGCGGCAAGCATCGCTTTGGCACATCATGCCGATGATCAGGCGGAGACGGTCATGCTTCATTTGCTTCGTGGAACCGGCTTGTCGGGACTCTCAGGAATGAAGTTTAAAAGACGAGAAAAAAATGTGGAACTTATTCGTCCATGCCTTCGTATAAACAAGACAGACCTTGTAGAAGCTTGTAATACCCAGGGTTTTATGTATTTCAATGATGAGAGCAACGCCCTGCGTAAATATCGGCGTAATGCCATTCGCTTGGATGTGCTTCCTTTTTTGGGGCAGTATAATGGACAACTCACGCCGTCATTGAATCGGCTTGCCGAAATTGTGGGTGATGAAGACGATTTCATGGAGCAGAGTGCATATGACACATACAGGTGTCTAGTGCAGGTGAACGGCGGAAGGCAAACCTTTGAGGTGCCTTCCTTCTTGAAGTTACATGTCGCTTTACAACGAAGGTTGATTAAACTAATATTGAATTATCTGCCTTTGGACAGTGATTTTGTCGACTTTACCCGTATAGAAACCATTCGGCGCAAGGTCATGGAGACCCATGTGACGACCTGGAGCCTGGATATAGGACAGACACTCGCCTGCACTCGGGAGTATAATCTGATTTCTTTTGGCATACGGACGGACGTACAGGATCAATCTTACGAGTATCGTCTTGCGCAATGGAGTGGAACTTATGAGCTTTCACTCACCCCAATTAACCGGTATATTCGGTTGATGACGGTGAGTCCCGAGGACTATCATGTACCGGAATCGGCGGATCAAGCCGCGTTTGATGCGGATCAACTGCTTATGCCGCTGGTTGTGCGTTCACGGTTACCTGGAGATACCATGAAAGTGATGGGATTAAACGGAAGCAAAAAGGTGAAAAATATTTTCATCGATGAGAAAATCCCCCCATCTGTCCGTCCACGTATTCCTGTGGTATGTGATGGAGCAGGTCATATCATCTGGTTACCGGGTGTTCGACGGTCCAGTGTGGCTCCTGTCAGGGAGGGCACTTCCGCAATCCTGTACATGACTGTAGGCGATTCAGCGATTCAGGGGTAGTGGTTATGGTTCAGGTAAGGCTTTCATAGTATAACTTAGGAGGTTCGCACAGTTGCAGAACGACATTCAGGAAGTATTGATCAGTGAAGAAGAAATTCAGAGTAAAGTCAAGGAATTAGGCGCAACACTAAGTGCCGAATATGCAAATCGCAATCCTTTGGTCATTTGTGTGCTCAAGGGTGCGTTTATATTTATGGCTGATTTGGTTAAAAACATAACGGTACCTGTTGAAATGGATTTTATGGCAGTATCCAGTTACGGCGCTTCCACCAAGTCATCAGGTGTTGTCAAAATCATTAAGGATCTGGATGTATCCGTTGAAGGACGGGAAGTTCTGATTGTCGAAGATATTATCGACAGCGGACTTACACTCAGCTATCTGATTGAACTGCTAGAAAACCGCGGTGCCGAGTCGGTGCGTGTGGTTACGCTGTTCGACAAGCCTTCAGGCCGTAAAGTTGAGTTGGAAGCTCATTACACAGGCTTTGACATTCCTGACGCGTTCATCGTTGGTTACGGTTTGGATTTTGCGGAGAAGTACCGGAACCTGCCCTATATCGGGATTTTGAAGCCGGAAGTCTATAGTAGCTAATATCCTGCCCGACCCAAGCCTTGAGCTGTTCTTGGCTTCTGTTGAGAAGCCATGTCGGGCTATGTTAAAATAATTAAAGTGTCTCGAGAGGAGGTAGGGGATGAATCGGTTCATCCGGAATTCTGGTTTTTATTTGATTCTTTTTTTAGTTGTGGTGGGGATAGTCCAGTTCGTCAGCAATGGCGGCGAAGCCACCGATAATCCTAGATATGATCAGTTGCGTGCAGCGATCAAAGCCAACAATGTCTCTGAATTGACGGTTCAATTCAACGGTCAAACGTATCTCGTGACCGGTCAATACAAGAAGGCACCTGATGGCGCCAAATCAGAAAATTTCTCAACGTATATTCCTCCTACGGATGAGGCAATTAGTGAGCTTGTAGCTGCAAGTGAAACTAACAATTTCCAATATCATCAGGAGCCAATGAAAGGTGACAGCATCTGGTTGACGTTGCTGACTTCCTTTATTCCTTTGATCATTATGTTCCTGCTGTTCTTCTTCCTGTTTAATCAGGCTCAAGGCGGCGGCGGTAAAGTAATGAACTTTGGTAAAAGCCGTGCTCGTCTCTACAACGAAGAGAAGAAGCGGGTTACATTTGAAGATGTTGCGGGTGCTGACGAAGAGAAACAGGAACTTGTTGAGGTTGTAGACTTCCTCAAGGACCCTCGTAAATTCGCAGCAGTAGGTGCGCGGATTCCTAAGGGCGTATTGCTCGTAGGGCCTCCAGGTACCGGTAAAACATTGCTCGCTCGTGCCGTAGCCGGTGAAGCGGGTGTACCATTCTTCACTATTTCAGGTTCCGACTTCGTGGAAATGTTTGTCGGTGTCGGTGCATCACGTGTACGTGATTTGTTTGAAAATGCGAAGAAAAATGCCCCATGTATCATCTTTATCGATGAGATTGATGCTGTAGGACGTCAGCGTGGTGCTGGTCTCGGTGGTGGTCACGATGAACGTGAACAGACACTCAACCAGTTGCTCGTTGAGATGGACGGATTCGGAGTTAACGAAGGTATTATCATCATAGCCGCAACGAACCGTGCAGATATTTTGGACCCTGCCTTGCTGCGTCCTGGACGTTTTGACCGTCAAATTACGGTTGACCGCCCTGATGTAAGAGGTCGTGAAGCTGTCCTGAAAGTACATTCCCGTAATAAACCACTGACCAAAGATGTGAAGATGGATATTATCGCGAAGCGTACAACAGGTTTCTCTGGTGCGGATTTGGAAAATCTCTTGAACGAAGCGGCATTGCTTGCAGCGCGTCGTAACCGTAAAGATATTTCCATGAAGGAAGTTGACGAAGCGATTGACCGTGTCATCGTTGGTACGGAGAAGAAAAGCCGTGTCATCAGTGATCGCGAGAAACGAATCGTTGCTTATCACGAAGCAGGTCATACCATTGTTGGATACTTCCTCGAACATGCTGATATGGTACATAAAGTGACCATTATTCCGCGCGGACGTGCGGGTGGATATGTAATCATGTTGCCAAAAGAAGACCGTATGCTGGTTACCAAGCAGGAATTGCTGGATAAAGTAACCGGACTTCTCGGGGGTCGTGTAGCTGAAGAATTGTTCATCGGAGAAATTGGTACTGGTGCATACAGTGACTTCCAGCAAGCGACAGGTATTGTTCGCAGCATGGTTATGGAATACGGTATGAGTGAGAAATTGGGACCTATGCAATTCGGAAGTTCACAAGGACAGGTATTCCTTGGTCGGGATATCGGTCATGAACAGAATTACTCGGATTCCATTGCTTACGAGATTGATCAGGAAATGCAACGCTTTATTAATGACTGTTATGAGAAGTGTAAGGACTTGCTTGTTAAACATTCAAAAGAGATGCACCTGATCGCTCAAACTTTGCTTGAGGTTGAGACTTTGGAAATGGATCAGATCAAGCAATTGATCGAAACAGGTTCTTTGACTCCAAAAGCAGAGAATGACAATGATGGTGAAGGCACACCAACTGAAGGCGGAGAGCCAATCATCGACACCATCGGTGATGTGCGTGTTCGTATTCAAGGTAAAGATGAAACGCCTGAGCCACCAGCCGGAGATATTCCAAACGAAGCTCCGAATCTGGAAAAGGGTAATAACAATAACCCGGATGATGGCGGAACGAAGCCAACGTCTTAATGCACAATACATCTGGCTATAATAGCAGGTGAAATCAAGAGAGCCCTCGGGGCTCTCTTTTTTTATCCATTATTTTAAAAGAGGATAGATAAAGATAAACGGGAGTTAGATGGCGAACCAGTTAGCAAACAGGTGGTTACAGCGCTGTTCCGGGCCTTTTTCATTTATTGACAGAGTCGTGAACGTTGTGTAAATTAGTTGTTAAACCGCTTGTGATTCGTTTCTCAAGCGAAGATAACGACTTAGGTTAGCCCACGAAACAGCGCATGACGCTGTCCCGATAAAGGAGAGGATCACAGGTGGAAGCTCTGGCTTTAGAGCGCAAGGCTGAGATGAACCGCGAGCTGCGTGAGCGGCTTATGGTGTTGAAAAAGGAACGTAATGCCATTATTCTTGCCCATTATTATCAACGTGACGAAGTACAGGAGGTTGCCGACTTCCGTGGAGATTCATTTCTGTTAGCCCAGAAGGCAGCACAGACAGATGCGGATGTGATCGTTTTCTGTGGTGTTCATTTTATGGGTGAAAGCGCTAAAATTCTTGCGCCAAATAAAACAGTTATTATTCCGGACGAACGTGCGGGCTGCCCAATGGCAGATATGGTGAATGTGGATGGACTACGCAAATTGAAAGCACAACATCCTAATGCCAAGGTGGTTACGTATATCAATTCCTCGGCTGAGATCAAAGCAGAGACTGACATCTGTTGTACATCAGCGAACGCAGTCCGGGTTATTCAATCGGTGGATTCCGACGAAATTATCTGGGTACCGGATAAAAACCTGGGACATTATGTGCAGCAGCATACAGACAAGAAAATGATTATCTGGGAAGGTTACTGCAACACTCACGATATGCTTACAGTCAAAGATGTGGTAGAGATGAGAGCCAAGCATCCAAATGCAGAGTTTGTTGTCCATCCAGAGTGTCGCCCTGAGGTTGTAGAAATGGGTGATTTTGTAGGCAGCACAACAGCTATTCTGGAGTATTGCAAAAATTCATCAGCGAAGGAATTTATCGTAGGTACCGAAGATGGTACAGGATATCAGCTTCGTTTGGATAGTCCGGATAAACAGTTCCACTTTGCTACCAAGTTCCTCGTATGTCCCAACATGAAGGTGAACAACTTGAAGAAACTGGTGAAATGCCTGGAAACGATGAAGCCGCAAATCTATGTGCCACCGGCCGTTGCCGACAAAGCCAGAGAATCACTAGAGCGCATGTTGTTGGTAAAGTAGGATGCGCTACTCTTGCTCCAAGACAGGTGAATAACATGATACCGCAATATTTAGTTGATTTCGATCTGTCTGCGCTACCCATGGTAGAGACGGATGTACTGGTTATAGGCTCAGGGATTGCTGGTTTGTTTACTACCATTAAGGCAAGTGAACAACAACGTGTATTAATGATCACGAAGAAGTCATTACTTGAAAGTAACACCAGATATGCGCAGGGAGGCATCGCTGCGGTTATTGCTGAGGATGATTCGCCTGCTTATCACTTGCAGGACACACTTGTAGCAGGAGCGGGCTTATGCCGCTCCGAAGCGGTAGAGGTATTGGTGAATGAGGGGCCGGACGGAGTGAAGGAACTGATTCGTTTGGGTACTTTATTTGATCTGGAGAACGGCGAGTTGGCGTTGACGCAGGAAGGTGCGCATAGCCACCGCCGTATTTTGCATGCCAACGGAGATGCAACGGGATATGAGATTGTACGTGCTCTTGCTGTTGAAGTGAATGAACATCCTGGGATTGAAGTATGGGATGAGCATTTTGTTGTTGACCTGATTACAGATCGAGATCGAGGGGAATGCATTGGCGCTCTGGTTCAGAAGGATGACGGATCGCAAGTGTTCGTGAAGGCACAGGCAACCGTTCTTTGCTCTGGTGGGGCAGGACAACTGTACCGATACACGACGAATCCGGATGTAGCTACTGCCGATGGTGTAGCCATGGCCTATCGGGCTGGAGCTATTGTTCGTGACATGGAATTTATCCAATTCCACCCCACCTCTCTTTGTTACCCGGGGGCCCCGCGTTTCCTTGTGTCAGAAGCCGTACGCGGCGAAGGAGCATATTTGCGCAATGTGAAGGGTGAGCGCTTCATGGATCGTTATCATGCCCAGCTTGAACTGGCCCCACGCGATATCGTGGCACGAGCGATTGTTAGTGAGATGGAGTCCACCAACAGTACCTTTGTGTACTTGGACATTACACATGAACAGCCAGAGATGATCAAGCATCGGTTCCCTACCATATATGAGACTTGTATGCGTTATGGATTGGACATGACAACGGACTGGATTCCCGTTGCACCTGCTGCCCATTACATGATGGGTGGAGTGAAAACGGATTTAAGTGGAGAGAGCAGTATCTCCCGATTATTTGCTTGTGGCGAGGTGTCTTCTACAGGAGTGCATGGAGCTAACCGCCTGGCAAGCAACTCTTTATCAGAAGCGATTGTATTTGGGCGGAGAATTGTTGATCGTATTCAATCTCTTCCTCCGCTTGGTTTATTACAAGGGGCTGCGCCTTCATCTGTGGACATGAATAACAAGATTAACAAGATCATGGAAGAGCAAAAGCCGGTATCCGAAAGACGCTTACGATTACAGAAAATGATGGTTCGTCAGGTCGGCTTGCGCCGGAATGGTGAGGACCTGCAGAAGGCCATGGACAAGCTGCAACAGGAATTGCAATTTTTTGATCAGACACTCACTCATAAGGAAGAGCTGGAGTATGCCAACCTTCTGACCTGTGCCTGGTTAGTTACCAGCGGTGCATTACATCGCGAGGAGAGTCGGGGGGCTCACTATCGTGAGGATTTCCCGGCACGTGATGATATCGTGTGGCAGAAGCATAGTCTGCAACAGCGAGAACAAGCGATTGTGGAGGAATTGATGTCATGATACTGAATGGATATAATGAAGGGCTTATCGAATCGATCAAAAACTGGCTTCGTGAAGATGTTGGTGCAGGTGACGTTACAACGAGTGTGACGATCCCGGCAGGCAACCAATCCAAGGCCATTATACACGCCAAAGACAATGGTATTATTGCAGGCATGATCGTAGCTGAACTTGTATTTCAAGTCGTTGATCCTGATCTTGTATTTTCACCGAAGGTAACAGACGGAGACAAGGTTACCCATGGCATGATTTTGGCCGAGGTAGAGGGAAGTACACATTCACTGCTTACGGGGGAACGATTGGCACTTAACTTGCTGCAACGTATGTCCGGAATAGCTACGCGTACGCGTGCCTACGTGGATGTGCTGGATGGTCTTGAGACCAGGCTCGTGGATACACGTAAGACAACGCCGGGCCACCGATTACTTGAGAAATATGCAGTGCGCGTGGGTGGCGGAGCGAATCATCGATTTGGACTGTACGATGCTGTTATGATTAAGGATAACCACATCAAGGGTGCAGGCGGAATCACCGAGGCGGTACAGCGTGCGCGAACCGTTATCCCACATACGATGACGATTGAAGTGGAGACTGAAAATCTGGAGCAGGTGAGAGAAGCCTTGCAAGCCGGGGCAGATATCATTATGCTGGATAACATGCATCCAGAGTGGATGCGTGAAGCGGTTGAACTTATTCGTGAACAGGCTCCTCATGTGAAGGTTGAGGCATCCGGTAACGTGTCTCTTCAGACCATTCGTGGTATTGCAGAGAGTGGTGTGGATGTAATTTCGGTTGGCAGGTTAACCTATTCCTTTGAGAGCCTGGATATTAGTCTGGATTTAAATGAAAAGAAAGAGGGGTGAACCTCTTTGATTCTAGTTGTAGACGTGGGGAACAGCAATATGGTGCTCGGCGTATATCAAGGCCGGGAATTGCTGCACCACTTTCGTCTGAGTACATCACGTCAGTCAACAGTGGATGAATACGGCGTATTGATTTATAATTTATTTCATATGTCCGGCATCAGGGCAAGTGACATCGAAGGTGTCATCATCTCATCTGTGGTTCCGCCACTGGTAAATGTAATTGAAGCGATGTGTGAGAAGTATGTAGGCAAAAAAGCTTTGCTCGTTGGGCCTGGTATCAAAACTGGCTTGAATCTGCGATACGAGAACCCTCGTGAAGTGGGTGCAGATCGTATTGTTAATGCAGTGGCAGCCGTTGAGAAGTATGGCGGCCCTCTCGTCGTGGTCGATTTCGGTACCGCAACGACTTTTGACTGTATTGACGAGAAAGGCCACTATCTGGGGGGAGCTATTGTACCTGGCATTCAGATCGCCACTGAAGCGCTCTATGAGCGGGCATCCAAGTTGCCTCGTATAGAGCTGGAGAAACCTAAAAAGGTTATTGGCCGTAATACTATTCATGCCATGCAAGCAGGTATTATATATGGCTATGCAGGGCAGGTAGATGGTATTGTAGAACGTATTCGCGAGGAGATGGGAGCGAAGCCCCGAGTTATCGCGACGGGTGGTCTCGCTACACTTATCGCAGAAGAAACCCGTAGTATAGAGGAAGTTGATCCGCTGCTTACGCTTGAAGGGCTGCGTATTATATATGAGCGGAACCGGGAAAGGTGAGCATAGTGACGGCATACAGCGGGCTGAGATTACAGCTTAAGTGTTGTGCCGTTTTTTCTGTGTTACGACTATTATGGCGATACGCCAAAGGAGGCTGAATGACTTGGAAAACAACAACAAGCATGACCGGTTAATTCGTGGTACAGCAATGAATGGAAAGGTAAGAGCCTTTGCTATCCAGACTACGGAACTGGTTGAGGAACTACGCAGAAGACACGATACGTTTCCCACGGCTACAGCTGCCATGGGGCGTACGGTTACAACAGCAGCCATTATGGGTGCAATGCTCAAAGGTGAAGAGAAGTTAACGGTACAAGTCAATGGTGATGGGCCCATTGGACAGATTGTAGCTGATGCCAATGCGAAAGGCGAAGTACGAGGATATGTTTCTAATCCGCATGTACATTTGCCAAGCAATAGTGTGGGGAAACTGGACGTTGCAGGCGCGGTTGGAACGGAAGGTTTCATCAACATAACGAAGGATTTGGGACTGAAAGAACCATATCGTGGCAGTGTGCCTATTATTTCAGGAGAACTGGGCGAAGACTTCACGTACTACTTTGCGCAATCGGAGCAAACTCCTTCTGCTGTAGGCGTTGGTGTGCTCGTTGATACGGATAATTCCGTTATTGTCTCAGGTGGATTCATTATGCAGCTGTTGCCGGGATTGACAGATCCAGAGATCACGGCGATCGAAAACGCCATTAGTACGTTGCCGCCAGTGACGACTTTGCTGGAGCAGGGGCTTGAATTGGAAGAGTTGCTTCGCCGATTATTGCCAGATGTACAAGTGATGGAAGGATTGGATATTCATTTTAGCTGTGAGTGTTCACGTGAGCGGGTAGAGAAGACACTAATCAGCCTGGGCCAAACGGAGATGGAGCAATTAATTGAAGAAGAGGGCCAGGCTGAAGTGGTCTGCCAATTCTGTAATGAAGCCTATGACTTTAACAAAGAACAACTTGAGACCATCCTAGAGCAAGCCAAGAACTGATCTATGCGGGGACGGGATGCGGAATGACAAGACAGGAAAAAGGGTTGTGGACGGCTGTAATTGTCTTGACGCTAGGTATGCTGGTCATGGGTAGTGTGATGGCTATGCATGGTCTCAGACAGGGCAAAGACGAGGCAGATGCACCCCATGATGCCAATACGGAAGAAGGAAGCACCGTAGCGACGATCAACGGAGAAGTCATCACGGACAAAGAGTGGACCGATGCGCTGAAAAGACGCTATGGCAGCGAGTTATTACTCCAGATGTTAAACCGTAAAGCAGTATTTGCCGAAGCAATTGAACGCAAGCTGATCGTCACTCCCCAAGAGATTGCAAGAGAACTTGCCGCCGCGATGGATGGGTACGATTCAGAGAAATCATATTTTGACGAAATGCAGTCCCAATTGGGCCTGACGAAACAGGAACTTGAGTTGGAAGCCGGCTACAGGCTGCTGCTTGAGAAAATCGCAACGATCGGCATACAGATCAAGGATGCAGATATTGAGCATTACTGGACTGAACACCGTGAGGATTACGTTTCCCCCGAGAAATATGACTTGTCCATCATCGTAGTGAAGGAAGAAGAGGAAGCCGATTCCTTACTGGATGCGTTGGAGAAGGGACAAGATTTTGAAGAAGCTGCTCGCAGTCAATCTACGGACAGCTTCTCTCGTGATGCTGGTGGGAGGCTGGGATGGATTGAGCGTAATGATCCATTCCAGTCAGAAGAAATCCTTCAACTTGCTGCCGGGCTGGATGTGGGCGATATTGCTGGTCCAGTTCAAGTGGAAGAAGGCTATGTTATTATCAGACTTAATGATAAAGAAGAACGCCAGGTGCAATCGGCCGAAGAAGTCCGTGAGGAGATTCGAATGGAACTGGCTCTGAGTCAGGCTGATCCGTTGCCGCAGGTAGAGCAAATGCTGCGTAACAAGTATGAAGCCGTAATCCTGTCCGAGATTCCTGCCTCCTGAATGCAATGGAGAAGATTGTATCGTACTGCTGCATCTTGATAAAATACTCTGTCTGCGGTCTTAGGGCCAAAGGCAGAGTATTTTTTTTGAGTACTCATATTGACAATAAGGGTTAACGTTGATAAGATGAAAATAATAAATACCTACTCGTTTACTCGGATATAAAAGATTTATTTATGAACAAAGAAACTTTCGGAAACCTCCGCCCTGCTAGAAATCTTGGCAGTAAGGGATGGGATCAACAGGATTTCCGCAGTTCTTCTATAACAGCTAGAGGCTATCGGCCGCACAGTATAGGTTAACAGGACTCAAGTTTTATTCATCCACTAAGGAGGGCATTCATATGGCTAAAGTAGTTAATAACGTAACAGAACTCATCGGAGGTACTCCGCTTGTTCGTCTGAACCGTATCGTACCTGAAGGCAGTGCTGAAGTATTCGTGAAGCTGGAGTACCAGAATCCAGGTTCAAGCGTGAAAGACCGTATCGCAATTAGCATTGTGGAAGAAGCGGAAAAAGAAGGCAAGCTAAAACCAGGTGATACCATTATTGAAGCAACAAGTGGTAACACGGGAATTGGACTCGCGATGGTGGCTGCAGCCAAAGGCTACAAGTCCGTTATTGTAATGCCTGAGACGATGAGCTTGGAGCGTCGTAACTTGCTTCGTGCGTATGGTGCTGAGCTTGTGCTTACACCTGGAGCTGAAGGTATGAATGGTGCTGTTAAAAAAGCCGAAGAACTGCTGAAAGAAAACCCTTCCTATTTCATGGCTGAGCAATTTAAAAATAAAGCCAACGTGAAGATCCACCGTGAAACGACTGGCCCTGAGATTGTTGAAGCAATTCAATCTGTAGGCGGTACGTTAGATGCTTTCGTTGCAGGAATCGGTACAGGTGGAACAATTACAGGTACAGGCGAAGTGCTGAAAGAAGCTTTTGCTGGTATTAAAATTGTTGCGGTTGAGCCAGCAGCTTCGCCAATTCTGGCGGGCGGCAAACCAGGACCACATAAGATCCAGGGGATTGGTGCCAACTTTATCCCTGAGATTCTGGATCAGGAAATCTATGATGAGATCATTCACATTGAGAATGATGATGCATTCGAGACGGCTCGTCAGGTAGCGAAGGAAGAGGGCATTCTGTCTGGTATTTCTTCCGGTGCGGCGATCCGTGCAGGTCTTCAGGTTGCGAAACAGTTGGGTGAAGGCAAGCGCGTGGTCGTAATCGTGCCAAGTAACGGCGAACGTTACCTCAGCACACCTCTGTACAACTTCGAAGGCTAAGTCTACAAATGACAAAACCAATCCTCCTTGCCCGTATGACGGGTATGGAGGATTTTTGGCGTAATGCTTTTAAAAGGGGCGGCGCTTTAGTATACTATCAGACAATAGAACTAGCGACAGATGGAGGGCGGCACACCGCAATGACACACCTGATGACAACATACGCCGACTGGATGGAGTGGGCTGAACAAGGCTGGACCATGATGCCCTATATCACGAAGTCGGATGAGGGACCGTATCATGGCGGTTTACCGTTATCGTGGGAGGCAGCCTGGGAGCAGGCATCACCATACGCAATTGTGCTGGAGAATGGCAAAGGCGGGAGATATACATTTCTGGGGTTAGACCCCGTATCCGTTATTTCCGGTAAAGGTCAAGAAGCGATTATTCATGATGTGACGCAAGGAACCACCTCGACGGACAGCGGTAAGCCGCTTGATGTATTGAAGAGATGGACTGCCCCGTATAGCGCACTCAAGGTTAATGGGGCTCCAGACTTTGGGGGTGGATACGCGGGTTATCTCAGCTACGATGTAGCAAGATCATTGGAGAAGCTCCCAGACTTGGCTGAGGATAACCCGGCTTTGCCGGATTATTGGTGGATGCGCTTTGAAGAAATATGGGCGTATGACCATGAGCAGCAGGCGCTTTTCTGCATGGTTCATCTGGCTATAGAGGCTAACCGGAACGAAACGGATATCCGTAGCCTATATGCAACGGCCGAAGTACGAGCGACAGCGATGCAGAAACGTTGGCTTCATATTATGGGGGCTGCACAGGCTGAGGAACAACAACAGGCACTGGAACGCCGCAACAAGCAGGTCAATCGTACCCCGCAGCCTGAAGATGCGGAAAGGGAATCGGAAGGATGGGAAACCTCCTTTCCCCAGGAGGACTTTGAACAAGCTGTGCGTACGGTACAGGAATATATCAGGCAGGGCGATGTGTTCCAGGTGAATCTGTCCTTAAGACAGGAAAAGCGTCTTCATTCGAGCGCTGAGCATATTTATGAATGGCTGCGCCTTGTGAATCCATCACCATATATGGGTATGCTGCGTAGTCCAGACTTTCAACTGGTAAGTGGTTCTCCCGAACTTCTGGTCAAAGTGGAGAATGGCAAAGTCAGTGCACGTCCCATCGCAGGGACCCGAAGAAGGGGCCGGGATGAAGCAGAGGACAAAGCTATGGCGGATGAACTGCTCAGCAGTGAGAAGGAACGGGCGGAGCATATTATGCTCGTTGATCTGGAACGGAATGATATCGGACGGATTGCAGCCTACGGTTCGGTTCATGTGCCTGAATTGATGACCATCGAGAAGTATTCCCATGTCATGCATCTCGTTTCCCAGGTGGAAGGCAGGCTGGCAGAAGGGTTATCCGTATTTGATGTGATCGCTGCGACATTCCCGGGTGGAACGATTACAGGAGCCCCGAAAGTCCGTACCATGGAGATTATCGAGGAACTTGAGCCTGTGCGGCGTGGGCCTTATACGGGTTCCATCGGGTGGATGGATTACAGTGGGAATATGGAATTGAACATCGTCATTCGTACACTTGCCATTAAGGACGGTATTGGTTATGTACAGGCCGGGGCAGGGATTGTTATTGATTCCGATCCATATCGGGAATACAAGGAATGCCGCAACAAGGCAAGAGCCATGATGAGAGCTGTGAATTACAGCGAAGAGGCGGAAGCAAGCAGAGCTATTGAACAAGAACAAGCGGAGCGAACAGAAGCTGTTATTCAAAAATAAAACGAAGCAACCGTCACTTTCATTGACGGAAGATGAGGAGGAGCAGGCATATGATACTGGTTATCGATAATTACGATTCTTTCACGTATAACCTGGTTCAATATCTGGGTGAACTGGGCGAGACGGTGGAAGTTCGCCGCAACGACGAGATTGATCTGGCAGGCATAGAGGCACTGGCACCTGATCATATTCTGATCTCTCCGGGCCCGTGTACACCGAATGAAGCAGGCATTAGCTTGGCAGTCATTGATCATTTCAAGGGAAGCATTCCGATCTTTGGTGTTTGTCTGGGGCATCAGTCCATTGGACAAGCATTTGGCGGCAATGTCATTCGTGCGGAGCGCATGATGCACGGCAAAACATCCGAGATGCACCACAATGGGACATCGGTATTTGCCGGATTGCCATCTCCATTTACAGCTACCCGTTACCACTCCCTGATTGTCGAGCGCAGCAGCTTGCCTGACTGCCTGGAGATTACAGCGGAGACAGCTGAAGGTGAAATTATGGGTTTGCGCCACAAAGAATATGCGATTGAAGGTGTTCAGTTCCACCCGGAGTCCATTATTACAGACCATGGTCATCAGATGCTTCGTAACTTTTTGTCACAACAAGTGAAGGTATAACATGCAATATGCCGCGATAAACGGAGAGTTGGTCAATATGGCGGCGGCCGTGGTTCCTGTAACGGATCACGGCTTTTTGTACGGACTTGGACTGTTTGAGACGTTCCGGACGTATCGAGGTGTCCCATATCTTTTGGAACGGCATCTGGAGCGCATGGCTTCGGGATGTAAGGAACTTGGCATTCCTTTTACAACGACCGCCGCAGAGGTGACAGATTGGATTCAACGTTTGATGGATGCGAACGGACTTCGGGATGCGTATGTGCGATACACGGTATCAGCCGGTGAAGCACCGCTAGGCTTACCTTCTGGTGATTATTCAAGGCCAAATCATATTTTACTGGCAAAAGCATTACCTGAACCTTCTCCCTCTTTATATGAAAGCGGCAAAATGCTCCAACGGTTGTCTACACCTCGCAACACGCCCGAAGGAGAAGTTCGGTTCAAGTCGCTACATTACATGAACAGCATTCTGGCGAAACGGGAGCTTAATGGATACGGGCAGCATGTGCTGGGTGCAGAAGGGCTACAATTAACCCGTGATGGTTATGTGGCTGAGGGTATTGTTAGCAATGTGTTTTGGGTACGGGAAAATGTGCTTTACACGCCAGCACTCTCAACCGGCATTCTGCCGGGTATCACGAGAACTGTGGTAATGGAGATTGCCTCGCAGCAAGGAATTCCCTGCATAGAAACGCTAGCCTCTTGGGAGGATCTCCTGCAAGCAGATGAAATATTTCTAACCGGCTCGGTGGCCGAACTGGTTCCGGTTACAACTCTGCGGGATCAGGACGGAGCCGAAACGATAATTAGCAACGGACATATAGGCCCGGTTACAGCAGTCCTTCTGGGTATGTACCGGCAGAAAGCGGGGTATACTTCATGACACTTACACCTGTCATCTATGAACGGAACTATGCATGGGGGCCAGCTGAATTGAAGCTGGGTACAAGAACACAGATTATGGGCATTCTTAACGTCACGCCTGACTCATTCTCGGATGGTGGACGTTATACCAACGTGGAGCGGGCGGTTGCTCATGCCAAACAGATGATGGAGGACGGGGCGGACCTGATTGATATCGGCGGGGAGTCCACCCGACCAGGTTCAGATGTCGTGGGCGCCGATGAAGAGCTCAGCCGGATTATTCCGGTTATTGAAGCATTGCATCAGCAAGCCCCGCACATTCCGATATCGGTAGACACGTATAAAGCCGAGGTTGCACGTCAGGCTATTCTGGCCGGTGCCCATATTATTAATGATGTGTGGGGTGCCAAGGCAGATCCAGATATGGCCCGCACGGCAGCCGAATTGGGGTGTCCCATCGTTCTGATGCATAATCGGCAGGATCGGAATTACACCGATTATCTGAGTGATGTCGTCAGCGATTTGCAGGAGAGCATACAGATTGCATTAACAGCCGGCGTGAAAGCAGACCAAATTATCCTGGACCCGGGCATTGGTTTTGTGAAGGATCTCGGAGAAAATCTGAAGCTCATGTCATCGCTCGGTTTGCTCAATGAAATGGGATATCCCGTTCTGCTAGCCACCTCACGCAAAAGATTCATCCAGAACACCCTGAATGTCGGGGCGGATGATGCGCTGGAAGGAACGGCTGCCACCGTTGCATTTGGCATTGCCCAAGGCTGCCAGATGGTTCGGGTTCACGATGTGAAGCCGATTCGGCGGACGGCAGACATGTGTGATGCCATGTTGTATGCTTCTCCGGGTATACGGAGGAAATAATGTGGCGGGTCCCTGGTGACCCGTCCAGTGGAAGCGCAGCGTTTTTCAAAGGCGAAGCTAAGGCATGACTTCAAATAGATTAAAATTTCAATATATATAGAGGGCAGGCGGATCGTATGGATAGAATGGTATTGCATCGTATGGAGTATTACGGATATCATGGTGTTTTTGCAGAAGAACGGAAGCTTGGGCAGCGGTACTATATTGATCTGGAGATTGATATGGACCTGGGTGAGGCCGGACGTAACGATGATCTGACCAAAACGATTAATTATGCGGAGATCCATGAGCTGGTAAAACAGATTGTAGAGAATAAATCATTCCAGTTAATTGAAGCTTTGGGCGAACATATTGCATCTTCTTTACTAGACACTTATACTATTATCAATGCATTGACAGTCAAGGTGACGAAGCCACATCCGCCATTTGATATTCATTTTGAGGGCGTAACGGTAGAGCTTCGCCGCACAAGAAAGTGAGAACCGATCATGATTGCACATTCGACCTCTGAATCTTCAGAGGCTTATATTGCTTTAGGGGCCAATTTGGGTGACCGGGAACAGACGCTGTTTGAAGCATTGTCTTTGCTGGATGAACACCCTCATATATCCGTTCTGCGTTGTTCTGCACTATATGAGACGGAGCCTGTAGGATATGTAGATCAGCCTGCATTTCTGAATATGGCAGTCGCTGTACAGGTGATGCTGACACCAGAGCAGTTGCTCACGGAATTACTGGATATCGAGAATCGGCTTGGCCGTGTTCGTGATATTCGCTGGGGACCGCGCACCGTTGATCTGGATCTGCTCTGGATGCAAGGTGAGACGCGAGATACCGAATTGCTTCAATTGCCTCATCCTCGTATGGGAGAACGGGCTTTTGTGCTGGTCCCACTGTCGGATATCGTACCGGAGGGCGAGATTGCAGGTTTGTATACCTTTGTACACTCATCGTTGTCTGTACTGGATGGAAAGGATGGAATACAGCTTTGGAAAACATGCAATTGGCCAACCGAATCCGGGCATTCCGGAAGTTGAAAGGTTTAACACAACATGAACTTGCGGCCGAGACCGGCATCTCGCTGGCCATTCTGGGAACCATTGAACGGGGAAACCGTAAGGTATCACAGCAAGAACTCGATCGAATTGCTGGTGTGCTGGCAATCAGTATCGAGGAGCTGCGGGGCAACTAGGACCGTTTCGGTTTCGCCATGTTACAACAACCAAGACACCGATCAAACTTTATATCGTGATATATACAGAATTAAAAAAGGAGTGGAACGACTACCGTGCTTAACATTGGTGGCATTGAAATGAAAAACCAGGTCGTACTTGCGCCGATGGCTGGCGTATGTAATCCGGCTTTTCGTTTGATCGCAAAAGAATTCGGAACAGGTCTCGTATGCGCGGAGATGGTGAGTGGCAAAGCCATTGTCCATGGCAACCAGCGTACACGTGAGATGTTGTTTGTAGATGAGCGTGAGAAACCGCTGAGCCTTCAGATTTTTGGGGGAGATCGTGATTCCCTTGTAGAAGCAGCCAAAATCGTGGACAAAGAAACCAATGCAGACATCATCGATATTAACATGGGATGCCCTGTGCCAAAGGTAACGAAATGTGATGCCGGTGCACGTTGGTTGCTTGATCCGAACAAAATCTATGAGATGGTATCCGCTGTTGTGGACGCGGTGGAGAAGCCGGTGACCGTCAAGATGCGTATCGGCTGGGATAACGAGCATATCTTCGCGGTGGAGAATGCGCTCGCGGTTGAACGTGCTGGCGGACAGGCGGTAAGTGTACACGGCCGCACGCGTGAGCAACTCTATACAGGCACAGCTGACTGGTCACACATCAAAGATGTAAAAGAAGCTGTCTCTATCCCAGTGATCGGCAATGGTGATGTCCATACACCAGAGGATGCACGCCGTATGCTGGATGAAACGGGTTGTGACGGAGTTATGATCGGTCGTGCTGCCCTGGGTAACCCATGGATGCTGTATCGTACCATTCAATACTTAAGCACGGGGGAATTGCTTCCTGACCCGAATGGCGAAGAGAAGATCCGTGTTGCCATCCTGCATATGGATCGCCTGATCGCATTGAAGAATGAGACAGTTGCCGTACGCGAGATGCGTAAACATCTGGCTTGGTATTTGAAAGGTTTGAAAGGATCTGCCCGCATCAAGGATGTTATTATGGAAGGAACCAAGCGGGACGAGATGGTACAGATTCTGGAGAACTTTGTGAGTCAGCTGAAAAGCGAAGGTAATTTGGAGTCAGAACCGGTAATTGCCGGAAATGCATCTTAATTATAAACGCATCTGTAAAACGTTTACACCTATAGGGGACGTAACATTGACTTTTCGAGATCGTTCCCCTATAATTTCTCAGTATAAATTCGCCATGTGCGTTAATAAGGATATAGCATCAGGAGGAATATTCTATTCCTCTGGAGAACTTCATATAGTTTTGAAGATGTATGCGAGCGGAGCTCTGTAACAAGCACTGATTCCGTTGCCGTACAATCAAATTTATTCCCATGACAGGAGAATCGGTTGAGATGAGCGACAAGGAAGTTATCCTTACACCAGAAGGACTCAAGAAGCTGGAAGAAGAATTGGAAACATTGAAATCAGTGAAGCGCCGCGAAGTGGCTGAACGGATTAAGGTAGCCATCGGGTATGGAGATATCAGTGAAAACTCTGAATACGAAGACGCGAAGAATGAGCAAGCTTTCATCGAAGGACGTGTAATCACGTTGGAGAAATTGCTTCGTAACGCGCGGATTATTAACAGCGACGAGATCGATACCGATGCTGTAAGCGTGGGTGCAACCGTCACTGTAGAAGATCTGGAGTTTGGCGACATCACGGAATATACGATTGTAGGTACTGCGGAGGCAGACCCGCTTCAGAACAAGATATCGAACGAGAGCCCTGTAGGTAAAGCGATTCTCGGCAAGAAAAAAGGTACAGTTGTTGATGTAAGTGTGCCTGCTGGCGTAATTCAATATAAAATTATGGACATTAAAAAGCTATAGCAACGAAGCAGTTGGGCGCGGTAAACAAAAGCTTCCTTAGGGAAGCTTTTTCAACATTAGAGGAAAAACGTCCTCTCGCGATGCCTGCAATGTAAATAAGGAGATGAATACAGATCATGACGGATGAAGTCTTGAATCAGGAAACCGAACTTAGCGAGCTTTTACAAATTCGCCGTGACAAATTGGACGAGCTCCGCAAATTGGGAATCGACCCTTTTGGCCAAAAATACGTACGTACCGAAGAAGCCGGCTCCATTCTGAAGAAGTATGAAGAACTGACCAAGGAAGAGCTGGAAGAGAAGCACATCGAAGTCAGTATTGCCGGACGGATTATGGCGAAGCGGGGAATGGGTAAAGCAAGCTTCGCACATATTCAGGACCTGAGCGGCAGAATCCAGATCTATGTTCGTCAGGATAGCGTGCCTGAAGACAAGTATGCGGCATTTAGCCTGCTGGACCTTGGCGATATCGTTGGGGTAACGGGTGTGATCTTTAAGACCAAAACAGGTGAAACTTCTGTCAAAGTGAAAGATATTGAAGTGCTGTCCAAATCGCTCTATCCGCTTCCGGATAAATTCCATGGTCTCACTGACGTAGAGCTGCGTTACCGCCAGCGTTATGTTGACCTGATTATGAGCCCGGACGTACAACAGACCTTTATCGCACGTTCCAAAATCATTCAATCGATGCGTCGTTACCTGGATTCCCTTGGATATCTGGAAGTGGAAACACCTACGTTGCATACGATCGCAGGAGGAGCGGCAGCACGTCCGTTCATCACACATCACAATGCGCTGGATATGGAACTGTACATGCGGATTGCGATTGAACTTCACCTGAAACGTCTGATTGTTGGCGGGCTGGAGAAGGTATATGAGATCGGCCGTGTATATCGGAATGAAGGTATGTCCACACGTCACAATCCGGAGTTCACCATGATTGAATTGTATGAGGCATATGCCGACTACAAGGATATTATGCAATTGACGGAGAACCTGGTTGCTCATATTGCACAGGAAGTACTGGGTACGCAAGTGATCCAGTATGGAGATTATGAAGTAGATCTTACGCCGCAGTGGCGACGTGTTACGATGGTGGATGCAGTTAAGGAAGTTGTAGGCGTAGACTTCTCCGTACACATGACGGATGAGGAAGCACACAACTTGGCGAAGGAACATAAGGTTCCGGTTGAAAAACATATGACATTTGGTCATATTCTGAACGCGTTCTTTGAAGAATTTGTAGAAGAGACGTTGATTCAACCGACATTCATTATGGGACATCCTCTTGAGATCTCACCACTGGCGAAGAAAAATGATGTAGATCCGCGCTTCACGGATCGCTTCGAATTGTTCATCGTTGGACGTGAGCATGCCAATGCCTTCACAGAGCTGAATGATCCAATCGATCAGCGTCAGCGCTTTGAAGCACAGATGCTGGAGAAAGAACATGGGAACGACGAAGCTCATGAGATGGATGACGACTTCATCCGTGCGCTCGAATATGGTATGCCACCAACAGGCGGATTGGGAATCGGGGTTGATCGTCTGATCATGCTGCTTACCAACTCCCCGTCGATTCGTGACGTACTGCTCTTCCCGCACATGCGTCCTCGTACGCAAGATTAAATAAGGAACGTAGGATACGTTCATAATAGAAGAGGAACCTGCCGTTCAGTATCATGCTGGGGCAAGTTCCTCTTTAGGTTTACATAGACGCTAAAAATAAAGTTTGTCAGAAGGCCCTTGCTCACAGCACACCATAAGGGTAACACCGCGTCTTGAAATTGTTAGATTAACCTGTTCGTATTTTTGTTAAAAGAGGTGCCCTTCATGAAGTTCAGGCTTCACTTTGCCAAATTCTTATCTCCCCCGTTAATTCTGGTCGGTGGTTTTCTGCTTATCATTGCGATTGGAACGGTGCTTCTCATGTTGCCAATCTCCAACCAAAGCGGTATGCATTTGGCGTTTATTGACGCGCTCTTTACATCAACCTCTGCCGCATGTGTGACTGGACTTGTCGTTGTGGATGTAGGGACAACGTTTAATTTGTTTGGTCAGGTCGTCATTATGGTATTAATGCAGCTTGGTGGACTCGGATTCATGACCATGGCTACTCTCTTTGCACTTGTATTGGGCAAGCGTATCTCACTCAAGGACAGGTTATTACTCAAAGAAGCCATTAATGCGGACAGTATGGAAGGGATAGTACGCATTATACGCAAGGTGTTGATTTTCTCCTTTACCATTGAAGGGGTGGCTGCTGTCATACTTGCGCTGCGCTGGGCAACGGAGATGCCATTGGGGCAGGCCGTATACTATGGAATATTTCATTCCGTTTCATTGTTTAATAATGGCGGCTTTGATTTGTTCGGCAACAGCTTTCAATACTACACCGGAGACTGGATATTCAATGTGACTGCTTCTGTGCTCGTTGTCTCTGGTGGACTGGGTTTTGTTGTATTAAATGATCTGTTCGAGTATCGCAAACGCCGCCGTTTGTCTCTTCAGTCCAAACTGGTGCTGTCTGTATCCGGAGCGCTAATCGGTATAGGAGCGATTGTGTTGTTTGTTTTCGAATTCACCAATGGACATACACTGGCTTCACTCACATGGAGCGAGAAGATCTATGCGTCCTTCTTCCAGTCTGTCTCTACACGTTCGTCGGGAACGAGCACAATCGATATCACGGAGATGAGGCAGGCTACCCAATTCTTCTTCATTCTGCTGATGTTTATCGGGGCTTCCCCAGGATCGACCGGGGGCGGAATCAAGACGACTACATTCCTGATCATGATTGGTGCGGTGTATGCCATGATTCGGGGAAATAAGGATATTGTGTTTTTCCGCCAGCGTGTTCCGAAAGAACTGCTGATGAGGGCGTTGACCATTATTATGGTTTCTCTGATCATATTCATGATCGTGGTGATGCTTCTGCTTACGACAGAGGATGCGCCATTCCTTTCACTGATGTTTGAAGCTGCATCCGCAATCGGTACCGTGGGTCTTTCTGTGGGAGTGACTGATGAGTTGACCAATTGGGGAAAAATCATCATTACCTTTACAATGTTTGTAGGTCGGATCGGGCCATTAACCATCGCGTATGCCCTTCGTCCGCGCAAAGAGAAGAAACTGTATCGTCATCCGGAGGGCCGGATCATTATCGGATAAAAAGAAAAACCGTCAGACATTCAGAACTAACTCCTGTTATCGTAACGGGCCTTAGTCACAACGAATGTGCTGCGGTTTTTTTTGGTTTAACGGCACAAGGAAGCAAGATGCAAAGTGAGAACATCGTCCATGAGCTTGGCATTCATCTGATCCGGTCTAAGCACGGTATGTATGCCTAAGCCATCTACCAGTGCATACAATCTCTCGATCTCCAGTTCTTTGTCCAGATCGGGTCTGGAGAGGTCGTGCTTTATCAGGTAGTTGATAACAGAACCTACAGCTTGTCTGAGTTCATCATATACGGTATTAGCAAGTTCTTTGAGTGTAGGATCGGTATTCGCTCTGGCTGTAAAAGCGTACCACACCTCCATTTCGGCCAGTTTTTCTTCCGTGTTTGGTAAGAATTCGAGCAATAGGCATTTCATATTGTCCATGGGAGAGCCGGTAAAGGACATTTTTTGGACTCGACGAGACACCCGTTCAGATACCAAATTCATGGCATATCGTAGTAGTTCCGATTGAGTAGAAAAGTAGTGACGCATCGAACCAACCGAAACTCCAGCTTCTTCAGCAATATTCCGAACAGAGGCCTGTTCCATGCCATCTCTTCGTATAATACGCCAAGCTGCCTCGGCCACGAGCACGCGCTGTTTATCGTGATCAACAAGTTTAGGCATAGGCATATTATATCACTGTTGATTATTATAGTACACACGTGCTAAATTATATTTAATACATTTGTATCAAAAAAAGGAGAGGCTGAAATGATTGGTTATTTCATTATAGGTTGTGAGATTGCCTTTTGGGTGTTTGTGTTCGCAGGTCTGAGTGTCAGGTATCTCCTTGGCATGAAGCGAATAGGCATCGGTTTGTTAATGGCGACGCCGGTTATCGATCTGGTATTGCTGGTAGCTACAGTTATGGATCTACAGCGAGGAGCTACAGCAAGTATGATTCATGGTATAGCTGCGGTGTATATAGGAGTAAGCATTGCCTATGGTCACCAGATGATCGCTTGGGCGGATCGATATTTCCTATATTGGTTCAAAGGTGGAGAAAACCCTCGTAGTAACAAGTTATATGGTAGAGAACATGCGAGTCGTGAGCGTAGTGGATGGTTTAGACATCTATTGGCTTGGGCTATAGGAAGTGCTTTTTTATTGGCCATGATATGGTGGATTGGAGATGCTGAACGTACAGCTGTCTTCAATAATTTGATCAGAGTGTGGGGATTGATACTCGGTATCGATTTTCTGATAAGTTTTAGTTACAGTTTATGGCCAAGAAAGGTTCCTGCTAGGAATGTTAAACGTTAAAGTGAAAATGGACGTGCGTATGAACTTGCTAAGTTGGGAGAATACCATATGTACGTCCGTATTAGATCAATCCGATTGTTAATATAGTTTCAAAAAAAGACTTGCATTCAATATCTGTACATGGTATATTCTAATTCCGGCCAAGAAAACATGGTTTACACGGTGCGGCAAGCAAATGAAATAAGCTTCGAAAGAAACTTAAAAAAAAGAGCTTGCAAAGTTGGTTCGGATGTGATAAGATATAAAAGTTGC
>NZ_ASPR01000006.1:0-181278 GCF_000517845.1 Paenibacillus sp. FSL R5-192 | reverse complement strand
ATCCAATAGCAAGTTGTAATTCGCATGTTTCGTTTCGAATCTAGTTTTCAGAGAACGATCTCTGAATGTAAGCTATGCGTTTGGTGGCGATGGCGGAGGGGTTCCACACGTACCCATCCCGAACACGACCGTTAAGCCCTCTAGCGCCGATGGTACTTGGACCGCAGGGTCCTGGGAGAGTAGGACGCCGCCAAGCAATCTAAAGACACACTTGATGATATCGAGTGTGTCTTTTTTATTTTAATCCTAAATACTTATATAAACCTTAACAGCCCTGGTAAATAACCAAGGCTGTTTACTATTTCAATATTTATGAGAATGTTAAATAACTTTAAAAGGATCATTTCTTCTCTTTCATCGATTTAAGTACAACATCTGTCTATACTTTCATTTGGTTGCAAGCCTCCCCAAGGATTGTAAGGGAGTTCTGCAATGCATGCTGGGTTTCCGAATCAATGATGACGCCTTGTTTGTTCATTTTCAATGTAATATGAGGAATGGTTAAACAGCCCTCCTGTAGAACTTGTGCATTAATCATGTTTAGTGTGAGCAATAAGGAAGCATGGGCTTTGTCACCTCCCATGGGGCTTGGGGAAGCAGCAATGACAATGGTGGGTTTATTGAGCCATTCTCCAGAAGATACAACCCAATCTAGTGCGTTTTTTAAGACCCCAGGAACGCCGTTTCCATACTCTGGCGTGCAGATAAGGACACCGTCCGAATGCTTAAGTTGGGCTCTCAAGTTCTGTACGGACACTGGACCCTCCTCGACATCGAGGTCAGGGTTAAAATGCGGCAGATCATTTAATCCATCATATACTTCAAACTTAAGGTTAGTGTGAGCCAGTTTAATCATGGCGTGCATTAGTAACGTATTGGAGGACTGATTGCGCAGACTTCCGGAAATGGCAAGGATATTTAATTCTTTTTTCATGGATATAGATCATCTCTATTCTTTAGTAATGTAGGGCAATTAGTTTATTTTCCTCCTGTTTGAATGAGCTGTCTATAAAAAACGCATATAATTAAGACATTCTTCATGTTAGTCAGGGAAAATCCACAATTCTTCATCAAAATGCATGCCATCGTTTGTATTGCTCTGGGTAATAGAATGAAGAGATCACTTTAAAATAAACAACTAACGAAAGAATCATAATAAATATTTTATAAAATTAGTACCAAGTACTAAGACTTAGTGCTATAATGGTAAAAAACAAGTGAGGTGACTACCGGTATGAAGCATCAATCAAAGGCAACCATCACGGCAATGGGGACGTATGTACCGGATCGAATATTAACGAATGCTGATCTGGAGAAATTGGTCGAGACAAGTGACGAATGGATTGTACAGCGTACTGGTATGAGAGAACGGCGAATTGCAGCTGAAGATCAATTTGTATCTGACCTGGCTACGAAGGCTGTAGAAGATATGATACATCGTTATGATGTAAGTGTAGAAGATGTGGATATGATCCTTGTGGCTACAAGTACACCTGAATATGCTTTCCCAAGTACGGCATCCAGAGTACAGGCTAATCTTAAGATCCCACACACGGGTGTACTGGATTTAAATGCTGCATGCGCAGGTTTTACCTACGGTTTACAGCTAGCCGACAGTCTGGTGACCAGTGGAATGTACCGCAAAGTACTGGTAGTTGGAGCAGAGACATTATCCAAAATTACGGATTACACAGACCGCACGACTTGTGTACTGTTTGGTGATGGAGCGGGGGCCTTCTTGGTGGAGAGATCATCGGGTGCTGAAGGTGACTTTATGGCAGCCATATCAGGTACACATGGAGAAGGCGGTGTACATCTCTATAAGAGTGGTCTGTCTTCGGAGATGAATGGTGTGCCTTTACAGGGCGAAGGTTGTTTAGTTCAGAATGGGCGAGAGATTTATAAGTGGGCTGTACGGACGATTCCAGAGCAATTGGGTAAACTTATAACGAAAGCTGAATTAAGCCCTGACCAGATTGACTGGTTTGTCCCTCATAGTGCCAACATGAGAATGATTGAAGCTGTTTGCGAACGTGGTCCGGTTCCTTTGGAACGTACTTTAACCAGTGTCGAGTATCGTGGGAACACATCTGCCGCTTCCATTCCGCTGGCGCTACAGATTGCAGTGGATGAAGGGAAGTTGAAAGAAGGACAGAGCGTAGCTCTCTTTGGCTTTGGCGGTGGTCTGACGTACGCAGGTCTGGTGCTGAAATGGGGCGTGCCGGACAACGTTCAGGAATGAGTAACATCCGACGGTATGCAACACAAAAATAAATAGAGAACATAAAAGAGACCACCCAAACTTCATGCTGTCATGAAGAAGGTGGTCTCTTTAGTGGGTTAACTCGTTTCAAAAAAGTGATATGATTGCATCTATTTTTTGTGTTAACCGGAATTGCTTAATCCCATAAATATTTTACGGCGTAAGCTTAGGCGCTTGGCGGTGATGTGTACCTTGTTCGTAGCTGTAAGCCAGCTTGATCAAGGTTCCTTCATCAAAGGCACGACCAAGGAATTCCATGCCTACTGGCAAACCATCAGTTGTGAAACCAGCAGGGACCGTAATCGCCGGGAAGCCGGAGAAAGGACTCAATCGGTTGTTACCACCGGAGTTTTGTCCTTCGCCAATAACACCAGCGGCTTGTGTGGACGTAGGATAGATGATGGCATCCAGGTTGTTGTCTGCCATAACTTTCAGCAGGGACTCACGTGTAACTTGGGTGCGTTTCAGGACGATGTCCTTGTATTCGGTAGTCTCCAACGTTTGGCGTGCATCCCGAGTCTTCATTGATTGTTCTTGTGACTTATCAAACTCTCCGGAAGCGATGATCTCGGACAGACTGTGATATGGAGCGTCTGCACCCAATGAGTCCAGATAGTCATTCAGTTGGAACTTGAATTCATATCCGCTGAGACTTGGGTATTTGTTGATCTCAGTCAAGTTCGGGATGGAAATGGGAACTGCGGTAGCGCCCAGTGTCTTCAGTTCTTCCACAGCGGTGTTGATCACGTCAGCAACGGCTTTTTCTTCAGCTTTGTTACTTGGGATGAGTTCTGTGGCCACACCGATGCGTGCACCTTTCAGTCCGTTTACATCCAAGAAGTCTGTATAGCTGGATGGAATTTTGCCAACCGCGTAGGCTGTAGCGACATCCTTTTTATCATAGCCGGCTGTAGCATCCAACATGATTGCAGTGTCACTAACCGTACGAGCCATAGGCCCACCTACATCCTGTGTCAAAGCCAATGGGATAATGCCTTCACGGCTGGACAGTCCGATGGTTGGGCGGATACCCACAAGGCTGTTGAAGCTGGATGGGATTCGGATCGAACCACCAGTGTCTGTACCCATGCCGGCTGCAGCAAAGTTTGATGCAATGGCTGCACCTGTTCCACCGCTTGATCCACCTGGATAGTGATCCAGGGCGTAAGGGTTCAGTGTTTGTCCACCCAATGAGCTGGATGTCGTTATGCCGAATGCGAATTCATGCAGGTTCGTTTTGCCCAAAATAATGGCGCCAGCTGCTTTGAGTTTCTTCACTTGTTCAGCATCGTGAGCAGGAATGGAATCTTTCAGACAGATACAGCCTGCGGTTGTCGGCATGTCATTGGTATCGAAATTGTCTTTTACCAAAACCGGAACGCCATGCAGAGGCCCGCGGGCACCTTGTGCTGCACGTTCTTCATCCAATTGCTCCGCAATTTGGAGTGCATCCGGGTTCAGGGTTAATACGGCGTTGATGCTTACACCTTGATCATCGTATTTTTCAATGCGGTCCAGATATTTTTGAACCAGTTCTTTTGATGTCAGTTTTCCTTGCGTCATTGCAGTCTGGAGATCCATGATGGTTGCTTCCTCCAGGACAAACGGTTTTATGTAGTTATAAATGCGGTCTTTCAGTATGGAGAGGTCATTCTCGGTAAGTACAGCGTTTGGAAGGAAGAGGGAATCGGTATAACCTTTCATTAGCCCTGCCGTATTCAATGCACCAACAGCACCTGCGAAAGTGGCTTCATCCGGGACATCTTTGAATGATACGGTAGTCGAATCCAGCTTGAGCCATTGTTGCAAGGCGACCGCAGCATCTTTACGTTGTACGGTTGTGCCGGAGAGCTTGTCCATGGTAAAAGGAACACCTGCAAGTGTAGCCGCTTCTTCCATAGCCTGAACAAATGCTACCGGAGTTGCTGGCGCTTTTCCTTTGGATACAGCTGCTACTGTTGTTTTACTCGTAGGCGTTGCCGTTGCGGCTGATGCCGAAGGTACCGTTTCTCCCCATGTTGTGGCAACAACAGCACCTGCCAGTAACAAAGCCCCACTTTTTTTCAATACAGATCCATGATAAGTCATGCATCCACGCTCCCTTCCTGTGTCTCATTGATGTGTGTAGCGATTCTGTTTCTATGCTTTTGACACATTGTATAGTTATGTCAGGTAATCTTACAAGGTTTATATTTATCCAAAAAAACGTATACATCAATACTTTACAGTGTTAATACTTACTGATGCTTCTGATTTCGTGTACTCAGGAAAACTATCAAACGAAATAATGTAATTAAAAGTGACATGAATACGACATATTGTTTAAACATGAGGTTACAGAATGCAAGTAGATTGGGAAAGGGAGAAGACAGAGCATACCTTTACCGTGAAATGATATAATGAAAAGATAGGATTAGAAGAGACATAAGGCATTACAGAGAGGAAGAGATATGAAGTGAAGACATTGGTACTCGCAGAAAAACCATCTGTAGCACGCGAAATAGCCAGAGTTATGGGTGCGCGTGATAAACATAAAAGTTATATGGAAGGCCCGAAATATATCGTTACCTGGGCGCTTGGACATCTGGTTGGATTAGCTGAACCCGAGGATTACGACAAAAAGTATGCAACATGGAATCTGGAGGACCTGCCCATTCTGCCAGATCGTACGAAATTGAAAGTACTTAAAGAGACCAACCATCAATATAAAGCCGTGCAGCAGTTGATGAAACGTCAGGATGTAGGCGAACTGGTCATTGCGACCGATGCAGCACGTGAGGGAGAATTGCTGGCTCGTTGGATCATGCAGATGGCGGGGTGGAAAAAAACTTTTAAACGCCTGTGGATTTCATCCCAGACAGATAAGGCGATCAAAGACGGATTTGCTTCGCTGAAGCCAGGCAGTCAGTTCGACCGCCTCTATGAATCTGCACGTTGCCGGGCGGAGGCTGACTGGATGATCGGACTTAACGTGACCCGTGCATTAACCGTTCGTTTCAATGCCCAGTTGTCTGCTGGACGTGTACAAACTCCGACCTTGGGCATGATTATGGACAGGGAAAATGAAATTAACGGTTTCCGCTCGCAGGAGTATGAGACGTTAACGGCAGACATGGGAGGTTTTCAGGCTGTGTGGCGGGCAGCTGGAGGAGATTCACGAATTTTCGACCCTCAAGAAACACAAGAATTGAAGAAACGGGTAGATGGGCGCAAGGGCACGATTGCCCAAGTGAAGAAAAGCGAGAAGGTTGAGCCGCATCCACTGGCATATGATCTGACGGAACTACAACGGGATGCCAACCGGAAGTATGGTTTCTCTGCAAAGCAAACATCAAATGTCCTGCAACGTCTGTATGAACAGCACAAGCTTGTGACGTATCCGCGTACGGACAGTCGATACCTCACTTCGGACATGACAGCTACGTTGAAAGAACGGCTGGATAGTGTAGCCATTGGACCTTATGCGTCTTTGGCACGTCCTTTGCTGCGCAAAAATCTGGATATCACCAAACGTATTGTGGATGACAGCAAAGTTACGGATCACCATGCGATTATCCCAACGGAGCAGACGGTACTTTTGAATCAATTGAATCCAGAGGAACGCAAACTGTACGATCTGATCGTACGTCGTTTTATCAGCCTATTCTATCCGGCAGCGAAGTACGATTCGGTTGCGATCACGGTTCAGGTGGGGAATGACTCCTTCCATGTTAAAGGTACAACGGTGAAAGAAAGTGGATGGCGTGAAGTATACGGCGGCGATTACAGCGATGATGACGATGACCGTACTGATGATGCAGCAGACCATGAGCGTGCGCTTTTGCCAGATGTGCAGCAAGGGCAGTCCGTGACGGTTCAGCGTTGCCATATTAAAAGTGGACGGACGATGCCGCCCAAACGGTATACCGAAGCTGCTTTGCTTTCCCAGATGGAAAAGCATGGACTCGGCACTCCAGCTACACGTGCGGATATTATCGAGAAGCTGGTCAGTTCCGATACAATAGATCGTCAAGGCAACAGCATGCATCCAACCGGTAAAGGAAAACAGTTGATTGAACTGGCTGCCCCGCAGCTTCGTTCACCGGATCTGACTGCCCGCTGGGAAGCTGAACTGGAACGCATCGCTCGTGGGCAAGGGAAACCGGGGCCGTTCCTGGATGGTATCCGTTCAATGGCGAAAGAGTTGGTGTCCACCGTAAAAGGCAGCAAAGCAGAGTACAAGCCGCATAATGTGTCCAATAGCCATTGCCCGGACTGTAACGCACGGTTGTTGGAGAAGAAAGGCAAGCGCGGCAAGTTTCTTGTATGTCCTACCGAGGACTGCGGGTATCGTCGTTCGGCAGAAAAGAGACTCTCCAATCGTCGTTGTGCGCAGTGCCACAAAAAGATGGAAATCAAAGAAGGTAAGGCGGGGTTATACGTACAATGTCTACCTTGTGGTATTACAGAAACGTTGGATAAGGATAAACAGCATGTGAACAAACGCGATCAGCAAAAGCTGGTGAAACAATATGCGAAGCAGGAGTCCATTGGGTCTAACCTTGGAGATCTGCTGAAGGCGGCTATGGAGAAAAAGGGAGAGTAACACGCTTGAGGGTAGTTGAAGTCGTATAAGATCCTCCGTTTTCAGGCAACGTAAGCCAAGGAGGTGATACCTACATGCCGCATAACAAACCAGAGAAGATCCATAACCAGCAAAACAAAGACAGTATTCGGGAAGAGAGTATCGCTGTGCGCCCGGACAAAGCAGCCAAAAGAGCACCAAGCCTGAACGGTATTCCAAAACAGGAGTCCTAGGTTAGAGCGAGGTTAGCGTTATTACACAAAATTGCGTTTCCCTATCCGGTGCGTTGAACATGTCTCTGATGAGGACTATAATGGAGACAGGGAGATGTCCCGGGACAGGGGGATCGCTAGAATTATATGCAAACCGGACTTATATTGTGGTTTTTATTTATTAATGTAGTTGGTTATCTGGTGATGTCGGATGATAAGAGGCGTGCGCAACAGCGTCGTGACCGTACACCCGAACGGACGTTATTCTTATTAGCATTTATAGGCGGTGCTTTGGGAGTCTGGATCGCGATGTATCGGAAAAGGCATAAGACTAAACATCCCAGCTTCACCATTGGCATTCCATTGTTGTTATTCTTAAATGCGGTAATCTATGGTTACTTTATTCAATGAACACATGGAACACATGCGTAACCATTCGAACAAGACTTACGCTGAAGTGAAAGGTGTATCATTAATTCGTCTGATATGTAAATTCATTCGTATAAATGGTTCATTGTGGCTCTGGAACGTTTAAGGAGTTACATGGTTCTGTTATTTAACTGTTAGTTTATTACATGTCAGACCGAAGCTTGCTTCGCGTGCTCTACATATAAAGGAAGGGACGGGATTCACATGTTATTTTCCAAAATATTAGTGGCTTATGATGGTTCCAAAGCTTCAAATAAAGCACTTGATCGTGCGATTGAGCTAGCTAAAGTGTCCCCAAATGCAGTACTGGATGTCATTCATGCTTTTGATTTCCCACGTGTATTTATTGGTGAGGGACTGGCTCCATTGCCACCTTCACTTAATAATGACTATTACAATCTCGCGGTACAGACGACAGATGAAGCAAAAGAGCGAATTCAGGCTGCGGGTGTAACGGCCAATGTGGACCTGATTCAAGGAGCAGCTGCGGAAGTATTGCTTGATTTTGCCAAAGAGAATGATTCTGATATCATTATTATTGGTAGCCGCGGACTGGGTGGTATTCGGGAATTTGTCCTGGGTAGTGTCAGTCACAATGTGGTGCAACATGCGCGGGTTCCAGTACTGATCGTAAAATAATGGATGAAGTGTGTACGCACTGAAAAGCAGGAAGCCGGTTGTCTTCGAGAGATTGAAGAGGAGCCGGCTTTCTTTTATGGGATGAAATGGATGGTTAAGCGAATTTAAAGAAGCAATTCCCGAACATTATATTTGTCAATATGTTAAATGTTCGTCTTTAAGTTGACATTAGCTGTAGGGGATTGTTAGAATGTTAGATGTGTCGATCAGGTAAGAATAAGGTCGAGTAGGAACGAAATATGTAATAAGAGATTACAAAAATGAACGAAGATAGTTTGATAGATATTTGCTCGTATAACGCCGGGAATAGGGCCCGGAAGTATCTACCCGGGAACCGTAAATTTCCGGACTACGAGGAGATACGGCTGAGAGTCGCATGAAACCAGATGCGGACAGCAAGCCCCCTTTTGGCATGCCCAAATGAGGGATACGTATTTCTTGGAGTCCGGTGTCCGGAGAAAATGTGATGTTTTCGCGGGTAGCGGATTTTTTCATTTCACACGTAATAAGAGTTCCTTAATAGTCAGATGTAATCAAAAAAGCGCAGACGGGAGTTGGATGTATTCATGTCACTGCAAGTCGCTGTAATTATGGGCAGCAAGTCGGATTGGGAAACGATGAAACATGCGTGCGAGGTGCTGGACGAACTGGAGATTGGGTATGAGAAAAAGGTGGTCTCCGCCCATCGTACACCGGATCTGATGTTTGAATACGCAGAGCAGGCGATTGATCGAGGATTTAAGGTGATCATTGCAGGGGCAGGCGGGGCAGCACATCTACCCGGTATGGTTGCCGCCAAAACGATGCTTCCAGTCATTGGCGTACCGGTTCAATCCAAAGCATTGAACGGTCTCGATTCCTTGTTGTCCATTGTTCAGATGCCTGGTGGTATTCCCGTCGCAACTGTGGCGATTGGCAAGGCAGGGGCAACCAATGCAGGATTGCTGGCAGCTCAAATGATCGGTGCTTTTGACCCGGATGTCCAACGTCGCTCTGAAGCTCGCCGAGAGCGCATCAAACAAGAAGTACTCGAAAGTAGTGAAGAACTATGAATAGAGCAGGGAACCAATCCGGTATAGCAGGAGAGCTAAAAAAAGTCCTGCCGCCCGGGAAAACAACCATCGGCATTCTTGGAGGCGGACAGCTCGGACGGATGATGACGCTCGCAGGAACGGCAATGGGGTATCGATTCGTTACTCTTGATCCCGCTGCGGATGCACCTTGTGGTCAAGTTGCTCGTCAGATTGAAGCTGGTTATGACGATGCCAAAGCTGCACTTGAACTGGCTCGGCAATGCGATGTCATTACGTATGAATTCGAAAATGTAGATGCAGAAGTGGCTGGGCTGCTTGAACGTGAGTCTTACGTTCCGCAAGGAAGTGCGTTACTGTACACCACACAACATCGGTTGCGTGAAAAACGTGCGATCGAAGCCGCCGGAGTGAGAGTCGCGCCTTATCGGGAAATCATAAGTGCGGATACGATGCTTGCTGCTGTTAGCGAACTTGGAGTGCCCTGTGTACTGAAGACGGTGACTGGAGGCTACGATGGCAAAGGTCAACGGGTCATCCGGGAAGCAAGTCAGGCTGTTGCGGCATACGAAGAACTTGCGGCTACTGGTGCGGAACTGGTGTTGGAACAATTCATCAAGTTTGAATGCGAAATATCGGTCGTTGTAGCGCGTAGTACAAATGGGGAGATCAAAACGTTCCCGCCAGCGGAGAACATTCATGTGAACAACATTTTGCATGCTTCAATTGTACCGGCTAGAGTTGCCGCAGATATCCAGATTGAAGCGCAAAAGCTGGCAGCAGCGGTGGCAGAATCGATGAAGGCTGTTGGACTGCTGGCTGTGGAACTGTTTGTAGCGGCGGATGGAAGACTGTACGTCAATGAGCTGGCACCAAGACCGCATAATTCTGGTCACTATACGATGGAAGCTTGTGCGACTTCTCAGTTCGAACAACATATCCGTGCCATCTGCGGGTTACCACTTGGGGACACTTCGTTATTGAGTCCGGTTGTTATGGTCAATGTGCTTGGAGAACATCTGGAAGGCATTATCGCCAGAACAGGGCAACCTGATGTAGAAGCGATAGAGCTCGGTGTGATTCCCAAGCTTCACATATATGGTAAAACCGAAGCAAAAACAGGACGTAAGATGGGGCATGTGAATCTGCTCTGTCAGGATGTTGAAGAAGGATTGCAATGGATTGAACAAACTAATCTCTGGAGGAATACAAATTCATGATTGAACGTTATAGCAGACCCGAAATGAGAGCCATCTGGACCGAAGAGAACAAATTCCAATCGTGGCTGGAAGTTGAAATTTGTGCATGTGAGGCGTGGGCCGAACTGGGTGTTATCCCTAAGGAAGAAGCAGCATTGCTTCGTCAGAACGCATCTTTTGACATCGATCGCATCTATGAGATTGAAAAAGAAACACGTCATGACGTTATCGCATTTACACGTACGGTATCTGAAAGTCTGGGTGCGGAGCGGAAATGGGTGCACTACGGACTGACTTCCACGGATGTCGTAGATACGGCTCTAGGTTATGTATTGCGTCAAGCGAATGAGATTCTGGAAAAGGATATCGTGAATTTCATTGAAATTCTTCGTGAAAAAGCATTGGCTTATCAGCACACACCAATGATGGGACGTACGCACGGTGTGCATGCGGAACCAACGACATTTGGACTGAAAATGGCATTGTGGCATGAAGAGATGAAACGGAACCTGGAGCGTTTCCGCCATGCAGCAGACAATGTACAATACGGCAAAATCTCAGGCGCAGTTGGAACATACGCGAACATCGATCCGTTTGTTGAAGAGTTTGTCTGCGAGAAGCTGGGCACGAAACCTGCGCCGATCTCGACTCAAACATTGCAACGTGACCGTCACGCAGAATATATGGCTACACTGGCGTTGATCGCAACGTCCCTGGACAAGTTTGCTACAGAGGTACGTGCGCTACAGAAGAGTGAGTTCCGTGAAGTGGAAGAAGCTTTTGCTAAAGGTCAAAAAGGATCTTCTGCGATGCCACACAAACGTAACCCGATCGGTAGTGAAAACATCTCCGGTCTGTCCCGCGTCATTCGCGGACATATGGTATCCGCATACGAGAACGTAACGCTCTGGCATGAGCGCGACATCTCACATTCTTCTGTAGAACGTATCATTCTACCGGATGCAACGATGCTGCTGAACTACATGCTGAACCGTTTTGGTAACATCGTGAAGAACCTGACGGTATTCCCTGAAAACATGAAACGCAACATGGAGCGCACCTACGGGGTACCATTCTCCGGTCGCATCATGACAAAGCTGATCGACAAAGGTTTCAGCCGCGAGCAAGCATACGATACCGTTCAACCACGTGCGATGCAAGCATGGGAAGAACAACGCCAGTTCCAGGATATCGTGAAATCCACACCGGAAATCACGGAAGTGCTGAACGAAGAAGAAATCGCAGATGCATTCAACCCGTCATGGCACCTGAAGCACGTAGACACCATCTTCAAAAAGCTCGGCTTGAACGATTAATATATAAGTCCCATAAGGCTATAGCGCAGAATGATGGTTCAGCAGGGAACGCAGAGGACAGAAATAAGCTGAAGAAGCAAAGCGTTCGCCTTTATCCCCGGATTTTCACTTTGCAAAAGTGGAATCAAAAAATCTGGGGATAACAGCGATCGGAAGATTGTTCTGTCATCGGAGTGGAGTCCGCACCATCAGGATTCTGTCCTTAGCCTTACATCTCCTGAAAGAAGGTGAGCCCATGGCACTGTCCACTGCGGCAGATCTCGTTAAAGCACCTCTGTTATATAAAGGAAAAGTACGTGAATTGTACGATCTGGGTGAACATTTTCTGATCGTGGTTACGGACCGTATATCGGCATTTGATTACGTGCTGGACCCGGCGGTTCCCGAGAAAGGAAACGTACTGAATAAACTCAGCAGCTTTTGGTTCGAACTGACGGGTGACATGATGGAGAATCACGTCGTTCATACCGATGTGAATCAACTGGGTGATCTCATCACAGACCCTGAATTGCTCAAAGACCGCATCATGGTAACCCGCAAAGCAGAACGCATTGATATTGAATGTGTCGTGCGTGGATACATCACGGGTGGGGGATGGAGACAATACGAGACGAGTGGTGAAGTGAATGGCATTAAACTGCCTGATGGACTTCGCAAAAACGCCAAGCTCGAAGTTCCTATTTTCACACCGGCAGCCAAAAACGATGTTGGTCACGATGAGGACATCCCAATGGATCGCATGAAAGAACTGGTGGGAGACGCACTCGCAGTTGAGCTTCAGGAAAAAAGCTTGCGCCTGTACGAATTCGCCCGTGATTACTGTGATCAGCGTGGCATCATTCTGGCAGATTGCAAATTCGAGTTCGGCATCGTGGATGGCAAGGTCATCCTGATTGACGAAATCTTCACCCCAGATGCTTCACGCTTCTGGGCCAAAGAGAATTATGAACTCGACATCGAGATCGACAGCATGGATAAAGAGCCAGTGCGCACCTATCTCGCCGGAACCGATTGGGACAAGAACAGCAAACCTGATCCACTTCCACAAGAGGTAGTAAAGACAACAACCGCAAGATACGTCGATATTTATAACCGTTTAACGAAATAATAAAGTTTAACGTTTGAGCGAGAGGCTATGGGAAAGTTTGGCTTTCGATCGCTGTTGCCCCCGGAATGTTTTGATTGGAATCCTTTTTTCAAAAGGAAACATTCCGGTTGCAAAGGCGAGCACTTCGTTTCTCTAGCTCAAATCTTTCCCTCCGCCAGTGTTCAAACTGGTGGGTGAGGCAATTAAGAGCGGTGGCTTCCCACAGGTAGGGGAAGCCTGAAAAATTAAGAGAATTAAATTCACTAATTACTAAAGTAACTTAAAGACCATTCGCCATTCACTGTTTTGAAGGAATGGTCAGGCTAGACCATTACACACCGTGCAACGTAAAAGGTTTAGGCCTTTAAAAAACGTCGCATGGACTAGCGGAGGGGCGGAATTGTTCTTAAAGGAGCGATAGCGTTCGCCTTTGTCCCCGGGTTTTGACCGCACAGCGGGCCAAAACAATCAAAAAACCTGGGGACAACAAGCGACCGGAAAGAACAATCCGCCCTGGAGCAAGCTCCACACCCCATGTTTAACAGCATAAAGCATTTATCCCGTTCATTACTGAGGAGGAACATAAGGATCATGATCAAAGCAACCGTATATGTCACTATTAAGCAAAGCGTACTCGACCCGCAAGGCGTAGCTGTTCAAGGAGCCCTGCATTCAATGGGATTCAACGAAGTGGAAAGTGTACGGATCGGTAAAGTCATGGAACTGAACCTGGATACAACAGATCGTGCGGAAGCGGAGAAACGATTGAAAGTCATGTGTGAAAAGTTGCTGGCCAACACCGTTGTTGAAGATTACCGCTACGAATTGGAGGGTTAATCTCATGAAATTTGCAGTTCTTGTGTTCCCTGGCTCCAACTGCGACATCGACTGTTACAAGGCAGTGGAAGATGCGATCGGACAAGAGGTTGATTATGTATGGCACACGGCTACAGATCTTTCGGCTTATGATTGTATTTTAGTTCCGGGTGGTTTCTCTTATGGTGACTACTTGCGTTGCGGAGCGATTTCCCGCTTTGCACCGGTAATGAACGAGGTAGCGAAAGCTGCTGAACAAGGTAAATATATTTTGGGTATTTGCAACGGATTCCAGATCCTGACGGAAGCGGGATTGCTTCCAGGTGCATTGATCCGTAACACTTCCCTGAAATTCCGTTGTCACGATACGGTATTGAAAGTGGCAAACGCAGATACACCATTTACACGTGACTATGCACCCGGCGAAGAGATTATCATCCCGATTGCTCACGGTGAAGGCAACTATTATTGCGATGAGGAGACGCTGGCGAGTCTGCAAGCGAACAACCAGATCGTATTTACGTATGGTACCAACCCGAACGGTTCCCTGGGTGATATTGCAGGAGTCTGTAACGAGGCTGGAAACGTGGTCGGCATGATGCCGCATCCAGAGCGTGCAGTGGATTCACTGTTTGGTTCGGAAGACGGCAAACGTATGTTTACATCTATTTTGAAAGCATGGAGGGATCGGCATGACGCAGCAGCTATCCGCTAAGGAACCAACAGCAGAACAGGTCGCAGAACATAAACTTTACGCACAAATGGGCGTATCTGACAGCGAGTATGAGCTGATCTGTGAGTTCATGGGGCGCAAGCCAAACTACACGGAAATTGGTGTGTTCAGTGTAATGTGGTCCGAGCACTGTGCTTATAAAAACTCCAAGCCATTGCTGCGCCGTTTCCCAACGACTGGACCACGTGTCCTGATGGGACCTGGTGAAGGTGCCGGTATCGTGGATATCGGTGATAATCAGGCCGTTGTATTCAAAATTGAAAGCCATAACCATCCTTCCGCAGTTGAGCCTTATCAAGGTGCGGCAACAGGTGTGGGCGGTATTATCCGTGATATTTTCTCCATGGGTGCAAGACCGGTAGCCATACTGAACTCCCTTCGTTTCGGTAAGCTGGAGAGTGATCGCGTTAAATATTTGTTCGAACATGTGGTAGCGGGTATTGCTGGATACGGTAACTGTATCGGTATTCCTACCGTTGGTGGCGAAGTGATGTTTGATGAGAGCTATGAAGGCAATCCGCTGGTTAACGCGATGTGTGTGGGTCTGATTGATCATGACAAGATTCAGCGCGGCGTAGCTAAAGGTGTAGGAAACCCCGTGTATTATGTTGGGCCACCAACAGGGCGGGATGGTATTCATGGAGCAACCTTTGCATCTGTTGAATTGACGGAAGAATCCGAGTCACAACGGACAGCTGTTCAGGTTGGTGATCCATTTATGGAGAAACTGGTGATGGAATCCTGTCTGGAATTGATCGACACGGGCATCGTGCTCGGAATTCAGGATATGGGTGCTGCGGGTCTGACATGTTCGAGTGCCGAGATGGCAAGTAAAGCGGGTAACGGTCTGGAACTGTATCTGGATCAGGTGCCACAGCGTGAAGAAGGCATGACGCCTTACGAGATGATGTTGTCAGAGTCCCAGGAACGGATGTTGTTCGTTGTAGAGCCGAAGGATGAGGCGCAGGCGATGGAGATCTTTGAACGTTGGGGCGTAATCTGTGCCAAAGTTGGTAAAGTAACGGATGATGGTCGTCTGAAATTGATCCACCACGGCGAAGTGGTCGGAGATATGCCAGTAACGGCACTGGTTGATGAATGTCCAGTGTATGACAAACCTTCTTCTGTACCTGCATACTACGAGCAAAGTGCTTCCATCGACACGCTTCGTTACGACGAAGTGTCGGATCTCGGCGGAGCGTTGAAACAAGTGCTGGCATCACCTACAGTAGCAAGTAAAAAATGGATTTATGATCAATATGACTACATGGTGCGTACAAGCACTGCCGTTCGCCCGGGTTCGGATGCGGCTGTAGTTACGATTCGTGGCACACGCAAAGGTCTCGCGATGACAACGGACTGTAATGGACGTTATGTGTACCTTGATCCTGAAGTTGGTGGACGGATTGCCGTAAGTGAAGCAGCGCGTAACATTGTATGTTCCGGTGCAGAGCCGCTGGCAATTACGGACAACTTGAACTTCGGTAACCCTGAGAAGCCGGATATTTTCTGGCAAATGGAGAAAGCGGTAGACGGTATGGCGGAAGCTTGTCGTGTGCTGGATACGCCGGTCATCGGTGGTAACGTAAGTCTATATAACGAAAATGCCAAAGGCTCCATCTATCCAACGCCAGTTGTCGGTATGGTAGGTCTCGTTCATGATACGGATCATATCACGACGCAAGCATTCAAATCCGAAGGTGATGTTATCATCCTCCTCGGCGAAACAAAAGCTGAACTGGGTGGCAGCGAGCTGCAATACGCGGTTCATGGTCAGACGGAAGGTCGTCCACCAGAACTGAACTTGCAAACGGAAAAAGCGCTGCTCAGCACGGTGCTGGAAGCGATCCAATCCGGACTCGTTCGCTCTGCACATGACTTGTCTGAAGGTGGCTTGGCTGTAGCACTCGCAGAGTCTTGTATCAGTGGTAACGTAGGAGCACAGGTGAATGTGGAGACTGCACTTCGTGCAGATCACGCCCTGTTCAGTGAGAGCCAATCCCGTATCTTGTTGTCGGCTACGCCAGAGCAAGCGGGTAAACTTGAAGCATTTGTACGTGAGCGCGGTGTACCTGTTGCTGTGATTGGACGTGTAGAAGGAAGTAACCTGACGATTGAATTGAACGGAACATCAGCCGTGAGCGAACCTGTAGGAGGTTTGGCTCAGGTCTGGGAGGATGCGATTCCATGTCTCATGAACTGACGACAGGACCGTTGTGGACAGGCGATTATTATAATGAAGGGTCCGGCAAGGAAGGACTCGACAAATTGAAAGAAGAATGCGGTGTGTTCGGGGTGTTCAGACACCCTGACGCAGCTTCGCTCTCCTATTATGGACTGCATGCGCTGCAACATCGGGGCGAAGAAAGTGCAGGCATGTGTGTGAGTGATGGCAGCCAGTTTAACTATCATCGCGGCATGGGGTTGGTGAAGGAAGTATTCACCAAAGACCTGATGCAGACGCTGACCGGGGATATTTCCATTGGACATGTCCGTTATTCAACGAGTGGTGACAGTAAACTGACAAACGCACAGCCATTGGTATTTAAATACCGTGATGGCGATTTGGCGGTAGCGACCAACGGGAACATTGTGAATGCACCAACGATCCGGCGCGAGCTGGAGCAGAGCGGGTCCATTTTCCAAACAACAAGTGATACCGAGGTCATTGCGCATCTAATTGCACGATCCTCCAAAGGGCTTGTGGAAGCGGCAAAAGAGGCGTTCCAGCGCATTGTGGGTGGTTATGCATTTCTGATCATGACCAACGACAAACTGCTCGTGGCTTCCGATCCGCACGGACTTCGTCCGCTGACGATGGGTAAGCTGGGAGATGCATATCTGTTTGCATCTGAGACGTGTGCACTGGAAACAATTGGCGCAGAGTTAATCCGTGACATTGAACCGGGTGAACTACTTGTGTTGGATGCAGAAGGTCTACATGAGGATCGCTTTGATCATCACAAACACCGCAAGGCATTATGCGCGATGGAATATATTTATTTTGCTCGTCCGGATAGTGATATGAATGGTACGAACCAGCATGCGGCCCGTAAACGGATGGGAAGCCGGATGGCGATTGAGTCGTTTGTGGATGCGGACTTGGTTACGGGGGTACCAGATTCCAGCATCTCGGCGGCCATTGGATATGCTGAACAGACAGGTATTCCGTATGAAATGGGTATGATCAAGAATAAATACACCGGACGTACGTTTATCCAGCCAAGCCAGGAATTGCGGGAGCAGGGCGTGAAGATGAAGTTGAGCGCTGTGCGTCGCGTTGTGGAAGGCAAACGTGTGGTCATGATTGACGACTCCATCGTACGGGGAACAACTTCCCGACGGATCGTGAACATGCTGCGTGATGCAGGAGCAACGGAAGTACATGTACGGATTACATCACCACCTTTCAAAAACCCGTGTTTCTACGGTATTGATACGCCTGACAGCCGTGAATTAATTGCTTCACAGTTGTCGGTGGAAGAAATCTGCCGTGAAATTAATGCGGACTCCCTGGAGTTCCTCAGTCCCGATGGACTGATTGCATCGATTCAGGGAGATAATCAGGATGATCCTAAAGGCGGACTATGTCTCGCATGTTTTGATCATGATTACCCAACCCGCCTCGATTTTGGCGGCGAGGAAAAATTCGGCTGTAGCTGTTAGCCCTTAAGCCCCGCCTTGCGGAGCAACAGGGGCCAGGCAGCCAGGCGAAGCAGCTGCCCCCGGGCCTAGCCCGAGCCCTTAGCCCCGCCTTGCGGAGCAACAGGGGCTAGGCAGCCAGGCGAAGCAGCTGCCCCGGGCCAAGCCCGCGCCCTTAAGCCCCGCTTTGCGGAGCAACAGGGGCTAGGTAGCCAGGCGAAGCAGCTGCCCCCGGGCCAAGCCCGCGCCCTTAAGCCCCGCCTTGCGGAGCAACAGGGGCTAGGCAGCCGAGCGAAGCAGCTGCCCAGCGGGCTTGCCCGCAGCGTAGCTGAGCGGGGTTCGCCGACCGATGGCTTGCAGCCAACGGAATCGGCGAACAATCCCGCGAGATCACGCACGAACCAACCATAGCAAGATCACACCAGCCACCTCTGCACCGCTTTTTTTGGCGGGTGTCCAGAGGGCCTGCCAAGGTCCTATGGGGTCCTCCCGGGCGGGAGGATTTAGGTGGGGCGAAAAAAAAGGAGATGATTCCACTTGTCTGAAGCATATAAAAAGGCCGGCGTTGATATCGCGGCAGGTAATGAAGCGGTTGAACGGATGAAAAAACACGTGAAGCGTACCTTCCGTCCGGAAGTGATGACAGATCTGGGAGGCTTTGGCGCCCTGTTCGGTTTGAACAAAGATAAATACGATGAGCCTGTGCTTGTATCCGGTACAGACGGCGTAGGCACCAAGCTGAAAATTGCATTTGCCATGGACCGTCACGATACCATCGGAATTGACGCGGTAGCGATGTGTGTGAACGACATTGTGGTACAGGGTGCAGAACCACTCTTCTTCCTTGACTATCTGGCATGTGACAAAGTCATTCCTGAGAAGATTGAAGCTATTGTTGCGGGAATCGCTGAAGGCTGTCATCAGTCGGGCTGTGCGCTGATCGGTGGCGAGACGGCGGAAATGCCGGGCATGTACAGTGAAGGCGAATATGATATTGCCGGATTCACGGTAGGCATCGTGGACAAAGCAAAGATTATCAACGGCACAACCATTGCTCCTGGCGACACAGTGATTGGCCTGGCTTCCAGCGGTGTGCATAGTAACGGATTCTCGCTGGTACGCAGACTTTTGTTGGAAGATGCGGGACTTGATCTGCATGATGAATTAGCGGAACTGGGCGGTAAGCTGGGCGATTCTCTGCTGGAACCTACAAAGATCTATGTTAAACCTCTGTTGTCCCTGCTGGAAAAGGTAAAAGTAAAAGGCATGGCACACATTACAGGTGGTGGTTTCATCGAGAATATCCCACGTATGTTGCCTAGCAACGTGAATGTGGATATTGACCACGGCTCTTGGCCGATCCTGCCAATCTTCAACCTGTTACAGGAAAAGGGTGCTGTCTCGAACCGTGACATGTTCACCACATTTAACATGGGTGTCGGGCTTGTACTGGTCGTTAATGAAGCAGATGCATCGGAAGCGCTGCAACAACTGAAAGCATCTGGTGAAGAAGCGTACATCATTGGCCGTGTTACTGAAGGAGATGCGCGAGTAACCTTCACGGGAGCGGATGTTTAATGGCGAACTACCGCATAGCTGTATTTGCCTCGGGTGAAGGGACTAACTTTCAGTCATTGGTCGATGCAGTACGGAATGGTGGGCTGAATGCATCCGTTGATCTGCTCGTGTGTGATAAACCTTCTGCACGTGTTGTGCAGCGGGCACAGGACGCAGGCGTGGAATGTCATCTGTTTACTCCGAAAAATTATGCTTCCCGTGAAGCCTATGAGTCAGAGATCGTGGAAGTGCTCGAATCCAAAAAGATCGACCTGGTCGTTCTTGCCGGATATATGAGATTGCTGACTTCCGTTGTGGTGGATCGTTACGCAGGGCGGTTGATTAACATTCATCCGTCCTTGCTACCGGCATTTGCAGGTAAGGATGCGATTGGACAGGCATTGGAATACGGTGTGAAAGTTACGGGTGTGACCGTGCACTTTGTGGACGGAGGCATGGATACCGGACCGATTATTGCCCAGCATCCGGTTCCCATTTTGCCAGAGGATACGCCTGAGTCAATCAGCCGTTCCATTCATGCGGCTGAACAGCAGTTATACCCTGAAGTTGTTTCCTGGTTCGCGCAAGGTCTGGTTCAGTTAGACGGACGTCACGTGACTGTTAACAAACCGGTTTAATATAGTTTTAAACTGTTTCACACATTAACGAAGAGGACAGAAATAAGCTGGAGAAGCAAAGCGCTCGCCTTTATTACTGGATTTTTACCATTGAGAAATTGTTCAAAAAAATCTAGGAATAACAGCGATCGAAAGATTATTCTGGACTCGTAGTGTTTTAGTGTGAAAATCCATTTATCAACTGTATAACAGAAGTCGAATATTGGTACGCATTTTGTGATATTTCTCGGGAAATAAATCGGCTGTGTTTCGTCAGGAAACGCGAAGCCATGGGACATTAAAGGAGGAGCATATTGTGAGTATCAAAAGAGCGCTGGTTAGCGTATCGGATAAAACGGGCATCGTGGACTTTTGCCGCGAGCTGTCGCAAATGGGTGTGGAGATTATTTCGACAGGAGGTACAAGCAGCCTGTTGTCGAAGGAAGGCGTACCTGTCATCGGAATTTCGGATGTGACCGGATTCCCGGAAATCATGGACGGACGTGTCAAAACATTGCATCCGGCAGTTCATAGTGGGTTGTTGGCTGTGCGTGATAACGAAGAGCACACACGCCAGATGGAAGAACTCGGTCTCGGCTATATCGATCTGGTTGTCGTGAACCTGTATCCATTTCAAGAGACTATTGCGAAACCGGACGTAGCATACGAAGATGCCATCGAGAACATCGATATTGGCGGTCCAACGATGCTTCGCTCGGCAGCCAAAAACCATGCCTTTGTCAGTGTCGTTGTAGACGCATCTGATTACAGCCAAGTGCTGGAGGAAGTGCGCAACGATGGAGATACCACTCTCGAAACTCGCAAACGGCTTGCGGCAAAAGTGTTCCGTCATACGGCGGCTTACGATGCACTCATCTCCGACTACCTGTCCAACGTAAATGGCGATCCACTGCCAGAGCGTCTAACGGTTACTTACGAAAAACTCCAAGATTTGCGTTACGGCGAAAATCCACACCAGCAGGCGGCATTCTACCGCAAACCGCTGGCTGCTCAAGATACGTTGACAACAGCCGAGCAATTGCATGGCAAAGAGTTGTCTTATAATAACATCAACGATGCGAACGCAGCATTGCAGATCGTCAAAGAGTTTGAAGAACCAGCCGTTGTCGCGGTTAAACATATGAACCCATGTGGCGTAGGTATTGGCGCAAGTATCTATGAAGCTTACGGCAAAGCATATGCTGCAGATCCAACATCTATATTTGGTGGCATTGTGGCAGCAAACCGTATTATCGACAGCGATACAGCAGGCAAGTTGAGCGAGATTTTCCTGGAAATCGTACTTGCTCCTGATTTTACACAAGAGGCTCTCGATATCCTGACGAAAAAGAAAAACATTCGTTTGCTCAAAACAGGCGAACTGAATGCTGCTCGTAAACGGGAGAGCCAATTCGTGGTAACGTCTATCGACGGTGGCATGATCGTGCAACAGTCCGATGTACACTCCATCGAAGCAAGCGAGTTGAATGTTGTAACCGATCGTGCGCCATCGGAAGAAGAACTGAAACAGCTGTTGTTTGGCTGGAAAGTAGTTAAACACGTGAAATCCAACGCGATTGTACTTGCTGCGAATGACATGACGGTGGGTGTGGGCGCTGGACAAATGAATCGTGTGGGTGCAGCCAAAATTGCGATTGAACAAGCGGGCGAGCAAGCAAAAGGTGCTATTCTGGCATCTGATGCGTTCTTCCCAATGGGTGATACGCTGGAACTGGCTGCAAAAGCCGGAATTACAGCAGTGATCCAACCTGGTGGATCGATCAAAGATGAAGAATCCATCAAAGTAGCGAATGAATACGGAATTGCCATGGTCTTCACAGGCGTTCGTCACTTCAAACACTAGAACGAAAAAGGTTTAATAAGGGGTGTCGCCTGTCATGCTAATGACTTATGGTACACCCCCTATTTTTTAGTTTTTTCAACACGTGATAGCGTAACAAATCCAGTTATGCACGGAGGGGGAACAGAACGAATGGATATTCTGGTAGTAGGCGGCGGTGGCCGAGAGCATGCAATCATCTGGGCACTGGCGAAGAGTCCAAAGGTAGACAAGATTCACTGTGCACCGGGAAATGCAGGCATTGCTCAACTCGCTGAGTGTCATGCCATTGCGGTGAATGAATTCGATAAACTAACGGCTCTTGCTGTAGAGCTTAAAGTAGGTCTGGTGGTTATTGGTCCGGATGATCCGCTTGCGGATGGGATTGTGGATGCATTTGATTCGACAGGTATTCCGGTATTTGGACCCCGTCGTAATGCAGCAGAGATCGAAGGAAGTAAAACGTTCATGAAGGACCTGCTGCACAAATACAACATTCCAACCGCAGCTTATGAAAAATTCGACAACTACGAACAAGCTCAAGCATACCTGAATGAGCAAGCAATCCCGGTTGTCATCAAGGCAGATGGACTTGCAGCGGGCAAAGGTGTGACAGTAGCTTATTCCCGTGATGAGGCTGATCAGGCTCTGCGTAGCATCATGGTGGAGAAGGTATTTGGTGAAGCGGGAGCCAAAGTCATCATCGAGGAATTCCTCGCAGGGCAGGAAATGTCCATTCTGGCTTTTGTCGATGGGGAGACGGTTCGTCCGATGGCGGCGGCACAGGATCACAAACCTGTATTCGACAACGACCAAGGGCCAAACACAGGCGGTATGGGGACATACTCACCTTTGCCACATATCCCTGCTTCTATTATTGAGGAAGCCGTGGAGACGATCATCAAACCAACTGCCAAAGCGATGGTGTCCGAGGGACGCCCATTCCAGGGTGTATTGTTTGCCGGGCTGATGATTTCACCAGATGGTAAGCCCAAAACGATTGAGTTCAACGCACGTTTTGGTGACCCGGAAACACAGGTCGTATTGCCACGCCTAAAGAGTGACTTGTTTGATATCTTCTGGGCAACCGTCCATGGCAAGCTGGCTGATATTGAGATTGAATGGAGTGATGAAGCTGCTGTATGTGTGGTACTTGCTTCAGGAGGTTATCCGGGTCCTTATGCCAAAGGCGTAGTCATTGAAGGACTGGATCAAGTGCAAGATGCCGTGGTATTCCACGCAGGTACAGCGCGTAGTGAAGCGGGAGACTGGGTTACGAATGGTGGACGGATCCTGGGTGTAGTTGGCCTTGGTGCGGATATTGCCGAAGCTAGAAACAAAGCTTATCAACAGGCGGAGCGTATCCATTTTGATGGTAAACATCAGCGGACAGATATTGCTGCCAAAGCACTCGTATAGAATGAGTATAAGAGCCCGTAAAGATGTATACCGGAAAGGTATTTGCATCTTGCGGGCTCTTTGCTACGTATATAGATGTATCTTGTGCATAAGGCCGGACTTGTTTTATACGGGAAAGAATATGGGGAAGATTCAAAACGGGATTAAATCAGGGAGATCCGGCATGTTTAATGCCCTAAAGTAAGGGGTAGTATTTTTATAAATTGGACTATACTAAACATGTGAACAATATCACATTACGAGGTAATATCAATCATATTATATAAAGTAGGTAACATACATAGAGACTAATTTGTGAACATTATACTGTAAGCTTGTGGCAAACCATAACGTGCAACTGGATGGTTGAGCGGGAAACATGGTATACTTTTCGGAAACAGGAATGAGTACGAGGGGAGGTGGATATCTATTGGGTAGGCGATATTGTAAATTGTCCAAATGGCGAATCTAGGTGGAGTTAAGCGAGGAACAATTGACAGCATGAGGGGTAACCCGATTTGAATGAAGAAGTTTCTGCAAGTCATTGACTTCATCTTGAATTCCTGTTTTGTAATTTTACAAGGTCAAACGTAAGACTTATACAAAAGTTATCATTGAAATCAATTTTATATAAGGCAGACGTCGTGTTGAAAGACTAACAGTTGATGAATGGTTAACACAGTTAACGGATCACGCTGTAACTATCTCTGGAGGTGAATCCCTGAGAACCGGGGAAATCATTGGACATAATTACCATATTGAATATCGCTTTACTTATTATCTTGATTGCATTGACTGCATTTTTCGTAGCATCGGAGTTCGCTGTAGTCAAAATTCGTACATCAAGAGTGGATCAACTGGTCGCGGAGGGCAATAAAAAGGCCGTATTGGCTAAAAAAGTTGTCTCGGACCTAGATTATTATCTGTCAGCCTGTCAGCTCGGTATTACGGTCACTGCACTGGGACTGGGAGCGCTCGGAAAACCGACGGTTGAGAGATTGTTATATCCGGTATTCAATTATTTAGATGTACCTGCTTCAATCTCGTCGATTGCTTCCTATGCGATCGCCTTTATCCTCGTCACGTTCTTGCACGTGGTTGTTGGTGAGATGGCACCGAAAACGTTGGCGATTCAATTCTCAGAAAAACTGACATTAATGCTCGCCCCATCGCTATACTGGTTTGGTAAAATCATGTATCCGTTCATCTGGGCGCTTAATGGAACTTCACGTGTTCTTCTGCGAGGATTCGGTGTAAAGCCTGCCAAACATGATCAAGCCTACTCGGAGGATGAGATCAAAATCATCATGAACCAGAGTTACGAAGGTGACGAGAACAACAAGACCAAGCTTTCATATCTGGAAAATGTATTTGTGTTCGATGAACGTGATGCCAAAGACATCATGGTACCTCGTACAGAACTGGTGACATTAGATCAGGATATGACCTATGACGATATTATTCCTATATTGGATGAACATAACTACTCACGTTACCCTGTCATCGAGGATGGGGACAAGGACCGCATTATCGGCGTTGTGAATGTGAAAAAGATTTTGCCTGACATGGTAGCCGCAAGATCGTATCAACTAAGCGAGTTCGTTCGTGAGATCCCATTTGTTTCCGAAGTTACAAGTATCCAGGATGCGATGATTAAAATGCAGCAGGAACGTGTACACATGGCCGTGGTCGTGGATGAATACGGCGGTACCTCGGGTATCATTACGATGGAGGATATTCTGGAGGAACTTGTCGGTGAGATTCGCGATGAATTCGATGCCGATGAGGTGGCTGATATCCAGGAAACCGGAGAGAATCAATATCTCATTAATGGTCGGGTACTTTTGGATGAAGTGGAGCGGCAGTTCGGGCTTAGCTTTGAAGGTAATGAAGAGATGGATACCGTTGCTGGATGGATCCAGTACCAGAAGGGTGTAGGTGTGGAAAAAGGAGACACGGTAGAACACGGCGATTATGTCTGGACCGTTGTGGATACCGAAAACTATCACATCAAACAAGTTCTTCTGGAACGAGTGAGCGGCGCACAGGTTGAGGAAGCTACTAGCGATCTGGCGTAATCTTGTCCGGAAATCTTTTAAAAATTTAAATATTTTTGCGATAACGGAGAGGACAGAATAGACTGAAGAAGCGAAGCGTCCGCCTTTATCACCGGATTTTCCCCTTTTATATAAGGAATAAAAAAATCTGGTGATAACAGCGGTCGGAAGGTTATTTTGTCATCGGAGTGGTCTGTGCAACCTTAATATAAATTTTATTTGGAGGTGAATCCCTCAACCCGAGGGAAATCATTGGACGGAATAATAGCCTTGAATTTATTTTTAGTAGCCGTATTTATAGGTCTGACAGCCTTTTTTGTTGGAGCCGAATTTGCAATTCTTAAAGTACGGATGTCCCGAATCGATCAATTGATCTCGGAAGGCAATAAAAAGGCAGTACTGGCCAAAAAAGTGGCGCACAACCTGGATTATTATCTGTCGGCATGTCAATTGGGGATCACCATCACGGCGCTGGTATTGGGAGCCTTGGGTGAACCTACTGTTGAGAAAATGTTGCATCCGCTCTTTGAGCGAATGGAAGTTCCAGCGGCGTTATCTACCGTACTTTCCTACGGTATCGCTCTGGCGATCATTACGTTCCTGCACGTGGTTATTGGTGAATTGGCACCGAAAACCCTGGCGATTCAGTTTGCAGAGAGAATGACGCTATTGCTGGCACCACCACTGTACTGGTTCGGTAAAATCATGAATCCATTCATCTACGCGCTGAATGGAGCTGCTCGTCTGTTGCTTGGTATCTTTGGTGTAAAACCTGCCGGGCATGATACCGTTCACTCCGAAGAAGAGCTGAAGCTGATTATGGCACAGAGCTACGAGAGTGGCGAGATCAACCAGACGGAGCTGGACTATCTCAAAAACATTTTTGCTTTTGATGAGCGTCTGCTTCAGGAGATTATGATTCCACGAGATAAAATTGTTACTTTGAATAAGGAAATGCCGATTGATCAGATCATTGAAACGCTGAATCGACACGAATACACGAGATACCCTGTTATTGCAAATGGGGATCAGGCTCATTTTGTTGGCTTCATTAACACGAAAGAAATGCTGACGAGTGTAGCTGCGGGCAGAGATTTCAATATGGAGACATTTGTTCACAATACACCGAGTTTCTCCGAGCGTTCTCCAATCAAGGATGTACTGATCCAGATGCAGCAAAGCCGTGTACACATTGCAACCGTGAAAAACGAGGCAGGTGCTACGGTAGGTATGGTTACGATGGAGGATATCCTTGAAGAGATTGTCGGAGACATCAAGGATGAATACGAGCATAAAGATTTGGTGAATCCACCAAAAAGAATGAAACTGGTTTAAGAAGCAGTAATACAAAAGTGATACAGGAATAAGAAGCAACCTAATCAATCGTTATAATGCTAAGCAGGTTCCCGGAGTGATCGGGGCCTGCTTTTTGTATTAAATCTTAATTTTAAAATAAAAGCTTGCATATTGAGGTCCAATGGATTAATATAAATTTAAAGAATCTTAATTTAAAGATAAATAACGAAAAGCAATAAATAAAAGAAGCAAAAACAACCTATGATACAACTAAAACCAAGGGAGTGGAGATTATGTTCAGAACTTCAGGAATTCATCATATTACAGCTTTTGTTGACGATGCGCAGAAAAACGTTGATTTTTATGCAGCTGTGTTGGCGCTCAGACTGGTGAAAAAAACAATAAACTTTGATGCACCGGACGTGTATCACTTGTATTACGGGAATGAGCAGGGTGCACCGGGCACAATCATTACCTTTTTCCCACAGCAGAATTCAAGAAGAGGTGTCATTGGGTCAGGTCAGACTGGAGTTACCGTATATGCGGTTCCTGTAGGAAGCCTGCCTTTCTGGAAAGAACGTCTTGCTTCCTTCGATATTCCATATGAAAATAAAACCAGATTTGGTGAGCAGTACATTCGTTTCTTCGACAAAGGCGGTCTGTTGCTTGAACTGGTTGAGCGTGAAGGCGGTCAGCCAAGCAACTGGAGTTTCAACGGTGTGACACCGGAGCATGCCATCAAAGGATTTGGCGGAGCCGTATTGTTCAGCCACGTTCCTGAGAAAACCATGGACGTCTTGGTGAGCAAACTGGGTCTGGAGCAAGTCGGTGAAGAGAACGGACTCCTTCGTCTTCAGGCAAGCGGCGATATTGGTCAGATCATTGATATTCAGTCCACAGGTATCCAACGCGGGATTGGTGGAGCCGGAACGGTTCACCATATTGCATGGCGTGCCAAAGATTACGTGGAACATGAACAAATTCAGCAGGATCTTGAACAATCCGGATATCATCCAACGCCAGTCATTGACCGTCAATACTTCAACGCTGTGTATTTCCGGGAGCCGGGTGGTATACTGTTCGAACTGGCTACGGATCCTCCGGGATTTGCACGGGATGAACCAGCAGAGAGCATGGGTGAGAAACTGATGTTGCCTGAATGGTATGAACCACAGCGTGAGCAGATTGAACAATTGTTGCCACGAATTGAAGTACGTGAATGGAAAGGAGAGTCCAAATCATGACCACAACCAATACAATGAAACATATCTATAAAGCAGGTGCTCAGCCGGATGCGCCAACAATCCTGTTGCTTCATGGCACAGGCGGAACCGAGAATGATCTGATCGGTCTGGCGGAGATGATCGCACCAGGAGCTGGCATACTTGGGGTGCGGGGTAATGTATCGGAGAACGGGATGCCCCGTTTCTTCCGCCGCCTGGCCGAAGGCATTTTTGATGAAGAAGATCTGATTGCTCGTACGGCAGAGCTGGGATCTTTTGTAGATGCAGCTGCGGTGGAATACGGTTTTGATCGGTCCAACGTGTATGCACTGGGTTACTCTAACGGTGCCAACATTGCGGCAAGCTTGATCTTCCATCAAGCAGACGTATTCAAAGGTGCAATTCTGCATCACCCGATGGTACCGTTGCGCGGACTCGAACTGCCGGATCTGAAAGGTCTGCCTGTGTTCATTGGTGCGGGCGAGAACGATCCGATTGTACCAAGACGTGAAACCGAGGAACTTGCTTCGCTGCTCAGCGGTGCAGGTGCCGATGTAAACACGCATTGGGAGCGTCAGGGTCATCAGTTGACTCGTACTGAGGCAGAAGCTGCGGCAGCTTGGTTTAAGACTCAGGCGTAAATTGGGTGGATAGACGGTTATGAAACGTATAGAGACAGCCTGATCGTGAAGATCGGGCTGTTTTTTCTTTTTATTTAGTCATCGTTAGGAAGAGGAAATGATTGACTGGTGTTATGTAACCGTTACTAACCGGGTAAACATTTGAATGTGTGGTAGATAACCTTGTATGCTTAGTGATATAGCTATGTATCAACATCATGAACTGGAGGGGTTAATGTGGAACGTAACATCAAGGAACTGGTACAGCGGATGACACTGGAAGAAAAAGCGGGTATGTGCTCGGGCCTGGACTTTTGGCATCTGAAAGGGGTGGAGCGTCTTGGCATTCCATCCATCATGGTGACGGACGGACCTCATGGGCTTCGCAAGCAGGATGGGAGTGCGGATCATCTTGGGCTAACGTCGAGTGTGCCTGCAACCTGTTTCCCGTCTGCGGCAGGATTGGCTAGTTCATGGGACAAGGAGCTGGCGCGTCAGGTCGGGGTGGCTTTGGGAGAGGAATGTCAGGCCGAGGATGTAGCGGTATTACTTGGACCGGGTGTAAATATTAAACGTTCCCCATTGGGTGGACGTAATTTTGAATACTTTTCCGAAGATCCGTTGTTATCTACGCAGATGGCTACCGGTCATATTCAGGGTGTGCAGAGCCAGGGTGTGGGTACGTCTCTCAAACACTTTGCAGTTAATAATCAGGAAGAACGGCGTATGTCGATTGATGCGGTGGTGGATGAACGGACGCTGCGTGAAATTTATCTGGCGAGCTTTGAAGGTGCAGTGAAGGATGGACAGCCGTGGACGGTGATGTGTTCTTACAATAAGGTGAACGGTACGTATGCAGGTGAGAATGAATGGTTGCTTACGGATATCCTGAAAGACGAATGGGGACACGAAGGTCTTGTGGTATCAGACTGGGGTGCGGTCAATGAACGTGCAGACGCTCTTGCAGCAGGACTGGAACTGGAGATGCCAACAAGTGGTGGAATCGGTGAGCGTAAATTGATCGATGCCGTAGAAAGCGGACAACTGCCGCTGGACAAGCTGGATCGGGCGGTGGAGCGTCTGCTTACGCTGATCTTTAATGCCGTTGATCAAAAGCAAGATGGGGCTACATATAACAAGGATGAGCATCACCAACTTGCGCGTAAGGTGGCAGCCGAGAGTATGGTTTTGCTGAAAAATGAAGAAGGTATCCTGCCGCTTGGGCGTGAAGGCGATGTGGCGATAATCGGGGCATTTGCGCGTAAACCTCGCTTCCAGGGCGGGGGAAGTTCCCACATTAATCCGACCAAAGTGGATGATATTGTGGAAGAGATGACACAGGTGGCTGGCGAAAGTGTAACCTTCTCGTATGCCCCAGGTTATCGGATTGAAGCGGATGATGTGGATGAGACATTGATGCATGAGGCTGTTCAGGCAGCACAGTCAGCGGATACCGCTGTTGTGTTTGTTGGATTGCCGGATCGTTATGAATCCGAAGGGTATGATCGTGCCCATTTGCGTCTGCCTGACAATCATATTCGTCTGATTGAAGAGATTGCGAAGGTTCAATCACGTGTCGTCGTTGTGCTGAGCAACGGATCTCCAGTAGAGATGCCTTGGTTACCGCAGGTGCAAGCCGTGCTCGAAGCTTATCTTGGTGGACAGGCTGTTGGTGGAGCGATAGCTGATCTGCTGTATGGTGAGGTGAATCCGTCCGGTAAACTGGCGGAGACGTTCCCTGCCAAGCTCAGCCATAATCCATCCTACTTGAATTTCCCGGGCGAAGGGGATCGTGTCGATTACCGGGAAGGCATCTTTGTTGGTTACCGCTATTATGACAAAAAAGAGCTGGAGCCACTGTTCCCGTTTGGTTATGGACTGAGTTATACGACATTTGAATATGCTGATCTGAAGGTAGATCGCACAGAACTGACCGATCAGGATGAGGTGAATGTGCAAGTAAGGGTCACCAATACCGGTGACAGAGCGGGCAAGGAGATTGTACAGTTGTATGTCAGCGATGTAGAGAGCACAGTTATTCGTCCGGTAAGAGAATTGAAAGGATTTGCGAAGGTGGCCCTTGAACCTGGAGAGTCCAAAGTGGTGAGCTTCACACTAAACAAACGTTCATTCGCCTATTACAACGTAGATATGAAGGACTGGCATGTGGAGACCGGAGAGTTCGAGATTCAGGTAGGCAGTTCCTCACGGGACATTCATGTGCACACACGTGTGAATGTAGAGTCTACAGCGACATTCCTTCCAACCTATACGCGTAATAGTACATTGGGTGATATCCAGCGTGATCCGGCCCATAAACAGCTACTGGACCAGGCTTTGCAACAATTCAAGGAAGCCAGTGGGTTCGGCGGTGATGATGCCGGGGATCATGCAGATATGATGGATGCGATGATGAAATATATGCCGCTACGAGCACTGGTTGCGTTTAGCGGTGGGGCCATGACGGAAGAAGCGATGAATGAACTTCTGGAGCAGCTGAACAACAAGGATCATGGTATTCGGGGATAAGGGGCAGCGGCCTTAAACCGAGATTTGTCCATCCTTGGATTAAACGAATGTGCAATCCGTGCAGGCACTGCGCACGAAGCAACAGGAAGGTGTATATGAGGGCCAGCCGTTTAGTAGCTGGTACATTTACCCGATCCGATCATGGATCGGGTTTTCTTTTTGTATAAGGAAAAAGGAGGGTTACCGAAACGGTGGGATAGGGATGATCCTTGCAACGTGACAGAGGAGACAGGACTGCTGTAACTTGATGAAGCAATATGGTTGTCGTATAGCATGGATTATTCTATAATGAAGTAATTGATAATCATTTTCAATTAGATTCGGTGAAAGATGACTATGCTTGTAATCAGGAGGGAACATGGATCCTAATCCTAGCTCACATACGTTTGGTTCAAGTGCGTTTGTTCAGACCCGTGATGGTCGCAAACTACATTATATGTCCAGGGGAACAGGAGAGCTGACGGTTGTATTTGAGTCCGGTATGGGCGCCTCCAGATCAAACTGGGGACTGGTTGCACCAGCCATTGCTGAGCATGCACGTGCTGTCGTGTATGACAGGGCAGGGGCGGGACGAAGTGATGTCGACTCGGCTCCCCGCAGCCTTGAACGCATTGCAGGGGATCTTGGAGAACTGCTGACAGCTCTGGGCCCGGGCCCATTCATTCTGGTTGGACATAGCTGGGGCGGTCCGATTGTACGGGCTGCGGCAGCTGCACATCTATCTCGATTACATGGCATTATCCTGGTAGATCCATCAGACGAGCATTGCGAAATGTATTTTTCCAAGCTTGCTAAAAAGAGCTTTGCCATCAATGGTTTCATTATTCCAATCATGGCGCGAACTGGCTTATATAAGATGCTTGGCAGCAAAGCTGGAAGTGTTCAGCCTGACGATGTGGCAGCGGATCACCTCAAGGAGGATTTCACTGTACGGGCAGCCAGCACGATGCTTGCGGAAGGCAAAACATTTCTGGATGACATGGCAGCGTTGCTGGAACATCCTCCGGCTCTGGGTAATCTGGAAGTTAGCGTGATCTCGGGTACGAACCCGGGCAAGGGAGAGGGGAAAATCAGACCTGCCCTCATCACGGCGCATCGCCAGACGGTGAGCCAGCTATCCAATGCGAGATGGATTGGGGCCGATCAATCGGGACATATGGTTATGTATACAGACCCTCAGGTCATTATTGATGAGATTTTACGAATGATAAATGATGAGAGCTCAGGCGCAAGAACAGAACAAAAGTGATACAATACAAAGAAAAGCAGTGCGCGACATTGCTAGACAATAAAAGCGGAGTGTGGAGACAACATGAAACCAGTTGAACAAGAACCAACGGGAACCACAAGTCCCGGTCGTGCCAGTGTTGGCATGGAAGATATCGTACGCGCACATCATGTGCTGCGTGAGGTCATTGTTAGAACGCCGTTACAGCGGGATGCTGTATTGTCGGCCAAATATAACTGTAATGTGTATCTGAAAAGGGAAGACCTTCAAGTGGTGCGTTCGTTCAAAATTCGGGGCGCCTATAATATGATTCGCAGTCTGACACCAGCCGAGATGGAGAAGGGTATTGTCTGTGCAAGTGCGGGCAACCATGCTCAGGGTGTTGCTTTTAGCTGTAATGCCCTTGGAATTAACGGCAAAATCTTCATGCCGAGTACAACACCGAACCAGAAGGTGAAGCAGGTGCGTCGCTTTGGTGGAAACAACGTTGAAGTGGTGCTGATCGGGGATACGTATGATGACGCTTATGCTGAAGCGATGCGTGCATGTGACGAACAGGGCATGACGTTTATCCATCCTTTTGATCAACCGAAGATTATTGCAGGTAATGGTACGGTAGCGATGGAAATCATGGAAAGTCTCGATGAGAATGCCGACTATGTGTTCGTGACAATTGGTGGCGGAGGGTTGGCAGCCGGCGTGGGAACCTACATGAAGACCGTGAGTCCAGAGACACGCATCATTGGAGTTGAGCCACTTGGGGCAGCTTCCATGAGTGAGGCGATGTTCCGCAAACAGGTTGTGACGTTGGATGATATTGATAAATTCGTGGATGGTGCAGCGGTGAAACGGGTTGGCGATCTCACCTTTGATATCTGCAACAGTATACTTGATGACATTGTGAAAGTGCCAGAAGGCAAAGCCTGCACAACTATTCTGGAACTCTATAATGAAAATGCGATCGTTGTCGAGCCTGCCGGTTCCTTGGCTGTTGCGGCGCTTGAGCAATATCGTGAGCAAATCGTGGGCAAGACGGTGGTCTGTGTTATTAGTGGCGGGAACAACGATATCGACCGGATGCAGGAGATCAAGGAACGTTCCCTGATCTATGAAGGTCTGAAGTATTATTTCATGGTTAATTTCCCGCAGCGTGCAGGAGCTTTACGTGAATTCCTGGAGGAAGTTCTAGGGAAGAATGATGATATCACCCGGTTTGAATATACGAAAAAGCATGATAAGGAAAATGGCCCTGCCTTGGTGGGCATCGAGCTGATGTACAAGGAAGATTACCACCCGCTCATTGAACGCATGAACCGCAAAGGTATCGCCTATACCGAACTGAACAAAAATCTAAATCTGTTCAACATGTTAATCTGATGAATAATTCCAAAATGCAATTAGATCACCACGAAACATCTCCTCTGATCAGACCTGCACGCATAGAAGATGCTGATCAGGTTATTCTTTTGCTGTATCAGGCGATCGGGGACATTGCTTACTCGCTAGCGGGTGAGGCGGATCATGAGAAGGCGATGCAGATTTTGCAGGAGTTCTATGTACAGGAAAACAACCGGATTAGCTATCGTCATGTGACAGTGATGGAGCAGGATGGGCTGATTGCGGGGATTCTGGTAGCCTATGATGGCGGAGAAGCAGATCGTCTGGACCAGCCGATTCTGGATCGACCTGGACGAAGCCGGGATGAGAAGTATACATTGGTCAAAGAGACCCGTCCGGGGGAGTATTATCTGGATACTCTTTCGGTAAGTGAAGCTTATCAGGGGCAGGGCATCGGCCGGGCACTGATGGCTGCTTTTGAGCAGCAGGGCAGAGATCTGGGTCACTCGCAGGTATCCTTGATTGTAGAACGAGACAACGGCCGTGCGCTAATGCTGTACGAACGGCAGGGATATGTCAAAGACGATGTGATTGTCATCGCAGGACATGAGTATAATCATATGGTCAAACCGATTCAATAGTGCAGGGAGCTGACCGGTTGAGTTAGTTCTGATGATAAAGCATGAAGAAAACCGCCACAGGAGCGAATCCTGTGGCGGTTTTTGTTGTGGTTATCTGTTGGGATTTAGCCTGAATTTGAACCGGGTGTTAACCGTGGGAGCAGATTAATTCAATAATTCGCGTAGTCGCTGACCGGCACATTCTGCTCTAGCCATTTCTCGACAGCAGCGGTTTTCTCGAATTTGGCTTCGGTTACGATGTCCATGAACTTTTCGAGTTTGGTCAGGAAGGCACTGTCTTCGGATGAGTTACGTTGTAAGACAGCTTTGTAACCTTTCTGGGCATTGGCTGTCATTTTGTTCGTTTCATAGTCAAATAAAGGCGTATTATTCAGGCCATAAAAGGTATACAAGGTATAGTTATTCATCAGGTTCTTCACCTGTTGTACCCGATTGGACTTCGGATATTCGTTCAGGAATCGTTCCTGATTCAAAGCGCGATTGAGAATCTCCTGATAGCCAATGACCAGTGCACCATCATCGGCGGCAAGGTTGCTGGTTTCAACTGCCATAATATTAATGTATTGTTTGATGTCTGGTTTCACGTACGAGATATATTTCTGAAAAGCCATATAATTCATGATCGGATAGAGGGAACCTTCCAGCATAACCAGGCGATAACCGCTATCCCGTGCCTGCTGGAGCAGCGCACGCAGACTGGTGTCGTTGGTGCGGCTCATCAGTTGGGTGAAGCTATCATTCCACTTGTAGGCTTTGATCATCTTGTCTTGAACATTAGGCACCAGTAGACGGTCCGTCATGGCTGTTAACGCCTTGTTGCGGGCATTCTCCAGTTGTAAGACCATCAGAGTTGCATGATAAGTGGTGACTTGATTGATATGAGATTCGAGATAAGTATCCGCGGCAGGCAAGCCGTTCTTTTTGTAGAGCATGGACTGAAATGTTTTATATATCGTTGTTGAACCGGCAGTTGTGACTTTGGTATCTGTACTGGAAGAAGCGGCAGCAGCGACTCCGGATAATGGAGCGACAGCCGTTTGGAGCAGCATGAGGATGGCGGTGGCTGTAATGAAGGTGCGCATGCCTTTACGTTTGGCAGATTGGAACGATGATGTCATAGATATGAACCTCCCGTAGTTGAGAAAATGATAGGTGTTGTTCACTAGTCACTATACATTAACCCAATTGGTGCAGGATGTGGTTGCGGAATGGTGACAAATTCTTCTGTTATTTTTAACTTTTGGAGGGTGGAAGATAGAGGAAGTTTTCTGAGAAAATATTTTTTGTACAACTGGAAACTTTTGAGCCGATCGGAACGTCTTAGTTGTGCATAGGAAAATACAGGAATTAATGAAAAGAACAGCGAATCTATTTCGATGTTAACTAAATGTGAGAATGGGGATATGGGATATGAGGAAAGCGGGAGGAAAACAAGTGAAGAAGGTAATGTCAGCGCTGGCTGTATCGGCCATGCTGATGTCCGCACTTCCAACGTCGGTTATGGATGCAGCCGCGAGAATCAGCATATACATCAATGATGCAGAGTTATCATCTGCTCAGGCACCTGTCATGAAAGGTGGACGCGTACTCGTTCCGCTTCGGTCGATTTTTGAAGGATTGGATGCGAAGGTACAATACACGAACAGAACCAAAACGATTGTTGCAACTCGCGATGATCAGGAAGTTAAATTGACACTTGGTTCCAAAACGGCATACATCAACGGGGAAGCGATATCGTTGGATGTACCTGCGAACACGATTAAGGGCAACACGATGGTTCCAATTCGTTTTGTCAGTGAAGCTTTTGGAGAAAAAGTATTCTGGAACTCACGCAATCAGCGTGTAGATATCAAGACAACGGCAACACCTCCAGTGGATGAGACACAATATGCTGCATGGAACATCTACGGGTCGGTATCTGGAAGTAACGGAGATGGTCGTGACCTGACCGTGAGCTTCACACGTCCAACTTCAGAGAAGGCGGTATCTGCTTACCGGATTATGCTGGTGAAAACTCGCGATGTGAATAGCTTTACGGAGTCCTCAGCAACTGCCGTACCTTCTGCAAACTATACATCTGTTACACCGAATGGCAGCAACCCGAAACTGACACTTAATGCACAGACGCGTGACGTGAACGGGGATTTGCTCAATAGTAATGAAACGTATCGTCTGTATGTACTGACTGTTGGTAACAGCAGCAATAATTATAAAAATGCATTGAACTGGTCTTCCCAAGCATTGAAGCTCAATAATGTGAAATCCACAGTACAGGCGGTTACAAGTCTGCGTGCCGCAGATATTAGTGACTATGGCGATGGCCGCGATCTGGAGATTAACTTCACGCAGCCGAGCACGACATCGAACATTACGTATTATCGTGCTTTTGTAGTCAAAGCGAAGGACTCTTCTGCGTTCAATCTGGCTGCAGCGAATAAAGTGTCCAGTGCAAACTCCACGATCATATACAAAGGAAACAGTACCGCAGTGAAAAGCCAGCTGACTTCTTCGACACGGGATACGTCTGGCGAAATGATTAAAAGTGGCACAGCGTATGTGGTCTACATCTTGTCGGTAAGCACTAATACAACAACAGACAGCAAGCTGTCCGCAGCATCATCTTCACTTACGTTGTCCGTGAACACAGCAACGTCTCCAGTAATTACGCAGGTGAAGGATAACTCGGATTATGGAGATGGTCGTGACATTCAGGTGAGCTTCAACCGTTCATCGGATGAGTCCAAGGTGGCGAATTATCGCGTCTTTGTGGTGCGTAACTCGGTTGCCAGCAACTTTAATCTGACAACGGCGAGTAACCTGTCCTCCAGTCTGTACTATACGGTCAATAAAACAGGCAACAACATTACAACGACATTACCTTCATCCATGAAGGACACAAGTGGTTATAATGTAACGAATCTGCAAGATTATCGCATCTTTGTGATGGCGGTGGGCAATCAGCAAAATGGATACACCAATGCGCTGTCAGCTTCCTCCACAGCTCTGAGACTGACAACGACCGGTAACGCGGGAGTCATTAGCAACCTGGCTGTTGCGGATATTGGTGACAACGGTGATGGGCGTGATCTACGGGTGTCTTTCAACAAGGCCGCGGATGAGTCCAGAATCTCTGGATATCGAGTATACGTTGTTCGCTCCGGTAATGCGGGCAACTTCACACTAAGTGCAGCTAATGCGTCGAACTACTATACGCAGGTGAACAAAACGGGTGGTAACTTGTCCGTTACGCTTCCGAATGCATATGATACAAGCGGTTCCCTTATTTCCAATAACGTTTCCTATCGTGTATTCGTTATGTCAGTAAGCAATAGCGGAAACTCAAGTCAAAATGCGTTGTCTTCATATTCTTCTCAGATCACACTGACTGCGAACACGGCTGTTACCGCTCCGACCAGTGTGACTGCAACGGACATCGCGGATAACGGAGATGGACGTGATTTGCGTGTGACATTTAATCGATCATCGAATGAGACGAACGTGTATCATTACCGTGTATTTGTAGTCAAAACTTCCAACTTGAGTGGATTTGATTTGGCGGAAGCTAATCGGAACTCCAACTTTAAGGTGGTAAATAAAGCTGGAGGAAGCGGAAATTACACGGTGACTTTAGACGATACCAAGGCAACAGATAGTACAACTATTCGCAATGATGAGAACTATCGCATATTTGTACTTGCGGTAAGTAATACAGGTAATTCATCCAATGTGCTGTCAACGGCCTATGCAGATGTTAAATTGTCCGTAACTAGTGCAGTAGGAGCAGTTACAATTACTAACGTTGAAGTTAAGAAAGAAGAGCAAGCTGCAGGTAATGCTACCGATGTAAAAGTGACATATACAAAACCAGTCCCTGATCAAGCCATTGGACGTTATGTGTTAATGGTAGTACCTGCATCTACAACTTTCGATCTAAATGCGGCCAAAAAAACTGCGAAATCCAGCAATTCACTCGATGTTTCTACAAGTACAGTTACAGAACTTCCTATTTCTTTATCCGATAGTAATGGTGACGAGATCAAAGCTGGAACATACAAGGTTGTTATTTTATCCGAATCATCTGACGGTAAAAGGGAATCAAATATAACTACGTCGACTCCTTTCATAATTAAAGCAAAAAAACAGGCACCAACGACTGTTGATAGTGTAATAGATCTAAAAACAACTGTAAGTGCTTCTTCCATTAATATAAGTTTCACTAAGCCAAATGAAGTAGGCATCGCTCGTTACGATGTGTATATCATTAAAGAAGAGAGCAGCTCAGGAACTACTGGGAGAGTTTTAACAGATGTTAGTGTAGGTGGTACTTCTTCAGGGACAGCAATAGTGGATATTGGAAATTCCGCCAATGATTCAAATAATATGGCTTTTGGAGCGGGTAAATACAAAGTTTTGGTAGTCTCAGTGGTGAGTGAGCCGACGAAATATACATCTGTCAGTGCAGAAGGCACATTTGAGATTTTGCCAGCTTCTTCTGGCAATGGTCAGTGAACTGACAATACGGGCGCGGGAACTTCAGGTGGTAATGGCACTCAATCATCTGCTGCAGACCCCTCTACGCCAGGTTCATGAATCCAGATAGACAAATGCGGTTGAAACGCATACTGGGTAATTAATTTTTAGGAATTTAAAGCCATTAACTCCCTTTCCAACCGGAAAGGGAGTTTTTAATATTCCCGCGTAGACACCGCTTAACATCCTCGCGGCAATTCACTTGATAAAAAATTTGTCGCCAGAACGGTTCCTTAGACCAATGTTGCATTTGAACCAATTATTGGATAATAAAGGGAAGTTGGCTATATAGATTAAACTAACATTTACATGAAACGGAGTGGCTAGTGTAAAAATCTTTAGTTCACTTTATGTAGAAGCCTATGAGCCGAAAGGAATGATGGAATGCTTGCGTTTCGTTTGACGGGCCTGCCGGATTCCCGGTTGCCGCTGTACCTGTATTGTGTGGGGACGCAGGAAGAGAAAGTTCTGCATAGACCGGATGGATTTCCGGTGTATCAGTTGTTTTTGTCACGCGGTGGTGAAGGGCAGTTCAAGATAACGGGAAAAGGGACATGGACGATGGGAGCAGGGCAGTTATTCATCGTGGAACCCAAGGTTGCGCATGAGTATGTGCCTCATTCCAAATCCACAGGAGAACTGGGTTATATCGGCATTGGCGGTGCATCGGCTGGATCGGTACTACTACAATCCACGGGTTTGCTTCAGAACGAACCGTGCCATATCTCCGGTTTTGAAATCATCTGGTCACGGATGACCAATCTCTGGCATGCGCTGGATCGAGGTGCAACGGAGATGTGGAACACATCAACCCTGATCTACCAGCTTATTTTAGATATAGCACAATCGATAATTCCATCTGATGTTGCTAACGTAGGTATTGGATCATCTAGGGCACAGGGCGGCACTGTAAAACACTCTAATCGGGAGCCCGATCCGAGCAAGGATGCACTCGTGCGAGCGGTAGCATTAATGCATACGCACTATCAGGACAATCTGTTATTGAAGCATGTTGCTGACGCAGTGGGTTATTCGGTGCAGCATCTCAACCGACTATTTCACCAGCATTATGGCGTGACAGGACATCAATATATGCAACGATTACGTTTGCAGGAGGCTTCGGACTGGATGGACAAGCATCCACGAGCAAGTGTACGAGAGGCGGCAGAGACCGTAGGGATGGAAGTGAACTATTTTATCCGGATGTTCAAGCGGGAGTTTGGAGAGACACCGGGCAAAGGAATCAAACATCGGAACCAGCTCCAAATGGAAAAAGACCTCACGAATTCGTGAAGTCCTTTAATCGATTATATAACGTGTTATGCTGTTTTCTTTTGTCCAAATAAAGGCCTTACCGTTGCAAGTCCCACAACTCCGATCACCGCACTCACCCACGGAGCCAGTGTAAATACCGGAAGTTTATCACGCAGTGGATACCCTACAAAGAGCACAAGGACCACGATGACGATGTAGATGATGATTCCCTTAAGGTTAACCTTAGGTACGGTGTTCTTGTCCGCTCCTTCATCGTCCGGTCGCTCAGCAAGGCGGCGAAGCATCTCCACCAATGCGATACTGCCAACTGCCGCAACGAGCAGAGAGAACAGACTGATGTGTTGGAACGGCTCCGTATCTCCGCCAGTCCAACCCACGAACAATCCCACACATCCTTGAATCAACATGACAAAAGACAAAGCCGCCCAAGCGATCATGGCATACCACTTTGGTGTCCGTTTCACAGGCTCTGGATTCTCAGTTGGCTGTGGTTCTACAGCGTTGGCATTCTTTTTCGATGAAGCTGTTGAACTATTATCACGGGTTGGGCTGGATTTACCCACCTCAACGGCAGCCGTCTTCTCCGGTGCTGTATTTGTAATCCCGAGCTGTGCATGGATGTCTTGTTCCAGATCAGGTCCGTATAACTCGCGAGCGGGTTTGTTATCCCGCTGAGCCTGTACGATTGCTTTTCCTGCGGAGAGTATCCACTCTTCCTGTGTTCTCTCGTCCGCTGGCGCATGACGCGCAATTGTGCTGATCTCGTCATACAATTTCACATGTTCAGGTGTCATTCGACTCATCTCAGTTATTTGCCGATTCTGTATTTCTTTAAGCTTCTTATAGGAAATCCCCAATGATTGCTCCCCCTGTCTACACACGTTCTGATCTTCCAATTGACTGAAGACCCTGACGGTATTTTAGTATACGGGAAGGGCTCTCGTTTCGCAAAGTCATTCCTTATAAAAAAGCTGCTCATGGTGGACCCATATCCATACACAGGCCAGTATAACACAGGTGCATAACAGCACCAGTTTACCGTGATGTTGAATCCAATCCAGTAGATGTTCCATGAATTCATTCCTTTCGACAGAAGGATTCCGAGGCATATGCTGCCTATGTTTGTTCGTTTATTTTCCCCCGTTCATGTGAAAAAATACCCTCACGCCTCACAGATCTAACGATTGTGTGAAGTATGCATAAAGAGCAGCCGATTCCATCACAATAGTAGCATTTCCAACAGAAATCCAAGATTGGAGTGTGCTTGTTATGGATAAACAAACAGAATTGACGCGGAAGCTGCTACTGAACAGCAACTCCCGTGGAGTCGTGGACGAAGTTGTATCCTTTGAAGAGAACCTGGAGGATACGGAGTATGCAGAAGAACTGACAGATGGCAATTTGAAGGGAAGAAGTTTCTGGGACAATACTGATTCGGGTCATGAGCATGAGTGGAATGGAAGGGTGGAGACCCACGAGATGTTCCGTAGAAGCTACGAATAACGATCCTGCAACACTTGGTTTGAATTCCAAATGATATCCGGGCCAGCTGTCATCAGCGTGGCTCATTTTTTTGCGCTTATTATCCGATAAAATGTAGATTAGTAGTCGACGTAGAAAGGGTTCTTACTTACGTTGACTTGAAGGTTACGGGATGATAATATATGAATAACATCTTAATACACACTAAACTTATCGGATTATATATATATTTAATAAATGGAAGTTAACAGGCTAAGGGTGGAAAGGGGAAATCGGTATGGAACGTCAGATCAGTATCCGTCATGGACAGGAAGAATTAACAGCCACGATTCATTATCCGGTCGTGAAAGATATCAAGGAGGAGAAGAGTCAGCAACGGGTCCCTCTGGCGGTCATCTGCCACGGCTTCGTTGGTAGCCGAATCGGCGTGGATCGTTTGTTTGTAAAGACTGCACGGGAGCTGGCTGAAGACGGTTATCTGGTCTTGCGTTTCGATTATATCGGTTGCGGAGAGAGCAGTGGGGAGTATGGAGCGGAGGGACTGGAGTCCATGGTGCTGCAGACTCGCTCGGTGCTGGACTACGCGGTGAATTGCAGTGATGTAGATCCTACGCGTGTTACGCTGATTGGTCATAGTCTGGGTGGTGCCGTTGCATTACTCACTGCTGTACGTGACAAACGTGTCAAAAACCTGGTTATGTGGTCCTCCGTGGGTTATCCATTCAATGATATCGTGAAGATTACGGGACGGGAAGTATACGATGAAGGCGTGAAACTGGGTGCGGCTGATTATCTGGGGTACAAATTCACACCGACGTTCTTCGAGTCTCTTGCTGAACAACAGCCATTCCAGGAAGCAGTTAAGTTTAGCGGAGATGTACTCGTCGTGCATGGCACGTCAGATGAGATTATTCCTGTAGACTACGCATTCCTGTATCAAAAGGTATTCTGGATGCGCCAAGAGGGCCGCTGTGACAAGGAGATCATCTTCCAGGGCGATCACACCTTCTCTTCAGGTAAAGAGCGGGAACAGCTAATTACGCGTACCAGAGAGTGGCTTGGCGAACGTCAGAAGATCGAGCAGGATTGGCAACACTGGATGATATAAGTGGCAGGATTACAACTGTTTGGGGATGTCAGCTTGGAAAAGCGCCTTCTTAAGGGTAAAATAGAGGAGTAAGCATTCTATCCGTGTCTGGAGGTTGGCAGCAATGACATTACCCGCACTTTTCATTGCGCATGGTTCTCCCGCTCTGGCGGTGGAGAGCAATGACTACACTCACTTCTTGAACCAGCTTGGAGACAGGCTGCCGGCTCCGAAAGCCATTGTCGTATTTACGGCGCATTGGGATTGTCCTGAACCGTCCGTGACGATGGATGATACACATCAGACCTTGCATGATTTTTACGGATTTCCTTCTACAATGTATACGATGGAATACCCTGCATCTGGGCAGCCAGATTTAGCGAACGAGATATGTGCTTTGTTCACCCGCAGCAATCTGGCACATCAGCCGATTCGAGGCCGAGGGCTGGATCATGGCGTATGGGTACCGTTGCTCCATATGTATCCCGAGGCTAACATACCTGTGATTGCTGTATCTGTAGACTCGTTGCGTACGCCGCAGGAACAGTATGATATTGGCCGAATGCTGGAACAGTTACGTCATGATGATGTGTTAATCATTGGCAGCGGTGGAACGGTTCACAATTTGCGATTGCTGGGCAATACGGATGAACCGCAAGAGTGGGCGGTTGAATTTGATAACTGGATTGGGGAGCGCTTGCAGCAGTGGAACACAAGAGAACTGTTTCAATATGAGAAAAAAGCCCCTCATGCACGTACGGCGGTTCCGTCGTATGGTACAGAACACATTGCACCTTTGTTCTACGCCATGGGTACAGCGGATATGTCCCGATCAGCGAAGCGTCTATTCCAGTCTTACCCTTACGGAACGCTCAGTTTGAACTGCTGGCAGTTTGGAGACGGCGTGTAACTTGGAACAGACAACAGCCTGATTATGGTGTTTGAAGCCAGTTTCGTACGGATAACATAACGTGTATTAATGCATACAATTACAATATATAAACAAAAGAAGGTTACTCTACACCCTTGAAGGGCTACAGTAACCTTTTTTCAATATGAGGACTTTATTCATGCAATAGATCTTTATTTGCGGATTTCGAACAATTCACAGTCTGTACGCGAATGATAAGCGAGCTCACTGACACTGGATTGTACTACTACGGTGTTGCTGTCAAAACGGATAATGATGCCACCGGAGTCAATCTGGTGATTATCTTTAAAAACTCGAACCTTATACTTCATATTCATGGCTTCCTGGAAGTCCGCATCGGTCTCAAGACGTCGCTGGGTCGGCATATCGTGTACTCCTTTGAAATTCAACTTTATTTCATCATAATACGATTTTCTGTGGCTGAGCAAGTCAGACAGAGTATCCAGGCTATTTTTGAAAAGTAAAAAGCCCTGCTCTCCAGGGGGATTGGGAGCAGGGCCGAGAATTTTATGCTATGAATGATTGCTTAAGCTGTTTTTTGAGTTGGGCTAATCGTTGGTGTGTCTTTAGGAAGATTGCCTTTGTTGTTACGAGTGAACAATCCGCGAAGGTAAGGCAGTACCCAGTGATCCAGCCCGATTTTACCTGCATTTGCACCAGCAACGACAAGGAAGATTTCCATTACAACCAGTTGAGCATTCGTGCTTACTGTTCCCGAGAAGAGGAACGCGAAGTTCATGACCATAGCCATCAGTGCTGCTAGTGTAGTGAAGCAACCGAGGATGAGACCCAAACCTACAAGGAATTCACCCAATGGGATAACGAAGTCAAACAGTCCTGCGTTTGGTACTGCGAATTTTTCAAGGAACGTTGCCCACCAAGCTTGGACAGCCGGGTGATCACCTGTTGCTTTTTCTACCGCACCGGCCAAGAACCCGCCAGCTTGGAATCCGCCAGTCAATTTGCTCCATCCGTGAGTCATCCAATCATAACCGATATACACCCGAAGTACTGTCAAAATCCACATTGCTACTTTGTTTTCTCTAAGCCATTGGTTTGTGCTGAACATATGAACCACTCCTTCATGGAATCTAGTGTGTGTTGTTTTTGTTTTTCTAAGTGATCACCTTTGATGTCTTTATTGTATAGTTCAAAAGTTGTTTTGTTTGTGATTAAAATCACAATCTAGTTCAAATTTTAAGTAAGGTTTGAGAAGTTCACATTTAGGACATATTTTTCTGGCTATATGCTGTTTCAAATGTGAATTTCAAGCTGTATCAAGGCCTTCTGGGCGCAGACAAATCGGATAGGGTGTGATTAAATGGAAAGAAATACGTGAAATGGTTGCCCACATGAGACATATATCACAACTTAGAACCAGGCCATATCGTTCAGGAGGTCCTATATTGAAGCTTTTTAAATGGAACAAAGTAGCATCGGCTGCATCTCTGTTTATTCTCTCATTAAGTCTTGTTGCTTGCCAAAACCAGGAGGTGGCGCAGATGCCAGTTCAGCCAGAACCGACACCTGCACCTGTACAAGAAGAACACGTGGAGGAATCCAATACGTCTCTCTATACAGCACCTCTGACGGGTCTGCCTGTAGATGAAGCGATTACGCGTCGACCACTCGCCGTAATGATTAATAATGCACCCGCAGCTCGGCCCCAATCGGGTCTAAGTTCAGCCGATATCATTCTTGAAGTTCTCGCTGAGGGAGGCATTACCCGTTTCATAGCCATCTTCCAGAGTGAAGGCGGTGCGGAGACGGTTGGACCCGTTCGCAGTATACGTCCATATCTAATTGAGCTCGGCGAGAGTTATGATGGGGTACTTGTTCACGCCGGAGGCAGTCCGGAGGCGTATTCCATTTTGCAAAGGCAGCAGAAACAGCATATGGATGAAATCTCGAATGGTGGACCTTACTTCTGGCGTTCCTCGGATCGTAAAGCCCCACATAATCTGTATACTTCAGCGGACAAGCTGAGAGAAGGGTCAGACATCAAGGGTTACAGCCATGATTTCAAGTCGCCGGTATACAATTATAACGAAGAAGGCGCGACATCCGTAGGAGAGGCAGTGAAGCAATTTGATATCCATTATTTATTGGATAGTTACCGGGTGACGTATGATTATGATGAAGTTAGCGGACGATATATGAGAATGGTGAATGGCAAGGCAGATCAGGATCTGGATAATGGGACTCAACTTGGTGCAGCAAACATCATTGTGGCAGGTGCAGATCACAAGGTGCTCGATAATGTAGGTCGGTTGTCCGTTAATTTGGAACAGGGCGGGGAAGCCATGCTTTTTCAGAAGGGCAAGATGATTCGTGGGCAGTGGGTGAAGAAGCAGGGGGATATTATACGGTTTGTTCAAGGTGGCAGTGAAGTTGCTCTTGTACCGGGTAAAACCTTTATCAGCATTGTTCCCAATCAACCGGAATTTTCCAGTCATGTGAAGCTGGCTGCGCAGCAATAAAAGGATGTAATGAAAGAAAACAATGAAACATGTATTCATTTTGTTGTCGAAAAGGCATTATATTTGTCCTTAGCGTGAAAAGTAGAATCGTGTCGATTTTGAATTTTGATGTCGAATTGTAAACGCAGTGTAAAATCTTGACTTGAATTTACCATTATTCCAAATAATTAAGATTCATTTCAGATTAATGTGATAAGAATATAAAAAAGGATCACACCTTTTGTACAAACCATGAAACAAATATGATAAGATATCAAAGGTTGTCATTTCATGTTTCATCGGTTGTCGGCAATTTTTCTCGTAAAGGGGATAGAGCTATGAAGCTTAAGAAGAAGAAGGATATATTTTTTGAGACACTGGAGAATATGGCAGATACGGTTGTTCAAGCGGCAGATTATTTCTCCCAGCATGTTTCCAACCTTCAGGATGTGACTCTTTTTGCTAATGAAATGAAGAAGTACGAGTCGAAATGTGATGATTACGTGCATACGATCATTACAGAACTCAACAAAACATTTATCACGCCGATCGAACGCGATGATATTATGGAGCTGACAACAACACTTGATGACGTATTGGACGGACTCGAAGCAACGGCTTCCCGTTTCTATATGTACCAACTGACAGATCCAGATGATGAGTTCGTCATACAGTTTGCTGAAATTTTGCGCCAATCGGCTTACGAAATTCAGAAGGCGATCCATCTGCTGTCCCAGAAAAAATTGCTCGCGATCCGTGAGTATACCATTCGTTTGAATGATCTGGAAAACCAAGGCGACGAAGTGCTGCGCATGTGTATCAAACATCTCTTCGCTACCGTGTCTGATCCGATTGAACTGATCAAGCGTAAGGAAATTTACGAACGTCTTGAGACAACAACGGATGCTTGTGAAGACGTGGCGAACGTGCTTGAATCCATCATTATGCGTAATTCTTAAGGAGCCAGAGAATAATGGAAACAACGATTTGGGTATTGGGTATAGTCGTCTTCCTTGCACTGGCGTTTGACTTCATCAACGGTTTTCACGACACGGCCAATGCCATTGCGACTTCGGTCTCAACCCGAGCACTGACGCCGCGTCGAGCTATTCTTATGGCAGCGGTGATGAACTTTGTCGGTGCGATGATGTTCACAGGCGTTGCGAAGACGATTGGGGGGAGTGTGACCGACCCCACCACGCTGGATAACGGGATAGAGGTCGTCATAGTCACCTTGATATCAGCGATTATCTGGAACCTGGTTACATGGTGGTTTGGTATTCCGTCTTCCTCATCACATGCACTTATTGGAGCCCTTGCAGGTGCCGTACTCGTTGGCGCAGGATCTGATAAAGTGAAATGGAGCGGATTCATTGATATCGTTGGAGGTTTGTTATTATCACCTCTGATCGCATTTGCCATCGGTTATGTGGTCATGACGATTCTCAAATATATTTTCGCCAAACGCAGTCCGCATAACGTGAACAAAGGTTTCCGTACGGTACAGATTTTCACGGCAGCACTGCAAGCATTCACGCATGGTACGAATGATGCACAGAAAGCGATGGGTATTATTACGTTTGCTTTGGTTGCAGCAGGTGTGCAGGATAATCTGGATGTTCCGCTGTGGGTTAAAATCTCAGCAGCAACTGCGATGGCTCTGGGTACATCCATTGGTGGTTGGAAAATCATCAAAACGATGGGTACCAAAATCTTTAAAATTGAACCGATCAACGGATTTGCCGCCGATCTGTCAGCTGCATCCGTTATTTTCACAGCAACGTTGCTTCACCTTCCAGTGAGTACAACGCACGCGATCACATCAGCAATTCTGGGTGTGGGTTCCGCGAAACGTTTCTCTGCTGTGAAATGGGGACTTGCTGGACGTATTATTATTACGTGGTTCATTACGATTCCGATTACTGGGGCACTGGCAGGGTTATTGTACTGGATTATTTTCTAAAAAGAGAAGTTATCCCGAACAAATTCGGAGTTACCAGACAATCTGTTCATAACTGTGTGAATATCGGGATATGTGGATAAATATACAACCAAAATCAAGAGACGCCTGTGCATGAACGTGTGGACAGGCTGGATATGTGGATAGCCATCCGTGGAATGATAAACCAAAAGAAGATATTCCTGTGGATACAGGGAACTGTGGATAGGGAAATGAGAGAAGCCAACAGGGTTGGCTTTTTTTGTTGTCGAGTTTAAATGCGTCTGTGGATATTTTGGACACGTGGGAGACGTACCTATGGTTAAAGTTGTACAATGACGTAAAGATACAGGACAAGGACGTGGTCTAATTTATGATTCGTACACTCGCCATTACACGAGAACATCAAGTCTCCGTTAACGTACCACTTACACAGCTGGATCTGAACGATTATGCCTGGGTATGGGCAGATTTTAACCAGCCTACGGAAGAGGAAAGCCGTTTGCTGGATACATATTTTCATTTTCACCCTTTAGCTATTGAGGACTGTCTGCATGTATTGCAGCGGCCTAAGCTCGATTATTATGATAATCTTCAGTTTCTTGTGCTCCATGCACTGAACCCGTCCACACTGGAAGCCGAGGAGGTTGACTTGTTTCTCGGATCAAACTTCCTAGTGTCTTTTCATCATGGCGTATTGGAGGAAGTGGATGAAGCGTGGGAACGCTTGTTGCACCATGCACATGAACGAACCATCTGGGCGCGAGGTCCGGTGGCAGCAGCCTATACGGTGATGGACAAGTTGGTCGATCATTATTTTCCGTCTCTATTTGCCATTGAGGATGAACTGGCCGAACTGGAGAACCGGGGTGGACAGGAGTCAGTTGAAGACTTGATGAACCAGGTGTTTGATCTGCGGACTCGATTGCTGAAGCTTAGAAGAACCGTAGTACCGATGCGGGATCTGCTCTATCGGGTGGTGAACTCCCAGCATGTGCAGCGAACAGGTGAACATACGGCTTATTTTACCGATATCTATGACCATTTATTGAAGCTGACGGACATGATTGAAGCCGATCGGGAGATGACTGCTGACCTGCGCGATAGTTATATTTCCCTGAACTCCAACCGGATGAATCAGATCATGAAGACACTCACGGTGATTACGACTGTATTTATGCCGCTCACACTGATCGCGGGTATTTATGGCATGAACTTTGCCTATATGCCTGAGCTTCAATGGAAGTTTGGGTATGGGGCTGTGTTGCTGTTGATGTTTGTGCTTGGTGGAAGCATGGTGGCCTGGTTTGTAAAACGGGGCTGGTTTAAGTGAGAACGAGTGTAATCAGATGTTAGTAACATAAACTTGTAATAACGTGTATCCACAGGTAAAATATAACGATATGTGAATAGATTCTGGATGAATTATCCATACATATCATTGTGGAAGGATGGGATACGATGAGATTGGCAGAGGCTCTTGTACTGCGTGCAGATGAGCAGAAGAAGATAGCTCAGCTCAAGCAACGTCTGGAACGCGTAGTTAAAGTTCAGGAAGGTGAACAGCCAGCAGAGGACCCACAGTTGCTTATGATTGACCTGGAGAATACGATCCGGAGCCTGACGGTATTGGTTAAGAAAATTAATAAGACCAATGCACAGACTGACTTCACAGCTGGAGTTACGCTTGCAGATGCCCTTGCAGAGCGGGATGGAATCATGCAAGAAAGAGCATCGTTTAACGAGGTTTTGCAGAATGCGTCCATTCGCCAGGATCGGTACAGTCGTTCTGAAGTGAAGTATGAGCGAACCGTGAACATAGCAGATATTCAACAAAAAGTGGATAGCCTTTCGAAATCCTACCGGGAACTGGATTTTAAAATTCAGGAGAAGAACTGGACCATAGACTTAATCGAGGAATAAAACTGCGTCGGTAACCCTATCCAAATGAAGCGAGCATAACCCACCAACGGGAAGTTGGAAACCTGGTAGACGCTGGGCCATGTCTAACCCATATCATCATTTAGCCCAATATTGTTACAAGAATGCGCAGCATGGATGTATCGTGTATCTTTCTAATTGTTACGACCATATGCAGGTCTTTGGATAGCGGTGAGGGTGGGTAAGGGGAATTGCAGTTTGAACTACATATGAAGAAGGCCACTGGGCCATGATCTCGGGCAGTAATAAATGTCGGGAGATGATGTTTGCCAGGTGGCCTTTCTGATTCTTCTATAAGAAGTTTTGAAAAAAATGTATCCACATGTGAATAACTATTCCGCAGCAATAAGCTGTGTATAACTTATGAGGTCTTCCTGTTACTCCAATTCAAGGATAAAAGAAGTTGTTGCTGCCTCTTTACCATTCACAACAATCGTTAGCGTATGTAGTCCAGCATAGTATTTTCTCGTTGTGATGATTTTGAACGATTGTTTAGTGGCTACCTTGGTTTTGCCTGTCGGGTACATTTTATCGGAGCATTTGAACCGTTTGGGGGCCTGTTTGCCGTTGGCCTTCATATAACCCATCTCATATTCAATTCGCAGCATCTGTGACTCGCCGCTCTCATTAACGACATCAAACGAAAAATGGAGATCCTCGCCAATGCTAATCGTATCCTGGACAAGCTGAAGCTGCTCAATGTGAATCGAATCCTGCTCGTTATAACCAAAAAGACTCAGTGCTTTGCTATGTCCTTTCTTCAGTAATGACCTGCTGGCATGCCGGACAATCCAGTCTGTGTGTGCATGTTGTCCGTACCAGGTCGTGGCCAGATCCATAACCAGTTCAGGGTGGTCCTTGGAGATGTCATTCAGATGATTGGCGACACTTTTGCGAACATAGAGGGACTCGTCCTGTTTCAATGCATGCAGAATCGGAAGTACAGGTGTTGGATCAGTGATAAAGTTCTGGAGTTTCGCACCCCATGGCAAACGTGGCCGGCTGCCCTCACTGGCAAGTCTGCGGATATGCTCGTTGTTGCTCTCTGCCCACGCCATCATATGTTTCATCGTTTGGATTGGATAATGTTCAATAAACGGGCGTACCGCGAACTCCGAGCTGGAATAAGGTGTGAAGAGGGTCAGATACTTCATGGATAACTCGTAATCCTCTGGGTCAAGTCCGTTCACTTCGATAAAATCCGGTACAAACAGATATTCAACGCCTCTCATCGTAGGGGCGGCTTGTTCGATAATATGTAATGCTTCCTCATAATTGTCCGGCAGTACCTGGGTCAAAGCCAGTGTGATTCTGCGAATGCGCGCTTTGAATTCCAACTGTTCCCAGCCTTCGGCGAAAACCAATTCATGAAATTGCTGTGTATCCAGCTTCGGGTAGAATTGACGCATCTGTTCGCCGGTCCGATCGATTAATGCGGGAGTGTATTTGTCTTTGATAAGTTCCATGGTCCGCCTCCTTTAGTTACTATCCAGTATACCTCAAATTACAGAAATAAGAACGTAAGTTCCTGAAATTTATTTCTATACGGATGAACGGTGTTAAGGCACCCACCTTCTGTATGGGGGTGCCTGAATTTTCTTAACCTTTGCGACTTTTGGGACGGCGCTTTGTGGAATTGGATTTGCGACGGGTTGGAGTCGTATTACGGCGACGTGGAACATTCGTTGCTTTGTTCCGACGTTTGTTTTTGCGTTTGCGGGACGGCTTATATTCTTCATAGTCTGCATCGGCCGCGCTGCTATCCGTTTTTCCTTTTCCAAAAGGCAGAATGCCCATAACGAGTTTCATCATCGGAGCCATCTGCTGGATACCACCAACGACCTTCTGCATTTTGCCAATTCCACTCATGATTCCATCAATACCACCGAAGCGGTCGATCATTCCTTTTAACTCACCGATGTTGGCTAATGAAAAGCCGGAACTGCCAGTAGCAGGCGCCGTTACCGGAGCTGGGGGAACAACCTGAGCTGCGCCTCCATAAAAGTTCCCGCCAGCCACACCCTGCCCATAGGGTACGACTGCAGAAGCTTCGACTTCACCGAAGCTCGGGTAATGGGGCTCTACTCCAGGATACATCGGTTGGAGCTGGGTTTCATTCAAAGACCGCGGAACCACACCGGGCGGCATATAGGCAGAAGTATGTGCCTGCCGATGAGCATGAGAAGTCGGACGCTGCCCTGGTGCCGGCTGGCGGTGATAATAATGCTGTGGCATGAACGATCACGTTCCTTCTATGTTGGATTTCGGAATTGCGTTCCATGAGTTGCATGACAGATGTACATCATAGACCCTTGTGGAACTCCCTTTTGTTATACTGTATGTCATTCGCGGAGAGACGGCGTAGGCGGGTATCCCGGAAAATGGGATATTTGCGGATTTGGGCGCATGTAAGATGGCAGGTTCACGAAGAGTAAAATGCAGTTTAGACACAAAATTGTCACATTTAGAAGGATTGAAATCCTACATAAGTAATCGGATATATACAGGTGAAAACTGGGAAAAAGCGCGTTAATTTAGCCCGATGTACGTGAGGGGAGGACAATAGTACCTTTTGTAAGCGGTAACATGTATTTTTATTCTGTAGTGCGTGAAATCGGTAACGCTTGAAATACCAACTCAGGGTGAGTACAATGTAGGTACACAGTAACCGCTAGGGGATGATGATGAAATGCAGCTGAAAAAGCTAAATGATAAAAGCATTGAACAACTATTCGAGGCTATTTTGACGCTAAAAGATATTGAAGAGTGTTATGTGTTCTTTGATGACCTCTGCACAGTTAACGAGATCCAATCCATGTCCCAGCGGCTGGAAGTGGCTCGTATGTTGGGTAAAGGCAATACGTATAACCAGATTGAAGCAGAGACAGGTGCGAGTACAGCTACAATTTCACGTGTGAAACGCTGCCTGAATTACGGTAATGATGGTTATAAAATGACGCTGGAACGCCTGGGACGCTAACATGAAGAAGCCGGGTGTACTCATCATCAGTCACGGTTCACAGGAGCAGACCTGGGTGGAATCCGTCGATGACGCGATCTCCCGGTTGAATCTGCCTGTTCCATTACCGGTTGAAGCCGGTTTTCTTGAACTTGTGGAAGGACGCCTGATCCAGGACGGTATCGACCGACTGGAAGCCCAAGGCGTAACCGATATTCTGGTTGTACCTCTATTTGTTTCGTCCGGGAGTACACATGTGGATGAAATTGAATATGCCATTGGTGCAAAGGAAACACCTGATCGCGAAACGGATCTGGAACCGTTCGATGTGAAGGCTCGGGTTCACTTCGGTTATCCGGTGGATAACGATCCAGATATTGCCGTGATGGTGTGGGACAAAGTCCGATTACTGTCGCAGCAACCGGAGGAAGAAACGATTCTGCTGGTTGGCCATGGGAGTATTCATGATGGTTTTCGCGAGCGTTGGGAAGCCGGAATTTCTTCCCTTGCAGAGCGTGTGCAGGAAGTTAGTGATGTAGCCCATACGGATTATGCATTGCTGAATCCGGAGAGTGTGTACGAAAAAGTGAAGTACTGGAGCGAAGAGCGGGGGAACCGAGTCATTGTGGCGCCGCTGTTTTTGAGTGCCGGTTATTTCACGAGGAACGTTATCCCGGGTCGGTTGCAAGAACTGAACTATGTGTACAGCGGTGAGACACTATTACCACATCCATTGCTTGGACAGTGGCTGGAGCGTCAGATCCAGATTTTGCTGGAGAGATGTAATGAAGTTAAAGCTTCTTCTTGAAGTGATTGCTTTGGCATAGGTGTGTAATCACATCGCTCGTAGTGATGCAGTATCAATTGATTTGAACTCCATAGCTTCATAAACAATCAAACCACGTCGAAGGACGTGGTTTTTGTTTGTTGTAGATCACTTGAGCGAGGATTCATTTATCCATTAATGGGTGCGTGCAATTGCAGATGTAGCTCCAGTAAATTTATTAATTGGTCAACGATCTCCTCGGCCGGATAAGGCATGGAGTTCATAATCCACCACTCCAGGAGGCCCACAGCAGCGGAAGCAAGAAACTGTATGGTGATCTCTTTTTTCATACCTTCCTGGATGCCACAGGCATCCATCTGTTCCTCCACTCCCTGGACCAACAATGTCATCAACTTACTACGGAACGCTGGAATACCTTTTTTAGTTAGAAGTGTGGTATAGGTAGAGGCATGCTGTTCCAGATAACTGAAGGTTCGGAGCAGCGCATCCTTGGCCGTAACGGGTGTTGTAGTAGGGCTTTCGATCATACAGGCATCCAACAACCGCTGCAAATAGGTCTCAATGCATTGATCCAACAGGTCGAACTTGTCAGCGTAATGCAAATAGATGGTTCCTCGGTTTACATTAGCCCGATCAGCAATATCGTTTATCGTAATTTGCTCGAAATCCCGTTCTTCCAGTAACCCCACAAAAGCTTCGATTATCGCCTTTCGTGTCTTGAGTACTCGTCTGTCCATGGCCCCTCCTATGATGGTTTTCAACAATAAGGAATCATTCGTTGATTATTCAACAAAAACAGATATTTTAACGATTGAAGCACAGTAGGTGCTTTGTTAATCTTATTTTATCAACAAATGTTCATAAAGCAACGAATATTGATAAAATATGAAATAGAGGGATAACCAATGAAAATATTAGTGTATGGTGCAGGTGTTTTGGGCAGTCAACTGGCACAAGTTCTGGTACGTGGCGGGAATGATGTTACTATTCTGGCTAGAGGGAAGCGGGCAGAGGAGCTGGAGAAGGATGGAATCGTCATCCGGCATATTTTTCAATTCAAAACGACAGTTGATCAGGTTCGGGTAGCCAGAACGTTGGAAGTGGATGACCAATATGATCTGATTTTTGTTGTCATGAAATATAACGATTTTCCTTCAGTGTTACCTATCCTGGCAGACAATCAGAGCAGCAATATTGTGATTGTGGGAAACAACGCAGATGCACGAAGCATGCAAAACTTTTTGGAGGAAAACAGCAGGGTAGCAAAACAGGTCGCGTTTGGATTCCATGTGAGTGCAGGGAAGCGGGAAAAGGACCGCATGTTATCGGTCGGTGGAGGCAGCGGACAAATGGTAATTGGAAGTCTGGACGGTGAAATAGGCTTTAAACCTTTGCTGGATCAAGCTTTCCAACATGTGAAATACAAGTTAAATGTTCTGAGCGATATTGATGCCTGGCTGAAAAGCCATATCATCCCCATTCTGATGCTTAATGCGGTGAGCTTTAATGAGGAGCGTGAGTTGATCAAGTTGGACGGGAACAGAAAGCAAATCCAACATATGATTGGGGCGATGGATGAAGGCTTTAGCGTTCTTGAAGCTATGGGCATAACGATTATACCGGAGATTCAGGCTAAAATGATCCGCAAGCATCAACGGATGTTGTACCTTCTGTTGAAGATCTATAGCATGCTTCCGGTTCATAAGCTGGTCGCGGGTTCGTTTGGAGAGATTGAGGCGTTAAATAATGCATTTACCGATTGGAAAAAGACAACAGGCACCCCGACTCCCCATTGGGATGTGCTGAAAAGAGATTTTACTCCCCTAAAATGAAGTGTTGCTCATTAACCCAATACCGACTACAATAAAACCAACTAATAAAATGGGGATAAGGAGATATACAGATGCGGGAAGTGCCCATGCGTTATGTGAAAGCAAATCAGGTCGGTATTGTATTATTTGTTTTACTCTCGTTTGTGTTCAATCCAATTGTAGTTCTGGGAGCGCTGTGGGTCATTCAGGTGGTTGGTCTGGCTTCCAGTGGCAAGCTTAATCTGTTTGTGCAGATTGGGAAAGCTGTGTTGACTGGTAAAGGTACAGAGACGCAGGCGGTGGAGCTGCAGCGATTCAACAATATTCTGGCCGTGCTCTTCCTGTCTCTGGCACTCATCTCGTTCTCGCTTGGCTGGGTAGCCGCAGGTTATGTATTCTCCGTCATGCTTCTCGCGGCTGCAAGCGCGGCACTGCTGGGTTATTGTGTAGGCTGCACCGTCTATTTCTGGTATAAACAGCTGCGTGCAGGCAGAAAAATCGGATTTTGAGGTTATCTGATGAGCGATACGATGACAGAATAACTTATTCTTCGAGTAAGGATAAAGACGAGTCATGTTCCGAGGAGCTTTCTTGCGGCAAGCTTTTAGCTGGACCTATATGGCGATCGGGATACGATCGCATTATAATGAAATCCCCCTCAAGTGAGCTGCCACTTGAAGGGGATTTTTTTTATCTGAACCAGGCCTTATTTAAATTGTTGGTAAAATTGTTATCGTTGAAAGGCACGTTGGCGCTACCGAAGTTTGTCGTGTTGAGTGCATTTCGTGCCGCAGAAGTCAGATCGTCCCATCCGATTAAAGGCTGAGTTCCGCCAACAGCATTAGTAACGCCAAGCTCATGGTTCAGCGGCCAGGTACTATTATAGGAAATCAACGGATGGTTACCTTGTGTATTGTTATTGCTCGGTGTAACTTTTGTAAACTGGCCGTGACCGGAATATGCGATAGAGAGGATTTTGGAATTGGGAGCTGCCGGATTATCGACCCACACGACGATTCCTTCCCAATCATGACGATGGCCGAGTCCAGAGGAAGGGGAGTCTTTGGGGAAATACCACGAATACATGATAGCCCACACCCCATTGTGCCATGCGGAGCGGGAGTAGATCTGCCCTGTGTTTGAGCTACAGTTCCCATTCGATGACCCGGACGTATTCAAGCCAGCGCTGGTATTGCCCTGTTGATCCACTGCGGGAAAAGGTACACAACCATGATAGACTTTTAGAAATGGCTGAAAACGCTTGGCTGCTTGTTGCATTACGGTGACTGGGGAGACTTCCTGAAATCCGACAACCTGATCATGATTAATTTCTGCTGCTTCAACAACGGTGACCCAAGGAATACATGCCATAAGAAAGACCAGGAGCATTAACACGATTTTTTTCATTTACAATTCTCCTTCAAGGGTATGATGTGGTGTTAAATTGAGGGTGCACTAAAACTATATTGGAAAAAGGTTTATGTTATTTATCTTTTCATCTTAAGATTTGTAAATTTGTAGCATATCTATGTCATAATCATATGTAGATCATCGAAATCGAAGACTAATTCCTGTCCAAGCGGGCAGAATGGTTGATTAATGAGACTATTTTACATAAAAGGTAGTGGGGAAGATTCAGGAGCAGTGCGTGAGGTTTATTGGGTAATAGGCAGATTAGTGGGTACGGATATGTTAAAATATACTTATGGATTACAGGCTAGGACATCTTTACATTTGATGATATGATAGGAGTTAAAGGCTTTGGAATGAGACGGAATTCCTGATGCATAGATATAGGTAAGACGAAAGATTAGAGCAACATTAACGGAAGTTCATTATTGTGTAAAAAATATGCCCTTTTGTGGACTGATGCAACGTAAGAATATGAGGTCGTTTAGACTCATGGATAATGTGGAATAGGTGGCGTATGAGATGAAAAAAGCTCGCTTAATATATAATCCGACCTCAGGCCGGGAAGAAATGAAGAAACGTCTGGCTGATATTTTGCAGCGTTTGGATCAAGGTGGTATTGAAGCTTCATGTCACGCAACAACGGGTGAAGGTGACGCAACCCGGGAAGCTGAACTGGCAATTGAACGCGGATATGACATGATTATTGCTGCTGGTGGCGATGGCACGTTGTATGAAGTGATTAACGGTATGGCTGAGCGGGAGAACCGTCCTCCGCTGGGTGTGTTTCCTTTGGGAACAACGAATGATTTTGCACGTGCACTCGGCATTCCGAGACAGTGGGAAGATTACGTGGATCTGGTCATTAACCAGCAACTTCGTCCGCTCGATCTGGGCAAAGCGAATGATAAATATTTTATCAACATCGCTGGTGGCGGATCACTGACTGAACTGACCTATGAAGTACCGAGTCGTCTGAAAACGATGATTGGGCAACTGGCCTATTACATGAAGGGTATTGAGAAAATGGCGAGCCTGTCTCCTCAGGAGCTGATTATTCGCGCCGACGGTCAGGAAGAGATCCATGATGAATTCATGTTATTCCTCATCGCCAATACCAATTCGGTCGGGGGATTTGAGAAGTTGGCTCCAGGTGCAACCATCGATGATGGTCTGTTCGATGTGATCGGTGTCCGCAAATGTAATCTGGCCGATATGATTCGCCTCGTAACGCTCGCGCTGCGTGGGGAGCATCTGAACGACAAGAAAGTGGTTCATTTCCAGACGAGTCATATGGAAGTTACGTCCCCGGGATATGTACAATTGAACCTCGATGGAGAGTTGGGCGGTACATTGCCAGCTACCTTTACGAATTTGCGTCATCATCTGATGTTGTATCGTTAAACTTGGCACTTGGCGGAGAATGTGGTCGCTTGCGGAAAGCGTTAATGCCGCAGTGGTTGTTGTATAGCATCGCACAAGTGGTGAGGAGAGTTGGATTCAGCTCTGCCGTAAGGCGAGATGGAAGTGTATTTTCCAGTTGCTGTGTACGGTGGGATCGCGTATAATCTCATGTGGTCACCATACGTTGAGCGGATACAGGGCACATTGTGGTGATTGAGTGAACATGAACAGTGAAAGTTAAGAGTGCTGGTCTAGTTCGACGTACTGCAATGTGATACACCGTGCTGAATGTAGCGTTTGGTTGATTGCCCGGGTGGCGGCTAACGAACTCAGAAAGCCTTAATGTGGCGAAATCGCCGGATCTGCGAATTTAACGAATCTCAGCGTCGTTATTTTGGAGAAAATGACCGAAAAAGGTCGGGAAACAACATCCGAACTTGATATAACGTTTCTGAAGTTCATTAGAAATTCGGAACGTTATTTTTTGATGTGATACCATATAAGAAGAAAGAAGTGAATGTACGTTGTCTAATACGAACCGCAGCGGTCGTGGAAAAAACCGCCGGAATTCGGCTGCCTCTCAGGGGCAAGGGAACGCTTCAGCGTCCCGTCAGCCAAGTCAATCATCTCGTCCATCTACACGTCAGCAGGGAAAAGAGGTGCGGCCACAAGGCGCATCTCTTTCTGCCGTTCGTCCAAAGGGGAGAGCGCGTGAATCTGCACCAATCGAAGGACTGCCCGTTAGCAAAAATGAAGAGACCGTCATCGACATCATTGGTATGAACCATGACGGTGAGGGTGTAGGTCGTGCGAATGGATACACGCTCTTTGTGCAAGGTGCGCTTCCAGGTGAAACCGTCCGTGTGCGCGTAATGAAAACCAAGAAGCAGTACGGCTACGCCAAACTGCTGGAAATCGTGAAAGCAAGCCCGGATCGTGTGTCCGCGCCTTGCCCGATCTACGATCAGTGCGGCGGATGCCAGATCCAGCATATGAGCTATGCCGGACAGCTTGAGTGGAAGCGCCAGTTGGTCGTAGATAATTTGCAACGGATTGGCAAATTGAACGTGATGGTGGAGGATGCGGAGACGTTGGCATCCAACGCGCAAGATGACGCCTCAGTTGATGAGGCGAAGTTGGCGGAACGGTTGGAACATGATGCGAATCAGACAACTGAACCTGGACAAGCATCTTCTGAAGCACAGATGATTGGAAGTAATCGTATTCGTTTTCGTCTCGAAGGTGTCATGAACGAAGAAGATACGGAGCAGGGCATTCGTGTACTGCCTACTATGGGTATGGACGAGCCATGGCGCTATCGGAACAAGGCACAGGTGCCCATTGGTGTGACCGAGGGTGGTCTGGTAGGTGGTTTTTACGCCAAAGGAAGTCACCGGATCATCGATATGGAGAGCTGTCTCATTCAGCATGAGCACAATGACGAAGTGGTCGCAAAGGTTAAAGAGATCGGTAGTCATTTTGGAATTAGCGCCTATAACGAAGAGACAGGTCGTGGCTTGCTGCGTCACGTGGTAGTGAAGAAGGCGTTCCGTACAGGCGAGATGATGCTTGTTCTGGTCACCAATGGTCGAGATATTCCGTACAAAGACGAATGGATTGGCAGTATCCGTGAAGCGATTCCGCATGTAGCGAGTATCTGCCAGAACGTGAACAGGAAACAGACCAACGTTATCTTTGGCGATGAGACCCGCGTCCTGTGGGGCCGTGATGTAATCTATGATTATATCGGTGATGTACAGTTTGCGATCTCTGCCCGTTCGTTCTATCAGGTAAATCCGGTGCAGACGGAAGTACTTTATGGGAAAACGGTAGAGTACGCAGGACTGAGCGGCAAAGAGACAGTAATTGATGCCTATTGCGGCATCGGTACGATTTCTCTTTTCCTCGCGCAACATGCGGATCAGGTGTACGGGGTAGAGATCGTGCCCGAAGCGATTGAGGATGCGCGTAGCAATGCTCTATTGAACGAGATGCGCAACGTCAAGTTCGAAGTTGGTGCATCCGAGGATGTTATTCCACGTTGGAAAGAACAAGGCATCGAAGCCGATGTGATCGTTGTCGATCCACCGCGGAAGGGCTGCGATCCACGTTTGCTGGATACCATCCTGGAGATGAAGCCGGAACGCGTGGTTTACGTGAGTTGTAATCCGAGTACGCTGGCACGTGATCTTCGTGTGTTGGAAGATGGCGGCTATCGCACGGTGGAGGTCACGCCGGTGGATATGTTCCCGCATACGGTGCATGTGGAGTGCTGTGCGTTGTTGGTTAGGGAGTAGTGTTTTGGAGCCACATTTACCTATATCTAAAATGCAGACAGCCCAAACTCTCTTGAGATTGGGCTGGATTTGTAGATAACGAAATTAATTTAATGAGCATAGAGTGTTTGATCATGCTTCAGTCAATTAGGAATATTAAAGGTATGAAATATTTTGAGGTGCTATTATAATTTCACTACAAATTGTGGATCAGTAAGTAGATCTATGCTATAGTGCATGGGCAACTGCAAATTTAGTGGTTTCTATTAAGATATCTGCGTAAGGTACATAGAACTAAAAAGACTACAATAATATGAGGTTTCATCAATATTAAGGGTGGTCTTGTTAAAAATAGAAAAGATTTCTGGAATTAATGTTGGAAATGGACTACCAAATGATATACTAAATTTAGTCAGATATGTTAATTGGATTTTGTCTTGCAGAATGCTTTGATATTATTACTCAGGAGGAGATCGAATGAAAAGTGAAAAAACAGACTTTTTTATTAGCTATACCAGTACAGATGAACGTTGGGCGACTTGGGTTGCAGAGAAGTTAGAAAATGAGGGATATACTACTCTAGTTCAAGCATGGGATTTTACTCCAGGTACTAATTTCATTCAATCTATGCATACAGCTACAATAAATTGTAAGAGAACAATTGCTATATTGTCAGAAAAATATTATGAATCTCTTTATACCCAGTCAGAGTGGCAAGCAGCTTTTGCAGAAGATCCTACCAGCGAAAAGTCAAAGTTAATTCCAGTTAGAATAAGTGATCATAAACCGAAAGGCTTGCTTAAACAAATAGTTTATATAGATTTATTTGGTCTGGAAGAGGAAATTGCCAAAACTAAACTAATAAATGGAGTTGATTTATCAAAAAGAGCTAGAAATTCACAGGGGTTTCCAGGTACAAAAAAAAAATATAATAGCGGGGAATTACCTATAAATAATATAAAATTAAGGCGGAATAAGCATTTTACTGGGAGATCAATTATCCTTAATCAAATTAACTCTGAATTTACTAAGAATAATAATTCTAGTGTTTCTCAAATACTAACTGGTACAGGAGGGGTAGGAAAAACTCAATTAGCGCTAGAGTATGCTTATAATAGTGGTTTTGAGTATGATGTTGTCTGGTGGATAGAAGCGGAAGATTCTAAGAGAATTATTGATGGATATAGGGAATTTGCATATAAAATGGGATTGATCGAAAGTAATATTGAAGATTCTGAGATAATATTATCTTCAATAAACAGTTGGACAAGTCAAAATAGTAGATGGTTATTTATTTTTGATAATGCAGAGACTCTAGAACAAACTTATGATTATCTACCAATAAATCCGCAAGGACACATAATAATTACATCAAGGCATACGAATTGGAATAAATTTGGTGAGGTTCTGGAGATTGATGTATTTAGTGAAGTAGAAGCTTCTATTTTTATGAGAAACAGAACTAATTTGCAAGATGAATCTGGATTGGATACTTTGCTCGCAGTATTAGGACATCTTCCTTTAGCTTTGGAACAAGCTTCTGCATATATAATAAATAACAGTATTTCTTATGATAAATACAAGGATTTATTTGATGAATTCAGAATTGAAATTTTGAAAAAGTATCCACCATTAAAGTATAATTATTCAGTTGCAACTACATGGTTTATTTCATTAGATAAAATACATGATGAAAGTTCTAGACAGTTATTAGATATCCTAGCGTTTTTATATGCTGATAGCGTTGATATCCAGTTTTTCACCACTTTAGCAGAGCATCTGGAAGCCCCTTTATCTGAAAAAGTGAATAATGTTTTAGAGTTAAATGATATAATATGTGAATTGAAAGAATACTCGCTTATAAAGTATTCATCGGACAAAATAAGTATTCATCGATTATTACAAGAAGTTATTCAGATGACTATCGATTCTCAAAAATACATAAGATTTTTAGTTGAACTAGTTCATGATCATTTAGACTACGAACTTGAAAACAAAAACAGTTGGATGATATATAAGAAAATGGTTGATCAAATTCTTTCAATAGCTAACCATGGAAATCGTTACAAAGTTGAAACAGGAAAAGTATCTCTTTTATATCATCAACTTGGTTCATTTTTTAATTTTGTACTTGAAGATTTTAAAAAGGCAGAGAGCATGTATATGGAAGCTCTGAAAATTAGAGAAGAAGTATTTGGAATACATTCGGAGGCAACTCTAATAACAAAAAATAATTTAGCTGGATTATATAAAGATCAAGGTAGATATACAGAAGCTGAAGAACTATATTCAAGTTCGATACCAGTTTGCGAAGCAGTTTACGGTGCTAATAGTATACTGTTACTAACTATGAAGGATAATTTGGCACAGGTATATCAAGCATCAGGTAATTATAGAGAGGCAAGAAGATTGCTTAATGAAGTGATTGTTGTAAAAACAAGTGTTTATGGAAGTGAAAGTCCGTTTTTAGCGACATCTATGGGAAATCTCGCTGTGTTGTTGACTAAAGTATGCGAATTTGAAAAAGCTGAAAGTTTATTGGTTAAATCATTAAGAATCAAAAGTAACACTACGGGAATGCACAATGAAGATATCGCTAGTATTCTTGATGCTTTAGCGAATGTATATACAAAGCTAGGTAAGTACAATTTGGCTGAAACATGTTTTAAAGATTCATTGCATATAAGAAGAAATATCTATAGTTCAGAACATTCGGATATAGCTATTTCTCTTCATAATTTAGCTACTTTTTACATGGAAAATCATCTCTTTGATGAGGCAGAACCTTTATTATATGAATCGTTAGATATTTCAGAAAGAATTGTTTCTATTGAACCTCGTGAGCTTGCTACAACTTATGACAATTTAGGTGTGGTTTTAATGTGGAAAGGAAATTATGAAACTGCCAGAGAAATGCTGGAGAATTCAATGAATCTAAGAAAACAGCACTTGGATGAGGGGCATTATGATTTGTCAATGTCCTACTGCAATTTAGGGAATTTGCACATGAGCCTAGAGCAGTATGATTTGGCAGAATTATTTTTTAAAGATGCGCTTAAGATTAGAGAGAGAATCCTTGGCACTAATAACCCAAAAACAATTGATTTGGTAAATAATCTTGGTATTTTATATAATTCAAAAAGGGAGTTTGATAAGGCGGAGCCGTTATTAATTCAAGCTTTGGACTCTACAAAGCATTTTTTTGGAGATGAACATAAGGATACTATTGAATCTTACTATTCACTTGCCGTATTTTATTTGCAGACAAAGAGAGTAGGGGAAGGAATTGAACTATTTTCTAAGGCAATTACGTTAAGTAGAAAAGTACTTGGTGAAGAACATGAAACAACTATTATGATAGATGATTATTTTCGTAGTAGTGTTTTACCGTATTTGAAAATAACGTTCTAATCCTAAATACCCGAGTGCCTAAACCATATGTGTTCGCTCACTTGCAGTTCGACCTCTGCTTTGTTTGCTGCCTTATTCAAGTATATTTTCTCGGTCTTTAAGTGTGAGAAAAAGGACTCGATACAGGCATTGTCTAGGCGAATTTCAAACCTGGAGTGACTCCTTAACATGCTGAGTTGTTTCAGTTTACGATTAAAGGTCTTCGAGGTATATTGGAATCCTTGATCCGAGTACAGGATTACGCCACGGACGCCACGTGCTGATGGAGTCTATCTAGCGTTTCATGAACCAAAGCGAAATCATTTCGTTCAGAAAGATGCCACAAAACAATTTCGTTATTGTATAAATCCTGAATGACAGAGAGATACACAAAGTGTTCTCCAGCACGAATATAGGTAATGTCGGTGACCAGCTTCGTCCGTGGTGTATCCGCCTGAAACTGTCGCTCAAGCCGGTTGGGGTTCACCACAGAAGCTTGTTTTCCAAAGAATCGAAGTTTCTTTCGGATCACAGAACAGATCCCTAGTTGCTTCATTAAACGGTACACCTTTTTGTGGTTGACTCTAAGGCCTTCCCTCCGTAAAGCGACCGTCATTCGAAGATAGCCAAAGTAAGGATGCACGCGATGGATGGCAAACCAATGCGATTTTAGTTCATGTTCCTTGTGTCTACGCTCTTTTGCCGCTGATCTGCTTTTTCTCCACTTTTAATAACCCGAGCGGGAAACCGCAGCTAACTTCAAGAGCCAAACCAGACCATGGGGTGCTCGCAGATCCTCAATGATTTGAAATCGGGCAGCTTTACTCGTCACTCCTTGTGTAGATTTGGATACTGCCTTTTTTAATATTCGATCTCCGCCCGCAAGCCATCTCTTCTTCCATACTGGAAAATTTGGTTTTAGGGCGTCCGCGTTTGGATGTAGCAGGTTCTGGACCCAATTCCTGTTTCGCTTTTGCTGCCCATACTTGTACCTGAGATTTATTTTGAATATCTAAACGTGTCGCTACTTCACGTATACTGATGTGTTCCTCGTTAATCAGCCGGGCTGCCTCCAATTTCAATTCTAAGGCGTACCGCCAGAAAGTTTGTCCTTTTTTAGCCATAAAAAAATCCCATTCGTTTGGCAAGAGTAAGTCCATCTTAACAGATTTCTTTTTTCTCTTGTCTACTAAAAGGGGATAATACCACACCTCTAGAGGCGGTTTTTTATTACACACTGAATGGCTTAGGAGGGATTAGTGATTGACATCCTTCGAAGATGAACGAGTGTTGATTTAATTGTAAGTAAAAACAATGCAGCTTTATTGAGCAGCTAATTTCAGCTGCTACTTATTTTTTTGTGTTTAATGTGGAAAATACCTGATTTAATGAGGTTAAAAGGTATATTAAATAAAAGCTGCTTAAAATAATTGTTGATATGAATTATAATAATTAGTTATTATTGAGGCATATGAAATAAAAAAAGCGATTGTGAGGAGTGTGGAAAAAATGGCAGCAGTCAGAGTTAATAAGGAATTGGCAAAATACGTTGATTTTGATCCTACAAAAGAATCGATTACTAGATCCTTAAGAGAAATATGTAGTGACATTGAAAAAGGGGCGATCGTCCTACCGATTTTTCAAACTTATATTCGATGGCAACTAGAAAAGTCAATTGCACTCTTGAATTTCCAACTTAGAGGGTTTGCAGCTGTATCTCCTATATCGATTAACCGGATCCGCCAAAAGGGTAATGTGGGCATTCAAATTTCATTTATCGATAGAATGGAATTGAATCCTGAAAGTATTCTTAACAAAGATTCTGTTATCGATGGTCAACAAAGATTAACATGTAACTTCAAGGCATACATTGATCACCCGGACTTTAATAATGTTTATTTTGATATATCTGTCGGTAAGTTTTTGCTTAATTTCGAGGCACCAAAAGATAGTCAAGTACCAGTTGGTGTGTTGTATAATAAGGACCCTCAAATACTTGAGCGTTTTATTAGTGAAAGACCTCTACTTCATCCGTTTAACATCAGTAATATGTTAAACAAGGTTCGGAATAAGTTTATGGGTTATTATTACGTAATAAATATTGCGTACGATTTGACTGAGGAGCAGCAACTTGAGTGGTTTGAGGTTCTTAACTTAGCGGGAACAAAAGTAACTGGTGTTCAAGTGGAACTTACGGAAATGTTAGTAAAGGGAGTGGACTTCTACTCGGAATACACTGACAAATTCTTGGAGCGTTTACGTGAGGCAGATATGTCTGAATTGCTTGTGCAAAAGTCAACTGAAATCTCAATTCCCTTGGCAATGCTTAACCCGGCAATTGAAGTGTTTAGAGGTGACGAATCACACAAACTGAATTTCTGTCCATTCCCTTCCGACGTAAAAGCATCCTTGGTTAGCAAATTTGATGCGAAAGATATTAGGGAAATTTTCAATATCGCGTTGGATGCTCTTGATAAGGCGATCGCATTTATTGAAGATAATCTTAATATTCCTGAACGTATCGACTACGTCACGTATTTAGCCGGGGCATTTATATATATCGGTGAGCGCAAGGATTTTGATAGGGAGCATCTAATCAAGTGGTATGATAATGTGAATTTCTTGGATAAGAGCAATACGGAGAGAAGAGAGTTTTTTGAAGATCTAATTACCCCGTACTTCAAACAGACAGAATCCGTGTAATTAAATTGATCAGTACAATGGAAGAACCCTTCCGTTTCCATTCGGAAGGGTTCTTCTTGCGAATACTACCACATCAAAGATTGTCCATTTTGCGCAAACCACACATGTTGAGTGCTGTGCGTTGCTTAAAATGGAAGGGGCAGGATTAATTCCTACGCCGCTCGTTGTTCCAACTTCCTTATGGATTGAGGACGGGAAATATGTAATGTATGGCTTTGATTGAACCGTCTCTAATAACTTCAATTTTTTGAATAAGTCTTTGAAGTGCCTGCTTAAAGATTTGTTGACCTTCAATTTGAAGTTCGGTGAAGCGGGATAATTGCTTTATATAGGCACGGAGTTGTTCTTCCGTGTCTTTTTTTGTACCTGTAATAATGAAGTAATTACTGATTTTGTACACACCCTAAACCTAATACAGATAGAGGTGAAATTTCTTGAACTATAGGGGCATAGATCTCATCAAGTAGAAGCTTCTTATCATCACGCTTGTAGCCAAATGTGGGTAGAGAAGCCTTGTAGGGCGGTTCGTGAAAATATCATCTTCATGTGGCTCGCCGCTGGCCAACAGCCAGACTTTCGTACCAGTAACCTCTTTCCGAACGGATGAAAGAGGTTACTGGAAACCGTGTTTACCCATGTGCTAGAGTTATAACTGATTTCGATTGGACGTCAAAGCGAGGCAAACTTCATTAACTCAGCTTTGGACGCTGATACACGTGATTCTGTATCGTGTTCATGAGCGATTCCAGTTTGAAGTCGAGCCGTTCTCCTTATCAATATCTCCGCTCGTCTGTTTCCTCGTAAGCTTAACAGTCCCTAGACAAAACACTTCGACATTGTGGTTATGAAGCATTCTGACAATGTTTATTGTATTGGGCGTATTCTTTATGACTGGAATGGTTGCGTTAACTATATTTTCCCTTTACCATACACATTTTGAAACAATCACAAATGAGAGAAACAACCAGATGACGAATGGAATTCCAGAGGGCATCAATGGGCTTTTTCAAAACTGTTGACAATTGGCATATATGTAATTATATTAAATATATCGGGCGCTTGGTGCTGTAAATCTACTAGTGTAAACGCTACCAAGAAAAACTTTACGCAGTATAGTTTGATCCCGTCGAGGAAGAAAATGGAGAGTTGATTGGGGGCTTACTCCCAGTTGTATATACACTCTGTCCATTTACGAGTGACATTCATCGTAGTTTTGTAGAGCATTTTCAGCAACGCTTCATTGCTTGGGAAAATGCTTTTTTCTTTAGGCTTTGCGATGTTGACGAGGGAACCCTCAAGTATTTCCGTCGTTGTACTCTTCGCGTCAAGCTTTTTATGACATGAACCATGTCATATTCCACCTCCAGCATGAATTGCAGCATCTCTGCAAACAACTCTTTCAGTGCAAATTCACCTTTTCCATCGTTATGAACTTATTCTTCTTCAAATCACTTTCACTTGCTCATCACGTATACTATCCTCTTTAATCAGCCTTTCTAAAGATTATCTAACGGGGGAATATGATGTCTAAATCAATAGAATCTATCTTGAGAGATGAAATTTTTGCTGAGCTGGACATCGAGTATCCGGAAGGCCACGATACCCGTTTGTTGGACCAAGGGATCGATTCAGTAGGCTTCATCAAGCTTATTGTTCTAATGGAATCGAAGTTTAACATCTCGATCCCTGATGAAGATCTGTTATTTGAGAAGTTCTCCACGGCTGGATTAATCCTTAATTATTTGACTGTGAAAACGCTATGATGACTATCATTCAGCGTCTATTTCTGGAGGCCTCTGATCGCCAAGATCATATTATCCTTGAAGATCTAAAGCAGCAATGGACTTACGCAGAGGTGATGACAGAAGCTTACTTGATTGCTCTATATATCCACAAGAATTTTGAGCTTGAGTCCGGAAGCCATCTTGCATTATACACAAATAATGAGCCCTTGTTCATTTTTGCTGCGCTGGGCATTCAATTCTGCGGTTATGTGTTAGTACCGGTTCCTTATTCGGCGTCCAATACTGAAATTGAAAATATTTTAAATGCCAGTGACGCCAAATTGGTTATCAGCAAATCTGCACAGCCAGCGCATTTAAATTCCGACATTCCTTGGGTTACCGCTCAGGATTTATCGCAAGAACCAATGCCTTCGTTCGAATCGATCTCGTTAACCAATCAGTCCGATCCCAATCAATGTGCGATTCTCCTTCCTACATCGGGCACAACCGGAAAATCTAAAATCGTTATGTTATCCCATTGGAATGTATTAACGAATGCGTTGGCACATGGCGGAAAGGTGGGGTATACAGAACAAGATTCGTTTCTTGTAACGATGCCCGTTCATTTCAGTTCTACGATTGTCACGCAATTTATTTCTTGTATGTTATATGGAACCCGAATTAAACTTATCAGCTTGCCCTTGCTGCCGCGCACAGCGTTTAAACTGTTTCAGAATAAGGCGGTCACGGGATTCTCAGCGGTGCCTACGCAATTGATGCACTTTTTTTCCGATTTCCATCAGACAAAAAACTGGAGTACCTTTGATTCCATTGAATTTATTGTAATTAGCGGTGCGGCGATTCCCGCGAAATTAGTAGACCATCTTCAGACTGTATTTCCTCACGCGGACATTATTCAAACCTATGGATTGACCGAAGCTTCTCCGCGGGTGACCATGATGGAACGGGGAGAGCGCTACTTATCCTGTGGATCACCCATAAATGACGTTTCTATTCGTCTTGTTGACGAAGAAGAGAATGAGGTTGAAGGAGCGGCTATCGGAGAAATTTGGGTCAAGGGCCCGAATGTGATGCTCGGTTATTACAAAAACCCGGAGTTAACGAACGCTACCATTGTTGAGGGTTGGTTAAAGACAGGAGATTTGGGATATTGGAATGAATCAGGGTGTCTTATACTCACAGGCCGAAAGAAGAATATCATTATATCCGGCGGTATCAATATCTATCCGGAAGAAATCGAGGAATTTTTGTACGGCTTGAAAGAAGTGGAGGAGGTCATGGTTGTTGGTGTACACGATGATCTGTTAGGCGAAGTGCCTATCGCATTTCTGAAAGTTTTTAATGAATGCCTGATTGATATAGATGCACTGACACGACATTGCAACTTGCATTTATCATCGTATAAAGTGCCTAGACAATGGAGGATTATCGATAACATTCCAAAAACAAAAACAGGAAAACTGGACAGGGCAAGTACGAAGCGCTTATTGCTAAATGAGATATACTGATTCGGCATCCTTAAGCCATTTAACCAAATAACGAGGGGTGAACGAAAGGTTGAAGAATTCAACTCAAACATTGGGAAGAGAAATACTGCCGGTCAGTTATCCGATGATTACAACCTATACGCAACATGCTCATCTCTTGTCCATACTTACCCATTACGAGTGCGCACATCCATGGATATTTAGCAATTATATTCAATTATTTATTAACAAAGATTATAAACATCATTGGGGAGATTTTTATTTTCCTGTGACTTATGAGCTGCGGCCTTCGGATGCGTGCAAATGGATTACTACACAAAAGATACATAGAGATACTGTAACAACTAAATGGGACTCTGTTATTCATTTTATTATAGAAAATATTAATGCTAATAACTATGTCCACACCATGATCAATTATTTCTACGTGCCCCTAAGCGATCGCTACAATAAACTTCAATTGCATCATGACATATTTGTTTACGGTTATGATTTGGATAGAAAGATATTGTATGTTTCCGATTTCTTTAAGAACGGCGTGTATAGTCAGGCTGAGATATCATTTACTGATTTCAATCTTGCGTTCGACACGAATCATCTAACAACGAATCATGATTATCTTAGAGAGATGGTTTATCTGTATAGATTCAATGATCAAAATCAGGATAAATTCAGTGCAGATACCCTAGTGAATTCGATAAGAAATTATTTCACTAACAAAACGCCGGAGTATTGGGAGATGTTTAACTACGGGGGCGACAGGGATAATCTTGACTTCGGCATGCAAATATACACAACTCTATATAATTATGTGAAAGAGACATCGGAACATAAGGCTATGCTTGATATAAGACCCTTTCATTTACTTTATGATCATAAGAAGATAATGACGCTAAGATTCAAGTACTTGTACGATAATCAGCATTTAATTAAATTAAATCAAGAGCATATAGATGAATTCACAGCTATTGAACTTAAAGCAAAAATCCTTGTGAATCTAGCGATTAAATATAATTTGACAAAGGATACGAGTATTTCCGAAAGTTTACAAACGCTGATTACGAATATAGAAAATGAAGAATCCATATTCCTTGAACGATGGCTGAAGAAGGTAGTTATTCAGTAATGTTGAGGGAGCAGATGATGTCAGTTGTGGATATCTCTTCTTGCACCCGAATAGAAGCTTTAGCGCGAAGCCCGTGGTGATCCGGGCATATTTATGGAAGGAGTGATGCCGGGATTATAATCGTTGGGAGACAGCGTGTTGAGTAAGCCAAACCGTTGCTCTTGTATTAAAACAAACGTTTGCTGACAGCCTATTGCCTTCTTGTCTTTCAACGATCCGCATTGCTTCAAGCGCTTTTTCCGGCACAACCACAACGGATCCACTCACCTCAAGAATCTCTCCTAGTATTTAACCCAACATCTTGTGACTCATGCATAGAACCAAACCTGTTTCGATTGAATTAATAGTGGTTTCACAGTCCTTAAGCAAGGGGGAGGATCATAATATTCATTGTATTAACAGGAGTCGCAGGCTTCATCGGTTCCAACCTCGCCGAGAGGCTGCTGCGGGAAGGCCATACCGTTATCGGCGTCGATAATTTTCTGACCGGGTCTACTGTAAACATAGACAATCTCTTACGGTCGCCAAATTTCAAGTTTATCGAGCATGACGTCATTTATCCGCTCGCAATTGAAGGCCCTGTCGATTGGGTGATGCATTTTGCCAGTCCTGCCAGTCCGCCCAAATATCTGTCCTATCCGATCGAAACGATGAGGGTCAACAGCGAAGGGACGATGCATCTGCTGTATCTGGCCAAAGAAAAGCAGGCTGCGTTCTTCTTGGCTTCAACAAGCGAGATTTACGGTAACCCCACTGTTCACCCTCAGCCGGAAAGCTACTATGGCAACGTGAATTCGGTTGGAGCAAGAAGCTGCTACAACGAAGCGAAGCGGTATGCAGAGGCGATCACCTACTGGATGAACAGGAAATACGGTATACCGGTAAGGGTCATTCGGATCTTCAATACATTCGGTCCGAAGATGGATTTACATGACGGACGCGTGATTACCAATTTCATTAATGAAATCATGTCCAAGCAAAACCTTACGATTTATGGCGACGGCAGACAGACGAGGAGCTTTCAGTATATCGACGATTTGCTGGAAGGGATTGTGAGACTGCTGAGCACCACGTATGAACAGCCAATCAATTTGGGGAATCCGGAGGAAGTCACCATACTTGAAGTCGCCCAAATATTGAAGGAGCTAATGAAGTCCAACGCGCAGTTAGAGTTTCTCCCGCTGCCGGAAGACGATCCAAGGAGAAGGAAGCCGGATATTACCATTTCAAGGACGATTATGGACTGGGAACCGGCGATCAGTTTGCATGATGCACTCGCTAGAACGATCCATTATTACCAGGGTCAATAATCCATTAAACGGGAGGTACCTATGCAAGAACAGATCATAGCGATGATATGCGAAATCAAGGAAGACGCCCAACTGGCAAACAGTTTGAACGAGCATTCGAACATCATGGAAGACGGGGGATTGGACTCTTTACAGCTAATTACTTTTGTACTACAGGTGGAAGAGCGTTTCGGTATTGAAATCGATTTTGAACAATTCGACTTCAATCTTATGGAGTCGGTAACGACCTTCTGCAATTATATCTCGGAGCTGCAGAAAACAGCGCCTGTATGAACGATAGACGCAAGTTCGAGCTCATTATCGGGACATTTGACGCGGAACGCTTCTGGCGCGACCCTAATCTAGCCAAACTGCCGTCGTTTCACGATCCTGAAATGGAGAATATCGTGATGGCCATGGATGAGCTGCTCTTCCCATTTTGCGAGGCGCAGGATAAGCTCATTACTCGCTATCGAATGAACGTTTGCCATAAAGCGTATTTGCATGAGATCGGATTTAAATTTCTTTCCAATTCAACCGATCTCGAGAGTCCTGATGTAGGAAGCGTAGGCAGAACCGCCAATATATTCGACCTGCTCACATCAGCCGATCGAATGGGTGACATGGATCTATACTTGCTGGACGGCGCCCGGTTGTCGCCCTTTGCCGTCATTCCGGGGGTGGATCGTACTGCAGCGCGTTACGGGCTGGAACAGGATTTTCCAGCTATCGAAACGGTTCAGACTGTCAATTCGAAGCTGTATTCAACCGAATTGAACCGTCGCCTTGATCTTCGATGTGACAGCCAGACGGTCTATTCTCCCGAAGAGCTGCTGGCAAGCGGCTTGACTTTGCTGAATCAAGGACCCTTCCTGATCAAAGATGAGTTTGGGGTATCCGGGAAAGGGAATTTGCTGATCGAGTCGGAAGCGATTTTGCAGCGAGTCACATCCTATGTCGCCGATCAGTGCAGCAAGGGAAAAACGGTTCGGTTTATTATTGAGCCGTTCCTCCGCAAGGAATTGGATTTTTCTTGCCAATTCCACATCGATTCGGACGGTACTTACCGACATATCTCAGTGCAGCAGTTGGTCAATCACAATTTCGCTTACCAAGGCTCCTATACAGCAGACGATAGGTTGCTTCATATGCTGCAGGAAGCGAAGTATTTTGATGTAATGAAACGGGCGGCTCGCGAGCTTTATCGGTCGGGTTATCACGGCGACGTATGCGTCGATTCTATGCTGTTGACAGACGGCCGCATCGTTCCGATTGTTGAGGTGAATGCAAGAAGATCGATGAGTCTGATCAAGCATTACGTTGACCGCTACCTGAAGAAGCACGACACGGCCGGGAGCATGACGCATGCGACTTTACAGTTTGCATGCGATGTATCATTCGATCAATTGCTTGAATCGCTGGACCGCGAGGGTGTTCTATATAAGCCTGATCGAGGATTCGGTATTTTACCGTTAAGCGCGAATACGCTCCTTATTAACAAAGTCGTCAGCGAGTGCAAGGGGATCCGGAATAAGCAGGTGAAAGGCAGATTATATTATTCGTTGATCCAGGGGGAATGGGATAACGAACGATTGACCGCTAAGGTTAAGGAGGTGCTGTCGGCGTTATCCTTCAAGATCGCCCGCTGATGCAGTCCGAAGCGCTTGAAGCCATGAATGGAGGAAGAAATTTTATGGGTAAGCGGAAAGTGACGATTCTATGCTCGGGTTTCGGTCTGGGTTTCTATATTCCCGGTCTGTTAGCTGCAAGTGATTTCGAGAAAAGGGATATCGCGACGGAAGTGCTCGTGTTCGAAAGCTATTTGGAGCAAGACAAGATGGATCATATTGTAGACAGCAGAAAGGCGTACCACAATAATTTCGCACTTGCCAATTTATCGGCCCGAATGCCGATGGATATACGCAACAGCATTGATTATGCCCAGGTCGAGCTATTGCTGGAGGCATGGAAAGCGGAAGACCGGTACGAATTCATATCGTTATCCGGACACTGGATCTATATTCTGGATTTGTATAGGGAGAAGATGCTGCCGAATCAAATTCATGTAGACCTGCTCTACGTCGATTCAGATCTGGCCCCGTCTTGGAAGAGCTTGAAGAAGTTTCATTCTCGCTATGACGAGTATTATTACAATGCTTGTCTCTATGACACTGACAAGATGGAGATTCGATGCGAAATCCCAGTTCTTCATCGTACGCCACTGCCCTTCAACTCAAGGAAGCGGCGGCTTGTTGTTCATGGCGGCGGCTGGGGGATGGGCACTTATCAAAGTACAATTCCAGAGCTTGCCGGCCATAACTATGGACTTGATATCGTAGCTTACGATTGGAAGGAAGCGAAGCCCGATCCCGATCACCGATATTGGATGAATGATCCGGAATGGTGTGCATGGGTGAAGAGTGCGAACGGCCTGCACGAGTTTCCGCCATACATTGAAATAACGGGAGAAGACACGAAGTCATACGCCGCTGAGGTTGATCATCATTGGTTATTCGATATTGCTTCGGAGGCGATGGCTATCGTGGCCAAGCCGGGAGCGGGCACATTAATCGATTCGCTTGCATCCGAAACCCCTCTTATTCTGCTGGAGCCGTTCGGAAGTCACGAGCTTAGCAATTTGGAATTGTGGGAATCACTGGGGTTCGGAATACGCTACGAGAAGTGGCGGGAGATGGATTTTTCCGTAGAGGTCCTTAGGGAGATGCATCAAGCGATCATGAACAGACCCGGAGAACGGACGAATTATGTGGATCATTATTGTGCGAGAGTCGCGTTAACGAAGGGGTAAGATTCCAATGGCAGAAGGGGTTATGCGATGAGCGTAAACAAATTGAGTGTCGTCCAAGATAAGACAAAGACAAGCTATCCGAGATGGATCGTCATGCAGCTGTTGGAGGAGTGTAATTTACGATGCAAGATGTGCTATGAGTGGGGACTCGAAGGGCCCTACAAAAGCAAAAAAACGTTAGCGCATCTGGATCCGGATCTCATTAAAAAGATCATCGTCGAGTGCAGCCCGGGCAAGCCGTATTACGATTTCTTCGGCGGCGAGCCGCTGATGTACCCTTGGCTGAGCGACATTCTCGCCATGATCAATCACTATGGAAGTAAAGCGGACTTCCCCACGAACGGCACATTGCTTGAGCAGCATGCCGAGATGCTTGTCGAGACTGCTCCAAATAAGATCTGGATGTCGCTCGACGGCCCTGAGGAAATCAACGATAAGCAGAGAGGCAAAGGCGTATTCAAGAAAGTAATCAAGGGGATCGAGAAGCTTTATGAGCTTCGGGAAAGCAAGGGCAAGCAATTTCCGAAAATGGGTGTATCCTTTATCATTACGCCCTTGAACTATATGTACGTTGAGGAATTTTTCTTTAAGCATATCGACTTGTCGATGTTGGACCATATCAGCATGGAAGTGCAGCTCTATGCAACGGAAGAGCAGTATGCCCAATATGTGGAGGTTCTTAGTGACAAATTCGACGTGCATGAAGCTCCTTATGCCAAGGGGATGGTCTGGCGGGACACCAGTTCGTTCAGCCAGATCGATATTCCGGAATTGACGAGACAGCTCAATAATGTTAAAGCGTATTGCTTGAAAAACCGCATCCATGTGATCACCTATCCGAAGACGATAGATGAACAAAATTTGAGTAACTATTTCTCGGGGCAATTCCATCAGATGGCTGATAAACGAAATCGGTGCTCCCTTCCATGGGTTTATGCGGAGATTACGGCAAGGGGCGACGTTTCGCCCTGCCATGCCTTCTATGATTTGACCTTCGGCAACGTGAACGAAGAGAGTTTGCTGGATATCTGGAGTAGTGACAAGTACAAAGATTATCGCGCGTATATGAAAAAAAATATGCTTCCGATTTGTACGGCTTGTTCAAGGTATTATATCTATTGATTCATGTGAATGACCTAATAAGTTTAAGAAGGGTGTGTTGATATGAATCCAAAATCAGAGATTAAACATTCCCCAAAGGATTTGCAAATATTGAAACGTACTATCAAGAATACGGTGGAAACAAAGCGGAACATGGAGAAAATAGCGGGTTACGCGACACCGTTGCCAGAGTCGGTCGGGATTAAACTGACGAACCAATGCAACTTGCGCTGTAAGCATTGCTATCAATGGAACGACACCGGCTACCATCACTTTATGACACCGGAGCAGCAGCGGGAACAGCTCGACTACGGGCTGCTGGAGAAGCTGATCCTTGAGACGGAACCAGCCAAGTCGAGACTCTATATCTGGGGCGGCGAGCCGCTCGTATACAGCCATTTCGACCGTTTGGCCGATTTGCTTGAAGCCCATCCTCGCGAGACGACGATCTGCACGAACGCGATGCTGATCGAGCGAAAGCTGGACGCCTTGCTGAGAATCTCCGACAATCTGGAGCTGCTCATTGCACTTGATGGATTCGAAGAAGAGAATGATGCGCTTCGCGGCAAAGGGGTATTCAACAAGGCGATAGATGCTATTCGGATGCTAGTCCAGCTGCGCAAGGAAAACCGATTCAGGGGCAAAATTACGATCCATACCGTCGTTAACGATGCTATGACCGACAAGCTTTACGATCTGCTGGAATTTCTGGAGGACGTCGGTGTAGATATGGTCATGGTCTGCTTCCCGTGGTACATCTCGGACGAATGCACGCAGGGAATGGACGATTACTTTGACCAGAAGTTCGACTTCCTTCCGGCGAGCGAGCACAAGGGCGAACGAAGCTGGCACGCCTTTAACTACAAGCTCGATCCGGAGCGTATCCCTGCTTTGATGAGCGAGTTGGACCGGGTGAATAATCGGGTCTGGAAAATGCGTTTACGCTACCAGCCGAATCTGGATTATGACCAGATCGAAGATTTCGTGCTCGGCAAAGAGGTGAAGAGTAAAGGCACGATGAACAAGAAGTGCCTGGCTCTCTCGAACCGGATGGATATTACGCCCGATGGAACGATTGTTGCATGCAAATTTTTCAAGGAGTTTGAGATCGGCAAATTAAATGAAGCGTCCGTACAGGAATTATGGCACGGCATGACCTACAGAAGGATAAGGGAAATGATGGATGAACGACTGACACCGGCATGTTCCAAGTGCAGTGTCTTGCATTTGCACGGTGTTTAACTATTCTACATGAGCATAAATGAGGTGAACCAGTGAGCATTATCCAAGTGGAACGCTTATCCAAAAGCTTCAATTACTACGAAAAAGAATTGGGGTTCAAAAAATCGCTAAAAAATTTAGTGAAGCGGAAATCACTGATCAAAGAAGCGGTTAGCGAGATATCACTTGTAATCGAGCAAGGCGAGATGGTCGGGTTCTTAGGCCCGAACGGTTCCGGCAAAACAACTACGCTTAAGATGCTGTCCGGCATCTTGTATCCGACAAGCGGGCAAGCGACGGTATTAGGCTATGTCCCTTGGGAGCGAAAAAAAGAATTCAAGATGCAGTTCTCGATCGTGATGGGGCAGAAATCGCAGTTGTGGTGGGATTTACCGGCGAACGAATCGTTGTACCTGAACAAATGCATCTATGAGGTCGAGGATAAGCCCTACAACCTTGTCCTGGATGAGCTTACGGAGATACTTGATGTTAAAGATCTGCTCAATATTCAGGTACGTAGGCTTTCGCTGGGGGAACGGATGAAGATGGAGCTAATTGCGTCGCTCATCCACCGGCCTAAGGTGATTTTTCTGGATGAGCCTACAATCGGACTTGATCTGATTTCGCAGAAGCGCATTCGGGAGTTCCTGAAGTATTATAACCAGCAGACAAAAGCAACGGTCATTCTGACAAGCCACTATATGGCGGATATTGAGGATTTATGCAAACGAACAATCATCATCAATCAAGGGAAGATCGTATACGACGGCGATCTTCGGCGTGTGAACGAGCTGTTTCATGCAAAAAAGATCATCAAGCTGCAATTTACGGACGAAGTGCCGAGGCAAGCGCTAAGCGAGTATGGCGCTATCATGCAACATGACGGCATGAATGCCGTCATGGAGATCGATAAGCATGACCTTCAGCGGCTTTCCAAGATGATGCTGGACCGGTTCCCGATCCTCGATTTCACAGTTGAAGATATACCTGTCGAGCGAGGCATCGAAAGCTTGTATCAGAAAGATGGGGTCAGACATGAAAGCCTTACAGAAGTATAAAAGGACGTACATCCTTGCGCTTCAGAATGCGATGGAGTATCGGACCGATTTCTTTATGAGTATCATCAGCGGCGGCTTCATCATTCTCGTCCAATGCTTCCTCTGGACGGCGGTGTTTCGCAGTTCGCCGCAAGAGATTATTAATGGCTATACTTATTCACAGATCATCATTTATTCCGTGTTGTCCGGCGTCGTCTCCAAGCTGGTTTCTGCCGGCTTCGAAGGGGAAATCGCGAATGATATCAAGACGGGTGGACTGAGCAAATTTATCGCTCAGCCCATTCATTATTTCAGCTATCGGATATGCAATTTTTTCGGTGGGAAAACGGTTCAGATCGGGGTCGTCCTTGTCTTATTCGTCATACTGATGATCGTTTTTACTCAGATTTGGGGGTTTCAGCTTAGAGGGGTGCAGATCGTTATGTTCCTGGTCAGCATTCTGTTCGGACTGCTCATCAACTTCCTGCTTTTTTATTCGATTAGTGCTCTCGCGTTCATCATTACCGAGGTTTGGGGCGTTTATATCGCGTTCAATCAAGGCGTCTATCTGCTAAGTGGTGCCATCTTTCCACTTAATATTTTCGGAGATACGTTTGCCAGAATCTCCAGCTATTTACCGTTTCAATATGTCGTATTCTTCCCGGTTAACATCATCAATGGGAGCATGGCGATTCATGAAATCGTGCGCGGACTCCTCTTACAAGCGGTCTGGGTAATTGTGCTTATGATGATTTCGAAGTTGTCGTGGGATTCCGGGATGAGGAAATATGTAGCCGTTGGAGGTTAGACCTGTGAGTATCAGCTTGACGGAGTTTCGGAAGCATGTACGTATGTTCTTTATTTTCGCAAAGAACAGCTTGGTCGGTTACATGGAATACAAAGCGAATTTCTACTCCGGTTTGATCATGGAGACCGTATTTCTGTTTTCCAAGCTGATCTATATCTTGTTCGTTTTCCAGCTTGGGATCGAAATCAATGGCATTTCTCCTGACCAGATGTTGATCTTCACGGGGACCTATACGATTATGATCGCAATCTATACAGGACTGTTTATGGATAACTTTTATAGATTCGCCGGCCATATCCGCAACGGGACGCTGGACTTGTATATGACGAAGCCGCTTTCGCTGCAGTTCATGATTTCATTCCGGCACGTTAACTTCGCGTTTCCAATCCCGAACCTGATCGCCGGGATCACGATGATCGTACTGGCTTGGCGGCGTCTTGACATCGAGCCAAGCTTGATCCACGTGGCCGGATATATCGGCGTGATCTTGAGTAGCACGATCGTGACCTATTCGGTGCTTCTACTTCCGCAAATCCTTGCCTTCTGGACGGTGAAGTCCGGTTCGATCTTCGAAATACTCGACAAATGTTGGGATTTGAACAATATGCCGATGTACATATACCCCAAATGGCTGCGGAGAATTGGGCTGTATGTCGTGCCGATCTTGTTCATCACCAACATGCCGTCGGTTTATTTGATTGATCGATTGGACTTGTTCCTTGGGATATGGATTTTTGTAGCTCCCGTTATATCGCTTCTAGTGGTCAGGCTGTTCTGGAAGCTGGCCGTCAAACGCTATGAAAGCGCCAGCAGTTAGAGAAATGCCCTACAAACAAATTGTTGAGAAGGTGAATTGAATGAGCAAGACGGAGCATGAGCGTCATCCATTGCAGACAGAGGCCATTACAAAGAAACGGCTGCACAACGGGATTGAAATCTATCAAAACAACGAAGGAGAGACCGAGTTTCTCTACAATGAGATTTTCCACAAGGAGATGTATTTCAAGCACGGTATTACGCTTCCGGATCATGGCACGGTCCTGGACGTCGGGGCTAATATCGGCATGTTCAGCCTATATGTCAGCAGCAAAAGTGACTGCAGAGTATATGCCTTTGAGCCACTGCCTCCGACGTTTAAACTCTTGAAGATGAATACGAGCTCGCTTCCTCGCGTAACGACGGTTAACGTCGGGCTTTCCAATGAGATCAAGGAAGCGGAGTTTGCCTATTTTCCTACGATGTCCACGGACTCTGTCCAGATCAAATACAGGGAGAACCACGATCAAGATCTCCGATACGGGTTAATCAACCATTACGAAGATAATTTCGCTGACCCGCGAATGCTAAACCGCTTTGTCGATCATCTTATGTCGCCGAAGCTTCTGAATGAACAAGTCTATCGTTGCAAGCTAACTACGATCTCCGATATGATCCGTTTTTATGATCTGAACCAAATTGATCTGCTCAAAATCGACGTGGAAAAAAGTGAGTTCGAGGTGCTGGAAGGAATCGAACCGGAAGATTGGGGCAAAATCAGGCAAATTGTAATGGAGGTACACGGACTGGACGGAGAGCAGATCAGCAGGCTCGAGAACATCTTCCAAACCAACGGCTTCTATGCCGTGATCGATTACTACGCAGATTTGAATATACCAAATTACTATAATGTGTACGCGTTGAATCAAATGCATACGTCGGCTGGGTGATAGTCATGCTACAACATCTACATGCAAGGTTGGTATGCTCCAGCTGCAAGGGCGTGCTGGTCCAGTCGGAGGCATTGCTGCAATGCTGCAGCTGCGATGCGGTATATACGAACGATGACCGTTATGTATCGATGCTCGACCGGCGTGAGCAGTTTGTCCACCCTTCCGAATGGAACCGGAAAGAGGCTGAAATTCGGGATTATAGCGAGATTTCGCACTCTCTTGCGTTGTCCGGTATAGGCCGATTCGCAACCTTCTTAAATTATGGTTACGTCCCGCACGGGAATGAGCAACATGCGGTGATCGAGCCCGACGATGCATGGAATAGAAACTCGGTCAAGCTGCTGCTTGAGACAGTGGGCAGGACGGCGATTCGGGAGCGGCAGGTGATCGACATCGGATGCGGCAGGGGAGGGAACATAGCAGCTCTGTCTAAATATTTCAAGCCGCTGTCTATTGTCGGTCTCGACATCTGCCCGGCGAATATTGCCTATTGCAATGCCAAATCCCGAGGGGGTGAATCTTTTTATCTCGTCGGCGATGCGGAGAATATACCGTTTGCAGACGAGAGCTTCGATGTGGTGTTAAATATAGAATCCGCACATGCCTATCCGAACCGATCACGATTCTATGAAGAGGTGTACCGGATAATGAGAGTTGGCGGCGTATTTCTGTATACGGAGCTGATGCTGGGAGATCAGGTAGCGCAGAACATCAGGCTGTTAGATGAAGCAGGCCTGTCTGTAATCCGCAATCAGGATGTGACTTCGAATGTTCTTCTATCATGTGATGAGAGTGCGAAGCAGCGTACTGGCACACAAGGGATTGCGAGCAACGCCAAAGCGAGCACGAATATTGGAGATATCAATGAATTCATCGCATTGCCCGGCTCGAAGAAATATGAAGAGATGAAGGCTGGAACGCGGCAATACCGTATGATGAACCTTGTTAAGAGGTAATATAGCCGTAATATCAACAATAATTTTAGGGCGTGTCTGAAAACGCTGAAGGCGGCAGATTTTGCTGGATTTTCGTTCCAAGCAAGGAAGTTTTCCGCAGGTGTGCCGGGGCACGTCAAGGGAAAGTGACGTAGCAGGGGGCGAAAAGGCGGTAAAAGATGCACTTCAGAGGTTTCAAGACACGTCCTAGTATAGGAGAAATATTGTATGGAAGAAATTATTTCCCTGGACACCTTTCAGCCCTTCGACGGCATGACAAAAATGTATCCTCATCATAATTTTCCTTATTTTAATTGCGGCTATAATTTGTTGTTAACGCTTGCCAGATATTTTAAAAAAGATGAGTTGCCGATTTTGAATAATGTTATTAGTATTTATAGATTTGATAAACAAAAAATACAAACAAGAGGATATTTCAAGTTAGAGGTGTTGGATCTTGAGGAGGGAGATCAAATCCTTGAGGAAATGGGGATCTCTATTCGTAAAAAATCCCCTGAACTAGATACGTTACAAGATGAGATCATAAACTCTATTTCAAGTGGTCATCCGATTTCCATATTTATTGATTTATTTTATCAACGCGGGAGAGACTTTTACTATAACAAAAAACATGGACTGCACCCTGTTTTTGTCTATGGCTTCAATCTTACGAACGAGGAAATATATACGGTTGATGATATTACAGAATACAGACAATATTCTCTGCCATTTTCAGAATTTAAATGGTCATGTATGACTTCGGAACACGTAAAGATGCCAGACTACTTTTGGGAATATGCGCTAGTGCCCCCCGGTAATCATGAAATCTTGAACAATCAGAATTTAGCACACACAACCATCAATACATTCGTAGAAAATATGTGCAGGTATCAAAATGAAATAACGGAAAGTTTGAATAATATACTGTTGTTGGCAGAAAATTACGAGCTCATTATAAAAAATGAAACGATTATAGAAACACTGAGCAGTACTATTTATAGAAAATGTTCTGAGAAATACAGGTTAAATACTCTCTATAAGTACAACATTGATCATATCAATGCAAAACATACGCTTGACCCGTTATTGGACCAAATTATTCATGACTGGAAGACAGTAAGGATCTATTCGAATAAAGCCATCATGTCCCAAAAGTTCACTGGGGAAATCATAGACAAGTGCATTGGTTTATTTACAAAAATATATACGAATGAAGTACATTTTAATAATCAATTATTTTTAATGTTAAAGGCTTTCAGGTAAAATCACATCTAATATTGCTAGAAATGAGCCGCATCAACAGGCATACTGTGCATGTGTCTTTTCATCGTATGAAAACCGCCGCGAACAGAGAAGCCGCCGCCGCTGTCTGCATCAACACTTTAAACACAAACGGCAGAGATGCCGTTTTTTTGTTTTGATTTTGTTACAGCACACTAGTCATGTAGAGTGTTACTCACTGTTGGTCAGGGTGTAGTGTTTTGAAGCTACATTTACCTGGTTTAATAAATTACTTTGCCCGAAGCTTCTAAAGCTCGGGCTATAGTTGTTATAACCATTAGTAGAGTTGATGTTGGTCTGAACAATATCAAGTTTTCCAGTTTATCCTTTTTCAATAGCTTTGTGTTGTTGCTCAGTGTTTGCAAATGCCGCAGTAAGACGTGGTGAAGGTATACCTAACTTTTTTGCTTCTCTCACAACTTCAAGTACTGCAAAACCGGCTTTACTATTGTTGTATTCAATGAAAAGTCGCGGTAAGCTGCCCTTTGCAAAAATAACCTTGTTAAACAGCGTGCCGAGAAGTGCTGATGGAATTTTGGTCAACAGTAGAGTAATCGCGTCCATCTTTGCGCCTCTTGCTTTAAGTACAGGTGCCATTTCCCGCATATTCTTACCAACATTTGCGAATGAGTCACGATGATTCATAAGTGCTGGAAAACTTCCCCGTTTTAACACCTCGGTCTCCATCGCCGCATTCACGGCAAAGTGATTCCATAGCCAGCTTTGCATATCCTTTATCCAATTGATTTTAAAATGGGCGCTTTCAAATAGTTCTTTGACCTTGTTGTTTATCTGTTCCGTGCCTACACGTGGTTTTTCCAGAAATATCGTTTTTAAGAAGCCGCCCCTAAGCTTATTGTCCTCAATGCCGCCTCCTGCTCCTGGGAAACCAAAGACAACATTGTTCATAGACAAGGGCAAGATCGATGATTTTAAATCCTGCCAAATATTATTGAAAATAAGGATCGGGGTGTTACCCGCGGTAGTCGATAGTAATTGTGCTGCTTCGGGAAGTTGTTTCGTGTTGACACTCGCAATAATAAGATCGTAATTTGGGCTTATCTCCTCATGCAGCTTGACTTTCCAGTTTTCCTTGATTAACCGTTTCGCTCTTCGTGCGTCCCACATTTCAAGCGCTATATGACTTCCGAAGGTTTCTTTTCTCCCTTTTCTAACGTAAAACTCAACGGTGTGGCCTGCCTTTTCGAAAGCCCACGCGTATTGGGTCGATATTACACCTCTACCGAAAAATAAAATTCTCATCTTAGCCTCCTAATAATCAATATTCATCCTTGTTGATGATCCAACAACGTGTTGTATAATATTATTGTATTGATTCACTATACGGTCATCAACCATCAGATTTTTAATATCTGTCGGATAATTGATCGAACAGCAAACGGAGGAAAATAATGAAAAAGCAACCTGAAATTACGGACAAAACAAGGCAGACATTCATAAATGTATTCTGCGATTTATATAGCCAAAAACCCATCGAAAAAATATCTATTCAAGAGATTGCTAACCAATCAGGATATAATCGGAGTACATTTTATCAATACTTTACAGATATCTATGAGTTGTTGGACTGCGTTGAAGAGCGTATTTTGAAATCCATTAAGGAGGAAATGGCAGGCAGAGAGTTTTCTACACATACTATTCAAGATGCACTTCAATGCTTAGAAAATGCAGAGGAGATTTCAGTTCTTAAAGCTATATTGGGCGACTATGGTTCTGTTCATTTTGTGGAACGCTTGAAAAGAGAAATTCCCTTTGAGCGATTGATTGTGGATTTTCCAACAGATGATGTCTTGGCACCATATATCATTGAGTTTTACATTTCAACATTAATATCTATGTTTCGTCTTTGGATACGCAACGACAAAGATCTATCGTCGGAGGAATTGATCAAACTGATCGATAGTCTATTTTCAAAGGGGATAACACCGTATCATATCTTTGGCACGGTCAATCCGCAGCGTTCTGGAGTGTAGCGATGTTGGTTAGAAAGCTAAACAAAGACAAGAAGGGGTTCGAGAATTTATACATAATTCTCGAACCCCTTCTTGTCTTTGTTCTAATACCATCCATTAACTACAGTAGTCTAAAACTCCCCATCATCCCAAGCGGTAATTAATATACCTTCACGTCCGTACCAAGCACGGATTTGTTTTGTACGGAATTACCGGATAGATATACCTTTTGCAGATTAGGCAGCTGGCTTAGGGACTCGATATTGGAGATGGCATTGTTCTCGAGATGAAGTTCCTCTATAGCGTGCCAGTTGCTCATGAATTCGAGAGAAGCCAAATTGCTATCCTGCATGGTGAAGGAACGCAGAGCGGACATTTTGGCAAAGTAAGGCATCATTTGATCAATTTCAGTAACAGAGGTATTGTTCATGCTAAAATATGACTGGTTTAAGGTCAAATGTTCAAGTACGCTGTTCTCCGCGGCCGCCTTTTGTTCAAAGTTCAGCCTGCACTCGGAGCAAACCAAAGATTTCACCTGCTTCAAACGATATAAGGCGTCGCTTTCCTTGAACAGTGACGAGTCGTAAATTTTCAGAGTCTCTAGGCGGGACAAGCCGTCCAGGGCGGCAAGACGGGTTATTTCACTGATCTCCCAGAGGGAAAGCTGCTTCAGCTTCGGAAATTTCCCCAGCGCAGCCAAGTCCAATTCCCCACTTCCGCCACGGAGCGTCAGACTGGTTGTAACCGGGGCCTTTAGCCCGGGGAGAAAGGAGCTTGGAATTTCCACTCGCTCTACTTTAGGCAGTGTCAGCGCTTCTGCATTCTCGTAGTAGCCGGACAACGTTAATTCCCGCAAAGAGGGCAGACTGTTTATGGCCTTTACCGAGCCAAGCTCACTTAGAGAAGCCAGGCGTAGTGTGGTAATAGAGTTTTTGCCGGTCAAGCGCTCCAGACTGGAGAAGTTTACATTTTCAATATCTAACGTTTGTAGAGCAGGCATATTTTGCACAAAGTCGATGGACTTTACATTCGTTAAATAGGACAACTGAAGCTCCTGAAGCTGGGTCAAGGCATACAGCGGCTGCAGGTCTGTGGTTTCACTGTACTGTATAGACAAGGATGATAACCCGGTCATGGACGACAACCATCCGAGTTCATCGACAAAGGTGAGCGACAGGGACTTGATTGGCAATTGGTTTAACAAGTGAAAATCTGTTACGGACTCATCCACATAGGTAATGGATAAAGAGTTCAGATTGGGGAATTCCAGCAACATAGCCAATTCCTGATTGCTGCGAAGCTGAGTGGTAAGCTCCGTAATTTTAGACTTGTCGCCAAAGTAGCCCGAAAATGTACTAAAGGATTCGTTAAAAGCGCCACCATAACTTTTTAATCCGGGCATATGGGCCAAAGTGGTTTGGTCCGTCTGGGATATTTCATAGGTATTCGTCAGGTCCAATGCCGTCAGTCCCTTAAAAGCTTCAAAATCTCGCTGATCAATCCGCTGGCTATTCAGTTTCTTGTCCTGAGTAATATAAGTGATCTTCTCGGCCTGTTCATCGCTGAAGGGATCGGAGAGGCTATATGTAAACTTCCACTGATCATTCTCCGAATGCTCTAGGGTTAAATAGCGAATACGAGCCAATTCCTCCTCTGTTGGCAAGGCGGCCCCTTTATCAAAGATATCTCGCAAAAATGAGAGCAGAACCTCGCTTTCAGGCATCTTTCGTACAGGCAGATTGGCTTCTGTTTTTGGATAGGTGGAGCTGTTGCTATAATAAAAATATGTACCGATCGCGCCAGTTAGGATTAACATCAGTATCAGCATTACCTTTACGGAGGCAGTCTGCTTCGGTGGTACTTTAGGGGGCGTTCCATGGTAATGATTAATAGTCTGGTCTACGTAATAGACATGATTTTGCTTCAATAAAAGTTCTGTTTCACAATAGGGACACTTTAAAACCTCATCCTTCTTGTATTCAATTCTTCCGTTGCAATTGGGGCAGTTTAGCGGGATAAACGCCACGAATGTCCCCTCCTTCATTATGATGGTCATAAGATCATGCTGAACGGTCATCTGATTTCATTATACCTTGTGAATTTACGTTTGATGAGAGAAAGAAGTTTCACATAACGAAGGAGCAGGGAATCCTGCTCCTTTTTGATCTTTTTTAAGTATGGTCTGGTGGTAGGTCTTATTAAATAAATCATCAAGCAATAGATGTAATCGGATGTTTAACGTGCACAGGGTAGAGATGTTCACCATGGGTTCTTACAAATAAACCTTCATTGGTGATCGAACTTTTTAGAACGATATCATCTGTTGCATCTGGAGTGAAATGAAAGGTTACTTTCTCTGTATCTTCATCTGCAATCTTATCCAAGATATCTTTCATATTCATTTCGTTTAAGCTAACAACGTCGAAGAGCTCAATATGATTGTCTTCTTTCTGATAAATAACAATGACGTTTTCGTTTTCCAAGTAATAAATATCATCACTAAAGACATTCAGGCAATAAAACATGAGTATTCCTTGAGAATGATGGGTTGCGAAATGCTGAGAAACAGGCAATCTTTCCGATGCCAATTTTTGAATAAGACGTAAATCCTCCGCGTTAGTTACATTTAGTTTTCGGATGTTCGCAGGCTCGGGTGATTTTTTTGCCGTATAATTCATTGAAAAAAGATGTTCTTCCACAGGCTTAAACCCAAACTTGGGGTAAAAATCGAGCACCGATTCATTGGCAAAAAGGTACATGTAATCGTACTTGTTCTCGTATTCCTCTAAAACTTTGTTCATTAAACGTGTAGAGAGTCCTTTCCCCCGATAATCAGGATGTGTCATCACCGTGCCGATTTGAATCGCTTTTTTCTTCTCACCGTGAATGATGAGCTCAAGGATGTTAACAGAAACGTTGGCAATAACCTGGTCTCCATCGACATATGAATAAGGGATGTAACGCTCGCCCCAGTATCCTTGTTGATACCAATCTTCAAAATTGATCTCAAACGTGTTGACAGCAAGCTCGAAAAAACTCTTGCGCAGTACTTCATTGTTTTTATAATTTTTCATAAATATTAATTCTTGCATGGTATTCTCCCCTTAATCCTCAAAAGTGACTGTTTGTAAAGTGGTACGATCCCGTATTTAACTATGTAAAATATGATTACAGGTGACAAAAATCCTCTTTTAACACCGCGTTTTAAACAAACTTGGCGATGTTATTTAAGCAGGAGTTTTAATAAGAGAAAATGGAGTTTGATATGGAAAGAGACGCGAGCGAATTCGCGTCTTCTTTTTTGCATGCTTTATAGGATATGCTTAAATGCAATTGCGTCAGTGAACTGTTTTTCACTATTGAAAATCTTGGTCCATTAATCTACGGCAAAATGCACGATTGCACTATATAACATCTTGTTGCGAAAAGGGTCAAACGTCACTTGATGTTGAACTTGTTTCACGCGCAGCATTAATGCTTTGTTCATTCCGATTCGCTCTTCGATCGCTCGTTCGAGTTCACGGAAGTCATAAGCCTGCAAGCATTCGACTTTGTCTTTGATCATATCCAGTGAAATTTCCATATATCATTCAGGCCTCCTTAAAATCTCGATTTGCAGGTTAAAAGCCTGTCGAGCTTCATTTTAGAGGAGCTTTTCCAGTTCGGCAAGAGCAATCGGGCTGAAAATCTAATAAAGAAGTGATAAAATCGGGAAAGAGCAATTTTGAGATCATCGAACTTCCATTAATCTGAAGATCTAATGGAAGTAATAACAGATACTGCTGTTTGAAGGAAGTTCATTTGCATGGTATAAGTGAAGAAGCTAGGACACCATAATGTGAATTGCAACGAAACTGCGAATGATCATGTAAATGATAGGCAAGCAGATGCATGAGTTACGAGTTTTACTATTAATGAGGACAGAGACTGTCCTGGAAGGTATAGAGGAGCTTTTGAGATGACAAAGGAAAACTTTTGGCGTGAATTGCCACGACCATTTTTTATACTGGCACCCATGGAAGATGTGACGGATGTTGTGTTTCGGCATGTCGTAGGTGAGGCGGGCAGACCGGATGTGTTTTTTACCGAATTTGCGAACACAGAGAGTTATTGTCACCCTGAGGGGCACCATAGTGTGCGAGGGCGTCTGACTTTTACAGCGGACGAACAGCCGATTGTGGCTCATATCTGGGGAGATAAACCGGAATTCTTTCGTGAGATGAGTATCGGTATGGCGAAAGAAGGATTTAAAGGCATCGATATCAATATGGGTTGTCCGGTAGCGAATGTAGCCGAGAATGGAAAAGGAAGTGGATTGATCTGCCGGCCAGACCTTGCGGCGGAGATTATTCAGGCGGCGAAAGCCGGGGGGCTGCCGGTCAGTGTAAAAACGCGTCTCGGATTTACTGAGGTCGAGGAATGGCGCGACTGGTTAACCCATATTTTGCAACAGGACATCGTGAATCTGTCCATTCACTTGCGGACAAGAGAAGAAATGAGCAAAGTAGACGCTCACTGGGAACTGATTCCGGAGATTAAGAAGCTTCGCGATGAGATAGCGCCTAATACACTGCTGACGATTAATGGGGATATTCCTGACCGTGAGACAGGCCTGAGACTCGTGGAGCAATATGGTGTGGATGGCATTATGATTGGACGCGGTATTTTCCAGAATCCGTTTGCTTTTGAGAAGGAGCCAAAAGAACACAGCAGCACGGAATTGCTTGATTTGCTACGGCTGCATTTGGATCTCCATGATCAATATTCCGAGCTTGAAACGCGTTCGTTCAGCCCGCTGGCCCGTTTTTTCAAAATCTATGTTCGTGGCTTCCGCGGTGCTAGTGAGCTGAGAAACAGCTTGATGAACGCCAAAACCACTTCTAAAGTACGCGAATTGCTCAATGAGTTTGAAAGCAATGAACAGGTAGAGTAGAGTAAGACGTAATCATGGATACGGAGTATAATTTAGATAGATTTAATAGAAAAAAGAAGCGGTAACTTTTCCGCTTCTTTTTTGCTTTGCTGTTTAACGCGTATACGCAGGTTTCTCCATAGCGACCGGCTGAGGATTGGCAAGCACCCATAATACCGCTAACTCGGATAATCTGGCAGGCGCATCAAAATCGTATCCATTGTGAAGTCTGCTGACCAAGTCTGCTGCCTCTTGGAGAAGTGCGGGGGTGAGTGGCGTACCAGAGCCCAGGTGACGAATCAGTGCATCGAGCATCTTGCGATACTCCGCATCCCAGTTTCCACCGCCATTATCCAATACTTCATGGGATACACGTCCTGTTATGCGGATGACCTCTCCCTGCACCGTTTGAGCGTGGCCTTGGGCCGGAATGAGATATTCCCACAGCTCTTGGTGCTGTTTGGTCCAAGAGGTTGCCTTTACCTGAATGGGGGAAGTCCCATCGTGCATGATCCGATTCGCTACCGGCTCGACATCAAATAACTGGTACAGTTTGATCAGCGCGTCTGAAACTTCATCGACCTTGTCCTTATTGAACTTCTCACGGACGAATTCAAAATCCTTACCGATCCGCTTCACAGACTCTTTCATTTCCGAGGTGACTGCTGCACCAGCATCCAGCAGAATTGCTGAAATTTTCGACATACTGACTATATCGCTATTCCTGCAATTGGCTAACCCCTTAGCTAATGGCGTATTTCCCTGTTTATTTTCTACGTTAATCGTAGCGCCTTGGTTTACCAACTCTTGAACCACTTTGGTTCGATACCCATTGACCGCTGCATGTAACGGTGTTTCATTTTGGTAATCCACAGCGTCCAGATCCGCACCTAATTCAAGGAACAGGGGTACATTTCCTGACCAGTGTGAGGCATGGGCATGTAAAGGCGTGCGTTGATATTTGTCGCGTGCATTAATGTCTGCTCCTTGCGCTACCAGCCAGCGGACCAATTCATCCGAAATATGCCGAAAGCTGAGGGCCGTACCTTTGCTATAACCCCCACGTGCATCCCATTCGTATTGCTCGAAAACCTCTTTTACGGTAGCGATATCATTATCTTTAACGAGTTTTTCCATATGAGCAGGTAAGGTTGCTTTCTTCGTAGCCATTACACTCTTCCTCTCCTTTGTGAATAACAACGTATGTTCCAATGGTAGGCTATGACGATTTAATAGTAAGTAGATAATTTTCTGCAATTTTATCACATAGGGGATTTTAAAACCAATAACTGGGTTTCTTCCATCATCAATTTGGTTTGCTATGTTATAATTTAGATGAATGTTGATACTGGAGACGGATTGAAAAATATTTGAAATGATCGTCGTAATTCATGCGGTAGGCTTTTGATAATAGGAGGATCTATGTCCTGGAGTAAATTGAAGCAACAACTGGAGAGTTTTCTTAGTCCTGCGTTAGTTGGAAGGGTGGAGTACCGTGCTACCAGCTATAGCTATTCACCTGATAAATCAGGCAATTGTTATATTACTGTAGATAAAAAGAATGTACTCAACATGAGTGATACTACAACCCCAATTCGATGGTATCAGTCAGAGCAGGAGATCAAGAGCGACCCGGAAATCATGATTCCTGTGAGCGATGAAGAGATTGAAGCTATCAGAAAAGATTCCAAAGGACCCATTCCCGAGGATCGTCTTCAAGTCATGGCAAGAAGTAGAAAAATCTCCGTACATGCCAAAGAGCTGTTGTTGGCTCAGACCGCACTTAGTAAATCGAATTTTACCGTTGCAGCTACGACGTATTTATCCACTTCTATAGAGGATAATCTGGAGAGCAAGGATATCTTGTTTAATATTCTGGCTTTAATGGACAGACGAGTTGGCAAAAAGAGAATTTTAAATATGTCGGAGCAGGTCAAATTAAAGCATCCAGCGGTACAATATTTTTATGAACTGCGTCGTCGTACGGTGTGAAAATGAATAACATTCACGGATAGAGGTACACTGTGTCGGTGACGGTTTCACTGAAATTTGCCTAACAAGTGGATATAGCTTTTAACTATAACCAGTTATGGTTTTTTAGTATCCCTTCTAACTGCTCTCAGCGTGATATGATCATTGTATACAACGAGGGGGTTTTTTACATGACTGATAAGTTCCAGATCGTAGGAAGTTTATTGCGGCCGGATGAGCTGCTGAAATATAAAACGCAAATTGAACATAATGATGATATCCAATATCCGTTCTATGAAAACTACGAAGGATATGAGAAGTGTGAGACGGAGGCAATCAAACAAGTTGTCGCTAAGGAAATCGAACATAACTTGTCCGTGGTTACCGATGGCGAATTCTCCAAATCGATGTGGCATCTGGACTTTGTATGGGGATTTGGCGGAGTGAAGCGTTACATCGCGGATCACGGCTATTTTTTCAGAGATGTGGACGGAACTTCGAAATATGAAACACGCAAAGATATTGGACTGCGCATCACTGATAAATTGAGTGGAAAGAACCATCATTTCATTCAACTGTTCCAACAACTGCAAGACACGGCTGGCGAGCAACAAACGAAACTTTGCGTACCGTCTCCTTCCCATATTTTCGGTGAGCTTTCCTGGTCAGATAACATTGGTGGTACGGATGCTGTATATCAAAACATACAGGAGCTCAAAGAGGGTCTTGTGATCGCGTATAAGGAATTCGTGGAGGAATTCGCTGCAGTGGGCGGTAAAATTCTGCAATTCGATGATTGCTTGTGGGAACTGTTTGCAGACGACAACCCGAACTCTCCTTTTACAGGGGAAAATATTAATCAAGATGAAGTAAAGGGACTTGCTACCGAATTCATTGATATTAATAATACCGTGATTGACTTCGGACATAGCCTTGGCTTGAAAATGTGGACACATAACTGCCGCGGCAATTATGATTCCCGCAACATGGGTGGTGGATCGTATGCCAAAATTGCGAATCTGTTCCTGAAGCAATTGAAGTATGACCGTTTCTTCCTGGAGTGGGATGATGATCGTGCGGGTTCAATTGAAGCTCTGGAAGTGTTCAAGGACAGACCTGAAACGGAAATTGTATTAGGTTTGCTTTCATCCAAAACGAGTACACTCGATGATGAAGAACGTGTTGTCCGTTTGCTGGACGAAGCTTCCAAAATCATCGATAAGGATCGGCTGTTGTTGTCTCACCAATGCGGCTTTGCATCTTGTGATGGCGGTAACGAATTAAGCGAAGCTCAGCAATGGGCGAAGATTGATCAAGGGCAGAAGATTGCAAAGCAATATTGGGGCAGCACGGTCTAGGATTTAAGCTGAATGTATTGTGACCTTATAAACACATTGTTTGATCAATAGTGTTATGCACGATAATGAAACGGCGACTTTTCCTCTGGAATCTATCCAGGGAGAAGCCGCCGTATTTGTTGTGGAACGTACACATGGGTACGTTCTCATTTCTACAACTTTTTTAAACTAATGATGAGGCAGGCATGTCTTTCTTTATTACTGCGATTCACGCTGTGCCAGCCATTCCTTTTTCAACAATGCATATTGATACGTATTCTCGTATTTCGGTGTGCCGTCCTCATTTTTGACAAATGAAACGAACTCCAAAAAAAGACCCTCCCGGCGCATGCCCAGCTTCTCACACAGTTTCTGAGAACGGAAGTTATCATCCTCGACATAAGCGTACAATCTTCTTATTCCCTGTTCCATAAAGAGATTTTCGATGAAAGCATTGGCGCTCTCACTGGCGTACCCTTTCCCTTCAAATCTGCCATTAAAATTCCAACCTATACTATACGTATCTGAATTCGAATCTTTATCCGTATCGGAATCCCGATCTTCCCTCATACCAAACAGCTCACCGATCAACTCGTTACTGTCTTTCAGGCAGACCGCGATGTGGGAATCGTCACTGCTTCTTTTTGCGACCTCGGCCGCCGCGTCTTCCAATGTTGAAATTTGTTGATCCATAAAACAATTTTCTCTGGGATTTGCTGTGTATTCCAACAGTCCGGCTGCGTCCGTTAAGGTGAAATTTCTCAGGATTAATCGATTGGTTTTAAGTATTTGCATAAGATGATATACCTCCGGTTTTCATATCAATAGATTGGCTTTGTTCATGTTGTATCTCTTTTTATTTTACGAGACGCCCTATTCGTACTATAACTGGGTATAGCCTTGGGTTTGGCTTTGGTACTGTCTGACCGGGAGAACAATCCCACCAATTTTTCCCTATAGATATAACCGAGTACAAACCCGATTACAGCGATAACAGAAATAATAATGGCGATTGTGTATTGTTGCATATGAATCGTGGACCCTACAATGGTAGATGCGATGATCCACGGCAGACGACCGACGATAAGGATCGTGAAGAACCTAAACGAACTAATCGATGTAAGTGCGGCGACAAATACAAGCATGTCTTTGGGCAAGCCGGGAATTACGAAAAAGATGAATAAAAAAGCGGAGAACTTCTTCTCATCATGAATTAACGACATCCACTTATTATTTTTCTTTTGCATTAGCCGTGAAATATAAGCGCGACCGATAAAACGAGTAAAATAAAAAGCAATCGCTGAGCCTATAATCAAACCTATTGTAGTATACAAGGACCCAAGTGTAACCCCATAGATATAACCGCCTGCAATCTGTACCACTTCTCCTGGAATGGGTGCAACCACGATCTGAAGAATCTGGAATAAAATAAACATGACCGGACCCCAATGGCCTGTTGAATGAATATACGCTCTGAAGTTGTCCATGGAAGACATGATTTTAATAAGGGCAGGAGAATAATACACCAGTAGACCAATGGACAACATGATGAACAGACCCAACAATATGTTAATCATTACTTTTTTCGAAGTTTGTGGCATTCCTGACGACCCCTTTGTGTAATAACTTCTACATATTTACAGTATAAGACGAAATTATTAAGAGATACCTACATAACTTCTGAAGAATTCTTAAGTCGATTGTATTTGCTGGTAGTCGCTAATAGCGCATATTATACTGAAATTAGACGGAGGGATCAGATGAGCAAGAAAATTCTAATTGCTGATGATAACAGTGAAATTCGTGAAATTGTAAGGATTTTGTTAGAGAGTGAGAATTATGAAGTGATTGAAGCGATAGATGGTCAAGATGCGATTGATAAAGTGAACGAAGAGACGGATCTCATTATTTTGGATATGATGATGCCCAATAAATCGGGGCTGAAGGCGTGTCTGGAGATTCGTGAAAAAACAAGCGCACCGATCCTGTTTCTCACGGCGAAAACGCAGGATTCTGACAAACAATTGGCCTTTTCCTCAGGCAGTGATGACTTTTTGTCCAAACCCTTTTCCTATACAGAACTCGTTTCGCGGGTGAAGGCTTTACTGCGGAGGTATTATGTATATCGGGGCAAGGAGAAGACCGAAGAAAAGGACCAGATTATCGTTAAGGATCTTACCGTCCATCAGGATTCAAAAGCCGTGTTTGTTGGGGAGAAGGAGATTGCTCTAACTGAAATTGAATACCAGATCTTGCTGCTGTTGGCTAAGAAGCGACGAAAGGTATTCTCGGCAGAAAATATATATGAGAGTGTTTGGGGGCAACCCTATTTTTATACGTGTAATAACACGGTGATGGTTCATATTCGTAATTTGAGAGGCAAACTGGAGGATGACCCGCAGAACCCTAAATATGTGAAGACTGTTTGGGGGAAGGGGTACAAAATTGAATAGATTATTAATCGGAAAAAAGCTGAAGATTAAACTGGTTCTGGCGGTTGTCATTTCTTTGGTCATTTCCATAAGTGCACTCGTTATTTTACAAGTTGTTGGCGAGACTGTATTGGATAGTTATTTAAGCAAATCCACTTTTGTAGAGAACAGGCAGCAAGATGCGCTTGATCGATTTGAAGCATTTGTGGATAACCAGAACGTGTCAACCCGTGATCATGAGGAATTGTCTGCTTGGATAAGACATGAGCGCTACTTAAATCTGTATATTTTTGCAAAAGACAAATTGATATTTTCCTCCAACACGGAGATTGATCCTGCCATTAATGAAGAGTTGTTAACTCAATTCGTGCCATCAAAAATACCCATCACCACCATCCATTTTGCGGATCAGGATGCCCAGATATACTTGGTTAGCTTTTATGAGTATCAATACTACAACCTCATTCTGATTATTGGTGTTTTCATAGCGGCCATTGTGTTTATTGTTTCCTTTCTACTGATGATTAATAAGAAAACATCTTATATTGGCGTGCTTGAACAAGAGATCAAAATACTCGAAGGTGGAAATTTGGATTATTCGATTACGATATCGGGAAAGGATGAACTGTCATCTCTGGCCCAGAGTATTGATGAGATGAGGAAATCATTTGTGGAGCGGCTGGACAGCGAGGAGAGGGTCAGGATGGCCAACCGTGAATTGATCACGGCGATTTCCCATGATTTGCGAACGCCACTCACGATTCTATTAGGATATATGGATATCATAGAGCTTAACAAATATAAGACACATGAGGATCTGTTGCAGTATATTCATAATAGCCGGGAGAAGGCCTATCAGATCAAAGTGCTGTCGGACAAACTATTCGAATATTTTACGGTATCCTCTGCCGCTGAAGAAGAGGAAGTAGAATTTGAAGTGTATGAGGGCAGAGCGCTTATCGATCAACTCATAGATGAGCAATTAGTGGTTTTGGACGATATAGATGTGCAGGTTCAGACAGATGCACATCATGAGGAGTTTTTGCTGGAAATCAATCTGGTCGCCATGCGTCGCGTAATGGATAATATATTTTCAAATATTCGAAAATACGCCGATCCAGGGCATCCCGTTCATATCCAGATTTCTTTGAGGCAACAATGGGTTATTCTTGAGGTGGAGAATAAGATTAAACGTGTTGGCAAAAAGAATGATAGCAACGAAATTGGGCTCGTTAGTAGTCAGAAAATGATCCACCAGCATAACGGGACGTTGACGGTATCGCAGGAAAAGGATATCTTTTCACTACAGATTACGCTACCTGTCATCTTCAACAAACCAACACAGACTCATATATAACGAATCTCTTGGAATGATGCTGAATGTTCGTGGGATTCCTTTGGCTGCCTGATTGTTACCTTAGGCTTCTGTAGTGGGGCAACTGGCTAAATAGGCATGGGCGAATGAACATCGCTCTACCATTCACACTATACAAAAAGAGCCATGCGACAGCATGGCTCTTTTTGTATAGTGAGAGGGCAAACCTCATGTTTCAAACAACAGGTGCATTCTGTTTCTTGAAATATTGTTCAATTAAAAACGCGAGCATCGGTCCGGGCTCAGCCTGCTGTAATTGAGCCTGATCGCCAAATTCTATTAGATACGGCTGTTCCGTAGTACAAGGAGTCCAATGAGGCATCAGCTTTCCGGTGGAGTCCGAACCGTTTGGGTCACCTGTAGCAATAAAGTTGGATAAGTAATTACACATCTGGCGAGCCAGATCATAATGCTTGCCTGTGAAAGGCCGCCAGCATTTGGCAAGTGTTTCGAAGAAGAACCACAGATCAACGGAGTGAAAAGTACCTGGCTGATCCCAGCCCGGAATCTCGGCGTCGAAGTTATAATAGTAGAGAGGCGTTTCAGACGGATGACCGCTGTTCGCGCGGATGGCGAGCAGAATGGCATGTTGGATCATGCGGACCGATGCTTGTTGCAGAGCATGTTCGATTTGGCCGGAATCAGCCTCACATAGTTGCAAAAAGGCAGGAGCATCCTCGCCAAACAGCTCCACAGCCATCTGCTTCAGTTCTTCCAGATTGGCTGCGGCGGGACGGGTCCAAAATTCGGAAGACGTATGCCCCAGCATTACGGGGATCGCCTCGCGCTCCTGCTGAACAAAACGAGTAAACGGATCGCCTGCGCAGAATTGATCGTCGATGACGGTTCCCCAGAAGCTTTTGTATTCGAGTGCTTTGTCACGGAGATATTCAGCATCCAGTTGTCTCGCCTCAGCCATGGAAGATACGCCCAGGAAGCCGAAAAATTCAACCCCTGCTTGCTCTGCATCCCTTAGTGTGGAGCGGACAGAAGGCACGCGGACCTTCGGGTACAACTCGGTAGCTATACCGCTCATGATGACGGCTCGCTGGAACAAGCCTTTATTTTGCGGAGAGGTCATCTGGCTGAGTACACTTCCTCCGCCTGCCGACTGTCCGCCGATGGTGATCTGGTCTGGATCACCGCCAAAGGCGGCAATGTTGCGTTTGACCCACTGGGTACCTGCTTGTTGATCAAGATGACCAAAGTTGGCGGGTGCATGTGGGGATTCGGCACTAATCTCAGGATGGCACAGGAAGCCAAAGGCATTCAGTCGATAATTAATCGTCACAACGACAATACCTCTACGAGCGATTCGCTCGCCATCAAATTCCATTTCGGCCGTATGGCCGACTTGCAGGCCCCCGCCAAAATACCAGACAAAAACAGGCAACTTCTCGTCCGTACGCTTGGCGGGTGTCCAGACATTCAGATACAGACAATCCTCGTCCATGGGCAGGTCGGGATCAACGGCCCATTCGCGGGTATAGATATTGTTATCATCGATGACTGTTGGGGCTTGCATGGAGATGGGGGCAAAATCAAAAGCTTGCAGTACACCTTCCCAGTTCGACTGCGGTTGCGGAGCGCGCCAGCGGTTCTCGCCTACAGGAGGTGCGGCAAAAGGAATTCCCTTGAAGCTGGTAATCCGCGGGTCCGCCGCGGGCAGTCCTTGCACTTGTCCATGTTCTACCGTAACCATTCTAAGCATACAACATTCTCCTCTCTGGATTTAGCATGTAAGCGTTACCGAGCATCTGATCAACGATATATAAGATAAACCTAACGCCAGAACAGGGCGTCTTAGAAAGGGGGGATCGAGGTTGAATCCGATTTGGCATGAGAGCAGTAGAGCCAGTAATTTGTATTTTATCAGCGGTGGTCACAAGCCAGCTAACCCTCACCAATGGGGGCCAGGCGTGCGTGACGTTTATGCGCTGCACTATATTATCCGCGGCCAAGGGACGCTGGAGACGGGCGGCCGCGTTTTTCGGCTCGTTACGGGGGAAAGCTTTATCATATTTCCGCAAAAGGAGATTTACTATTATCCAGACCCGCAAGATCCATGGGAGTACGTCTGGGTGGAGTTTAGCGGTGAGGATGCCGGGCGGTTGCTGGGGCTGACACAGCTCTCAGAGGTACAACCCGTGGTGACGGTCTCGCCGGAGACATTGCAGCCTTTTTTCCACCTTGCCTGGAACGCGGGTGCATCATCTTATGAATTACTGCGGGCGGATGCACGTTTGCGTCTGCTGCTCTCCTACTATATGGAGCATTATCCGAAAGAGCCGCAGGTGGACGCCAAGGATTATGTCTGGCTGGCGAGAAAGTACATCGAGCAGAACTACTGGAAGCCAACATTGACCGTCACCGAGATCGTAAAGGCAGTTAATCTGGAGCGCAGTTATTTGTTTCGTCTGTTTAAGGCAGCAACCGGCAAGTCTGTTTTGGAGTATATTACATCCTGCCGAATCGAGCGCGCCTGTGAACTGTTGAAAACGTCGGGCCTGCCGATTCAATCGGTAGCTTATTCTGTCGGCTACAATGATCCGTTATATTTTTCCAAAGTATTTAAAAAAGCAACTTCACACACGCCAACATCGTACATGATGCTGCACGGGACCAAGGCATAACGTTAACGGAACAGGGCGCAGTTCCCGGACTCTCGGAAATAACGGATCAGCTTCTCAATAGGCTCACGTCCACAGTTCAGCTTCACTCCTATACAATCAATGCACAGAAATTGCTGGGCAGAGCGCGAGATCAATTTGAGGTAGATGCCCACATCGTCTGAAGAGAGCGGGACCTGACAGGAGGTGCACAGGCGATGTTGAGCCATCTATTTCACCAGTTTGGCACGCACAACTAAACAATCATGTGCTGCGACAACGGGAGCGAAGCGTTCACGGAATACGCCAAGCTCTTGATGTTCCCAGCAGTCATACAGGGAAAGGGCATAACCGGCAGCGTAAGGCAGACCCATATCCCAAAATTGCAAAGACAATTCCCGCTGGCTGTCGCTCAGGTTGAAGAAACCAATAGCTAGATCACCATCTGTGAGTACCTTCACCAGCATAAATACATCGTCTGTGTGAAACCATTGTGGTTCTGGTTTAATGCGGTAAGCTCCGCGCGCTTCTACATCCTGATTGATAGCGATTAGGTCAGGATTCAGGAGAATATCTTTTGTGATCTGGTTAGCCTTGCGCACGTCACATCCGATCATTAATGGGGACCCCATCATGGACCAGAGTGAGAAGTGGGTTTTATATTCGATGTCGTTGCATCCGCCGATGCTGCCAATATAATCATTGTTGCTTCCACCGTACATACCTACAATCAGCATATCCATGTCGTTATGGCAGAAGGAGCCGGTGTAGCTTTGTTTGCCCAATTGAGACAGGGCAAGTTCCTTCACTGAATCCCAATTGTCACGGATATCGCCGGTGGAGCGGTACATATGAGCGCCCGATTCCCGAATCCAATCGTATACGTCGTCGGCTCCCCAGTTGCAGGCGGAGAACAGGATATCGCGTCCGCAGTTTTTGAGCGCAAGACTCATCCGTTTGTACAGCAGCTCTCCTGAGATATGGCGCGGCTTGAAGCAGTAATCATACTTCAAATAATCAACGCCCCATTCGGCAAAAAGGGCAGCATCCTGGAATTCATGCTCGAAGCTGCCTGGATACCCGGCACATGTATGCGTACCCACGCATGAATACATGCCGAATTTTAGTCCTTTGCTATGGATATAATCAGAAAGCGCTCTCATTCCACTCGGGAATTTATCCGGGTCAGCCACTAGATTACCGCTCGCATCCCGTTCCTTCAGGCTCCAGCAATCATCAATGACAATATACTCGTAACCAGCGGCCAGATAACCTTCCGATACAAACACATCAGCGACATCCCGAATTAATTGTTCGTTAATATCCCACGTAAAGGTATTCCACGAATTCCAGCCCAGGGCAGGGGCAAAGCCTAACACTTGATTGTTGCTCATGCTCTCGCATCCTTCCTCATCTCGGTTTTGTTAACAACACTAAACTGAACATAAACGATGAGTGGCGTATCCTGCCATAGCTTAACGTTGCTTGGACATGGACATATGTTGCTCTGCTTGTGCTGGTGGAATTAGCTCTTTTAATCAGGTTCTCGGCAGGTATCAGAAGTTGCCAGTAGAAGCATAAGAAAGGAAAAATGTCTGTCTGCGAAGGAGTTATATCTATCTTTTCAGGGATCTGTGCGAAACAAGGGTATAGATGTTATGATCGGTGATAATGCTCGAACAGGTTGTCAGAGCCACAGGGAAATTTGAATAGTCTTCAGTATTATTAGGAAAAATACTCCAGTGAGGAGTCCCCCATACGAAAGGAAATAATCTCGTCGGAATGATTATGCATATGGCAGAATGGTTCGAATTGGATAATGTGCGATTGTCCATCGGTTTTTCGTTAAACATAAGTGTCTGTTTGATTTGATCAGATATATAATTTATAGGATTGGGAGTGTCACGAAATGAATCTAGATGAAGTGATGCAGGAGCTTGAAGCGCTGGGCAAAGAACGAACGAAAAAAATCTATATCTCCAACGGTGCGCATGAACCGCTATTTGGCGTGGCAACCGGGGCGATGAAACCAATGGCGAAGCGGATCAAAAAGGATCAACCTTTGGCAGAGCAACTATATGCAACGGGGAATTATGATGCGATGTACTTTGCGGGCGTGATTGCCGATCCTCAAGCGATGACGGAAGCTGATTTTGACCGTTGGATTGACGCTGCTTATTTTTACATGATCTCTGACTTTATCGTTGCTGTGACGTTAGCCGAGACAGACATTGCGCAAGAGGTTTCCGATGCGTGGATTGCTAGTGGGGATGAACTGAGAATGTCAGCGGGATGGAGCTGTTACTGTTGGTTGCTCGGCAGTCGAAAGGATGCTGAGTTTTCGGAGAATAAACTGATGGAGATGCTGGAACAGGTGAAAAAGACGATTCACGAATCTCCGGAACGAACAAAATATTCGATGAACAATTTCCTATATACCGTTGCAACATCCTATCAACCGTTGCACGATCTGGCGGTGGAGACAGCTCAGGTAGTTGGCCCCGTTGAAGTGAACAAGGACATGCCCAAGAGCAAGTTGCTGAATGCCTCTGAGAATATCCAAAAGGCAGTGGAAAAAGGGCGTACGGGGTTCAAACGTAAATATGTAAGATGCTGAAATTTTCGCCGTATCGTCAGTTTTAACATACGGAACATATGGAGATCGTGGGATTGAAATCCACAATCTCCATGTTATAATGAGGACAGAAACAGCTTATAATGCAAAGAGAGCCGTGCGCTAACACGACTCTCTGATGCAATAGCCGCTTTTAAGGGCGGTGGGCTTAACAAGCAGGGTACCGACTAAATAGACCGCATCCCTTAGCCAGAGGGCGGTCTATTTGTCTTTATTGGACAGCAGCGCTACAATCAGCAAACCGAAGGTAAGCATTAGCATAATTGCTTCAAATACTGTCACAAGGCATCACCTCCCTTCCGGGAGATTAGCCGACCGCCCATATAAGCCTTTCCATTGCTCTGTGAGTATACCATATTTTTCTTGGAGCTAATAGATGAACAATAATTCGTTTTTATAAAAGTTTGGGAATGTTAATGACCTCGTACTTTGAGTACGAGAAGAGCGTTACGGTGGCTAGTATGGAAGTTATTTAGTTGCAAACAGATAAGAAAAACACGCCATTTATAGGCGTGTTTTTTGTTGACAGCTAGATAATAAGCATATAGCAACATCGAGGCTACATATCGTTCCTTTTAACCATTTCTTTGGCTTGCTGCCTGCCCGCCGAGAGAAAGCTGTCGCTAAGCTCAGGATCACTAACAGAGCGTGCAAGTACAAGCGAACCAACCATTGTACTGAACAGTGCACGACCGCTGGACATATCGATCTCAGCCAGATTGGAGATAAAAGTGATCATCCGCTCCAATTCATGGGTGAACACCTGCCGAACCTCTTCGGACGAACGGGATATTTCGCTGGAAAGGGCGGGGAAAATACAGCTCATTTCTGTTTGGTCGCGGTGATACGGACTCAAATAATAATCGATTACTTTATTAATTTTGGAATTCTGCTCTTCCTGATCAGCCACGTTCTTTAGAAGTGTAATGGTATCACTAATGGCATATTCACAGGCTTCGGCAACCAATTGTTCCTTGTTGTCAAAGTGGGAATAGAACCCACCGTGAGTTAATCCAGCTCCCTTCATAATAAACGGGACACTCACTTCCTGGATACCATTGGTGCGAAAAGCTCGAGCCGCACTTTCAACAATTTTACCTCGTACTTTTATCTTATGTCCTTTAGGATAGGGCATGATCATTCACTCCATAGTTTCATCATTATGCTTTTTAAAATATTATAGTCATCATAATAAAGCCTGTCAATTTGCTAACTGGATGTCTGTTCATTTTCAAAAGGGCCAAATACGATTGTTGACGGTCTTAAAATATGATGGTTATAATATATTATGGTCATCATATTTTAAATCAACTTCAAATCGGGAGGTATCAGAATATGGGCAAGCTTGAATCTGTGGATACGTTAGTTATTGGATCAGGTCCAGGGGGATATGTGGCGGCGCTTCGTTCTTCGCAGTTGGGGATGAAGACGGCAATTGTTGAACGTAAACAGCTTGGCGGGGTCTGTACACATGTGGGTTGCATACCATCCAAAGCCTTAATTGCGGAATCGCATCGTTATGATTGGTTCAGACAGTTTAATCAAGCTGACGCGGCAGCGACATTTAAGAATGCTCAGGATTTTAAACAGGGGGTTGTGAATAAACAGGCAGGTGGTGTCCACTATTTGTTAAAGACTGCGGGTGTGACCATTCTTGAAGGCGAGGCCAGTCTGTTGGATGAGCACACAGCGATGATCAAGCAAACTGGACAGGAGCAAAGCATTTCTTTTAGAAATCTGATACTGGCAACGGGGTCTAGTCCAATTGAGCTGCCAGCATTTCCAGTTGGAGGTCGTATCTTGTCTTCCACAGAAGCACTGTCTTTGGGGGAGGTTCCGAGTAGTCTGATTGTTATCGGCGGAGGTTATATTGGTGTGGAGCTTGGACAGATGTATGCGAAATTCGGAACAAAGGTAACGATTCTTGAGGGTGGCGCACAAGTGTTGCCCGGATTCGAGGCGGAACTTGCAGCCCCTGTAGTCAAACAATTGAAGGCGGATGACATCAACATCGTAACCGGAGCGATTGCCGAAAAGGTGGAGCAGAATGCGGATTCCGTTACACTGCATTATTCAAAAAATCAGGAGCAACAACAAGTTACAGCAGAATATGTACTGGTTACAATCGGCAGGAAACCCAATACAGACGGCCAGTTAGGACTGGAACGCATAGGTGTGCCCGTAACGAACAAAGGACTGGTTGAGACGGATGAACAGTGCAGAACGGTTATCCCGCACATTTATGCCATTGGAGATATTACAGCCGGTCCGGCACTTGCCCACAAAGCATCCTATGAAGCCAAAGTATCCGCAGAAGCCATTGCGGGTCTTACCTCCAAAGTGGATTACAAGGTGATTCCGCTTGTCGTGTTTTCTGATCCGGAGATATCCAGTGTTGGGGTAAATGAGACGGAAGCCAAAGCACAGGCCATTCCGGTGGTTATTGGGAAATCTTCTTTCGGAATCAACGGAAGAGCGTTGGCGTTAGGGGAAACCGAAGGTTTTGTGAAAATAGTGGCTGACCCGACATCAGGAATTGTCATTGGCGCGCAAATCGTTGGCGTGGAGGCATCTACACTGATATCGGAGCTCGCACTTGCGATCGAGATGGGGGCAACCGTGGAAGATCTGGCCATGACGATTCATCCTCATCCGACTTTGGGAGAAGTGATCATGGAGGCAGCCGAGAACGCAGTCACCAAAATGAAAAAGCAAAAATAGTCAGCAAATTTAACCATACACGAGGATTGGGAATGGGAGAGATATAAGAATGAAGATAAAAGCAGGTTTGTATATCGGAATTGCGATGGTGCTCATTGTTGGAGGTTCACTTTTGGCTGTTAAAGGAAAGGATGCTGTAAGTCAGGCCGAGAATCGGAAACAAGGCATACTTGAGGCAGAGCAAACGACATTATTTTATCAGAATAGTCCCGGGACTATTACAGAGGCGGGTGCGTCTGGAGGTGACTCCGTGAAAGAGGGAGAGGTACTTTTCAAAGTGAAATCAGCTGGGGAGGGAGATAAGGAGGTACTTGCACCGTATGACGGATTGGTTGACCGAGTTAATGTAGAGAAGGGGGATAAAGTCCACGCAGGAGTCCCGCTAGCAGTTGTGCAAAAGAATACGTATTACACCGACCTTTACATACAGGAAAGTGAAATTCAACAGCTTGAAGTGAATCAAAGCATTGATGTTCATTTCCCTTATTTGGATCAGCCAACGCAGGTGAAGGGGAGTATTATTTCCATCTCAACTGCTCCTCAGTTTGCGAACTTGCGTATGTCGCGGGAAAAAGGGCAAGCCGATTTGAGCATGTTTCTGGTCCGAATATCGATGGATTCGAATACCGATTTGCTTCCGGGGATGACGGCAGAGGTGAAACTTGATGAAATCACTGATTGACGAGTGGAAGTACGTCGCGGGCAGTAAGTATATACGGCTAATTTTTATTGGGCCAATGATTGCAGCCTTATTTTTCGGATTAATGTTTTCGCATAATCAACTTAATAAATCACCAGTTGTGGTCATTGATGAGGATCATAGCGAATATTCACGGCAATTGATCTCCAAAATAAATGCGTCACAATACATGAGCGTCAAAAGCGTATATGCGAGCCGAATGAGTCCTGAAACATTGCTTGCCAACGAGCAGGCTGTAGCGGTCATTATGCTTCCCAATCAGTTGGGTTTGCGTCAACAACAAGGGAAATCGACGAATATCGGCATCTTGATGGATAACACGATGCCCTCGGGGTTAACAGGTATTCGCACTGCGATTCAGGAAATCATACTGACAGAGAATATGACCCTTTCCATGACACGTCTGATCCAAAAAGGGATGGATGCCGAGACAGCTAAAGGAATCGTGTCACCGTTATCCCTTCAGCAGCGGATGCTGTTTAATCCAACCTCCAGTTATGTCGGTTTTATGGTGCTTGGATTTGTGAATATCGTAGTATTGATGATTACAACAAGTGCAGCGGGCTCAATTGTACCCCGGCTTCGTCAGGAAGGGAAACTGTTTGCAAACGGAAAGTCACCTTTCCAGCTATGGGTTCGGAGTGTACCTTACGCTGTGTTGAGTTCCCTTTCGCTGCTTCTAACCTATGGATTATTAAAGCAGGTGGGGGGAATGCGATTTGAAGCAGAGGCTTATCTTTTTATCATTCCGTTAGTTGTTTATGCTTTTGCCTTGTCACTCATGGGTATGCTGATAGGATACACTGCCAAAGAAATGTCGAAAGTAAGCCTACGAACCAGTTTTGTATTGTATCCCTCCTTTCTGGCTACGGGAATTCAACTAACGCCACTGGCGTTCCCAGAACCGTTCCAAATGTTCGCATGGGCATTACCCATGAACTGGCTTAACCGTCTGATTCGTGGAATGGCGTTTAGGGACGGGGCGCTGACAGCCTATAGTCAGGAGTTGGGGGCATTGCTGATTATTATTGGCGGAGTGTCCTTGTTCATGGGATTACTGTTTCTGCGGGAAACAAGGAAAGTTTCTTCCAGCAGAGCACCCCTGTTGAATATGGATATATTGCCGAGCAGTAATTAATTTTTTAAGAATCGTTAAACAACGAAAAAAGACGCACGGGAGTCATTCCTGTTGCGTCTTTCTGTTTTCTTTTAAATCTCATTCGTGCTCCCATACGGCGAGCTATTTTCCATATTCAAAAATGGATCGTGATAAAGAGGGAAATACCATAGATTGTTTCTCATTAATCGTCATCATTATATGATATAATTTCTCACTGAGAGTACAGAAATGGAGAGCAAGAACGGCTTGATCCAGCTACTCCATAGCTGCCCCTATTTGTGACCTACTGCTCAGATGAAAACTTCCAAGGGAGCACTGGCTTTTAGGATATAGAGCTGCACGCAGATAAAATTATATATTGTGGGAGTTGTCTAACGAATCATGAATAAAAAAGAAGTCGCGCATATACGCAAGCAGTTTAAACTCGATCACGATCTACTGAATATTTACGATATTCTCAACGTGTATATTACGAAGGAAACGAATGAGGTCTATCACTGGGAGCGTCACCCGTTCGAACTGGTGGACAGAGAGAAGCAGGAGCTGTACATGGGCAATTTCAAAAAATTGCTGACAGGTGATTTGGATCAGAAGTTATTCGAATTGAAGTTCCAGGAAGCGGCGGAGGACCCGGCACAGGTACTGCTTCACCAGGCTCTGGTCACAGGTGATCCGGATGAATGGCAGGATCTGATGCTACTGCTCGTGGATCGAATGTTGGTGGATACGAAGTTTGAGCGGGATATGGTAGCTACGTTTGTGCGTGGACAATATTATCTGCCGACCAAGGCTAGAAACGAAGCTACGGAAGAGAGTGAGAAGAATGAGGTGTTCGCTCATCCGTTCATTCTGTGCAGCGTGAATTCCACGGAGAAACAGCGGAAAACACTCTTGTTTGACTACGTGGAGAGAGAATTCAAATACAACATCATTGTAGATCCGATTATCAAATTAAGCACGCCAGAGCAAGGATTCCTGTACCCTAGCGTGACGGACAACTACTCCGATGTGAATCGTGTACTCTATTGTACAGGGAAATCCAATTTCCCGGATCCGCATTTTGTTGAAAATGTATTGAATGGAGAAAGATCCGTAACCGCACTGGAAGAACGGGCGATCTTCGAAGATATCGTCAAGGAAGTGGCCGGTGAACAGCTCGATTCAGCCACCATTGCACATGTATACGAGGAGATCAACCGAGTCATCGAGATTAACGAAGAGTCCCATGAGGAAGAACCTCCGAAGCTGGATTATAAAGATCTGGAACGTGTACTGACCGCAAGCGGTATAGAAGATCTGACAACGGAGAAAGTAGAACGTGCCTTCGAAACCATCGTTGATAACAAGAACTATGAGATGAAGGCGACCAGTGTTATGCCGAAGTTTACGTCCAAGTCTATTAAGATCGAGACCAAGGTCGCTACGATTTCGGTTAGCCCGCAAGACCTGAGATATGTGAAGCAGGTGAATTATCAAGGCAGACGTTGCATCATGATTGAAGTGGACGAAGATGTTGTGATTGAAGGCTTTACCCTTAATACAGAAAAACTTATAAATGAGTAATTGATTCTAGACAATGATGATGTAAAATCATCAGTTATGAACGAATAAACGTCCATTTATTGCAAAAATCCCAAGCCAAAAGCAACACTGAACTGCTCCCTGTTATAGTAGACCGTAGAAGACTACGATGGGAGCAGTTCAGTATGCCAAGGCATGGGCTTTTTGCTGTTTCATGATTGTCGCAACAGTTGTTTGATATCTGCTGCCGGACTGGAGCCAAGCTCCTCTTGGAGCAATTCCTCCAGCACCAGATACTGTCGCTGCGCTTCGGTTCTTCGTCCAAGCGACAGATACAACAGGATGATCTCGCGATGAATATCTTCCCGAATCGAATCAATCTGGAGGATACGTTCAAAATAATACAGCGCCCGTAACGGCTCGCCTGCCTTCGCGTGATAGTGGGCAGCAGTTTCCATCGTCATGATGAAATCCAGTTCCAGCTGTCTGGACCACGCAAAAGCCCACTCATAATGCCTTCCTTTCAGAAGTTCACCCGTATACAACGTATCCATCCGCTCGAAGAGCTCGGGGCGATGTGTTGATGCCTGACGCATCTGTCGGAACAAAGCCTCGAACTCGTACAGATCACAGTTAATCGCTTCCCGGTCGATACGGATACCGTTTCTGTCCTTGAGAATGATCGGCACGTCACTGTTATCACCGATGGCACGTCGCACGTAGTACAGTGTGGAATTGATGTTGGTCCAGGCTTTCTGCGGACTGAGGTCCTTCCACAACGTATCGGCCAAGGCATCGCGGGTGGTTGATTTGGTATACAGCAAGAATGCAAGTAACTCTTCGGTTTTGGGCGTTCTAAGCTTGATGGGACTGTCTGCTCCGGCACCGCCAAACACGGTGAATTCACCGAACAGACGAACGTTCAGTTTGGGTCCAGGCACCGCTGGTTCAGGTGTTGTCACGGACTTGTGAAGCTTTTCCTGCAACCGTTTGATGCTGCGGTTCAGTCGCTCAGCCGTGACCGGCTTGATGACGTAATCAATCACCTCTTTGTCAAAGGCCTGCACCGCATATTCCTCATATCCAGTCACCAGCACAATGGGAAGCGAAGGATGATGTTTACGCAATTCACCAATGAGTTGCATACCCGAGATGCGAGGCATCGTAATGTCCAGAAATGCCGCATCGAAGCTATTCTCTGCCGCATATTCACAGGCTTCCTCCGGGTCATGGAATGCGCGAGACACCTCAACTTCTCCGCTTTCTGTCAAAATGCGATTCAGTCGCTTCAGCGACAAATCCTCATCGTCCACGATGATGACTTTTATCTTCATGTTTCATAACCCCCGTTCCCATCTGTGCTTAGACGTTGATTTGGAAGATCAAAGGTAATCCGCGTTCCCTCGCCGTCCAGACTTTCCATCTGAAGGTGTTTGCCATACAGCAGGTTCAACCGGCTGGAAATATTCCATAGTCCAACACCGTTACTGCCGTCCGTGGATTGCCGAATCTCGTCCATCCGTTGCTTGGTTATGCCGATTCCGTTGTCCTCGATGGTGAACCGTGTTTCCGTATCATTCAGATTGCGGATAGACAACATGACCCGACCACCGCGAATGCTGGACATCAGCCCATGCCGAATTGCGTTTTCGATCAGGGGCTGTAACGTGAGCGGTGGAATGTCCATGTTCCGGTTCACATCAGCATCCACATCGATAATGACCTCCAACCTTGAGCCAAAGCGGGCTTGCTCAATCGCTACGTATGCCTCGATCATCTCCAGTTCGTTCATTAGGCTAGTTTTTGAGTCCAGATGTTTAAAGTGCACACTCCGTCGTAAGTAACTCGATAATTGCAAAATCAATTGTTCTGCCCGATTTGGCGCATCCACACACAATTCGGCAATGGCGTTCAGGGCGTTGTACAGAAAGTGCGGGTTCATCTGTGACCGCAAAAAAGATATTTCTGCATCTCGTGCAGCTTGGACGGATGTTTTCATCCGAGTCAAACCGCCGATCCGTGCCAGCAGTTCCTCCGATTCGAACGGCTTGGATACAAAATCATTGGCACCTTTCTCCAAGGCCAGCTTCAATTGATTGGCTTTATTACTCGCCGTTAGCATGAGTACAGGCAACTCGGAAGGAGAGAAGCGCTCCCTGATCCGTTCCAGCAATTCGTAACCCGACATGTCAGGCATCATGATATCAGCAATGACGAGATGCACGGCAGGTAGTTTGTCCAGCAACTCCAGTACGGAAGGGGAGCGTGAAGTGACCGCATAACTGTAACCTTCCAGCTTCAAGAGATTCACTATTGTCTGCAAATTAGCCGAGTCGTCATCCACAACGATGATCCATTCGTCTTTATTCCCTTGTACAATCGTTGGTTCTTCGAACCGGAGTAGCCGATTACCAGGACCTGTAGGAGCGATGGTAAGTGGCATGACGTTGGAACGTTTCTCTCCTTTATTCTCTGCCAGCGGAAAGGTCAGGATGAACGTAGCACCCATGCCGGGTGCTGATTCCGCATGAATGGTTCCGCCATGCAGCTCGACCAGCTTGCGTGTAATGCTTAGTCCTAGACCGGTGCCTCCAGCAACGACTGGCCCCGTATCCGCTTCCTGCTCGAACGGCAGGAAGATATGTTCCAGCTTGTCCGTACCGATACCACGGCCGGTATCCACAATGCGTATTTCCGCTTTGCCTTGCACGACCGTAGCTTTGATGCTTACCGTGCCACGTTCCGTGAACTTAACGGCATTGCCGATCAGATTATGCAAAATCTGAATCAGTCGATTGCCGTCTGCATAGATCGGCGGGAAATGCGCCGGGATGCGGTTGATAAGCTCCACCTTTTTCGCGCCAAGCAGGAAGGAGTGCATACGCATGACCGATTCGACAAACGAGTACAGATCGGTCGAAGACCGGTGGAGCGGGATGTCGCCATGTTTCATTTTCGAATAATCCAGCAATTCATCGACCAGATAGGTTAATCGTCTGCCACTTCCCGTCACGATCGCCAGATTGTGCGCTTGCTCATCGGTAAGGGGACCTTCTGCGCCTTTAAGCAGGCTTTCACTGATGTTAACAATCGCGTGCAGCGGTGTTTTGAGCTCATGCGAAGTATTGGACAGGAAGTCGTCCTTCACCTTGTCCAGCAATAGCAACTGATCTTTGAGGGTGCGGACCGTACGATAGGCCTCGAAGAACCGAAGCACCGCCAGAAACAGCATCAGGATGCTGAACAGGACAATGGAAGCCTGCCCGATATTCATATTTTCCTTGAGCGAGATCGAGAAGAGATTAATGTCCAGACAGTACAGCATGATGCTTAAGAGGGCTGCGTACCACAGAAAAGTAGACAGCCGTTCGCCTTTCTCACTGGTTAGGAACTGTTTTGCACATTGATAGAGCAACCAGAGCAGCATCAACGTGTACATAACGACGACGTAAGGTGCAGCCAGCCCGTAGATGGAAATAGGCAGGAGCGTGACCATACATAAGTAAGCTCCGAAGATGATCAGGATCAACGCCGTGAGCATACCGGACAGGATGCCTGTTTTGAATCGGTAGAAGTAAAAGGTTAACAGACCCAGACATGCCACAGAGCAGAAATCTTTTAATTTATAGAGCGTGCTAAAGGAGATTTCCGTGCCCGCCATCGATAACACACGTTCGCTGATCATGCCGTTATAGAGTGCATACAGGAGACAGATTAGACCAATCAGCAGCAGGGAGTCGTCCCTGTTTCGGTAGAGTGCAGACCCCAGGTAACTGACGAGGAATATGATCGAAATGGTAGCCAGTACAGCAAGCGTGCCGAATTCGATAGCTGTGTTGAATTGATGTTTTTTCAGCATGGCTGCTTGTTCGCCGAAAAAGAGTGGACCCGGAATGCCAGAGTCCGTGTAATCGTAATTAGCCACCCGGATCAAAATCTCAATGTCACCGCCATGATAGGGGAAAAAGCCAATCTGGGGGGAGTTGCCTGGTCGGTAACCTGCGGATTTTGCCACGGCATGCCCGTCTTCCAGCAGCTTGTTGCCATTAATGTAGATCTCGCTGGCAAAACGGATGTTCATTTTTTTGATCGCCAGTGTTCCCTCAACAGGTGCATTACGCAGTACCAGTCGATACGTGGCGAAGCCGTGGGTTGGCAGTCGTTCACCATCCACTTTAAGTCGATTCCAGGAGCCGGGAACGGTTGCATAGGTGTCGGGTGCTTTCGTTGGACCAGCCTGATTCGATGTTGCAGATTCGTCAGGAAGCAATCGCTCCCAGTAAAATTCCCACTCCCCGTCCAGCTTGATCCGCTCGTCTTGTTCAGGGTCCCAGGCCGAGAGGTCCAGAACACCTTGACGGGCATGAAGCGCAGCAGATTGTGGTTCTCTGATCGTTGACAGCAGCAGTACGGTAATAGCGAGTAAAACAGTCAGGACAACGCCTGAAATTTTTAATAACACGAAATGCTGCTCCTTTAGAGATTGTTCAATCCTTTGGTAGCTTCGGACAAAATCTCTTGTATTCTATCGGCATTGTAGCGAATATCTCTGGGGGGCGCAATCACATTTCGACAAATTCCTTCATACCCACCCCGTGAATTCCAATATTGAGGCTTTTGCAGACTGTGCTTCTGTATGAGCGCCTTTGCGCCAGGCTTTAGGCGATTCGCCCATCAGTTTGGAGAAGCAACGGTTAAAGCTGGAGATGGATCGGAAGCCAACTTGCTCGGAGATGGATAGAATGGAGGCCTCCGTGCTTTTTAATCGCTTGCATGCCTCTTCAATCCGGGTACTGTTCAGAAAATCAAGCGGTGTGGTTCCCATAATTTCATGGAACTTGCGGCGAAAATGCGTTGTACTCAGATGACACAGATCAGCGAGGTAATCGATGGTCACAGGCATCATATAGTTTTTGGTGATAAACTCCAGCACGGGTGAGATGACCAAGTCACCTTGGAGGTCTCGTTCCCGTTCCTGATCTTGAGATGACAAGCGTTCGCTGCTCGCATGAATTCGAAGCAGTTCGATATATAGAGACATCAACAAGCCGTACGCGCTCTCCCGATAATAGGGGGACTGCTGCTTCATTTCTTCAACGATTGAAGTTGCGAGCATATGAATTTTGGGATGCTGTTCCTTATTCAGAATGCAATTGGCTCCCTGAATCGCCCATAGATTCGGTTCAATGTGAGTTTGTGCTGTTTTGAGCGAATGACGGAAGAGTTCTTCCGGTGAAAAAAAGATATAAGCCCACAGGCTGGCGTTATTAGGTGAACTGTATGTGGTATGCGGAAGATATCGGGGAATGAATGTGATGTCGCCTGCTCGAAAAGGCACAGATTCTCCCTTAATCTCCATGATGCCTCCATCTGAATAACAGATGCCAATCTCCATGTGGTTATGGAAATGAAGATGCTCACTCTTGATATCGGATATTCTCCAGCGGTCTCCACTGAGTAACAGGACAGGGAAATCAATGGGCAGGCTATAGTGACGATATTCAATGATCGGTTTCTTCGGTTTGGGCATTTTCGAGGACTCCTATGTATAAATGATTGAAATTGCGCAGTTTTGTTATGAATATGCTTAGATTGAGACTATTTTACTGCGTACAATGGAATAAGTAAAGCGTTTACAAAAATGGACGGACACCTCTCAGGGCGCACTTGGGGGCGTGTGCACAGGGAGAGGGGAATAACAATGCTTCAAGTGAAATATGACAGGGATCAGATTCTACACGTAATCGAGAACGTTACCAAGAAAACACTGGATATGGATCTGACATGGGATTGGCCCGGTGGAGTGGCTTATTATGGTGTATCCAGAGCCTATCAAACGACAGGCAACCAAGAGATTCTGGACAGGCTGGTGAAATGGGCAGACGAATATATCGAGCTGGGGTTGCCAAGTTGGACGGTAAATACATGTGCTATGGGCCATGTGCTCATCACTTTATATGAAGAAACCGGGGATCAGAAATATTGGGATATTGTCCTCAGCAAAGTCGATTATCTCCAGAATCATGCACTTCGCTTTGGAGACAATGTGCTTCAGCATACGGTATCGGTTTCCAATGATTTTCCGGAACAGGCTTGGGCGGATACCTTGTTTATGGCGGCATTTTTCCTGCTTCGCGTAGGTAGCAAATTAAAAGATGAAGCCATGATCCAGGATGCGCTGAATCAGTATTACTGGCATATCAAATACCTGCAAGATCCGACCAGTAGTCTGTGGTATCACGGTTATAATAATATCAACAAAGATCACATGTCCGGATTTTACTGGGGAAGAGCGAACGCTTGGGGAGCCTATACGATGTCTCAGGTGAAACCGCAATTGAACGACTGGTATTTGTATCCGCAGTGTATGGATGTAGAGTGTGCACTTCGCGATCAATTGGCGGCTCTCAAGCTGGTGCAGACCGAGAACGGCTTGTGGCGTACGGTTCTGGATGACGAAGAATCGTATGAAGAGGTATCAGCTTCCGCGGGTATTGCAGCAGCGATGATCAATAACGGTAATCCACTGCATACCAAATACGTGCAAAAGGCACTGGAAGGCATTCTGAACAACATTAGCGAAGATGGACGCGTGCTTGGTGTATCTGGAGGTACCGCGGTGATGAAGGATCGGGATGGCTATCGCAATATTCCAAAAGACTGGATTCAGGGCTGGGGTCAGGGCCTTGCACTCGCTTTTCTGTCCGATATGTTGAGATAGGGAGGGAACCCAATTGTCCAAACCAACCAAAGGCTCTTTTACACTACCGGGAGAATCCGGTTATGAAGCTCTGACGCTGGAACTTGCCAATCGCTGGGGTGCCGATGTGATCCGTGACAGTGACGGTACAAAGTTGTCCGATGAGATTATCAATGCCGGATACGGCATCTATTCAACCATTTGCATTATTCGGGATCATAATGAGTGGGCATCCCGTAATCTGGATAAGTTGCAGCAATGTTTTCTCATTACGAATCCGAAGGTTGCTGTGCAAGATTATGTATCCATCTATCTGATGGAGGACTTCTTTGCTGAACAATTCAGGGTGAATGATTCCAAAGAAGCGTTTAAATATTGGCAAGTTTATGATCGAACGACTGGGGAAGAGGTGCCTAGAGGACAGTGGAATTATGAAAGGGAATCTGGCAATGTTGTCATTACCGGCGTTGCTCCTTGGCATAAATACACCGTGAGTTTCATGGTTTATCGGATATGGGAAGAGATTTCCATGTACAACCATACGACGAATAACTGGGACAAAGAGCATCTGATGCAGATTGACCCGATCTATACAGACACCCAAACCTATTTGCTGGATTGGATGGAAAAGTGGTGCCAAGAACACCCGGAAACAACCGTTGTACGTTTTACGTCCCTATTTTATAACTTCGCCTGGATCTGGGGCAGTGATGAGCGGAATCGCCATCTGTTCTCGGATTGGGGTTCATACGATTTCACGGTAAGTTCGAGAGCACTGGATCTGTTTGCTCAAAAATTTGGGTACTCACTCTCCGCCGAGGACTTTGTAAATGGCGGTAAATATCAGGTCACTCATATGCCTGCAGATCAGCGCAAACTGGACTGGATGGCATTTATCAATGATTTTGTCATTGAATTCGGTAAAAAGTTAATTGATATTGTACACAATCATGACAAGCTGGCGTATGTCTTCTATGATGACAGCTGGGTAGGCATGGAGCCGTACAATGACCGCTTTGAGGAGTTTGGATTCGACGGCATGATCAAATGTGTGTTCTCCGGTTACGAGGCAAGAATGTGCTCCGGCGTTAAGGCTGATACCCATGAGATTCGCTTGCATCCCTACTTGTTCCCAGTTGGCTTAGGCGGGCTTCCTACCTTCAAGGAGGGTGGAGACCCTACCCTGGATGCGAAGAAATACTGGATTAATATCCGGCGTGCGCTGCTGCGTGAGTCGATTGACCGGATTGGACTGGGTGGATATTTGCATCTTGTTGAGCCTTACCCGGATTTTGTGGATTATATCGAGAAGATTGCCCATGAATTCAGGGAAATGAAAGAGCTGCATCAGGCTGGAAAACCATATCAGATCAAGACAAAGGTAGCCGTGCTGCATAGCTGGGGCAAGTTAAGATCGTGGACCTTGTCCGGTCATTTTCATGAAACGCATATGCATGATCTGATTCATGTGAATGAGGCATTAGCCGGGTTGCCTGTTGACGTGCAGTTTATTGATTTTGATGATATTCGACAGGGGGCATTGAAGGATGTAGATGTCGTCATCAATGCCGGCTCTGCAGGTTCAGCATGGAGCGGTGGAGCGCATTGGAGTGACCACAAGTCTGTGGACTTATTGACACAATGGGTGTATGAGGGTGGTACCTTTATTGGCATTAACCAGCCTTCGGCAATGGACGGGTACGACAGCTATTTTAGAATGGCCCATGTGCTTGGGGTAGATGAGGATACAGGTGCAAGGGTTGTTCATGGAAAATGGTCGTATGAAGTTAATGATGAGTATGGTTTGGTGCCTGAGGGGGCCAGCATACTTCCGAAAGATAACATTTATCTTACTGATGGATCAGCAGCTGTAGTGAATGAAACGGATGGTCAGATCACACTGTCCACACATGCTTTTGGAAAAGGAAAAGGGATCTACCTGCCTTCCTTCGAATTCAGCTGGGAAAATACAAGACTACTTCTGAATTTGATTCGATTTGCGGGCAATGAATTCCATGAAACAAAGTACATCACGGATAACTTGTATACTGAGTGCGCCTACTACCCCGAGAGCAACATATTGGTTGTGATCAATAATAGCAATCAGGTTCAGTCCACGACGATCAATACAGAGCATGGAAAACAGACCGTGGAATTGGAGCCGTATGATACGGTGATCACCAAAATTGGTTTAACAAAATCGGTATCCCCATAGAATAATGACTCGATAGACCGTATTCCTTAACCAGGGAGCGGTCTATTTTAGTTATTAGGACGTGTCTGAAAACTCTGAAGAAAGCAGATTTTATCGTACGGATATTACTTTATAGTTTTAACACTATTTAGTAGAATATTTAAATAAGGATAGGGATCATGAGCCCTAATATATTATTATTTTCATCTGTTCAAAGGAGAGAGTGCCCTAATGTACAGTTATAAATTGTTGGACACAATAAGCATGGAGACACTTCACGAGGCGTTTGTGGATGCGTTCTCCGACTACCAGGTTAAAATGGATTTGCCTTTTTGGAAGTTTCAACAGATGCTCCAACGAAGGGGTTATCACCCCGAAATATCTATGGGAGCCTTTAAAGATGAGAGAATGGTCGGATTTGTTATCAATGGACTTCGAAGCTGGAATGGAAAGGCAACTGCATATGACCTTGGGACAGGCGTTGTAAAAGATTGCAGACGGCAGGGCATTACAAGTGAGCTGCTCTTGAATATTCAAAAGCTTTTAAAAGAAAAAAATGTAGAGCAATATTTGCTGGAAGTCATCCAATCCAACGAATCTGCAGTTCAGCTGTACAGTAAACAAAACTTCAAAATTCAAAGGGAATTTTCATGTTTCCAGTTGCAAAAAGATCAATTCATACCGCAAACGACCTGCATGGTCGAATGTGTGGAGAGAATCGATTTGGAGCAGTTCAAGGAATTTTGGGATGTGGAGCCCTCCTGGCAAAATTCAATTGATTCCATCTACGCTTTACCGGAAGCTTTTATCTATGTGGTTGCACGTCAGGATCAAAGCATTGTTGGTTATGGCATTATAGATCAAAAAACAGGTGATGTTCCACAGCTTGCAGTGAACCAAAATTACCGGGGCAAAGGTATTGCAAGCAGCATCCTGACAGAGATGGTCCAACGCACAGAATCGCCTAGAATCAGTGTCCTCAATGTGGAGTCTCATCTGAAACCGATGCAAGATTTCCTCCTGGTCAAATCAGGTTTTGCATATCATGTGGGCCAGTACGAAATGCTCTTGAAATTATAACGAGATACCCGTTTCGACTTAAGATCAGATCGAGTTCATACGAAAATATGTGGGGTGTTAGTGTCTGTCTTGTTGGGCCAGTTGAACGGGAGGTTGATTAAAGGCTTCCCGGAAATCTTGGATTGCAGTATCCAACCCATCCTGTACTCGTTATAATAATGTTGATATATGACATGGTTAGAGGAGACAAAGACATAACATGAGCCGAAAGAAATACTGTAAGCGTATTCAGTTTCTGGATGATTGGAGTCTCAAAACCAAGTTGTACATATTGTTCATTTTTTGTGTGCTGGTCCCGGTCCTGGTCACAAATACCGTGTTTTACCAAAGCATCAAAGGTAACATTGAAGAGAAGGAGCATAGCCGATTCAATGAAATGCAGCAAAGGATCAAGTTCAACCTGCGGAACAGTATAGACAATAGCTTGTATGTGTCCAATTTTCTCTATACCGATGGAACGCTGAACCGGTTCATGGAGTTCAAGTATCGCGATCAGGAAGACTATTACTCTGCCTACTATGATATGCTTAGCAACAACAATCTGGTCAGGTACTATTACAGCTACCAGCAGGTGAATCAAATTACGTTTTATGTTGGCAATGATACCTTCGTCAATGGAGGAAACTTTATTAAGCTGGATGAAGAGGTGAAGAAAAGTGATTGGTATCAAGCGCTGATGAAAACGAGCGACCATATCATGATCTATTCGTATTTTGACAAACAGCAGGCGGAGATGTCGCAAAGTCAGGGAGGACGCAAAGTAAGCATTATTCGCAAGCTGGATTACTTTGGGGAGCAACAGGTTGAAAAGGTGTTAAAGGTTGATCTGGACTACGCTTTCATCAACAAATCGCTTAAAAATGAGGGAGCAAATGGGAAGGTGTATGTCGTTTCGGATGGCAGGGTCATTTTCTCGAACGATTCAAAAATGAATCAGATGCGCAAGCCATTTAATCTGATTGCAAACAGTTCAATTGATCCTGTTCAATCCATGCAATCGATTCCAGTCGTATCCGAGGATTGGCAGATTGTCGTCAGCACGGAGAAATTGGACGTTCTGTCGGAGATTGTTAATTCCAAGCTTAATTTGACTTTACTAATCATTCTTAATCTGTTGGTGCCGACACTGCTAATTTGGTTGATATCCAGATCACTGGTCATCAGAGTTGATCGGATAGCGAAGCACCTGGATCAAGTGAAGCATGAGAAATTTGAGGTGATATCGGGACCTGTGGGCAAAGACGAGATCGGCAGCCTGACCCATAGTTATAACATGATGGTCATCAAGATCAAGAACCTGATTGAGATTGTGTTTAAGGGCCAGGTGGAGCGGCAAGCCCTTGAGCTCTCCAAGAAACAGGCGGAGCTGAAAGCCCTTCAGAGTCAGGTGAATCCCCATTTCATGTTCAACACGCTTGAAACGATCCGTATGCGGAGTTTGATCAAGGACGAGCTTGAAACCTCCGATGTCATTCATAAACTGGCACTGCTGTTACGTCAGACGATCAATTGGGGCGATGATCTGATTACAATCGCAGAGGAAATCAATTTTGTAGAGAGTTATCTGAGTATCCAGCAGTATCGCTTTGGTGAAAAGTTGCAATTTGCAATCCGGATCACAGACGAATCCATTGCTGCCATGATGATACCCAAGCTAACCGTTCTCACCTTTGTGGAGAATGCTTGTATCCATGGCATTGAGGGGACGTCGAATGATGGGGTCGTGGAGGTATTATTCGAAATTCGAAGTAATGAGCTGTACATTTCCATTCGAGATACCGGAGTCGGTATGGATCAGGACAAGCTGGCCTCGCTCCGCAAAATGATGCAAGACCCGAGTATGGATCGGATGAGTGAGCTTAGCAGCATTGGTATGATGAATGCATATATTCGGCTGCGGATGTATTTTGATGATTTCGTTCAGGTGCACATATTCAGTGAAAAGGGGAAGGGAACAACGATTGGCATTCAAATTCCTCTTATGCAGGCATCTCAAGAATAAGGAGCGAGGATATGATCAACGTGCTGATTGTGGACGATGAGCCATTTATTCGCCAAGGACTTCTATTGTTAATTGATTGGGAGTCTTACGGATTTCAGATTTGCGGTCAGGCCTCCAATGGTATGCAGGCATTGGAGTGCATACGCGCTATGCAGCCCGATCTGGTGATTTCCGACATTAAGATGCCGGAAATGGACGGAATGCAGCTTGCCAAAACCTTGTACGAGCAATATAACGGTGACATCAAGCTGATTCTTCTAAGTGGATTCTATGAGTTCGGATATGCCAAGCAGGCGATTAAATACCAGGTGGATGACTACATTCTCAAGCCTATTGTGAAGACCGAACTGGTTCAGGTGCTTGAGGAGTTCAGGGTCGCATTTAATGCGCGGACGGAAGAGAAGCGATATCAGCAAAAAAAAGATCGAATTATTATGGCTCAGCATATGCAGTCAATCTTGCTTGGGGTGGCTGAGGAGGATGCTGTTACGAGTCTGCAGTCCCACTATCAAGATGTCGGCATACTGCGTTGCATCCTGATTGAGGCGGAAGCCGGTCCAGAACAGGGAACGGATTGGTGCGCTCGGGTTGAGGCATGGGTGGGCAAGCCCTTGCCAGGACAAATTTTGAAGCCCTTCACAGGTGATAAAAATGCGGTTCTGCTTATGGTTACGGACCTGATGGTGAACCGTGAGGCAGTGACCTTGGAGCAATATTTGACCCGATTACATGCCGATCTGAGCCATGGTCAAGAGGCGGCTATTGCTTGTTATGTCGGGAAGGAAGTACATGAGTTGGAGGCGCTGCACGAGTCTTATCAATCCTGCGGCATAATGAAAAGCTTACGTTTCTTCACCACTTGCAGGCCCATTTATTACTTCGAACTTATGGATACGACCTTATTTGTTAATCGGCCGGGACAGTTCGAAAAACAATTGTTTGATGGGCTAGTCAAGTCTATTGAGGAACAGCAGACGGATGAGTTACACAGTCATGCAAAGGCCATTTTTCAATTTTTTCTGGATGAGCGAATCGAGCCTGGTATGGTCCGCATCCACTTGCATTATTTGGCATACACATTGCTGGATCTCGTGAATAACGATACGGTTACTCCAGATTCGGGGTTGATGGAATCGACTTTTCTGAAGGTAAACTACGCGATGTTATCCATGGAGGAAAACATTGAACATTTATGCGAATTCTCGCTCATGTGCGCAGAGAAACTGAAGGAGCAGCAAAAGTCAAATGCGATGGGCGTATTAGCCAAAATTGAGGCCTTCATTCACGAGCATTACAGAGAAAATATCAGCCTGAAATTGCTCGGGGAGCAGTTTTACATGAATAGTGCATATCTGGGTCAGATTTTCAAAAAGCATTTCTCGATCAGCTTCAGTGATTATTTGAATCAATTGCGTATTGAGGAAGCCGCCCGGCTGTTGCGCAGAACAGATCAAAGAGTATACGAAATCGCAACAATGGTGGGATATCGGGATTCCGATTACTTTATTAGCCGGTTCGAGAAACTCATGGGGGAGACTCCTGCACAATATCGTAAAAGTGCCCATGCTGCGTACTCTCTTGATTAACATCCTGCACTCCTTGACGGAGCGGCGGGATATTTTTTTTCGCAGATGCTGGAATTAGTGGGATTCCATCTATAGTTTATCCCGTTGAGAGGGGCATGGAAGCATGATAATTTTAAGTCAGCCTTTGGAAAGCGCTTTCCAAAAAGCTTCTGTCAATATAATCGATGGAGGGGTCATGATGAAAAAGGATGTTAGAAAAAGAATCAAGTATAGTGCTCTGCTCGCTTTAATACTGGTCATCGCACTCACTGGATGTACACCGGGATCGTCCTCGAAAGGGGAAAAGACAGCAGATGGAAGGGAATTGAAACAATTTTCCGCATTTTTTGCCGTACCGGGAAAAATTGCGCCTGACGATAATCGGTTGTTAAAAGCTATTGAGGAGAAAACAGGCGCCAGAGTCACGATGGACTGGCTTACTGGCCAAACAGCCAAAGAGCGGATTGGTGTACTCATTGCAGGCGGCGAATATCCCGATTTTATCGATGGGAGTGATGGTACTCAGCAACTGGTAGCAGCAGGGGCGTTAGTACCACTTGAGGATTACATCGATAAATATCCAAACATCAAAAATTACCTGGGCGAAGACTGGAAGAAGATGAAAAATACGACGGATGGACATATCTACTTCATTCCTCAATTCGGCAATATACAAGAAAAGTCGATGAAAGTATCCCATGACGGAGAAGCATTCTGGATTCAGAAGGCCGTACTGGAGTGGGATAATTATCCGACAATCAAAACGCTTGACCAATACTTCGACTTGATTGAACGGTATAAAGCAGCTCACCCGACCGTTGATGGTCAGCCAACCATTGGATTTGAAATTATCTCCTATGACTGGCGTTATTTCGCACTGGAGAACCCTCCGCTCTTCATGGCTGGTTATCCGAACGAAGGCGCAGCCATCGTTGATAAAGAAACGCTGACGGCCAAAAACTATAATACCATTCCGGAAGCGAAGGCATATTTCAAGAAGATCAATGAGGTATATCATCAAGGTTTGGTCGATAACGAAACCTTTACAGCAAACTATGATCAATATATCTCCAAAATTTCAACCGGACGTGTGCTGGGCATGGTGGATCAAGGATGGCAGTTCCTTGACGCCGAGGCATCACTCGTGAAGCAAAAATTGTACGACAAAACCTATGTACCGTTGTCCATTACACTCTCCGAGGATGTTAAAGGGCGTTATCAGAACAATCCAATCCTTAACGTGAATGGTGGCCTGGCCATTACAAAGAGCTGCGAGGATATCGAGGGAGCACTTCAATATATTAATGATTTGCTGGACCCTGAGATGGAGGTATTGAGAACCTGGGGACAGGAAGGCGTGGATTACCAAGTAGATGACAAAGGCGTGTTCTCCAGGAATGAAGAGCAACGTGCGAATTCCAAAGATCCGGACTGGGTGCTGGCAAACACGGGAAGCCCGTTGGTCTATTTCCCGCATCATGAAGGCATGACCGCTGACGGGAAAAATGCCCTTGACCCTAAGGAGCAGCCGGAGGAGTATCTTGCTACATTGAATGACATCGACAAAAAAGTGCTGAAGGCTTATGGATATACGAAGTTTACCGACTTCCTTGAGCCTGCGGAGGAAAATGAACCGTGGTTCCCAATCTATACCTATAATTTTGAACCGAATAAACCGGAGACCATCGCCAGACAGAAAATGGACGATGTAAAACGCAAATGGCTGCCCAAAGTGATTATGACTTCACCAGCCGAATTTGATAAGGCTTGGGAAGAATATCAAGCCACGCTCAAGGAAAGTGCAGATATTAAAGCGTATGAAGATGCGCTGACGGAAGAAGTCCGCAGACGTATGGAACTGTGGGGATAAAGGCCTGTCACACAGAAAGGCTATGGGGAACCCCGTAGCCTTTCTTACACGCTAGATTGGGAGATTGGATAGGAATGGAATCGATTCACCCAGACTGGGTGATATAGATAAACTCGTAAGCAAGGAGAGAAAAACATGGCCAAAAAGGAGTTGCAGCCTTCGTTAAAAACCAGCCATATCCCTGCGGGAACAAGCTGGATCGGGTACAACCTGTCCAGAATGAAAAGTCAGCGACAATTAATGTGGATGTCATTTCCGTTTATTGCGTTTATCGCTATTTTTGCGTATGGACCATTATGGGGCTGGTTGATGGCGTTTCAGAATTATAGACCGGGCATTGGTTTTATGGAGCAGGATTGGGTTGGGGTGGATCATTTTCGAACGTTATTCACGGACCCTACATTTTTACGTGTCATTCGCAATACGCTGGCGATGAGCCTGATCAGTCTGTTTCTGGGATTTGTCGGCTCAATTGGTCTGGCGCTCTTATTGAATGAACTGCGAATGGTATTGTTCAAACGCGTGGTACAGACGGTTTCCTACCTTCCACATTTCCTGTCGTGGATCATCGTAACAGGTATTGTTGCGAATGTATTATCAACGGAAACAGGAATAGTGAATGTGCTGTTGACGAAATTGGGCCTGATTGATGCACCGATCAATTTTTTTGCCGAACCAAAGTACTTCTGGGGTATTGTAGGTCTGTCCAGCATGTGGAAGGAAATTGGCTGGGGCACGATTATTTATCTGGCGGCCATGGCGTCGATTAATCCGAGCTTGTACGAGGCAGCTTCCATCGACGGAGCCGGACGGTTTCGTAAAATGTTCAATGTCACGCTTCCAAGCATCAAACCAACGATTATTATCCTGCTTATCATCAACGTTGGTAACGTACTGAACGCGGGTTTTGAGATTCAATACTTGCTGGGGAACGGACTTGTGCAGGATGTATCCGAGACGATCGACATTTTTGTTTTGAAATACGGGATTAATCTCGGCAACTACTCACTTGCCACCGCAGCAGGCATTTTCAAAAGTGTGGTCAGTCTGGTGCTCATATTTATCGCCAACGGGATTGCCAAGTCTCTTGGTGAAGAGCGATTGATATGATAAGGGGGCAGAGCTGTGAAACGATTTAGTAGAAACCGAAGCTTAGGAGACTCTATTTTTTCTATAACCAATGGCATATTTATGTTGCTTGTCATGGTTGTTACGTTATATCCTTTTTTAAACACCATTGCCGTATCTTTCAATAACGGGCTGGATACGATCCGCGGGGGGATCTATCTCTGGCCGAGGGAATGGACGCTGCAAAATTACGTCTCCGTATTCCAAAACCCGAATCTGACACAAGCCGCATTTGTTTCGGTCGCCAGAACCGTGGTGGGAACGGTTGTACAGCTGTTCTGTACAGCCATGCTGGCCTATGTGCTGAGCCGCAAGGAGTATATGTTTAACAAATTGGTCACAACGCTGTTTGTCATGACGATGTATTTCAGCGGCGGCTTAATTCCGGGATACATGCTGATCAAACAAGTGGGGCTGCTGAACAGCTTCTGGGTATACATTATTCCCGGGTTGATCGGGGTGTTCAACATGATCGTCATTCGTACCTACATTCAGGGACTGTCGGAGGGATTGATTGAATCCGCGAAGATGGATGGAGCCGGAGATTTTCGGATTTTCATGCGTATCGTGCTTCCCCTATCCAAACCGGTTCTGGCTACGGTTGCACTGTTTATTGCTGTAGGTCAGTGGAACTCCTGGTTTGACTCCATGTTGTACACGGCGGGAAATCGGAATTTGACCACCTTGCAGTATGAGCTGATGAAATTGTTATCCTCTGCGACCTCACAGGGGGGGACCGTCAACGTGGATTCATTCAAAAATGTAACCAACATGGTGACGCCTGTATCCATTCGGGCAGCAATCACGGTTGTGACGGCAATGCCGATTGTTTTACTGTATCCGTTCTTGCAAAAATACTTTGTGACTGGACTAACCATTGGAGGGGTAAAAGAATGAAGAATACAACTCAAAGCGAACAATGCACGTTTAACAATCCGATTATGCCCGGGTTTTATCCAGATCCGTCCGTATGCCGGGTGGGTGAAGATTTTTATCTGGTGACATCAACATTTGCCTATTTTCCTGGCGTTCCGATCTTTCAGAGCCGTGATCTAGTGAATTGGAAACAGATTGGAAATGTGCTGGACCGCCCTTCGCAATTAAATCTTCAGGGAGCAGGCCATTCACAGGGGATATTCGCTCCAACGCTTCGGTATCATGAAGGCACCTTCTATATGATTACAACTAATGTATCACATGGCGGCAATTTTGTTGTAACCGCTACCGACCCGGCTGGGCCATGGTCTGATCCTTATTTTATTGAAGGCGCAGAAGGCATAGACCCTACAATTTTCTTCGATGATGGCAAAGCGTATTACCTTGGTACACGTCCTTGCTCCGAGGGAGTTCGTTACAATGGGAACTGGGAAGTGTGGCTGCGGGAGTTGGATCTGGGCAGTATGAAACTGGTGGGAGACAGTTACGTTCTGTGGCGCGGGGCGATGGTGGATGTCATCTGGCCGGAAGGCCCGCATCTGTATAAGATCGATGAGTATTACTATTTATTGATTGCAGAGGGAGGCACAGGGCCAAACCATGCCGTGACCATTGCTCGTAGCAAAAGTTTGACCGAAGGATACGTCGGGAATCCGAATAATCCAATCATTACACATCGCCATTTGGGTAAACGTTACCCTGTTGTTAATGTAGGACATGCCGACTTGGTGCAGGCTGCGAATGGTCAATGGTTCATGGTCATGCTTGCTTCGCGTCCATATGGAGGGAGCTATAGCAACCTGGGGCGGGAGACGTTCCTTGCTTCTGTCGTTTGGGAGGACGGATGGCCTGTTGTCAATGAGGGCCGCGGAATCCTGGAGGAGCAGGGCACGTTGGATTTGAAGCCTGTTCCGGTAGAGCCGCAACTGCGTTTTGACCATTTTGACAGTGATAAACTGGGCTTGCAATGGATGTTCCTGCGCAATCCTCAGGAGGATCTCTATTCATTAACCGAACGAAAAGGATACTTGCGACTGAAGCTGAAACCGCAAACATTGAAGGAAAAAGAAAATTCCAGCTTTGTTTGTCTGCGTCAAAGGCATATGGATTATGTCGCAGCTACAGCGATGGAATTTGTGCCCGGGAATACCAACGAAACGGCTGGTCTTGTCGTCATTCAGAACGATCTATATCACGTACGGATTGAGCGTGCTCTGGCGGATAAACAGCAGGTGCTGCGTGTATTGACCTGTATAGATGGTCAGGATACCCACATAGCGCAAATCGCACTGGAGGGTGATGTATCGCGGGTGTATATCAAACTGGCCGCAACAGGTCAGCAACTAAACTTCTATTACAGCACAGATGGAAGTCAGTATCATCTGGTGGCGGAACAGGTGGATACAAGCAGCTTGAGCACCGAAGTAGCCGGCGGCTTTGTTGGCTGTTGTATCGGAATGTTTAGCAGCAGCAACGGTACTTCTTCCGATCAGGTAGCGGACTTTGACTGGTTTGAATATGGTTCATATAAATAATATTTAGATGACAGAATAACAGCAAGAAAGCTCAATCCGGTGGCGGTAGTCCAGGGATTGAGCTTTTTTTCGTTCTTTTTGCGAAAGGGCTATGGGGAGGCATTACAGTCTATTGTCCAGCTTCATGTGCTGAGCTTTTTATGATGTTAATTATTTTACGCTGCGCATCCCTGGCTTCCGGAATCGGATAGAGGACAAAGACATGGTTCATTTTGGGGTAAACGTACGTTTGATGATCGATTCTTTGATCCGTCAGCAGTTTGTCGAGCTTCATATTATCAGGAAACAAACCCTCGTGAGTCCCGATAAAGATGCTGATTTTGCCCAGACCGGCGAAATCTCCGTAGATTGGACTGATTAACGGATCGTTCAACGGTTTGTCAGCTGCCCAGATCCGCCGGATGACATCATACCCTTCCACAGCGAGCATAGGGTCGCGTGTCTCGTAATCAAATATGACCGGATTGTCCAGCACCATATCCACACAAGGTGATAACAAGATGATATCTTTGGGCTGTGGGAGATCATGCATCTTCAGATAATGGGCCAAGGCTAGGGATATGTTCCCACCTGCGGAATCCCCCATAATGGTGAGTTGTGCCGGGTCGTCCACGGAGGCAAGCAGATCCCGGTATAGATTGAGCAGTTTCGGATATGTGTGCTGATAATTAAAATGCGGAACCTTTGGATAGATGGGAGCAACAACTTTGGCATTCAGAGCTTGAGCCATGCGGTCCATGAATTTCCAGTGTAAAGACAGCGGCTGGTGTGTATGCGCCCCGCCATGAATGTAGAGAATGGCCCTCTGTTCACGGGAATGCTGATCGTTTAAGGTGAACACCTGCATGTCTTCATGGGAGCGCTCTTTGATGGAAGATGACAGTTTTGTTTTACCCAAGATATAAGGTTTAATGTTTTCCAATCCCATATGACCCAGGTGTTTGCGGGTAAGCTCGCGTGTTGAAAAAATTTTCTTGGTATCTAACGTTCCGATATATTTCTCGAATAGAAAGCTCGTCAACGAGCGTTTGAGATTATGGATATACATGTTCATTGAGGAATCACCCTTCCTGATGGAGTTCAGATATACGGTCTGTGGAGACTATAAGTGAAGTATAAAGGTTGAAGTGTACTTCAAGGTCAATCTTAATTTTTCCATCAAACCGTTATGTTTAGAGTAAAGCATGGTACCCGTTCTATGTTATGATATTTGCATCTTCAAAAGTTCGATTGAAGGGGCATAGCGTATGAATCAGAGCATACAACAGTTTAAAGCGGATTTTTTCAAAGCGTTGGCACACCCGATGCGGATTCAGATTCTGGAGCTGCTGAGTGAAGGAGCCAAGAACGTGAATGAACTGCAAAGCATTCTGGGATCGGAAGGCTCTGCCGTTTCACAGCAACTGGCTGTATTGCGCAGCAAAAACGTTGTCCACGGAATCAAAGAAGGGACAACCGTCACCTATTCGCTGCGTGATCCGCTGATTAAGGACCTGCTGGCAGTCACCAAACAGATTTTTGACAATCATCTGGTTGATGCCATTTCCATGCTGGAAGATATTCGTAAAGAGTCCTGACACAATAAACAAGAGCAACTGGGTGTAATCACCGGAGGTTCTTGTTTTTTTGTGTTAAGTTCCTGCTGAGATTGTGCGTAATCCGATTGACAGGACGTATGCAGGGGAGTAGTCTTTTAAATATATTCAAATATTCAAATATATGAAGAAAAGAAGGTTTTTGTACATGAAATGGATGGGGAGATATGCAGGGTACAATGCTGCCGCTTTTCGCAAGGATCTGTTATCAGGACTGATTGTAGGTATCATTGCGATTCCACTCGGTATGGCCTTTGCCATCGCTTCCGGGGTCAAACCGGAGTATGGATTGTATACCACAGTAATCGCAGGGATTCTCATTTCCTTGCTGGGTGGGTCCAAGTTCCAGATTGGCGGGCCAACGGGGGCATTCATTCCGATCCTCTTTGCCATTGTGATGCAGTATGGATATGAGAATCTGCTGATCGCCGGAATGATGGCCGGTTTGATGCTTGTACTAATGGGCGTATTCAAGCTCGGGGCATTAATTAAGTTTATTCCAAAGCCGGTGACTATCGGTTTTACGGCAGGGATCGCCGTCATTATTTTTAGCGGACAAATTACGAACTTTCTGGGACTTCGAGGCATCGAGAAACACGAGGATTTCTGGTCCAATATGAAAGAAATCGGGATGCATATCTCGACGATTAATATATACAGTGTGCTTACAGCTGGAATCTGTCTGGCTGTTCTTCTGCTTGTGCCCAAGTTTGCACCAAAGGTGCCTGCATCACTGGTGGGGCTGGTTCTTTCGACGGTAGTCGCGGCGTTCTTTTTTGAAGGGCAGGTGGCTACAATTGGTTCGTCCTTTGGCGCGATACCTAACTCATTGCCTCAGTTTCATGTGCCTGAGATCACTTGGGAGCGTATCGTGAACTTGCTGCAACCCGCTTTTGTCATCGCCATGCTGGGTGGAATTGAATCGCTGTTATCCGCAGTTGTTGCCGATGGCATGACCGGAAGTCGGCATAACAGCAATCGAGAGTTGATTGGGCAGGGGATTGCTAATATGGTGACGCCGTTGTTCGGTGGTATTCCTGCAACAGGAGCGATTGCACGCACAGCAACAAATATCAAATCCGGCGCAGTATCGCCATGGTCTGGCGTGATTCACGGTGTGGTGGTTTTGCTGGTACTTGTTCTCTTTGCGCCATATGCATCGCACATTCCTCTTGCCAGTATGGCTCCCGTTCTCATGCTGGTTGCCTGGAATATGAGTGAACGGAGATCCTTCGTACATGTTATGAAAACCAAAACGAGTGATTCACTCGTTCTGCTTATTACCTTTTTGCTGACCGTATTTACAAGTTTAACAACGGCTGTAGAGGTTGGGTTGATTCTGGCTGTCCTTTTATTTGTTAAACGCATGAGTGAGATGTTGAAGGTTGCCAAAGTATTACCCGATCCCGATCATAAACATGAGAAAGTCATGGCCCACATGGTTCGGGAAGGACATGACTGTCCGCAAATAAGCCTGTATACAATTGAAGGGCCACTTTTTTTCGGCGCAGCGGATATGTTCGAGAAGTCGGTCATGGATTCGATTCATCGGCGACCAGGTACTCTGCTGTTGCGCATGGGCAAGGTACCTTTTATGGATACAACAGGTGAATCCAATCTGGCCCGTGTTGTCAAACATATGGAGAGATCCGGGGGCAGGATTTTACTTTCAGGCATTCAGGCGCAACCGCTGGAAATGCTGAAGAGAACAGGATTGATTGAACGAATTGGTTCGGATCATATGTTTGAGCACACGGGTGAAGCCATCAATTATGCATTAGGGCATCTGGATGTTCAGAAATGCAGGGGGTGCAAACATTTTGCCTTTCGTGAATGTGCTGCATTGTCGAGCGCTGGCACCGACCCAGCGTGTAATAACCTGCTGAAACCTGGGAAGCAAGTCAATGCAAATAGCCCTATCTAACCTGCTGATGAGAGATGGAGCTATAAGAGTCTAGAGAGTATTTGCTTATCAAAATATATATTCTGGAAAATAAACGAAAAATATACTATGTTATAGGTTGATAGGTGAAAGGATTACATCGTCTATTAGATGAGAAATAATCATATTAAACCGAAGGAGCATACATATGTCCATTCAACCGACTGCTTTACGTTCAGTGCTTAACCCCAGGTACCTGGAGTCTGCATTGAGGAATCACTATGACATTGGAACATGGGAAGAATGTTTGTTTTGGCTTAGAGGATTAAATGATACTTACCGGGTTCGCACGTCCAGTGGCATGTACATTCTCCGTATCTACCGCACTGAAATCACGGAGGCAGATGTTCAGTATGAGCTTTCATTATTGTCTCAACTGAAGAACGTTCTAAGTTCTGCGGAACATACCGACATTGGAGAATACATCGAGAAGAAAGATCATACGGGATATACGGTGTTGGAGGCTGCGGAAGGCAAGCGGGTTGCTGTAATGTTTCGGTATATTGAGGGTACGGAGAACAACCTGGAGGATGAGGATTCTTGTTACGCCTTTGGTCAATCTGCAGCTGAATTGCATGAGGCTATGGATCAGGTGAACATGGAGCTGCCACGATATGAGCTGGATCTGAAGTTACTTATTGACGAACCCCTTGAGCGAATTATCCAATATATCGGTGAGAACAATGAAGCAGCAGCATTTCTCCATTCGTTTGCCACAACGTTAAAAGAACGCATCGTTGCCACTTCCAGACAAGACCTGGACTTTGGCCTGTGCCATGGCGATATGCATGGGAATAACAATGTATTTCAACAGGAACATCAGTTCATCCATTATGATTTCGAGTGGGCAGCCAAAGGCTGGCGTGCCTATGATTTAGCTCAAGTGAAAGTTCGAAAAAGGCAGTCTGATGAGCGAAAAGCAGCATTATGGGATGCGCTCATGGCAGGATATCGTTCAGTCAGAAGCTTCTCTGCCGAAGATGAGCAAGCGGTTGATCTCTTTATTGTTGCTCGCCGATTCTGGGTGATGGGACTAGATGTTGCTTTTATTGAGAGTGATATGGGTGCGCTGGACTATGGTTCGGATTGGCTGGATAGTTTCGTGGAAGAGTTCCGGGATACGGGGATTATATCCTAGCGAATGATGAACATTATTTTAGGTGTAAGTTTGAATGCTTAAGACCCTTCCGAGTGAACTTAAACTCGGGAGGGTCTTTTTCATCTTATATTGAAGGTAACAGGGTCACTTATTAATTCGATGATGATGAAGAAGCGGCAGCAGCCGATGCTGCGGCAGTTGCGGCCATGGCGGCCTGCTGGGCGATGATAATATTTGTGATACTGGTTGAGATTGCTGTCGTAAGCACACCGTTCCGCAGATTCTCCACATGTTGAATGGCTACCAGAGCAGACGAGAACAGGAGCAACTCCTGTTTGTCGATTGACCAGGCACCGAAGCCTTTTTGAGTCCGTAACCAGTCATTTGTTTCCGCGACTTCATCCACTAATGAGTCTCTGTCCGAAGGCAGTAGAGAAAGTATCCCGAGAGAGGCTAACGTATAGGTTTTGTCCATTCGAAGATTCCTTTTGCGAAAAGCTTCATTTAAGGCAATCACACGAGCACCTGCATCCGGGGGATCATCTCCAAGAACCAGGACCTGTGTTAACGCCTGCACACTGTTTCTGGAAGAGAACTCTGGTTTTAATTCCCCGTAGAGTTGTTCCATACGTGCCACACCAGTATCTACGTTGAGATCGGAAAGGGCTAACATGGCAGCGAAAATGTAGTCATCCTGTCCAGTGAGGAAACGATGCTCTGCTTTCATGCCGTCATAAAATAATTTGGCCCGCTCCACCGTAGGTTGAAACTGGTCAGGTGATGTCTGAGTAGCGATCTGATAGGCGGCAATAACCAGATAATCAGAGTTGCGAAATTTGATTTCTTTCATCAAGTCATAGACATGCAAGGTGTCTGCCAGTCTTGTCTCTTCATCCGCTGTAAGGGAGAGCATGGTAGCAATGCTAATGACCGAATTACCTCTGAATGTAGAGAAAAGCTTTGTGTTTTGCTTAATCAACTCATGGCTTTGACGAATAGCTTCCCCATCCGCTGTTTTATTCTCCGCTGCATAGAGCAGGGCAGCCAGACGTTGCATCATCGCATGTTGCCATTTGAACGACTCCTTGATGATCTGGGTATTGGAAACAAATAATTCAACTCGTTCTGCATGATGCTGCTGCATAGGCACACCTCCATATTCACTGTTATTCTATAATACCCTTCCAGCTTCCTTCATTCCGTCGGTGTAAACAGATTAGATGATTAGGAATATCAAATGAATTAAAGCAATTATTCCCATAGGGTAGATCAATGATCTGGAGAACCCGTTTTTAAATTCATTTCTAGGATGTTTTTCGAAAAAGAAGTGTAATACGGTATGTATGATGAAAAAGATATCTAACACCCAAAATGTAATGGTCTGATATGAGCTAAAAAGAAGAGAGAGGATGATGGTATACATTGGCAGGTGAATCCAAGTGAAATACCTATAGGCTTTATCATCTTCCATATCTTTTAACACCATAAACAATTTCCACTCGGACCGCCTGATGGCATCCATTTCGTGAAGAAGAAAGAGAGACAGGTTAAACAAAAATAAAACCAGTAAAAAGTCAGGCATGTAAAGTCTCCTTTTCCTATTCAATCTGCTCCTATCTTACTAAAGGTAATTTAATTTGGCAAAATATGAAAAAAAGGTTCACGCTCCGTTCATACGTGCTTGATATGCTCTCGAAAGAAAGCGTAAGGAACAGGTATCAAAAAATATGCGGAGTGGTGGGGGCAAGTCATGTCATCGTTGATAAGAAAGATTTTTGGGAAAATGATTTTACTGGTTTTATTGTTAGGCATGATATTAGGGGCAACTGGATTAGGGACCATGCCACTATCGGCAGCAGTATCCAATCAGGGATTAAATCCGGGTAAATTGGAGCAAGGAGTCGTAGCTAATCTGGAGGATACTGATCAGTTAACGGCATTCATGGATGGGATGATGGATGTGCAAATGCGATCTTTACAGATTCCAGGCGCAGTCATTTCGATTGTGAAGGATGGGAAGATCCTGCTCTCCAAAGGGTACGGACATTCGAACATCGAAGAAAATAAACCCGTTGATCCCCAAACCAGCTTATTTCGAATTGCTTCAACAACAAAGCTGTTCACATGGACCGCCGTGATGCAATTGGTTGAGGCGGGCAAGCTTGATCTTGATACAGATATCAACACTTATCTGAAAACGGTGCAAATACCGAGAACCTATGAGGAACCGATTACGTTGCGCCATCTCATGACCCATACCGCAGGGTTCGAGGAAGGCGGTGTTGGTTATCAGATTACTACCGATCCGGGGAAACTTCCCGTCTCTATTGCTGAAACGATGGCAAAACATATGCCTGCAAGGGTTAAGCCACCAGGAGAGATGCTGTCGTATTCCAATTATGGCGCCTCACTCGCGGGACTTATCGTCGAAGAAGTGAGCGGTGTTGCCTACAATGACTATATACAGAAAAATATATTTGATCCGCTGGGCATGAATTATGCTACGGTAGAGGAGCCTGTTCCAGCGTCTCTGGAACCTTATGCCGCCCTTGGATACGCCCGAGCTAACGGCGAGTTTGTAACCAAACGGCCAACGTATGAGGGAGGATTTCGTCCTGCTGGATCAGCGAGCGTGTCGGCGAACGATATGGCTCATTTTATGATTGCCCATCTTCAAGACGGGCGATATGAAGATAAACAAATGCTCAAGCCGGAAACAGCCAAACTCATGCATTCTCCGGCATTCCAGTTTGATGAACGTTTACCCGCCATGGATCTGGGCTTTTACGAGTTGAATATGAATGGGCTGCGTGTGATCTCTCATGGAGGGGCCGATGAGCTGTTTAATACAGCGCTTTATCTTGTACCGGACAAAAAAGTGGGCATCTTTGTTTCCTATAGTGGAGGGGAAGGCGGAACGGCAGCAGAAGGGTTGGCGCAAGCCTTTTTTGACCGATACTATCCTGTACATGCAACTGAGCAGCCTAATGAAGCTTCTATCGAATTAGGGGAGTCTCTGGAAAAATATGCAGGCTCTTATCAATTTACACGCCGTAATCACACGAAGATCGATAAGTTTTTCAGTTTTCTGACTCAAATCAATATTGAGGTTTCGGATAACCGACTGTTTATTGGAAGTGGTGCAGATCAGCAAGTGTATACTCCGATTGGCGTGAATTTATTCCAGGAGGTCGGAGGGACACATCAGATGGGGTTCCGCACCGATGCAGAGGGCAAGGTCACGTATCTGTTTCTGGATATATTAAACCCAATGCCGCTGGAACCTGCACCGTTAATGAACCAATCGAAGTTCTGGCTCCTCTTGCTCGGCATTTCGGTTGTTCTGTTCATCACTGTATTGCATGGATTTGTTTATCGCAGACGCGAAATCAGAGTGATGCCAAAAGCACAGAAATGGGCAGTTCGACTGTCAGTCGTTACGTCTGTGTGGGCATTGCTAACCTTGGGTGCAACACTTCTGGTGATGAACATGAATCTGATTGATCGGCTTAGCCATATTCCACTATCTTTACGTCTCTATCTGTTTATGCCGGTTATCCTTGTAGGGTTGACTGCGGCAATATTCATCATGAGCGTCCTGGCATGGAAAAACCAATATTGGACGTTACTGAAGCGTGTGCATTATACGTTCGTAATGGTAGCAGCGGTGATCTTGAGTTTATTTTTCTATCATTGGAACCTGCTGGGCTGGCATTTTGGTTGAAGACTTCCTCCCAAGTGGAAGAAACAAGATAGATATCGGAGGCATACATTTGATATGACCAAAATCCTAGTTGTGGATGACGATGTGCATATTCGTGAGCTGATCACCTTGTTTTTGCGTAATGAAGGATTCGAGATTGTGGTAGCTAAGGACGGTGCGGAAGCACTGGAGATTGTGGGGAAATCCCCAATTGATCTGGTTATCCTTGATATTATGATGCCGCGATTGGATGGTTGGGAATTATGCAGGGAGATCCGGCGTATGGATCTGAATATGCCATTGCTAATGGTCACGGTAAAAGGGGAATCGGCCCAGAAAGTAAAGGGATTTCAGTTGGGAACAGATGATTATTTGACAAAACCCTTTGATCCGCTGGAACTTGTGATGCGAGTAAAAGCTTTGCTGAAACGTTACTTGATTGTCTCCTCCCAGACCATTCAACTAGGGGGCATTATGCTGAATCGACGCAGCTTTCAAGTGATTCGTGGAGAGGAAACAATCAATTTGCCTTTAAAAGAGTTTGAATTGCTGTTCATGCTGGCAAACCAGCCTGGGCAGATTTTTACCCGGGAACAGTTAATCATTAAGATCTGGGGAAGTGACTATGAAGGAGATGACCGGACAGTTGATGTTCATATCAAGCGACTACGTGAAAAATTCGCTGGTGATGCACACCATTTTCAGATTGAAACGGCTCGTAGTCTGGGCTACCGGTTAGTCATCACATGATCAAAACCTTATATGTTCGTATTATTTGCACGTTTCTGGTCGTCATTGTTTTCAGCTTGCTGACCTCTTTCTTCATGGGGATCTTCCTTTTCAAAAAGGAAGTAAATCATATCGGTCAGAATGACATGATTTCTGTAGGGGAGGAACTGATCCGTCTATATGAGCAAACGCAACCTGAGGACAGGGATGCTTTCATCAAAAGTATGGTGAAAGTGTCCACCTATCCCATTCATCTATATGACGTTTCGGGTAACGTAACCTATTATGACCTAGACCATACAGAGACCGTTGAAATCGCACCAGAAGTGGTTCAAAAGGTGTTGCAGGGTCAGGTCTATCGTTCTCCCGGAGAAGTGGAGCAGACGTTCATCGGTCTTCCTTTTCCATACAAAGGGGAACCACAAGCCATGTTTATGCAGTATTCTCCGCAGAACGAAAATATCATTAATCGGATGATTTTGCTGGTGTTATTGCTTGCACTGTTGATCGGGAGTTTTTGTATCCTTATTGCTGCAAGGTATTTGGTAAAGCCGATCCAGGTGTTGACGCGGGCAACCAAACGACTGGCGAAGGGTGATTTTAATGTGGAAATCCAAACAAAGCGCGTGGACGAAATGGGAGCATTGACGCAGAGTTTCAATGAAATGGCGAGTGAGCTTAAACAGCTGGAACAGATGAGACAGGATTTTGTTTCCAATGTATCGCACGAGATTCAAACGCCGCTGACCTCTATTTCCGGTTTTGCCATGGCGTTGAAAAACAGCAGCCTGGTCGCTGAGGCCGATCGTAACTATTACCTCGATATCATTATTACGGAGAGTGGACGACTATCCAGACTAAGTGATAATCTGCTGGAGCTTGCGTCTCTGGATTCCGATCATCATCCGTTCGAGACAACCACCTATAATCTTGATGAGCAAATCAGGCAAGTGGTGGTGACTTGCGAGCCTCAATGGTCAGCCAAAGGCATTCGAATTCACTTAGAATTGGCGGACGGTATCAAAATCAGGGCAGATCGGGATCAGCTTAACCAAGTGTGGATGAATTTACTAGGCAACAGCATTAAGTTTACTCCCGTGGGTGGGCATATCGAAATACGCACGAGCCAGTCGGTAGATGGAATCATTTTCACGATAACCGATTCGGGCATTGGAATAGCACCAGAGCAACTGGATTATGTTTTCGAGCGGTTTTATAAAACAGACCTGTCACGCGATCGTAGCATCAGTGGTAACGGTCTGGGTCTCGCCATTGTCAAAAAAATCGTGATGCTTCATCACGGAACTGTCGAAATGAAAAGTCAGGTGGGCATGGGGACAACGGTGATCGTTCATTTACCTTCCGGATGATTACAAAAATGATTGTAGAGCTGCCAAAGATATTTTTCTGGCAGCTCTTTTTTTATGGGTTTTCAGATCCCTATTCCAGTGGCGATAAAAATCAGGATTATTCTGTTTGCAATAAATCATCAGGGGTTATCCTAATCATGTCAGGTGAGGGCATGAGGAGAGGCACCTTTTTCATGTAAAAGTCCTGTTTAGCTGATCTTCCTCACATTCCTTGTTGTATTTCTGCGACACATCTCGTACAATTTGGTGGAGTAATTCTGCATTGCGTTAATGTGAATGTGAAAATTAAAGATTACATCAGGAAGCTGTACACAAGAAAAGGGGAGAATCGTTTGGAATCAAAGCAACTATCTAGAGGGCTAAAACCCCGCCATGTAGAGCTGATTGCACTCGGAGGTACAATCGGCGTTGGTTTGTTCATGGGATCGGCAAGTACGATCAAATGGGCAGGTCCATCCGTGCTGCTGGCTTATTTATTGGCTGGTATCGTTATCTTTTTTGTCATGCGCATTATGGGTGAAATGTTGATTCAGGAGCCGGTAACCGGTTCGTTTGCTACATTTGCTCACAAATATATTAGTCCGCTTGCCGGATTCCTGACCGCCTGGAGCTACTGGTTCCTATGGGTTACGGTTGGTATGGCGGAAGTTACGGCGATTGGTATCTATGTCGGGTATTGGTTCCCGGATATTCCACAGTGGCTGCCGGCACTTGCTGGGGTGCTCATCATTGCGGCGGCAAATCTGGCGGCTGTGAAGTTCTATGGGGAATTTGAATTCTGGTTTGCGATGATCAAAGTGACGGCAATTGTTGCGATGATCGTGATCGGAACAGGTCTGATCTTCTTCGGCTGGGGGAACGGAGGACAGCCAATCGGGCTGTCAAATCTATTTAGCCATGGCGGATTCTTCCCTGGAGGGATCAAAGGTTTCCTCTTTGCGCTGTGTATCGTAACGGCTGCGTATCAAGGGGTGGAGATGGTCGGCATTACAGCAGGCGAAGCGGAAAATCCGAAATACACCTTGCGTAAAGCGATCAAAAATATCGTGTGGCGTATTCTTATTTTCTACGTCGGAGCTATATTCGTTATCGTAACCTTGTACCCTTGGAACGAAGTAGGCGAGACGGGCAGCCCGTTTGTGCTCACCTTTGCCAAAGTTGGTATTGTTGCTGCAGCGGGGATCATTAACTTTGTGGTGCTCACGGCGGCCATGTCGGGATGTAACAGCGGGATCTACAGTGCAGGACGGATGTTATACACACTGGCTGAGAACGGGCAGGCACCTGCCTTTTTCAAAAAGCTGTCCAAAGGTGGGGTTCCCCGCAACAGTATCGTCATTACAATCTCCTTGTTGCTGATTGGGGTTGTGCTGAACTACCTGATGCCGGACTCCAAGCTGTTCCTGTACATCTACAGTGCAAGTGTTCTTCCGGGTATGGTTCCATGGTTCGCGCTGGCGTTCAGCCAGTTCCGATTCAGAAAGCGTTGGGACAACGAGATGGCGGATCATAACTTCAAGTCCAAATGGTTCCCGATCAGCAATTACATTATTATTGTGTATTTGATCCTCGTCATTATCGGTATGGCGTTTAACCCGGATACGCGCTTGCCTCTGGTTGTTGGAGCTACGTTTATGGCAATCGTGGTGGCAGGATATTTCGCATTTGGCATTGGCAAAAGACAACAGATAGATGGCGGCGAAGATCGCTAGTATCGTATTCCAAAGTCAATTTTTATCGTAATATCCTACATGCATTCCTTGAAACGACTGGAGAACCTGAGGGTGATTCAGCGTCATTCAGGGAGTGCATTTTTTTTTCGCAAAATTCATACTTGAATCTCCTGTAACTGGAGGTTTTAAGATTGGAGGCAGACAAGGGGGCATACATCTTATGAGGATAGTAGAATGGATTTATCTTATTTTTAACCTGCTTATGTTCGTGGGGGTAATCGGGATTGGGAGAGAGCATCAACATTTTCGGAAAATGGTATGGGGTGGATTCGTCATATCGGGTGTGCTGTTGATCGTCCATAGTGTGGTCGAAGGACTTCGTTGGCCGATGATTCCGGCGTATCTGCTCACGTTGGTTCCACTGGTTGTGTTAGTTACACAGGCAAGACGCCAGCAAAAGTCAGGTGCAACTTCGCTGAATAGTAAATGTTCCGAGGCGCCATCTTCCACATCGACTGTGGCAGGGAAATTCAGACGTGTTCGAATCATTGCAACGTCTCTCCTAGTGTTGGGATACTCTATTGTAAGCATTGGCTTGCCGCTACTGTTCCCGGTGTTTTCGTTTGCCAAGCCAACAGGTCCTTATGGAATCGGAACGGTATCCTACGATTGGACAGATAACAGCCGTGAGGAGTTGCTGACGAGTTCTGCCGGTGATCAACGGGAGCTGATGGTACAGATCTGGTACCCAACGAATCCAGACGCAGAGGGCGCAACAGCTCCTTATGTTAATAAACCGGAGATCTACGGGAAAGCCTTCAATGAAGTGCTGAAACTGCCAAAGCTTTTATTTTCCAGTCTGAGTCAGGTCAAAACACATGCGATACAGGAAGCTCAGTTGTCTGATGCCGAAGCCAAGTATCCGGTTGTTCTTTTCTCTCATGGTCTGCATGGGTATGAAGATCAGAATACGTTCCAGGTCGAGCAGCTGGTGAGTCAAGGATACGTCGTTGTAGGCATTAATCACACGTACAGCAGTCTGGTATCCGTATTCCCGGATGGACGTGTGGCGCAATTTGAATCCGAAGGAAAAGAAGGCTTTGAACAGCTGCAATTCAGTTACATGGACAAGTTGAATGAGACATGGGTGAAGGATGCACAGTTTGTACTGGATGAGGTAGAGAAGTTGGGTACGGGAGATCCGAGCGGACGCTTTACCGGACGTATGGATCTGGACAATATCGGCATGTTTGGGCATTCATTTGGCGGAGCAACGACAGTACAGATGTTAATGGATGATCCACGTGTGAAAGCAGGCATGAATATGGACGGTGTATTGTTTGGCGAGAAACGTATCCCTGCGGAAGGCGTGGGCAAGCCGTTCCTGATGATGAGTGCAGATTCAACCGTTGCAGGCACAAGTGTGATGAGTGACGAGGAAATTGCTGCGATGGGCACGACCCGTCCGGAAGCCGAGAAATATTACGAGGAAGTGTACGAGCGCTATGAGCCGGTAACCGCAGGAGGGAACTTCTGGATGGAGCTGACCAACACCAAACATCTGAGTTTCTCCGACCTCTACCTGATCTCTCCACTGCTCGAATGGACGCAGGGTGTAGATGCGCGGGGGACACAACAGTTGGTTAACGATACAACGATTGATTTCTTCAACCACTACTTGAAAGGGCAACCGCTCCATATGGACACGGAAGTGGGAGAACATGAATCCTATTCGTTGAAAAAAGGCTAAACGTATAAATGGAAGGAGACTGAAGTTCAGTCTTCTTCCATTTGTTTTAAACGTAACCGCATGCCCTCCTGCAACAGGTTAATGCCATCTACAATTTGGCTCCATTCGGGATTCATCACCTTGCACAGCTTGTTAAAACGCAGAATGCGATCGGTCACAGAGTCCAGCATATATCGGGCCTGTTTACTAAAAAATACTTCAGGTGTTTCAGCATGCTCGACACTTGCATACATCAACACAAAGTCCCACACCATGCTTTGCACAGCAGGGCTATCGATTGCCCAACGCTTGTCCAGCGCTTCGGTAGTGCGAATGCGAATAGCCTCCATTTTTTTCACCCAGACATCCGCTTCGACTTGTGGCTGATTCGCCATAATGAAGAACGGAATCTCCAACCTAGCCAGATCAGCCCAATAGGCCGGATCGTTGATCAGTTCCTGAATTTCCTTCCAGGCCAGTGTTTGCTGGGCCGTCAGTTTCGTATCTTTCATCATGTATTTATCGAAAAAGTGCAGAAACGACACTCTCCACTCCTGCGGAATGTTGTCCAGCAGATGGGATTCATCCACCTTGGCAGCAACAAATTGTTTTCGTCTGCTCGCATTGGCCGATAGCGATTCTACCAGATTGGAGATGTAGGTAAGAGACTGTTCCGAATGCAGTGAAGTGTCTTCTTCATTTTGCTTCGCTTGCTGCAAAATGGAGAGCATGGAATTCATCGTGCCGATCTGGGTTTCCAAGGCTTCAATCTGTAGATCCAGTGCCTGTGCTACCGCCAGTTCACCCGACATGAGTTTTCGAATATCCGGTATGCTGAAATTCAAATAACGAAGTGTTGTAATGAGTTCGAGTTGCCACAGGTCTTGCGTTGTATAGAGCCGATGCCCACCTTCCGTATGACTGGAGGGTTGTAACAGTTCAATCTCATCGTAATAACGGATCGTTTTCACCGTGGAGCCGATCAGTTTGGCTGCTTCACCGATGGAATAGGGTTCTTTGTTTGCATTCAACGAGATCACCTCATGATTCATTATACAACCTCCTGTCACTGGAGATTCAATGTTAGACGACTGTCATGGAATTCTGGCGGGCTTAGTTTAAATTCCACCCATCTCGGTTACAAAGGAAAGAGTGCAACTTTTATGAAAACAACTTCTGATAATAAATTTAACATTTACATGATAACGAAGAGCACAGAAATAACCTGAAGAAACGGAGTGTTCGCCTAAAAGCTTTCTGCAAGAAAGCTACATCGGAAGCATACGCTATTACCAGATTTTCCCCTTATATAAGGGGAGAAAAAAATCTGGGGATAACAGCAATCGGGAGGTTATTCTGTGATCGCAGTGATCAATGTAAATAACCAAGGAGGAAATTGAACATGGCTAATCAAGACCAGCACACCATGAAAGATCCAACGACACAATATCCGAAGGCTACACCAGAGTGGAAACAGCAACAGGATGAGCCGGGGCTCCAGCGTGAGATGACCCCTGTTCCCGATGCGGGTGAGAAAAGTTATAAAGGCAGCGGACGATTAACGGGACGCAAAGCGGTTGTGACCGGAGCCGACAGCGGAATTGGCCGGGCGGCAGCGATTGCGTTTGCCCGTGAAGGTGCAGATGTCGTTCTGGCTTATCTGCCGGAAGAGGAAGCAGATGCACAGGAAGTTGTGAAGCTGATTGAGGAAGCCGGTCGCAAAGCAATTACGATGCCAGGTGACCTGAAGGATGAGAAATACTGTGAAGAACTCATTGAATCTGCGGTAAAAGAGCTTGGCGGGATTGATATCCTTGCTAACGTGGCAGGTAAACAGCAGTTTGTGGAGCAGATTGCGGATCTGACCACCGAGCAGTTCGATGCAACGTTCAAAACAAATGTCTATTCCATGTTCTGGCTCTGCAAAGCAGCTGTGAAACACATGAAGCCGGGCAGCTCCATTATCAACACATCATCGATTCAGGCGTACAAACCTTCGCCAATCCTGCTGGATTATGCAACAACGAAGGCATCCATTAACACGTTCAGCAAAGCGCTAGCCCAACAGGTGGGTAGCAAAGGGATACGTGTCAACGTTGTTGCACCAGGACCGGTATGGACACCGCTCCAGGTCGTGGGTGGACAACCAGTCGATAAGCTGGCCGATTTTGGCTCCAATACACCGCTTGGTCGGGCAGGACAACCTGCGGAGATGGCTCCGGCATTTGTGTTCCTGGCAAGCCAGGAATCCAGCTATGTGAGCGGTGAGACACTGAATGCAAATGGCGGTACGGTTAGTCCGTAAATAGTTTCAGGTAATCCGATCAGGGTATTAGAGGATACGGTCTCCGAATTGGGGGCGGTATCCTCTTTTTTGTCATTAAGATGAGAGAAATAAAATATTTTTATATATGAAAGCGTTCTTATATAAAACAGGAAAGCTACATGGTAATATATTCAAGAACATGATCTTCGCTCCCAGCTCTGCGAGTGCGTTGCTTATACAATGAATCTGTTCAGATCAATACACTATGCCTAGGAATCGAAGGAGGAATTCTGTAATGGCCAAGAATGTACTTAAACTAGGTGACCCTGTCATAAGCACGTACACATCATATGGGACATTAACATCCGTTATGCACGAAGATTTATGGCCATGGATTTTCAATAACTTTATACAAATCAGATATGCACATGAATGGGGAATTTTTTCGTTTGATTCTCATCAGTTTCTGCTAAGTACCTGTCCGGGAATTTCCTTTTACAATCTGCCACAAGAAATTGTAATTAGCAAATGGGGAACATCACTTAAGCAAGTGATTACGGAAGCGATAGATATGGGATATTATCTATATATTTACGCAGACAGATACTACATTGCGTGTACAGACTATTATCAAAAGGAACATCTCATGCATGAATTATTGGTGTATGGGTATGACCTGGATCAAAATTTGATATACATTGCTGATAATCTTGATGATGGTAAATTCATACAAAGCGTATGTAGTCTGGATGAACTTGAGAAAGGCTACTGGACCATGTCTAATGAGTACAGTTTTTGGACAGAAGTGAGATTCCTCAAGCCAATTCAGAATATCAATTATGCAATTCATGTGGAGCAGATTATAACGGCGATGGAAAACTATCTTAACTCAAGCGAGACATATGACTTAGTGAGAGATCAGAAATACGATTTTGGAATGCAAGCCATTCAACGCATCTTTACCGACATTGAGCAGGCAGCCCTAGTTGGAGAAACATTGGATTCACGGGTCTTTCATCTTTTGTATGAACATAAGCTACTAATGGAGTTACGTTTATCTTATTTAATGGAGAAATTAATCATTGAGCCAGATGCAACTTTTATGGAATTAAGCACTGTTCTGAAACAGGACTACTTTAAATTGAGAAATATAGTTCTGAAGTACAATATAACGCGTGATACAAGTACACTCAGTAAAATAAGTGAGAGATTACAAGAGAATCTCATGAAAGAGAAAGCATTTATTTCTTCTTTTATTACCAGATTACAACAGGTTAAATCAATGGCTTGAAGTCATCTAACAATAGACAAAAAATCCCCTTTGCTTGTTAGAAAGCAAAGGGGATTCCTGTGTAACTAAGTTACTTCTGCTCTGGTTTCGGGTCCAGAATGGCATAACTGCCTAGCGTGGCTAATTGTGCTGTATTCAGAAGGGCTTCATCCACTGCAGCGAGGGCTTCACCGGCAGCTGTCATCAGCTCATCAGAGTCAACAGGTGAGGCGAAACGGAGAATGACCCGGTTCTCTCCTTTTTTGAGTTCACTCTCAGCCTTGGTTTTGTACTCATTAATGGACGCGACTTCGAGACCATTCTGTACATAATAATCATTGGCACCGCTATCGCCATTAAACATCGCGAGCTCGGAATCAAGCCAGTAATCTTGATCCGCTATCGTTTTCTGACTTGCAGCAGTCTCATCATTGGCATTGTACAGGAAATACGGGATGCCGGAGTTCGTCAGGTTGTTGGTGGCATCTACATGGAACCATTCGTTCCCGATTTTGACCTTGTTCCATGCATGTGGAACGCCGCTGGAAGCGCCCGTTACAACGATACTTTCCAATCCCGAGAGATCGGAGAGCAATTTGTAAACGGAAGCATAGCTGGCACATACCCCAACCCCTTTGACCAGAATACCGTATGTGGTAAACGAGTCATTGAACTGCGGATCGACATTTTTGAAGTTGTTTTGCTCCGCATTTTCCAGTGCTGCATCATCATACTTCGCGTTATCGTTCAGATAATCGTAGATGGCTTTACGTTTCTCATCTTCGTTCATACCATTCTTAATAATGGAAGCAACAACTTCGTTCGCTTTAGCAATAATCTCATCTTGCTTCTTCTGGATACCACTAGCCGATTCATTGTAATAAATGGAAAGGGTAAGTGTACCATAGTTGTATTCGAAACCTTCCACACCAAGAATCAATGGATTCTGGTACATCACTTTCAGAACAACATCTGAGAGTGTCGTGAAATTTTGAGCTTCGGGGAAAGCTTTTAACGAAATTTTATCTTGTGCTGCAATCATATTTTTGGCTAAAACTTCTTCCAATGCGGAATCTGCATTGATCATTGCATCGCCTGTAGCAGGCTGTGGCACGGTTTCCTGATTACCTTGTTCTACATTTTGCTGTGTATTGGATTTCTGCTCATCTACCAGGTTGTCTTCTTCAGCTTCAGGAGCTGGAGCAGGTGTTTCATTGGAAGTTTCTTCAGAAGCCATATCTGAAGAATTATCAGAAGTATCATCGGAAGCCTCAGTAGATAGAGGATCAGTTGCATCTTCTGACGTTCCAGTGTCGGTTGTAGATTCTGTAGTTGGAGTTTCCGAAGCCGGTGCTTCTTCTGTTTCCATTGCAGACTCAGGTGCATCATGATTGTTGATAATCGTTGGCACATCAGGTGCAGGGACGTAAGGTGTGTTATTCTTTGGTTCCACCAGACCGTTGCTGGACTCGGCTACGGTTTGCTGAGTGAGTCTGTCCAGGTCTGCTTGGGTCACATTTTCTACACGTACGTAACTTTTCAGAGCTGTTCCTTTAATGTGAAAAGGAATATTTGTTTCATTGAACTCTGAAATCTCTACGCTTTTGGTATCATAGACAATGGTTTCACGGGCTAGAGATCCGTCATTGTACTCAACTGTTGCTTTCTGAGGAAGTACATCTATATTCTTTAATTTCTCCATATACAATTGTTCTTTCAAAGCTGTTGGTAACTGGGAAGCAAGCGGAGCTGTAGGGACACCTCTGCTAAAATTGGATTCTTTGCCTCCACCGATTGCAGTGACGTAATATTCTCCTCGTAAACCATGGTTCTGATGAGAAGTTATCAGTTCCTTATAAGTGCCGAGCCCGCCTTTTCCATCTTTCATAAAATCATTGAAAGACGTTTCTGTCGTTACCGCAATATCTAAAGGCAGACTATTACTGAAAGCGTCCTCTGCGCCAGTTAGAGGTACATTTGTATCGAAATTGGTTAGGTCAGAACGTTCATAAATTTTATATTCGGTTGCACCCTCAACCTTGTCCCAGACCAACGTTAACCGTCTGTCTTTATCAATCTCGTATCTTAGGTTGGGCACAGGCAACTCCGATTTCACTGTAAACGGAATAATGATGGGTTGATCGAGCAGGGTTAGCTTCTCGGCATCCGGATCATAATTCAGACGAATGTAATAAATGGGGGCACCGCCCCAAGAGCCTTGATCCTTGTTCTTCATGGAATCTGAGGTTAAAACGCCCCACCCAAGAGGCCTAATAGAAACGTTGTTGCCATTGGTATCGCGAAGGGCATGTACATCGCTTGCTTTGAGTGCTTTAATATCGGTATGTACACTTATAATGTCAATAGCTGACAGGTTATTCTTCCGTAAATCTGCTTTAAACTTGAACGTAAATTCTTCATCCTGAGCTACGTTGTACATCGGCATGATCGCTTGTTCCGATTCAGAGCCGTATTTCTGCTTCAAACTTAAAATGGTAGAACCTTCTACTATTTCTGTTGGATTATTTTCGGACGGACTGCTTTCCTGCTCAGTACTCTGGCATCCAGCCAGTAACAGGGTGAGCGCAAACATAATGAAAAATAGACGTTTCATGATACACCGCTTTCTTGTTTTTCTGAGTTGCTCTAATGGCTACGTTTCTACACACCGAAAGACTAACAAAATTGGTTAAAACCCATACACGAACCTCTTAACAGCCAAACCTCCTATTAATTTCCTAATATCCTTTGCTAGTTTATGGTCATATTGACGCATTGTCAAGGTGAGAGGGTAGGTTTTAAGTCCTGTAGAACAATAGAACAGTTGTAATTCTGTAGCGGGGGGACCATGTTAAAATACAAGAGTTACTACATATTTATATATAATAGAAGAATAATTGAAATTGCCAGTGCGGTATACCGAGTGGAAAACGAACAAATTGCAGAGTATTGGATTCAGATCGACAGAATGGGCATCGAGAAACAATTGGAACGTAATCGGAGCTGAGTTTCTCAGCTCTTTTTTAGTTTTCAGTTCTTTGTAAGCGTTCCCGTGTTATAATGGACTAAGTTGTATACAAGTTACCTAAAACGTTTTCTGTCTTTTAACTCCATAATCTGAAAGTGAGGTTCAGTGATGATTAAAGCAACGGAAGATAATCAATATGTTGAACTAACAAGCCCGACAAGTTTACCGAAGGCATCCGGATTCCTTTGGAATGAAAAGATGATGATTCATGTGAATTGCCGGGGGTACGCGGTGGCCCAATTCATGCAGCCCGAACCTGCTAAATACTCGTATGCGCCCAACCTGGAAGCCAAGACGTTTATGCAACCGGAGCAGCCATACTATGCCCACCATCCGGGACGGTTTGTCTACATTAAAGATGAAATAAGTGGCGAAATTTTCTCAGCCCCGTATGAACCGGTTCGCAAGCAGGCGGATAGCTATACGTTCGCTGTTGGTAAACACGATATTCATTGGAAGGTGGTTCAGGACGACATTTGCATCGAGATGTCCCTGCGTTTGCCGAAGGAAGATGTCATGGAGCTGTGGCGTGTGAAGGTAACCAATCTGTCTTCGAGAAAACGCAAGCTGAGTATCTACCCGTATTATACGGTCGGTTATATGTCCTGGATGAACCAGTCCGGTTCATATGTGGAAGATTTGCAGGGCATTGTCTGCTCGGCGATTACGCCGTATCAGAAATATCAGGATTATAGCAAAATCAAAAACTATAGTGACAAAACCTATCTGCTTGCAGATCACCAGCCGACTGGCTGGGAAGTAAATCATGAGACTTTTGAAGGCGAAGGTGGACTACATAATCCTTCGGCCCTGCAGTCGGAGACACTGGCTGGTGGAGATGCACGGTACGAGACACCTGTAGCTGTATTGCAATATAGAGTCGAACTGGAAGCGGGAGCGGAGCAGGCGTATCGATTTATCTTTGGTCCGGCTCATGATGAGACAGAGATTGAGGGCATTCGTCAGCATTATTTTGTGAAGCAGAATAAGGATGGACAGGATGGTTTCGTCGCAGCCGAACAGGAATATGCTGAGTATATTGCGGAAGGGCAAGGGAACATCCAGATTGAGACACCGGACAGCTGGTTAGATAATGTCGTGAATCACTGGCTGCCTCGCCAGATGTACTATCATGGCAAAACGAATCGTCTTACAACTGATCCGCAGACGCGGAATTATTTGCAGGACAACATGGGCATGAGTTACATTCAGCCGCAGATTGCGCGGGCTGCGTTCTTGACCGCTCTCTCTCAGCAGCATATAAGCGGCGCGATGCCAGACGGCATTATTTTGCACCCAGACGCAGAACTGAAATATATTAACCAGGTTCCTCATACCGATCACTGTATCTGGCTTCCAGTCTGTATGAAGACCTATTTGGATGAAACGAATGACTATAGCATTTTGGAGGAACAAGTTGCTTTTACAGACAGTGAACAAAAGGTTTCCGTACTGGAGCATATGAATCTTGCAATGCGCTGGTTGATCCATGAGCGTGATGCGCGTGGGTTGAACTATATCAATCAGGGTGACTGGTGTGATCCGATGAACATGGTGGGGTACAAAGGCAAAGGGGTATCCGGCTGGTTAACCATTGCGTCGGCATATGCGTTCAATGTGTGGGCAGATATTGGTGAACAGGCAGGGCATGGCGAGGTTGCAGCGGAATTCCGTCAGGAAGCCACTCAGACCAATGCGGTAGCCAATGAGTATCTGTGGGATGGGGACTGGTATGCCCGCGGAATTACGGATGATAACGTAGTGTTTGGTGTAAGCAAAGACGTGGAAGGGCGCATCTATATCAATCCTCAGAGCTGGGCACTTATGAGCGGTGCTGCGGATCAAGATAAACAGGAGAAGTTAATTCGTGCGGTAGAGGAGCAATTGGAGACGCCATATGGTGTCGAGAAACTCGCGCCGTCTTTCACCGCCATGCGGGAGGATGTAGGTCGTGTCACGCAGAAACATCCGGGAAGTGCAGAGAATGGTGCTGTGTACAATCACGCGGCGGCGTTCTATATTTATGCGTTGTACCTGGTGGGCGAGAAGGAGAAGGCGTATCGTCTGTTGCGTAAAATGATTCCGGGCCCTAATGGCGAGGATATTCTCCAGCGAGGTCAGCTACCCGTATTTATCCCGAATTATTATCGCGGAGCTTATCGGCAATTCCCACGTACAGCTGGGCGCTCCAGTCATCTGTTCAACACGGGCACGGTGCCTTGGGTGTATCGTTGCCTAATCGACGGATTGTTTGGACTGCAAGGTCATGCACAAGGACTTCAAGTGCGGCCGCAGTTACCAGAAGATTGGAACAAGGCATCAGTTACGCGGTTGTTCCGCGGGGCTGAGCTGAATGTAAACATGAAGAAGGATGCAACTGTCCAGACGATTGAAGTGCATGTTGACGGCCAAGGGATTGAAGGCGACATCATCAAGAACATACAAGCCGGTATGAAATATGAGGTGCTGGTGAAGCTGCCTCTGTAGAAAGCGCAGGGGGTACTGCTGAACGATGTGAAGAGTTTTGGACAATCACTAAGAAAAATTAAAAACTGCCTTTCCTTCATAGGAGGAGGGCAGTTTTGCTTTCAAGATGTTGTTTTGAATTAATCTGTTTGTCAGACTGAATATGATAAAAGAATCCACAAGCTAAGCTTGATTAGCAAACACTCTATTCTTTGACTCTGTACCAATAGCTATAAATCTCTGAATAACCCAGCTTGGCGTAAAGCTTCAAGGCAGGTGCATTATTCGCAACGACTTGCAGATAACTAGACGTAGCGCCATTCCTTTTTGCCCAATGCAGGAGATGCAAGATCATCTGTTCAGCAAGTCCCCGATTCCGGAAGTTAGCGTCTGTTATGATGTCATACAATCCAATGTAGCCACGTTCGATGACACCGAACCCACAAGCGACGACTTGCCCGTCAATCAACAGCGAAATGAAACCTACCTTTGTCCGGATGTTGTCCAACATTAATTCGGTCGTTTCCCGTTGCAGATCATTCACCTGATTCAACCGGCAAAAGTGATCCAGCCATGTTGTGGTCAACTGTTCGTCGATCTGTACAGATTGGTGCACAGGCTCTTTGATCTCTTCCAGACTCCGAGTCTGGATGCGGGTCAGATCGACAACGCCATACCCTTTCTCTTGCAAAAGTTGGTCGAGATGATCCGGCTGAATAAACGGTGTGATTTTGAATATGGTATTTAACTGATTGGAAGCATAGATGCGCTCACATTCCTCAATCTTTTCATACACATCCAGAGTGGAGTAGTGGATCGGTTGAACGGAGTTGGCACGTTTGGTATATCCTTTGGCAAAACGCAGTACCCAACCGTCATAAATTAAAGTGGACAAGGGCTGCCAGTGGTTAAGCGATAGTTCTTCAATGGTTTTGTGTTCTGAATCCGTAGTATGCGTCATATCTAACCTCCGATTTTATAATTAAATAATAATACATAATCGTGTATAAAAATACAATACCAACATATATATCGCCGAACAGTATGCATTATAGCCGGAGATGGTATACAATTTAATTTGGTTGAATGAATAACTTCAGAAGCGGAGCGCGTTATGTTAACTATAGAATTAAATAATCACAGCATTAACTGTCATATCCAATACGGTAAACGCAAGAAAGTGTCCATCACGATGGACTTGCCTTATATGGTAACAATCAAAGCACCCAATGGTACCAGTGAAGACATGATCCGGCAACTTGTAGAGCAGCACGGGGATGTAATTTTGAAGAAATCCGCACTGATGCAGCGGGCGCTCGAAGGTCCTCAAGCCAAGGAATACGAAGATGAGGGCAAGGGGAAGTTTCTGCTTTTTGGCAAGGAGCATGCATTGCATGACTTAATCCCTGTAGAGGGTCTGACAGAAGAAGAGCTGCGAGCGAATCTGAAGAAGTTTTATTTTGCCGAGTGTAAACGTATGATTGGGGAGCGCATCGGTCGCTATCAGCAGGAGTTGAAGGTGAAGCCGAAGTCAGTAGAAGTCGTAGATTCTCCCACCAAGTGGGGCAGTTGTAGCTGGGACAAAAAACTTACGTTCAATTATCGCCTGGCGATGGCGCCACTGGAAGTGATCGATTATGTCATCATTCATGAACTTTGCCATATTCACCACATGAATCATGATCGCTCCTTCTGGCGGCGGATCGGTAGCATCATGCCGGATTACAAAACAAAAGAAGATTACCTGATGCGAAATGGTCGGGCTATGACACTATAATTCCAGACCCAAGTTTGTACTTGATACGATAGATCCCTCCATTATAATTCGTAAAATCCGCGATGGTCCCACTGTTTGCAGTGAGCGGCTTCGCGGATTTTTTGTTATGTCTGGATCAGGAGTGGGTTACTTGAACGCCGTATTGTGTGAAAAAATGAGTAACCGCATCCATGTCCATTCGATCATCGAACAGATGCTCAGGATAATAGATGCCTGGAGCCAGAGGCTCATCCGTAGGCATCATCAGTATTTTCTCGGCTTGCACCGCAGCGCCGAGTGCAGTCATGTGGGTCTGACCGAGTGGGTCAGAGACCGTCATCGTTCGTTCAACCTGGTTACCTTTCGCATCCAGCCCTTTCAATTGAATGACCAGATGATGTGCGCTCCCGGTTCCCGGATTATAGAGCAATTTCCGCCGGAATGGCTGGAAACGTTCACCACTGATCATCTTCCATACTCCGGTTTTGACCAATCCGGCGAGAGCATATGTAGATATCTTACTATCGAATGAGATACGGAAACTGGCGGAATCGATATGGCTGGTATGAGGCAAAGTGACGTGATCGGGTGTGTCCAGTCTGTAACATGGGGTCGTATACCCGTTCGGGAAATGAACCTTAATCGGATCTGTCATGGGGTAGACGAGTCGATGTGTATTGGCTTCGGTTATCTGAAAAGGAATACTCATCCGGTCCATGAAGGCTGCCGAATCAGGGCCGGCCTTATCCCGCAGCGACCATAGGGCATGAATGTTTACTTCGACATGTTGCAGCGAGTTAGAAAGTATCATGGCAAAGAGTGACGCCGTTCCTGCCATCCATCCAGAGGACAGCACTACCGGAGCATGAAGCTCTTCCTGCTCTATTGTACGGATCGCTTGATTGAACACCTCAGTCCAGCGTGTTATATCGATAAGTGGAATTTTTCTCCGCACTGCCGATACCAGTAGCCGATCATCCAGATCGTTCACTGCATTAATGATTAGCGATATATTCTCTCCTGCGTGAATCAGTGGATCGTCTGCATGGGTATCAACAACAACCGTTTGGACACGATTGGATGGAAAAGGTGCTGCTTTACCCGCAGAACGGCCTCCCAGTACCAATTCCAGATCAGGATGCCTGTCATGCAAAATGCGGGCAAGCTGTGCACCTACAGCACCATAACCTCCAGCGATAAGAACTCTTTTTCTATTCATTCGATATACCTCCGTTGATATGTTCATGTACTTATATGTTTAAACTATTAAACCAATAAGGGTGAAGAAAAGGAATGCAGTTCACCAGCGCGATATGCGCTAGCTCTGACATTCCACTTCTACGAGATGAACGAGCTGTTTGAGTAATTCGATCGCATCGTTGAACTCCAGCTTGTAATACATCTCCGTACCTTTTTTCTGAACCGATAACAGCCCGGATTGACGCAATATTTTCAAGTGATGAGAGACCGTAGGGCGTGACATGGGGACATGCTCTGCAATCTGAGATACGTTCATGCTCTCTTGATCAATGAGCAGCGATATGATTCGCTGGCGAACGGGGTCTCCCAAACCTTGAAGATAAGGACTTAGATTCTCGAAAATATCAATAACTTTTTGGTTACCCATCGACTCGTTCATGGCTCACTCCGTTATAATGTTTAATTGTTTAAACGTATTATAAGGCTTAGTTCACTTAAAAATCAAATTTAACATTCCAAGTTGCAGGAAAATAGCTGTTCCGCTTGTCCATTTGAAGTACAATATAAGCAAATATGCCCGTACCACGAATCCATTGATGTATCCGTGGTGGAAGGAGTCCAAGATGGCTGAGAGTAACCATTATTCGGTGCTGGTAGATGAATATATTTCGGAGTTTGCACCTGATGTACAGGTGAGATTACAGGCAATAAGACAGATTATTCGTGAAGCGGCTCCGAACGCCGAAGAGAAGATCAGTTACAAGATGCCTACGTATGCACAGCATGGGAATTTGGTTCATTTTGCCGCTTACCAGCATCATATTGGGTTTTACCCTGCTCCCAGGGGAATTCAAGCTTTCCAGGAGGAACTCTCCAAGTATAAAGGGGGAAAGGGGTCTGTCCAGTTTCCGCTGGATCAGCCATTGCCCGAGGATCTCATTCGCCGGATTGTGGAGTATCGCGTGAAAGAAAATGTGGAAAAAGCTCGGGAGAAGAAGCAGAAGAAGTAGTAAATGGTAAAAACCTGTTAGTCTACTGAAGGGGAAGTACAGATGAACAAAGCACTAATCGTGTTGGATGTGCAGTATGGTATTACATCATTAAAGGATTTCACAGTTCAGTTGGGCAAGATTGAAGCGGTTATCGCTGATTTTGAACAGCAACATGAGCCAATCATATACATGAAACATGTAGATTACGATCAGGAGGCTTCTTCACTGTTCTATAAAAATGCTGCGAACCTGGAAATTATAATGGGTACGGGTCAGTATCCTGTTATGGAGAAAAGCAAACCAAGTGCCTTCAGCAATCCGGAGCTAAGAACTTGGCTACATGAGCATCAGGTAGAACATGTATTTATTGTTGGATTCAACATGGAATATTGTTGTCTGTTTACGGCAATTACTGCAGAATACGAAGGGTTTAAGGTAACCTTGATTGAGGACGCAACAGGTTCAGTGAACACAGCGGAGACGTATGAGATGCCGGGTCTGGACATTCAGGATTTTGTCGGTTCGATTCTGAATTGGTCGAATTGTATTGAAGTTTTATATGTGGATGAGTATAAAGAAATGTATCGTATCTAGCGTGGTTTACAAGTGACGCCGGAGATTTGAGTAGGGTATAATAAGAGCAGATGAGACGTAAAATGCAAAGAGAGCCGCGCTGGTAACACGACTCCTCCGAGCAATAGCCGCTTTTAAGGGCGGTGGGCTTCGCTTAGAAAGATGATCAACAATAGACCGCATCCTTTTGCGAGGGGGGCGGTCTATTTGTGTGTATTGGACAGAATAAGGCATCCTTTGTCAACATCACAGTGTGCATTTTAGTTTGGAGGGGAATTCGTATGATCAAGGTTCATTTATCTCGTATTATGGGTGAGAAAAGAATTAATATTGCTGATTTATCCCGACTAACCGGATTACATAGAAATGGGATTGCCAAGTTATATAATGAAGAAACCGATGGTGTGAAGTTCGATACGCTGAATCGAATATGTGAGGCTTTGGATTGTGAAATCCAGGATATCATTGAGTTTATCAAGGACGAGAAGTGATCTTCAACATTTAGCTAAGGCCCTATACTTTTAAAAGATTGGACATATAGACCGTTACCTTATCGAAGGGACGGTTTTTTTCTGTTTGTATACACATACTGAGCTGCACCGATCGCAAGCGTTACTCCTTTTCAGCGATTTTTCAGCCAGAGCCATTATAATACTCACGGAATCCTGTAATCGAAAAGGAGTTTTTGCATGTCTAAGGTGCTGCATAAGTCGTTTTATCTCATTTTGCTCGTGTTTGTTGCGGTGTTTATTGCTTCGTCCTTGTTGGTTCGGGCACAGTACAACTACGCCTTATATGGGGACAATCCCATTTTGGGCATGCAGCAGTGGAGTGTTTTTCTCCCGGTCATTCTTTTGCTTCTTGGTCCAGGTGTTGGGTTATATGCTCTATGTCTGAAGCTGAACAAATACAGTCCGAAGGTTGTCATTCCGATTGTGCTGCTAAGTTCTTTGGCCATTCAGATCATCGTCATTTTCGTATTTCCGAGAGTACCCACCGATGATTCACAGACCGTTCTCTCACTCGCCATGAACATGCTGTATGACCAAGACTACTCGTCGTTTGAACCGGGTGGTTATCTGCACATGTTCCCGTTTAACTACTCGATCGTGTTGTACTTGAAGACGCTGCTGTACCTGTTGCCAGACAACTATCTGGTCATCAAACTATTTAATATTTTGTTTTCAACGTTAACAATGTTCATGATTTATCTTATTTATAAACAAGTGAATGACAGATCCACGGAACGTGATTACGGTGTGTTGATCTTTGCAGCAACGTACCTGCCTTCCTTGTTCCTGAACAACCTGATCTATAACGATGTGATTGCCACAGCTTTTCTGACATCGTGTTTATACTTTATCATTCGTTTTGTACGTGAAAAGTCTTGGGAAACAATTGTCATTGCCGCCGTTTTTCTCGCGATGGGCAATTACTTCCGAAGCATTGGCGTGATCGTGCTGATCGCTGCCATCATATATATCCTGCTGAATTTGCGGAGCATTGGAATGAAAAAAGTTGTCATTTCCATCGGTGTGCTGGCTATGTTGTTTAATGTACCAACCTGGACTCAGAATGCGGTTCTTCAATCCTCCGGTGCTGTGAGCGAATCTGTCGGAGAGAATGCTGCACCGGTCTATATGTGGCTGAATATGGGGATTAATCTGGAGCGTTTTGGCTTCTGGGACAATATGGAGAGTTATCAGATCTATCAGAGACAGGCCAACTACAGTAAGGCTGAGAGCACAGCATTATTTAAACAAGAGATTGGCAATAAGCTGTCTGAAGCAAGTGCGAGTGAGTTGGTGCAGATGTATTACAAAAAGATCATATGGACCTGGACCGAAGGGACATACCAGATGGACCGCTACGGAATCGGCAATGAAAGTTCCATGGGTGCCGGAAGAGGATGGGGAGGCGGAATCGCAGGCTCCTATAGTTACACGAATGCGATAACAGAACTGTTGCAAGGGGATTCGGCTTATCGGACAGGTTTGCTCTGGATTGTATATGTGATGAATTTCTTGATGTACTGTTTTATTTTCATCCGGTTGTTCGGTGGAATTCGTCGTAAACGATATGATGAAGTCTCCTTAATCCTGGTCATTCTCGGATTCATCGGATTTTATATTCTGTGGGAGATTAAGTCCAGATACATCTACCCTGTATATCCGTTGTTGGTTGTGCTGTCCTATATGGGTTTCAAAGATACGTATGACTTCATATTCCATCGTAAAGGTACCTTGGAGAAATATTCCCTGAGAAAAAGGTGATCATATGCGAAAAAATAAATATTTCACATCGGTTACAATACTCCTTTTGCTAGGGTGCTCGGTTATGCTTACGGCCTGCGATGTGATAACCGCTCAGAATATTACCAAGACCGGTTCTGCACAAGGCATGAACGGTGGCGGTATGCCGAATGGTGGCGGACTGGGCATGAATGGAGGAACACCGAGAGGTGGAAGAGCCACCGCGGGCATGAATGATCGAACAGGCAGTCCTGGCATGACGCAGGGGATGATGAATGCCGACATTACTGGTAGAGTCATCTCCGTGAATGGGAACACAGTGACGCTGGCGTTACTTGAGGTGCAGGACAACTCATCCCCAAGCAGGGAATGGAAGGATACCGGAATGGAGATGAAATTGAATATAAGTGATGATGTTGCTATCACTGAAGGCATGGGGACGCCGGGCTCGGACAATTCCAGCCCACGTGCGAATTCGTCCATTCAAGTGTCTGATCTTCAAAAAGAAAACATCGTGATGGTGTGGTATAAGGACAACACCGAGACGGTGGAACGGGTGATGGTTGTCCAGTAAAAAATGATGGGATTATCGTCATTTTGTAATTGCTTACATTTGGCTTATCGGCTATTATGGTAACAACTGGTTTTTTGAAGGGAGTGAGCGTCATGAAACGACGGTCTAAGATGGTATGTTCCATTACTACAATGAAGGTAAGCATAAACTGAATAATTCCGGCAGACCATTCAGATGCAGGGTGGAAACATCCAGTTTCCCAGTCCGGTCTGAGATCTGTCGATATATAGGGATGTAACTGCTCATTTTTTCTGGCGTATGCGAGGTTTATTTGCTTGTGCAAATTTCTCATACACTCAGAATTTTTAAAAGCCGCAGGCATAGCCTGCGGCTTTTTGCGCGCAAAAATAGACATTCGTTGCCTACAAGCAATGCACATAAAACGATTAAAAAGGAGAACTGCCCATGTTAAAATTAAAATATTTATTTCAACATAATGATCTTGCCGAGATGATTTTAAAGAATTGGAACTATGATCCTGAGTCGCTGGATATGTTTCAGTATTATCGCATATCCTCCAATGCCGTGTATCCGTTCAGAGATCAGGGGGAAGTGAGATTGCTTCGTTTTGCCCCGGTAGAGGAGAAAAATCAAATCAATCTTGGCGCTGAACTGGAGTTCCTGCGTTATCTTCAAACGAATCATTATGGAGCCATGGAGGCTGTACCTTCTCATTCAGGGACAGAACTCATAGAGGCTCACACCCCATGGGGAGTGTACTATGCTTCCGTATTCAAGCGAGTACCTGGATCGCAGTTAGGAAGCATTGATTTGAATGACTCCATCCTGTACAGCTATGGTCAGGCGTTGGGTGAGCTGCATCATTTATCACGTACATTCATGCCTGAGCAAAAGGAGAAACGCTGGACCTATACGGATGTTTTGGATTGGATGCAGGAGATCCTGAAGGGTTTTCCTGGTGAAACGGCTGCTTTGAATGAGGTGGAGTTTCTTCGAACGTATTTTGCGACTTTACCGATGACCCAGCAAAATTTCGGTCTCATCCACTACGATTTTGAACTGGACAATGTTTTCTATGACGAAGGTAGCCAGTCTTGTTATGCCATTGATTTTGATGATTCGATGCATCACTGGTACGCAATGGACGTGGAACAGAGTCTGGATAGTTTGCGTGAGGAGATCGAGCCTGAACAATGGGAGCAGAAGAAACAATTGTTCCTGAACGGGTACTGGTCCGAGGCAGGAGAACGTTATGATCTGGAGAGTATGTTCCCCGCTTGTCGCCGTTTTGCCAACTTGTACGGCTATGTGCGTATGCTTCGATCTGTTGCAGAGCAGTGGTCATATGAGCCGGAGTGGATGAGCGGACTAAGAGCGAGGTTAGCGAGGATAATGACAGAAAAGGCAGAGCAATTCGGTTATCCGATTTAATTTCTAGTGCAGCCGACGCTTCTCCAATTCCATAAAAATATGTCATGTTCACACCAGAAATAATATGTTTCGAGAATAAAAACCAGCTGGGAATTCAATGTAGAATTCCTAAGCTGGTTTTTTACATGTTACTCGGTATAATCACTTATCGCAGTATGCCCCGCTTCTACACTGATCCAGTAGGAATAATCTTCGCGCACGTCCACATAGAGGTTAAGTTCCTTTGCATCAAGGTTACTTAGCGTTAGTTTAAAATTGCCATAGGCATCTGTTGTAACCTGTTGCGTCTGGATGTGCTCTACAGCAGGCGAAGGACCATGGATTTTGATCGGCATCGTCTGGTTGGCATACGCCGGGAACGTACCTTGAAGGACCAGTGTGTGATCGGAAGAATATACTGCTTTCATGGTCTGATCCGGTAGTCCGCCGTTCTTTTCATTCTCGGTAGCTTCAGTGGCATTTTTCGGCCTGCTCCATAGTTCGAAGCCTTTTTCCTTCAGGTTCTGGAGAAAAACAACGGCCTCTGCCCGGGTCAAGGATTCTTGTCCCGCATAACCTTGCACCGTAGCTGCGGTTTTGCCTGAAGAGTATCCCATGTTCAGCAGATACCGGATGGCATCGTCGTCCTGGGTATAATTTTTACCGCCAAGCCCCGCCACGATTAAGGCTACTTCTGTTCGGTTCAAGGCACGATTGCGCAGCTTCGGATTCTGTTTGCTGGCATCCAGTTTCAGATTCAACGCGGAAGCATAGGTGTAGTAACGATCACTCCAGATGTTTCCTTTGATAGCTTGTCCCTCTGCAGCATCTATGCTCTGAATGACATGGGAATTCGCATACAGCTTGAACAACATAGAGAGGAATTCGGCTTCACTCACCTGATTGTTGGGTTTGAACGTTCCATCCTCGTATCCACTGGCCATCTCCTGTTGAACGGCCCATTGAATGGCATCTTTCGCCCAATGTGTACGGACATCAGTTAATTGGGGAATTCCCGTGACAGTAACAGAGACAACCGCTTCTTTCCCTTCAAAACGAATCCGAATTTCGGCTTTACCAGCCTGAAGTCCAATGATTTTTCCATCCTTGATGGCGATGCGATCTGACGTCGTGGTGAAGGAAACGTTAGACTGTGGAACATAGGATGTTCCGTTATCATTCACGGCAGTGATTGAAGGTAGATCAATCTGTTCTCCTGCTCGGACTTTCAGGTTTGGTTGTCCTGGCGTTATACGGGTAAGTGTTGTATCTTGAACACCGTCCACATGGAAGAAACGTGTGGAGTATGAGATTTCCGCTGCTGTACCGTTTTTCTTTTGCAGACCTGTAATTCGAATGTTGAACGTATCGCCGTTCTTTAACAATTGCACATCGTCAGGACGGAAGATAATGGCGTAGCCATATCCATATCCACCTGTCTCTACATTGAAATAGGCCTGATTAAACCATTGTTTATCCGCAGGGTCCACGTTGTAATAACCGGTTGGAAAGCCACTGTTCTGATTCTTGGCATTAAAGGTCCATGTACGTTGATCGGAAGTCCTAGTCATCTCGACCTGTACCTCAGACAGTGATGGTTTCGCAAATACATCTGTATTCAGTTGAACAGACCAGGCCTGTGTACTGCCAAAGGCTTCAATTGGAAAAGCTCCCTGATTCGGGAACAGGCTGTAGTTGAACGAAGTTCCCCCAGTTCTGCTTTTATCAAATACCTGCATGGCACTATAGTACTGATCATATGTCTTGCCTGCTTCACTATGAGTGGCGAGTCCAAATCCGATTCGTTGCAGTTGTGGACTCAAAATCCAGCGCCGGTGTCCCAGGCGATCAATATTGGAGGCATCTGAATCATTCATGTAGGCCTGAATGCTTTTTGTCAGGACGTTATTCTTGGCACTGCTGGTAACATACAGATTGGAGCTGCTGGCAGACTTTGAACCGGTGTCAAAGAAATCCTTTGGCATATCTCCTGGCTGTTTTGGAGAATGGGACAGGTATCCACCCGTGGAGATCACAACAGCCCCATGCTGGGCTTGACGATTCAAAGCCGGATCAAGGACAAGATCGCCCTGTAGCCCCGTGATAAAACGATAAAAGTTGGCTGCATTCAGCCCTTGTTCCAGATAGGCGTCACTTACCACACCAGCAGAGTAGGGAGCACTTGTCGAAGGTGTCTTTGTATACAGGGGAGATGTATCATTGCCATTCATCCACTGATTCCACTTTTGGACAATCTCCTGCTGACTTCGCTCAGGTAACAAACTGTCGACCTGTTCCGCATGTGCCGCTTGAGCACCCCCTAACAGAAACAGCAAACCTGCCAAGGGCAGAGTGAACAGTGAATGTATTTTATTTTTCCGGTAAACCATGTTTCCAACCCCTCTCATATCTGAACGTACGAAGAACATATGCATGTTCAGCATTATGGTATATTCATCGACATTACAGTTGATTTTGCTTAGAGCCAGGCATGAGAGCATAAGGCCGAGCATGTGAAGGAGGATATTTTAATTAGGGAGTTGGTGGTTCATTTGTTAAAAAAAGAGCACAGGCCACCCCGCTGATTGGGGACAGCTTATGCTCTTTCTACATATGTATCTACTTTTTAGTCGATACTCAGGTCGAAATCAGGCTCACACATATAATCTAATGGGTACAGATCATCTCGTGCCGAGATTAATGCACGGAAATGAAGATCCCTGATACCGTGCTCAGTTGCACTTTCATCTGAGCGATTGGAGACAAGTTCAGCTACCACAAAAACGTCTTCTGCGAGGTTACATTTAAAAAGGACATTTTTCGGATGAATGACTTCCTCCAGGTAACTGTACGTCATCACGTGAAATGTTTGTCCGCACCAGTTTGTCTTGATCACTTTATAGGACTTTGTGCGAACCAGATCCAGATAACGTTCCAGCTGGAACGTATGCTCGAATTGCGTAATATAACCTTTTTTATCTACATCAATCGTAAATTCGACATCATAGCTCACATGCATTTCATCTTTATAAGTTCCGTTCATAACCTTCATGTTGTCAAAGTGTGATCCGAATTCCGGATCTTCTACATAGGGAATGGTAACGAGTTCGGGGTCAACATATTCTGTGATCTTACTGTTACTGGAAGGTGGGGTGTAATACTTCGATGGCTGAAGATCAATCGATCCAATCATGCTTCCAGGAAAACCGGGGCTGCAAGTTATTCGCATAGTCATCTCCTTCGTTGTTGGTCAGTAGTTAGACGAACGAGTAACAATAAAGTTGCACCAGAATAAGGAAATGAAGGATGAAGCCAGTAGTTCGCACGCCTGAGTAAATTTGGATCAGAGCCAATGTATTAATACTTCTTTTTTGAAATTTTGTTATATTCAGAAAAATATACTTCTATGCTTTTGATCTTTTACTATCCAAATTTCGTTAATTGTTTATAGAGGGGGTGAGGGAGCGTTGAATGATGAAGAGCTTATTCAAGAGATTCGCGAAGGTAGCCGTGCTGCCATGGAAGTACTGGTGAAGCGGCACTATCAGTCGATATTTGCTTATGTTTACCGGAAAACCGGAGAGTACCATACTGCTTATGATCTAACACAAGAGGTATTTGTAAAAATGATGAATTCCTTGGACAAGTATCAGAACACAGGTAAATTCAGTCACTGGCTACTGAAGATTGCAGTGAACCATTGTAGAGATTATTATCGTGGGCGGGAGTTCAAGCAGCAACAAAGAGAGAGTGAATTAACTGAGGATGCGTTCCCTGCCAGTGAACAACAGAATGTTTGGAATATTTTTCATAAGCGATTTCAGAATGAGCAAGTCAGGCGCGCAGTATTAAGTTTGCCTGATCACCAGCGAGATGCAGTCATTCTAAACTATTACAATGGATTGAAGATCAGGGAAGTTGCTGAACTTACGGGAACCAACGAATCGACCGTGAAGTCGCGCATTCGATTGGGGATAACGAAATTAAAGGAGATTATTGTGGGAGGTGAACGGGATGAAAAGCAGAGGAAACGGAGATGAACTGAATCCTGTAACAGAGTTGGAAATAGAAGAGTACAACGAAATTGCTTCATATCTGGATGAGTATCCGGTCGAATTTCCATCCGAGATGGAGATTGACAAGACAATTAGAATACTGGATACATATATGCCAGATCACATGAATGCTCACCTGAAACAAAAATCATCTGGGAATTCAGTCAAGGAATTGTTCCAGTTAGTTTATGGTGAGGTTGCTGTCTTCCACAAATCTTACTGGTTAGTTTGTTCAATGCTCTTGTTGTTCGGCTATTGGCTAGGTACTCACAGTACGACAGACCCGTACATGAGTGTGCTCTTTATAGTTCCTGTTCCATTTGTACTTGGTTTGCTAGAAGTTTTTAAAGGTCGAGATCAAGGATTAATGGAAATCGAACTGACCTGCAAAATCACGGCACAGCAACTGATGCTTACCCGTCTAATCGTAGTACTTATTGGGAATATGGCGTTTGTTGTTTTGCTTAATTTACTTATATCAAGCGAAAAAGATGTTTCCATATCATGGAGTGCTATCGGCCTCTCGTATACACAGCTTATGATAGCAGCAGGTACAAGTCTATGGCTTGCGATGCGTGTCAGAGGTGGGACAGCCGTCAGTATCTTTTTAATTGTATGGTTCGCGCTGGTTTGGCTTGTACTAAGTAATCCCGAATTGAAGACTCTACTTCAATCGATCCAGCCCACAGTACTTATAGCGATGGCTCTATGCGGAGTTTTACTATTAATCAGTCAGATCTATGAGATGGCAAGGAAATATACATCACAGACAGAAAGAGGTTACTCCTTTGATACTGACCATGGATAACGTATCCAAGAAATACAGGAACAAGTTGGCTGTAAAAGAAGTCTCACTAGAACTATCCAGTGGTGGTGTTTACGGTCTTCTTGGGCCGAATGGAGCAGGGAAGACAACATTGCTTCGCATGATTGTAGACATTTCCAAGCCCACGTCTGGACAAATTTTGTTGAACGGGCAGTCTATCCAAAACATGGGAGACCGTTATCGAAGTTTGTTGGGCTACATGCCCCAGCGATTTGGATTTTATAACCGATTCAGTGCTTATAAATTTCTCATGTATATGTGCTCTTTGAAAGGGATCGGTATTAGTCAAGCTTCAGCACGTGTGCAGGAAACGCTAGTGACGGTGGGCCTTGAAAATCAAGCACAACATAAAATCCGCACATTCTCCGAAGGAATGAAGCAGCGATTGGGAATTGCCCAAGCTTTGTTGAATGATCCACAAATTTTGATTCTTGACGAACCTACAGCTGGATTGGACCCCAAAGAGCGCATTCGATTTCGTAACATTATCGGCGAGCTGGGAAGAGATCGTATTGTAATGTTATCTACGCATATCATTTCTGATTTGGAGTTTTCATGTAAGGAGATGATTTTGTTGAATGAAGGGCAACTCATCGCCCATAATACTCCGGAAGAGATTATGAACCGGATGAAAAATAACGTATGGAAAGCGAAATTAAATCCGCAGCAACTTGCTGATCTTACCTCTCATTTCAAAGTAAGTGGTTTGTCTTATGAGTCTGATGGAATCGTAGCCAGAATACTGGCCAAAGAACAGCCTGTCCCGCAAGCCGTACGAGAATCACCTCGGCTTGAAGATGTATATATGCACTATTTTGGAGAGGAGACGAAGTCTTGATTCGTTTAACTCAATTCGAGTTTTATAAAATTATAACGCGTAAAAGTATTGGCATAGCATTGTCTATTTTAATTGTTTTTCTAGTCGTATACTCATTTTGGAGGCATCCTGGGATAATGGATGGTTCCGCCTTTTACAAACCTTATGAAGGTGCTATTACAACAGAGAAGGTAAAAGTCGCACATAATCAATATGATTCCATTTGGGATAGTACCAAAGGTAGATACCAATATGGTGCATTGTACGATATTGTGTTTTTTTCTCCAGAGGCGATTAAGAACAGTACACGATATGATGATCATGGCAACATCATGGAGCGAACAGTGAATGTATCCGAAATTTATTATAATAAACCTTGGGGTTACCTACTGGAATACATTGATCAATTCGGTGTAGTTTTTATGATGATTATGATTCTGCTAGGGTTGGCTCCGGTATTTACCGAAGAATATGTACTAGGTACAGCATCATTACTGCGTAGCAGCAAAAGAGGAAAAAGCAAGCTTGTATCAGCAAAATGCATTGCTTCCATATTGTACGTTGTGATGTGTGCCGTTTTATTTACTGGGGTAAACTTGGTTTTATATTGGTTAAGGTTTGGTAATCTGGCTGGGGCGGATACTTCCATACAGAGCGTGGGCATGTATGTTTACAGCTTTGATTATGAGTTCTCACCATATACGTTTACTGCTTTTCAATATTATTTAGTTCAATTGTTTACTCATATAGCAGGTAGCTTGGTCTTTGCATCTATTGTTTTACTGGTATCCGTCCTCAGTTCTACATCCTTTATAGCTATAATTGTGAATACCGTGATAGTAGGTCTGCCATACTTGGCCTTTGACGTATTAAATTTGAATTCCGGGTCATTAAATTGGGTCGAAAAATTTTCGATAAGTACCATGATACGGGTAACAGGGCTTTATCAAACACAAATAAACTATTCCTTATTCGGACTGAATATATCTTATTTAACCTTATATATAGTTGTGATGGCTTTCATGACTGTTTCGACTATACTTGCCACATATCGTATATTCCATAGCCGGGAAGTGTTTTCTTGAGTGAAGCTATGAGTGATTCCTTTTAGAGATATGGTTCGCAGTCACTGCGGACTTTTTTTATTTGCAGGAGTACTGGCACTATTTCCAATCTACTTACTCTTTTGATACAGTAACTGTAGGACATATCGGAGGTATATATCATGTATGGGACAATGTTTTCATGAATGGGTCATGGAGAACCGTGCCCCGTATCGCTCTCGGAGAGGAGTCCATCTAATGAATGTGAATGAACATGTGATCGAACAACAGTCTCTTACCTTTGTAGGCATCAAACGAACGTTCTCTTGTGTGGATGGTGAGAATTTAATAGAAATTCCTAAGATGTGGCAGGATGCTTTGGCAGACGGCATTGAGGAACGTTTAAACGGGTTCAATAACGGAGCTATTCCCGGTCTGGTGGGCATCTGTGTGGATCAGAGAGAGCTGAAGGATAATCAAATGGAGTATTGGATTGCTACCTCTTACTCAGGTGAAGTGCCTGAAGGTTTGGTGTCCATCGAACTTCCTGCGTCCCATTGGGTCGTATTTGAAGCTGATGAACTAGAGCCGGAAGCGATACAACGGTTGTGGCACTATATTATGACAGAGTGGTTTCCTTCCACTTCATATCAGCATGCAGGGATTCCAGAACTTGAAGTGTACAAAGGTGATGGCACACCTCCCCAAGTCTGGATACCTGTAAAATCTGTGTGAGCAAAATTGAATTAGGAGGTCTGCGATGTTATCCCATAAAGTGATTGATCATTGCCAGGAGCAAGGCTGGTGGCATGAAGATGTTCCAGCAACCTACGAAGAAGCATTGCAAAAGCTGGAGATTGATCTTCAATCGGATTTTGCACAATTTTATTTACATGTAGAGGATGGACCAACTTTCTACAGCAGGCATCAGGAGTTGTATCAGATCTGCTGGTTTATGGAGAACACCGTATATATGGAAGACATGGATGTAGCACAGCTTACACTGGGACTTCCCGAGGCGTATATTCCACTGGACAGTTTTGAAGGTGAAGGTGGATTTTTCTACAACCGTCAGACGGGAGAAGTGGTACTGGTGGAACTGGGTGAATCGATTGAACGGTTTCTTAATGGCGAGAGTGAGCCGCAGTGGGCTGATTTCAATGCTTTTCTGGAGTGGTATTTCGTTCTGGAGGAGGAGACGGTGCAATGAAAGATCTGACACCGGAACATGCCGAACTGGAGCGACAAATTGTAGAAACGGTAGAAGTCGGTAATGTGCTGGATGAGACGCAACAACATGAACAAGCACTTATCTATTATGATCAGGCATGGGGCATGTTGCCCGAGCCGAAGATGGAATGGGAGATTGCAAGCTGGATCGCATCCTGTCATGCGAATGCACATATCGATCTGAAACAGTATGGACTGGCCAAGCCTTGGGCTGAGATATCGTTAAGTACGCGGAGTTCGGATAGAAGTACGAGTCCGTTGATCGATCTCGGCATGATCTGCATGAGACTTGAACAGCATGACGAGGCGTATTCATATTTGCATCAGGCGTATGAGTTCGGCAGAGAGCGTGCATTTCAGGGAAGTCCGAGGGACGTGTTGAGTTATTACATTGAAGAGCGGGCTAAGCGTAACTAGAATGATTCCGACCAGACCATGAAACAAAAAGGGTACCCCGGTTTGGCCAAAACATGACCACAGGAGTACCCTTTCGAGTTGAATATTCGTTTATTACAGGATGTTTGACTTCATTTAATCCGAAATGTTACGCGTATAGTATTCAATAATATCCTTACGACGGATAATACCGAGGAAGACACGATCGACATCCACCACGGGCACAAAATTTTGGTCTGCTGCAAGTGTCAGCATATCCTCCATTTCAGCCTCAATGAATACACATTCATTATATACCCGATTGTTAATCTCATGGACTTGAACCTGATCCATCGTATCAAAAGTCAATCCGGGTGTATTTCGCATTTTCCATAACAAATCGCCTTCGGACAGGGTAGCAACATATTTTCCATCCTGGTCAATCACGGGAACGGCGGTGTAGTGTTGCGATTCCAATTGCTCAATAGCATCTTTCATGGAAGCGGTAGACTTGATATAGGCCACTTCGGCTTTGGGGAGTAAAAAATAGCTGATTTCCATCATCGGGCTCCTTTTCAGCCTTTTGCATAGCAAAAAAGCTTTAGTATGTAATCTCACTCTCCTTATTTAAACATATTATGTGAGCTTTCGGCTATTTTTAATGATAAATTCGTCAGATTTGTTTCATTGTTTAAATGGCTCTGGAAATCTATAGTGTATATTAGAGGTGATGTAACCATGAAATCCAAACGTAAATTAATGTACGGACTGCTGCCCATCTTGTTTGCAGGTGGAATCGGAATGTATCTATACATGCAGAATAACAAAGAAGCAGAGGCCAAACCCCAGACTACCGTGAATCAATACATAGAGCATCTGCAAAAAAAAGAATTTGACCAGTTGTACACCTTGATGACACCTGCTTCGCTGCAAGAGTCGGGCATGAACAAGGAACAATTTGTTGAGAAATACAATGCGATCTATTCGGGTATGGAAGTATCCACCGTCAAGGCGGAGGTTAAACCTGTGGATGTTGCCGAAACGACTTCCGATGGCAGTAAGACCGATGCAGAGAAACAAAACCCGGATATGTATGAGGTGGATTACAACCTGCAACTGACAACTTTTTTGGGTGAAGTCAGTGAGACGCATACATTGAAACTGGTCCGGCACGAGCTTGAGGACGGGGGAAAAAACTGGCAAATTAACTGGCAGCCTTCACTGATCCTGAAAGACATGGTTAAGGGCAGTAAGGTACGAGTGAGGACACTGTTCCCGGATCGTGGAGACATTGTGGATCGTGATGGTTTGCCGCTCGCTACCAAGGGAACGATGAATGAATGGGGCATTGTACCTGAGAAACTTGGTGATAACCCGGACCAGATGATTGCCCGAATCGCGAGCCATTATCAGGTTTCGGAAGATGCCATTCAGAAGGCGCTTGCGCAGACATGGGTGAAGCCAGAGTATTTTGTCCCGATTGGTTCAACGGAGGAGTTTGACGTACCAGAATCTTTAAGCGGGGTTACGATGCAAAGCAAGGAAATCCGCTATTATCCACTCGGCAATGCGGCTGCACACCTGATTGGATACGTGCGCAAAGCCACCAAGGAAGATCTGGATAAGGATACGGAAGGATATTATCGCGCAGAAGATTGGATTGGCAAAGCGGGTTTGGAGCAGTCCATGGAGAAGCAGCTGCGTGGTGAACGTGGTGGTCTGATTGAAATCACGGATGAATCCGGTAACTCTCGTTCTGAGCTTATTCGCAAGGATGCTGTAGATGGACAGAATGTTCAGCTGACGATTAGCTCCAAACAGCAAAAGAAATTGTATCAGACATTATCCAGCGGTGGAGACGCCGGTGCAATGGTTCTAATGAATCCGACGGAAGGCAACCTGCTGGCGTTGGTCAGTGCGCCTTCCTATAACCCGAACAAGATGGTTACAGGACTTACTCAGGCAGAATGGGATGCTTATTCGGCGAATGAGAAGCTTCCTTTTATCAACAGAGTCACTACCCGGTATGCACCAGGATCAACCTTCAAAGCGATTACAGCCGCAGCGGGACTGGTGGAGAAGGTGACCACAGCAGACAAAACCCATGATATCTCTGGCTTGCAATGGCGTAAAGACGATAGTTGGGGCGGTTATTATGTCAAGCGTGTGAAGAGTTTATCGCCGGTTAACATGGTCGATGCTCTGGTGTACTCGGACAATATTTACTTTGCCATGGAAGCGATCGAGATGGGCAGCGCCAAGTTTATTGATGGGATCCAGAAATTTGGTTTTGGCGATAACTTTGGACTGGATGAACTGTATCTGAAGCCAAGCCAATATGCCAACGAAGCACATCTGGATCTGTCGTCTGAGGTGTTACTCGCTGATACGTCCTACGGGCAAGGGGAGATGTTAATGTCCCCGATTCATCTGGCGTCGTCATTTACACCTTTTATTAATGAAGGGAAGCTGGTGAAACCTGTTCTGATCGAGGGAAAAGAAAGCACTGACCCTGAGGTAATTATTACTCCGGAAGCCGCAAATACGGTCAAGGATGCTTTGGGAGAAGTTGTTTCCCGGCAGGGAGGCACCGCCCATACCTTGAATTCAATTCCTGGGGGGCTCGCGGGCAAGACGGGAACAGCGGAACTGAAAGCGAAAAAGGGAGAGAAGGGACAGGAAAACGGATTTTTCGTAGTGTTTGATACCGACTCTCCGACCTTCCTGTTATCCGCTGTAATTGAAGAGGTGAACGGCCGAGGTGGAAGCCACTATGTCGTGGATAAATTAAAGCCTTTTTTGGAAAAGTTGGAGATTACGCAGTAAATCCGATTTAATATAGCCTCGCAAGCATAGTATAAAGACTCGGTCACCATGTTATGGTTCTCACATGTGACCGGGTCTTTTTTTGTTTCATTTTATTCAATATGGGATCTATTTATTTCCTTGCAGTGATCATGAAGCGTGCCGAGTTGGTACGAATGCCCTTCTCGTCGTGATGTTCATTCACAAACTGCTGGAATCGCTCAAAGTCAGTTTCTACCTTTCCGAAATCAGGAATGATGGGTGCATGGGTTAGGAGAAACATCAAATCTTCGGGTGTAGCGTAATGCTCCACCACATTATATTCATGGGCCTGAATGTCATGGAAACCTGCTGTTTGAAGTTCATGCTTGTATCGTTCCATCAATGTGCCAGGTTGAATGCCAAGGCTCTGTCCACGGCCAAAAGCTTCTGAAAGGTTGGATTTATCATGTTCGCTGACCTGCTGGGTTAGAAATATCCCACCCTGAGCAAGAACCCTAAATACTTCTGAAGCTGAGAATCCGGAGTGTCTGGAAGATACCACATTAAAGAAGCAATCTGGAAAATGCAGTTTTTCTGCGTCCATATGAAGAAAGCGTACATTGGAATGAGCTCCTGCAGCCAGAAGATTCTGCTGTGCGGTTTCAATCATTCCTTGAGCGAGATCAATTCCCACCAGTAATAAGGCTTCTTCCGCAATGGACAGAATGGCTTCTCCACCACCTGTTCCAATATCCAGCAACAGATCGGACGATCGTGTATGGCGAACAACTTCCTCATAGAAGTTCCATCCGATGTTCTCAGAGACAACGTTCATGGAGCTGAAGTTCCAGCCATTCGTCCGGCCTACGCGTTCATAAAAGTCAGCGTAATCTATTTTGTTTTTCATTTTCATATTCCTCCAATGTGAGTTTGTTTGAACAGGACAAGAGAGTTGTGCCAAATCGTTCTAATGTAAATGGTCGAATAGGATCAAATGGACAGACGTGTCCCTTGATAGCTGGTACGCGTTTTGACCCAGCCCGACGACTAATTACTTCGAACAATACGCAGCAACATCCGTGTCACCTCACAAGTTGGAATGTCTCCATTATATTCAATTGACAGCGTATACGCGAGGTGTTATTTTGAGGTGGAATGTATTCTATGAGTTCGAGGTGATCAATGGTGGCTATTCGTGCTAAGCAGATCTTTGTCAATTTACCTGTTCAAGATTTGAAGAAATCCGTTGAGTTTTTTACCAAGGTGGGATTTGAGTTTGACGCCAATTTTACGGACGAGTCTGCTACTTGTATGATCATCGGGGAAAATATTTACGCCATGCTTCTGGTGGAGGAACGTTTCCAATCCTTCATTTTGAAAAAAATCTCCAATGCCGCCGATACAACCGAAGTCATCGTTGCCCTTTCTGTAGATAGCCGTGAGCAGGTAGATGTGATTGTACAAGCTGCCCTCGATGCAGGAGGGAAGCCATCCAACGAACCACAAGATCACGGATTTATGTACGGATGGAGTTTTCAGGATCTGGATGATCACCTGTGGGAAGTTTCCTATATGGATCTCAGCGCTTTTCCTTCCGAGTAATAAAATGAAAATAACTACAGCCTTCCTAGATTAATAGGAAGGTTATAGTTATTTCAGTCGTACCTTTTTCATTGCTTATATTGGGTGCATCTGTTAAAATACAGAACGAATGTTCAGTATGGATGGGACGGAGTGAAATGGAATGAATATGAATAAAAAACAACTACAGACTGAGCAGACCAAGAAGAAACTTGCGGATGCTTCCAAAGCCCTTTTTGTACAAAAAGGTTATAAAGCAACGTCCATTGAGGATATTGTAGCTGCGACGGGCAGCAGCAAAGGCAATATATATTACCATTTTAAAAGTAAGGAAGGTCTGTTCCTCTATCTAATCGATGAGTGGGACCGGGAGTGGGAAGAGAGCTGGGCGGCCAAAGAACATCTCTATCGCACCTCCACGGAGAAAATTTATGGTTTGGCGGAACAACTCGTCATGGATGATATGAATCACCCGCTGACGAAGGCAGCTGATGAGTTCTTCACAGGGGAAAAGAAAGAAAATGATATTGAGGAGCGGATCTCCTTAATGTTTGAGCGGCATATTCAATTTAATAAACAAATGATAGAGCAAGGCATTGAGAGCGGTGAGTTCAAAGCAGACAATGTAGATAATCTCGCGCTCATATTGGAAAGTACCATTATTGGCCTTAGTCAGATGTCACGGGGGATGGAACCTGATCAGGCTCTCGCTCTATATCGTCAGGCCGCTAGTGTATTCTTGCACGGGATTGCAAAAGATAAAGCTTAAGCAACATTTTGACAACTACGGAGGATGGAATCATGGCATTACTAACACGGAACAGGGGCGCACTGCTGCTGTTAATGTTTAATATTTTTCTCGTTTTTACAGGTATTGGTCTCGTTGTGCCGATCATGCCTGCGTATATGGATCTACTGCATATCACCGGATTCACGGTTGGATTGCTGGTAGCGGCATTTTCCTTCACCCAGTTTCTGTTCTCCCCGCTTGCGGGTCGTTGGTCGGATACATGGGGACGTAAGAAAATTATCGTTGGCGGCATGCTGATCTTTGCCGTATCGGAGTTTATGTTTGGTGCGGTCAATGCACCAGTCTTGCTCTTCGCAGCCCGCATGTTAGGCGGTATTGGTGCGGCGATGATCTTCCCGGCGGTTATGGCTTATACCGCAGATATTACAACAGAGGAAGAACGCGGTAAAGGTATGGGCTTGATTAATGCAGCCATTACAACTGGATTTATCATCGGTCCGGGAATTGGTGGATACATTGCGGACTTTGGCATTCGAATTCCATTCTACGCCGCAGGGGTTGCCGGGTTGCTGGCATCAATTATCACATTGATTATTTTGCCGGAATCCACGCGAAGCACAGGAGAACAAAGTAAACCTATCCCTGGTTTAACGAAGGTCAAAGCTCCGGGTATGGTATCCCAATTGCTGAATTCATACCGTGAACCGTACTTTTTCAGCTTGATTATTGTGTTTGTTATGGCATTTGGTCTGGCGAACTATGAGACGGTATTTTCACTATTTGTGGATCACAAGTTTGGCTTCACGACCAAAGACATTGCATTTATTATTACATTTGGCTCCATCGCGGGTGCGGTTGTGCAAGTATCTCTGATCGGTTGGTTGCTCAATCGGTTTGGTGAAAAGATGGTTATATCGGTCTGTCTGTTATTTGTAGCCGTATTTGTACTGTTGACCTTGTTTGTAAGTACGTACTGGATGATTCTTGTCGTAACGTTTATCGTCTTTCTGGGTATGGATATTTTACGTCCGGCGATTAGTACACAGATGTCCAAACTGGCACAAGAACAACAGGGCTTTGTGGCCGGATTGAACTCGGCGTATACCAGTTTGGGGAATATCGCAGGTCCAATCGTAGCTGGAGCACTGTTCGATGTGAATATTAACTATCCTTATGTTTCAGCAGCAGCCGTTTTGGCGATCTGTTTCCTGTTATCCCTGCGGGTACTCAGAGGGGCCAAAGCGGTAAAGCAACCGAAGGCTGAAATGTAATTTTATAATTGGAAAAGAAAGCTTTCACATCAATGCATCAACACCAAAAAAGTCGACTACACATGTTTCATGTGCAGTCGACTTTTTTAATAGTACGTGTATTAACGGACTTCTCCATTCGTTTCAATCAGTTTTTGATACCAGTGGAAACTCTGTTTGCGGATACGTCTCAATTCCTTGATATCGAATTCCTCACGATCCACATAGATGAATCCATAACGTTTGCTCGACCCTTGATGTGTGCTGACCAGATCGATCGCAGACCAAGGGCAGAAGCCAAATACATCCACGCCGTCCGTAATCGCCAGTTGAATCTGTTCGATATGTTTATTGAAGAATTCAATACGATATGGATCGTTAACCACGTCGCCTTCCTCCAGTTTATCAAAGGCACCCAGACCATTTTCCGTAACAATCAATGGCAGGTGATAACGGGAGTAGATCTGGCGCAGGGTAGAGCGGAAGCCCACGGGATCAATTTCCCAGCCAAACTCCGTTTTTTGCAGATTGGGATTCACAGATCCTCTATATGCGCCCGGTTCACCTACGATTTCATGCTGGTCTCCTGTATGAGAGAAGTCATTGCCATCGTTCAGACTTTCACCAACTGTCTGGGAAGTGTAGTAGTTAAACGCAATAAAGTCAGGTTTTCCTTGAGCCAGGATGTCCATATCTCCGTCTTCAATGACAGGCGTATATCCTTTCTCTTCGAGATAACTCCAGGCAATATGGTTATAACGTCCATATACCGCCATATCGAGATAGAGCCAGTTACGAATGGCAGCATAGTTATCAGCCGCGAGTGTGTCTTCTGGTTTGGAACTCGCCGGGTAAATTACACCGATATTGGGAGCTGGGCCAATCTTGGCTTCAGGCAGCATTTCATGACACAGGACCATGGCTTTAGCTTGAGCAACCAGCATGTGATGATTTTGCTGATACAGTGTTTTTTGCGGATCAACAAGTGTTGTATCCAGTGTACCCAGAGAGCCAGGATGCAGGATTAGCATATTTTGTTCGTTGATGGTCAGCCAATATTTAACCCGATCTCCGTAGTTTTCATAAAGAGTCTTGGCATATTGTTCAAAAGCATCAATCGTTGCTCGGTTGGACCAGCCGCCTTTTTCTTCAAGCGCATAAGGAAGATCGAAGTGATACATCGTCACAATGGGCTCAATACCGTATTTAATTAACTCATTAATGAGGGAATCGTAAAAGGCGAGGCCCTTCGGATTCACTTCACCTGCTCCTTGCGGATAGATGCGTGTCCATGCGATGGAGAAGCGGTAGGCTTTAAAGCCCATTTCGGCGAGCAACGCCACATCTTCTTTGTACATATGATAGTGATCACTGGTTACCTTGAAGTCGGTTACGCCTTCCACATGATTCCCCATGTCGATGACAGAAGGGCCTTTACCATCTTCATTCCAGGCTCCCTCAATCTGATAGGCAGAGGTTGAACCTCCCCAGAAAAAATCTTTAGGAAATGGTTTCAGTTGAGTATGTTTCATAGTTAGTTCCTCCTAAATTGAATTCGTATAATATAAGTTGGGTCAGACAACGAGAGTCAGCAGGACATCGTTTTTCTGTACATGTTCTTGATTGGTTTCGAACACATCCACTTCTTGCTGCGTTAGGGTCACAATGACAGGGGTTACGGTTTCGTATCCGGCTTCCTTGATCTTATCGATGTCAAACTGGATCAACAGATCGCCCTGTCTGACGATATCACCTTCCTGAACAACTGGAGAGAAGTGTTTTCCCTTTAGCGCTACTGTATTGATGCCGATATGAATCAGGATTTCCGTTCCTGCGTTGGTTGTTAATCCAATGGCATGTCCAGTTGGGAAGAGGGAAGTGACAACGCCATCTACGGGAGCGACAACTTCGCCAATCTCAGGGACAATCGCCAAACCTTTGCCCATAGCACCAGTCGAAAAGGCTGGGTCGTTAATGGTATTCAGTGCTACGGCTTTACCAGTAAGTGGGCTATAAATTTGTTCTTTCTTGATCTCCGTTGTTTTGGTCTCAGGTACGACAGGAAGTTCTGCCGGCGTACTTTCAACTGACGTGTGGGAGACAGATTCATTGGTCTCGGAAGCTGTGTCTTTGCTTTTGCTTTCATAACCAAACATCACCGTTAATACCGCTGCTACCGCAAAGGAGCAGGCAATCGCAATCACGTAGACAACCGTTGGTGTATAGACAGGAATGGCAAATATATTGTGGAACACATAAGCAGTCATTTTAACACCAAAGTGACCATTGATGGCACCGCCGATCGCACCTGCGATGACCACGATAGGAATCACACGTTTATAACGCAAGATCAGACCATATACGATTGGTTCAGTTACTCCTGCAAGCAAACCGGTAAGGCTGGTCGAGCCAGCAAGAGTGCGCAGGGTTTTGTTCTTTTTGGCTTTCAGGAAAATACCGAAGGCTACACCGATTTGTGCAAATACAGCTGCAGCAGCCATGGCTTCAATCGGATCGCCGCCAACCCCGATGTTCTGTATCGTGATTGGAGTGAAGCCCCAGTGGAGTCCGAACACAACCATGAAGGTCATGAAACCACCCAGTACAACCCCTGATAATATACCGCTGACACCAATGAGCCAAGTTACGCCGGAAGAGATCCAGTCACCTACCGTGGTACCGAATGGTCCAAAGGCCATTGCGGACAGCGGAACCATAATCATCAAAGCAATCATTGGTACAAGGAACAATTGCAGGTCTTTCAAAATGATTTTCTTGAGTAACTTATCGAGAACAGCGTAGATACTAATCGATATGAAGATTGGGAATACGCTGGCTGAATAATTCATCATCACAACCGGTATACCCAGGAACGATACATCTGAGCCCTTATCCATCAGCCCAGTGAAACTCGGTTCCATCAGAGCGGCACCAATTACGCCAGCTACATAAGGATTGGCTTTCAGCTTCATACCCAGTGTGATGCCAAGGAAGATGGGCAAAAAATAAAATACAGCGTTGCCGGCAGCGGATAAAATCAAGTATGTGTCACTTGTATCCGACATCCATCCGAGCATGGTCAGGACAGTCAGCAAAGCTTTTAGCATACCTGATCCTGCCATAGCCGGGATTAACGGTGAGAAACTTCCGGATATGATTTCAAAAACTTTGGATAATAGCGAGGTTTTTTCCCCTATGGACTCAGCTGATGAGGAGGAATCTCCTCCGAAATCTCGGTTTTTCATGATCTCCGCATATACATGAGCCACGTTACTACCGATGACAACCTGGAACTGGCCGCCGCTTTCAACAACGGTAATAATACCATCGTGTTTTTCAAGCGTTTCGCGTTCGGCCTTTTTCGAATCTTTCAGGTCGAATCTCAGCCGGGTCGCACAGTGGACAAGACCGTTGATATTGGCTTCTCCGCCGACGAGACGAACGATGTCATCCCCCATTTTTTTATGATCCATGTTCATTCTCCTTTGTTGTTAAGATTGCCTGAAAACAAAAAAATACCTAAACGAATGGCTATGATCATCGGAAAGATGACCTGTTGCCAATCATTTAGGTATCGCCTGCTTGAGCAGTAACAATCCTTGTCGTTAAGTTGTGAGACCTACTATATATGACGCCGAAATCGTTTGCAAGCTTTTTTTATTCCGCGTCGAGAAGCTCGTTACGGGAAGTGACACGTTGAATATGGATCGTCAAATACACCTTTTCATCAATGGACATGGCACTTTCAAACTTGTCCTCAAGGTACTGATTGATCCGCTGTGTACACTCAAAAGCGTTGCTATATTTGTCCTTCACCTGTTCATACAGAAAGTTATCTCCAGAAGCAAATTGCTCCTGTTCATTACTCAACATTCGCTGCACAAAATATTGAAGATGGGTAATAAAACGGGAATAATTAAATGAATTTTCATCCAGGGCGATGTGGTAATGGTTGGTCACAATGTTGAAGATATCATCAATAACTTCAGTAATTTCAACGGTTTGTTTCATACCTTGAGCATCTTGACGAGCGTTTACAAAATGCATCGCAATAAAGCTGGCCTCATGTTCATCCATTTGGATGCCGAATTGTTCCTGGATCAGCTCCACAGCGTTCATGCCAATCCCAAACTCCTTCTTGTAAAACTTCTTGATCTGCCACAAAAGGGAATTCTTCAGCCCGACGGATTTACGGTACCGGGTAATGGCAAACTGAATATGATCGATCAATGATATATAGATATTATCACTAAAAATATCGCCCATTTCCTTTTTGGCATGGCCCACAATTTCGTCCGCTAACTTCAAATATTCGACAGATGTTTCCCCAATCAAATCGATTAATTTTTGTGGTATTTTATCCGATTTCAGCACAAAGGTTTTTTCAATTTTATCCTCATCCACAGGCTGTCCATTTTTCTTTTTGAAGCCAAGACCGTTGCCAATGACAACAAATTCGTGACCAACCTGGTTCTCAGCCCGGATGACATTGTTGTTAAAAATCTGACGGATGATCATATATGTGTTTCACCTCAATTGGTCGTAATAAAAACAAAAAACCCAAACTAAGGCTTAATAGACAGCCTTGGTTTGGGTATCGCCTGCTTACCAGTAACAATCCCGAAGAAGACGCAGCTTCCTCTTTCAATTATGTCCACTATACCGCTTTCATAACAGAATAACAATACAATGATTTATGGAAATGGACGTAAAGACGTGGATTTTTGGTATAATAAGAATTGCTGGAAGTGAATTAGATGGGCTGGGTTGCATAATAAGTTACCGAGGACGGTCATTTTTAAGCATATACAGGATTATTGGAGTGATAACATGAGCAATGCAAAAGGAAAAGGCGGCACCGGCCGTGGTACGGGTAAAAAAGGCTGGAACCGTTGGCAAGCCGCTGCTAACCGGGCGAAAAGTGCACCGAAGCCTTATAAAAGCAAAGGCACAAAGAAGAAGGACGATACCGAAACTTCAAGTGGCAAGCCCGAGTAAGTATGGCTTGACGATGCCAGAGGAGAGAGCTGCCTGACTAACGGGTGGGTCTCTTTTTGCTTGAAAAGATAAAAAATTAAATTGACAGTAATGTAAATATGGTAATAATATAGAGCTTACGCAAATTAGATGGTAGTGCTACTATATAGAGAAAGGAGCAACAGCATGCCTGTTAATATGGATGAAAATCCACTTGGACTGATTCTGTCACGGACGTATCTGGCATACAAAAAAACAACAACCAGAAATCTGAGTGAACAGGATATTACTCCGGAACAATTTGCAGTCTTGAATGAATTGAGCAAGGCTGGAAGTCATATATCACAGAAAAAACTGGCTGAATTAACAGTGCGGGACCAGACAACGGTAGGCAAAATTATAGACAAGTTGATTCGCAAAGGTCTGGTGACAAGAGAAGAAGATCCACAGGATCGCAGAGCGGTTTTGCTTTGTTTGACGGCGGAAGGACTGGAAATGAATAACGTTCTGACACCAAAGGCAAAACAGCAAGAGCAAGAGGCACTCGCCGAATGTTCTCCTGAAGAGCTTGAAGCATTCATGAATGTGATGAATCGTATCTATGAAAAGATGAAATAAATTTTTTTGAGCAATTATGTGCATGTGCATATATATGTAGTGCAATTATTTTAATTTTAACTAATAGGAGTCGTGAACGAATGAGAAGCTTCAAAGATTTTTTTAAAGTGCCACAGACAAAAATAGGATTGGTTTTTGCATTGATTGTTCCGCTGTTATTTGTTGTGATCTGGATGACGGGTTATCATCAAGCCACGGAGAGAGTGGATCAACTTCAAGTTGCTCTGGTGAACGAAGACGGGACACAGGGAACAGAGGTGCAGAAGCAGATTGAAACGCTCGCGCCTTTCCATGTCAATGTTCTGGGATCTGCCGAGGAAGCTGAGCAACAGATGAATGCAGGTAACTATGCGATGGTTATTGTTATTCCGGAAGGATTCACTGACCAGATTGCAGGAGGCACAGAGGCGAGCTTACCCTTTTATATCAATCAGGGAAATGCCGATGTAGCCAAATCCATTGTGGAACATGCTGCGACCGGAATGACTGCACAAATGGGTCAAGGGATTCTGGAATCCAAGGTTCAAGTGACACTCAATAACGATAGTATAAACAGCGATGAACTGAGTGCAGCTATTGGACAAGCGATGGCGAAGATGAATGAAGGGCCTGTGAAGGCTGAAATTAATAAAACGAACAGCGTGAGTGATTTTGCAACATCGATGCTGCCCATGATTCTGGGTTTTATCACCTATATTGCTTCGATGACTATGAATATTCAGTTTAATATTACGTCGAATATCATGAAGCGTACCCATTCCAAATGGGAAATCTTCTGGGGACGGCAATTGCTGTTATTGTGTATAGCTTTGATTGTTCCCCTAATTGTGGATACAGTAGCTCTTCAGTTCACAGATGTTGCGAGCTCCTTCGGCGCTTTGTATCTGTATCATGTGCTGGTGAGTCTGGCTTGTATCTGTTTTACACAAATGAGTTTTGCCCTGTTTGGTAATGCAGGCCCTCTATTTAATGTAGCGATGGTTCCGCTCCAGTTGATGACAGCAGGAAATATCATCCCAGCCGAGATGCTGGCGCCATTCTACCGTTATATTGGAAACTTTCTGCCCGCTTCCAATGGGGTACAGGGATTTATGCGTTTGATCTATAGTGGAGAAGCAGTGGGGGGATACATGGTTCATCTTCTGTTGATCTCGATTATTACGTGGGGAATTACGTTGCTGCGAGTTGGCATGCAAAAAGCAGGTAATGGAAAAATGACGATGACGCCTCCAGCATCAGTGCAGGCACAACATTAAGAGTTTCCTTCTATATATAATGTAATAACACACACAAGAAAGTGGTTCACGTATAGTTATATGCGTGCATCACTTTTTTTGTTTATCTTTTATAATACCTCTACTTATACTCGTGGTAACTTACAGTGCCCCCAGTAATCTTGCATGACCTTGATAAAAGGACAACCTAAATTGAGCATATAAATGAAGCTAAAATATATGAGAGGAGATCTAGGCTAATAAGTTTAGAATAAATTAGACATGTATTGCGATGTATGAATGGATTTTAGGATATAAAAACGATGCAACTGGGATAGAGGAGAGCAACACAGTAAAGGTAGTTGATTTGTGGTAAATGAATTTTATTAAATTAAGTATTGTAATTAATATCTATACGTGATATATTATTAATCCGGCCAAGAAAAAACGGTTTAACACTGGTGTGGCAAGCGAATTAAATAAGCTTCGAAAGAAACTTAAAAAAAGAGCTTGCAAAGTTGGTTCGGACATGATATTATATAAGAGTTGCTGAAGAGAACAACATTCGGTAACGAAAACAAGTTTGATCTTTGAAAACTGAACAACGAGTGAGTAAACATTCTGCTTGCAGAATGAACGCGAA
>NZ_ASPR01000005.1:0-119034 GCF_000517845.1 Paenibacillus sp. FSL R5-192 | reverse complement strand
GTTGGTCGGAAAAAGTATACCACGAAAAGAGAACTCATCCAACCAGAAATGCTTGACAAACATTAGCTGGTTTTTGTTGTCTCCCATTACTTTTCTCATCAAATGAATAAAGTCGATTTTCCTGAAATGCTAACAAACAATATGGATACATACGATATAGATATAAGATATATAAGGCTATCTACTATTTAAAGTGGGGGAATAATCATGTCAATTCAGTCTAAGCCAAAAAATAAGAAAGGAAATAAACTCAAAAATATGAAATTAACAACAACGATGGTCATCATGACTGTAATTAGTCTAATCGGCTTGTTTACTGTTTTTCTGATTGGGATTTTCGGAATGAACGAAGCAAAAACGGGACAAGGCATCCTCTATAATGACCGCTTCCAGCATCAAACCAATGTTCTTGAACTGAAAAGTAATTTCTATAATATGCGCGCCAATTATACAAAGGTTCTTGATAATGCAGAGTATACCGACAAACAGTACGATCAGGTTCAGAAAGGTAAGAAGAGTATCACGGATGGCTTGAATGAATTTTCAGCAAGAACATTGGATACCAAAGAAAAAGAGATATTTGCAGATTTGGTAGCAAAGATGGATACATATTATCAGGATATTGAGCAAATCATGGATACCAAAAAGATGTCGGGCACCTACGATAGTGAAGAGAGAGGAAGAATTAACAAAAGCAGTACAGCAATTGTGGAGACGATCACCCTGTTGAGTGCGCATAACGAAGAAGAGTCAGCCAAGCTCTATGCGGATACACAGGAAGTAATTCAGCAGCGAGCATTGGTGCTCGGTTCGGTTCTTTTGTTTTCACTTGCAGCACTCATTCTTATTTCATTTGTAGTGATTCGCAGTATACGTCAACGAATGAAAGCTATCACCCGTTATTGTGAAGAAATAACACAAGGCAACTTAACGGCATCCTTAGATCCGCATCTAACACAGGGAAATAATGAGATAAGTGTCATCGCACGAGCTATTCGTACAATGACCGATTCCACAACAAATGTCATTCGTGGTGTAGTTCAGGAATCTCATCATATCAACCAGGTTAGCGATCTTACCAACCAGAACATGGCTGGTCTGAATGAACGAATTCGTGAAGTATCAGCTACAGTTGAAGAGCTCTCTGCTGCAATGGAAGAGGCTTCAGCCCATACGGAAAATATGAATCATTCGGCTAATGAGATGCAACAGGGAGCTGAATATATATCGGAACAGACATCTAAACAAGCAGAGTCCGCCTATGTGACCAGCACGAAGGCTGAAAAGTTGAAGCAGGAAGCCCGCGAATCGAGCCGAGCAGCCATAGACATGTACGATCATACGAGTAAGAAGATGTCAGAAGCGCTGGAACGTGCAACTGCTGTAGATCAGATTGGTATATTATCTCAGTCTATTTTGGATGTTACAGCGCAGACTAATCTGCTGGCACTCAATGCATCCATTGAAGCTGCAAGGGCTGGGGAAGCAGGCAGGGGTTTTGCGGTTGTTGCAAGCGAGATTAGAAAGTTGGCTGATGATTCCAGACAGGCTGCCGATCAAATTCAGCAGGTCACGGAGGAAGTTATGCAGTCTGTAACCAATCTGTCCTCGAATGCCAAAGAGTTGCTATCCTTTATGTTCAATCAGGTTGGCAAAGATTATAAATTATTGGAGGATACAGCTGAACAGTATTATGTCGATTCTCTTGATCATGCCAATGCAGTTAAAGATCTCAATGCAACCTCACAACAAGTGACTGCGAATATCAAAATACTAGTGGGCTCCATTCACGAGATTGCATCAGCAAGTGAACAATCAGCCGCATCCAGTCAGGAAATTGCAGGACATATGGTTGCCTCTGCTGCGCAATCTGTGGAAGTAGTTAAACAATCTGATCAAGTCAAGGATAGTGCATTAAATCTGAATAAGCTGGTTCAAGATTTCAAGATTTAAAAGAAAAGAGTCATAGATAATCTACTAGGGCCATGTATGTGCCCAGTGGATTATTGCTGTCTTTCATCCAATACTTACTTTTATAAACCAAGAAACAATAATGTGCGTACTTTTAATTTATACACATAGAGCCTAAAATAATACTTGAGATGAAACCACTTAAACATTATTGTTCAACATAAAAAAAGTTATAAAAAGGACGTGGAGCTCCATGGAAGTTACAGCAAAGTCAAAGACAAAGGAAGACATCTTAAAGGCGTATCATTTCCGGCATGCAACAAAGATATTTGATGATACCCGCAAAATCTCGGATGAGGATTTCCAATTTATATTGGAAACAGGCAGATTATCTCCAAGTTCCATTGGCCTTGAACCGTGGAAGTTTCTGATTGTACAAAATCCAAACCTGCGTAAGCGTCTGTCCGAAGTCTCTTCCGGCGCTCAAAAGCAATTGGCTACAGCAAGCCATTTTGTTGTTATTTTGGCCCGATCAGATGCCAGTTATAATTCTCCCTATGCGGAGTACATGTTGAAGGAAACAAAGGGAATGCCTAATAACGTATTTGAGCTAACAAGTGAGGCTTATGGAAAGTTTCAAAATAACCAGAAAATTCTGGATAATCCACGATCATTATTCGACTGGGCATCTAAACAGACTTATATTGCACTTGGCAACATGATGACGGCGGCAGCTCAGATCGAGATTGATTCTTGTCCAATCGAAGGTTTCAGCCGTGAGGGCGTCCACCGTATTATGGAAGAAGAGGGCTTGCTGGAAAATGGCGCATGGGGCGTCTCCATGATGGCAGCCTTCGGTTATCGGGCAGAGGAGCCCCAGCGTGAGAAGTCCCGACAATCCGTTGAGAAAATCACGCAATGGATTAACTGAATTCAGCATGAATCCAACATGAATTCAAAAAACGATTAGCTAAGATCTAACATTATAGATCAGGATCAAAGTAGAATCGAAACAGCCCGATATTTTCCACATGTTAGCAGGATGGAAAGGGCTGTTTTCTTTTTTATAAAAAGAACTTGAAATTACATAGATGTCTATGTATAATGAGGTCATGCCTAAATACAACGCAATTGCACTGATTGCAAGAATCAGAGACCATGTCAACAAACGGATTGTACACGAATTGGAACAGCATGAGGTAACAGGGATTGTTCCTTCTCATGGAGATGTATTGATGTTCTTGTACCGGGAAGAGACGCTGTCGATCAAGATGTTGGCTGAACGTGTTCAACGCACGCAACCAACGGTAACGGTACTGGTCAACAAGCTGGAGAAGCTTGGCTATGTTGAACGCAACAAGAGTGCGGAAGATAGCCGGGTGACGATTATTCGCCTAACCGAACAGGGGAAGCGACTCGAACCGATCTTCCATCAGGTATCAGAGCAGATTAATGACATCATCTATAGTGGCTTGTCCGATGAACAGTCGGAGCAATTGGAGAGCTTGTTATCCATTATTGTCCGAAAGTTATAATGAATGAACTCTTCTGTCTGCAACCCTTTCAGATTTGACTGGGGTGGAGGCAGAGGAGCCCAAATATTTTTTTGCCCATATACATAGATATCTATGTATGCGGGAGCGTATCAATGTAACCCCATTTTCGCAACCTAACTCAAACCAAACCTGGAGGGATTCACACCATGAAACATCTTATCGTATATGCTCACCCACACACAGACAGCTTGAATAACGCAATCCTCAATACTGCTGTAGAAGCTCTCGAAGCTCAAGGCCATGAAGTGGTTGTTCGTGACTTGTACAAACTTGGATTCCAACCCGTACTGACTGAAGCTGACACAGCTTCCATGCGTGCAGGACAGACACCACAGGATATCGCAACAGAGCAACAGTTTGTTACGGATGCAGAAGTTATCACATTCATCTATCCGATCTGGTGGACAGGTCTTCCTGCCATTATGAAAGGATATGTTGACCGTGTATTCGCCTATGGTTTTGCATATGCAGCAGGTGAAGCGGGAATCGAGAAATTGCTGACAGGCAAAAAAGGACTCATCATCAATACACATGGTACACCAAGTGAAATTTATGATCAGATTGGCATGACCGCTGGACTGAAATTAACTTCAGACGTAGGTATCTTCGATTTTGTAGGTATTGAAGCCGTAGATCATCTGCTCTTCGGTAGTATTGGATACCTGGATGCCCCCGCATATCAAGCCATGTTGGATCAGGTTAAACAGACGATTACAACCAATTTCTAATATGGATGTTGAATCCAGATACGGATTCCATATGATACCAGACCGACTCGATCATGAGTCGGTTTGTTTGTTCATGTGTTTGCAAAATGGATGAAAGGGGGTATAATTTACCCATGGAACCTATACTTATATTTAAAGCATTATCGAACGAGACACGTAGACAAATCTTGTTGTGGCTCAAAAACCCGGAGCAACACTTCCCACCGCTGGAACTATCTCAGCATCCGGATGGTGGCAAGAACGGAATCTGTGTTGGTACGATTCAAGTGAAGGCTGGACTGGCTCAGTCGGTTATCTCCAGTTATCTGCTGACTATGCTCAAGGCAGGGTTGCTGCTCTCCGAGCGAAGAGGACAATGGACGTATTATCGGCGCAACGAGGAGACAATCCGTCAGTTTGCCGAGTACGTACAGAACGAGTTATAAGCCGGATGCCGGAACGGAAGCTAGGATGCATATGCAGGCAGGGATTCCGTCCGGATGTAAACGGCTAGATTATGAACACATCACCATATCCAATTGCGATTTAATTAATCTATATATCTGGATATACAAAAATATAATCATCGAGGAGATTAAATGATAATGACTACTGAAAATACGGCTTCATCCCATAAAGAACATATTAATGACGTTAAGCTTTCCATTTTGGATCTGGCCCCCGTCGTTGTGGGTGCAACACCTGCTGATGCTTTGCGCAACAGTCTTGATCTGGCACAGCATGCAGAGCGTTGGGGATATCACCGTTACTGGGTAGCTGAACATCACAACATGCCGGGTATTGCTTCTTCCGCAACTTCGGTTGTTATTGGATATCTGGCTGGTGGAACCAAAACGATTCGTCTGGGTTCAGGAGGCATCATGTTGCCTAACCATGCACCGCTTGTCATCGCTGAGCAGTTTGGTACTCTGGAATCCCTTTATCCTGGCAGAATTGACTTGGGACTGGGTCGCGCACCAGGTAGTGACCGCCGTACATCGCTTGCACTACGTAAAGATCTGAACAGTGGGGAAGATTTCCCTGAGCTTTTGGCAGAACTCAGAGCATACTTTGATGCTTCGGCGACATCTTATCATGCGCCTGTTCGCGCAGTTCCTGGAGAAGGATTAAATATTCCAATTTACCTCTTGGGGTCCAGTGATTTCAGTGCACGTCTGGCAGGTCAGCTGGGATTGCCGTTTGCTTTTGCCAGCCACTTCTCGCCCGATTACACCCGGATTGCACTGGAAACGTATCGAAACAACTTCCAACCATCTGATAGCTTGAAGGAGCCACATGTGATTGTTGGTGTTAACGCCGTTGTTGCGGATACAGACGAGGAAGCAGCATGGCTGGGTACAACGATGCAACAGCAGTTCCTGAACATTATTCGCGGCACAACGGGATTGGTACAGCCTCCGGCAGAGATGGAAGGCAAATGGACGGATCGTGAGAAAGCTGGTGTTGAGCAGACGCTGAAGGCAGCTGTTAATGGTTCACCAGAAACCGTACGTGGACAGTTGGAATCTTTCATTCGGCAGACGCAGGCAGATGAGCTGATTATTACGTCGATGATCTATGATCATAAGGCACGGCTGCATTCCTATGAGTTAATCGCACAATTAGCAGGAAAAGCTTAATCTTCATTTTTCAGCATAAAAGCTGGCTTATTGGTAGGGTATAGCTATAAATTTACGGTTCGTCTCCCAGGGAGGCGGGCCGTTTTTGAATAGGGAGAATTTGCAAATGATTCGTGTGGGGCAGAAGACTCATTTTGGGGTAAAATGACTTTACCGGTTTAATTTGAAACGGTTAAACAGCACCATACGTATAAATCCAGAGTGTTATACATATGTTGGCTTGTACAAGGTATTTTTTTCGTGTGTGGGCATTTATTTAGCTTTATAGTTTAGTTTTGAATAAGGGTCATAAGAGAGGACGACACGCCTATGGAGCAACCTGAGCAACCCCGCGTTTGGCCGGAGCGGTTCAAACGATTTTTTCTTAACAACAAGTTTGTCCTATTTCTGCTGATTCTGCTGTTGGTGGGACTGAACGTGATGGTTCTGACCAAAGTATCCTTTGTTCTTCATCCGCTCGCAGTACTCATCAAAACCATTGTGCTACCTATTATTCTGTCAGGCATACTCTACTATCTGCTGAATCCGATTGTGGATGTGATGGAAAGGTGGAAAATCAAGCGCGGCTGGTCCATTCTGATCCTGTATCTTGCGATTGGAGGCATTCTGACAGTCGTAGTATTGGCGGTCATTCCGGTTGTGCGTAACCAGATTGTGGGGCTGATTGAAAATTTCCCAACCTACAGTGAGACGGTAAAACAGCAGTTTGAGGAGCTTACGGGCAGTAAATTGTTCGGTCAGTTCCAGGAAACGGTGAATCTGAATTCGCAGGACTGGTGGGGAACAATCTCCCAAAAGGCTACTGAAATTCTGAACTCGACCTGGACCAAATTGGGCGGATTTCTCGGAGCTTTCACTGAGACCGTGCTGTCTATCGTAACGGTTCCATTCATTCTGTTCTATCTGCTGAAAGACGGCAAGAAGCTGCCAGCGAAAATTCTGTCTTTCCTGCCGATCAAGAGCCGTACGGGCGCAATGCATGTGCTGGAAGACATCAATCACCAGATCAGTTCATTCATTCGTGGACAGATTATCGTCAGCTTCTGCATCGGTATTCTGCTCTACATCGGTTATATGGTCATTGGTCTGGATTATGCATTGATTCTTGCAATTATCGCATCGTTCACAAGTGTTGTTCCGTATCTGGGACCTGCAATTGCGATTACACCAGCATTGATCGTGGCACTCGTCACTTCTCCGGTGATGCTGCTGAAAATGGTTGCCGTATGGACGATCGTACAGTTAATTGAAGGTAAATTCATCTCACCACAGATCATGGGTAAAACGCTGAAAATCCATCCTATCACGATTATCTTTGTCATTCTGACTTCGGGTAATCTGTTTGGAGTCGTGGGCATTCTGCTCGCTGTTCCAGGATACGCGGTGCTCAAAGTATGTGTATCACATATCTTCAACTGGTTTAAGGACAGATCGGGCCTGTACGACCCGAACAAGAACAATCTTTTATAACCGAAGTGGCAAGCTCCAAGAGATAGTTAATCAGAAGATTTAGTCACTTTGTATCCTGTATAAAACGGTACCCTTACCAAGAAGAACCCCCGTCCATCGGCATACAGCCGAGAGGCGGGGGTTCTTCTTCATGAACAAGCTTGGCTGCTGCCTAGCTGTGTTTAATATGTTGGAGCGTTTGCAGGAAAATCTGCTCAATATGAGCATCATCCAGAGAGTAGTACACGGTCTTGCCTTCCTTGCGCCGCTTGACAATCCGCATGTTGCGGAGTGAACGCAACTGGTGTGAAATGGCCGACTGTCCCATGTCGAGCAGAACCGTCAGGTCATGAACACATAATTCCTTCTGTAACAGCGCATCAATAATACGTAGACGTGTGGGGTCGCTGAATGCCTTGAACCAATCTGCCATCTCGGAAGACGTCTCCCGATCTATGAGTGAAGTGCGAATCGTCTGCACGTCGGCTTCAGTACCTGAGCAGGCTGCATCACATTCGCTTGGTGCTTTAACCGGTTGTTCCATTTCCTATCACCGCCTATGTTAACAACTATAGCTCTATTATATCCAAAACCCGCCTAAAGCGAAATGATTACTATTAGCATAATCTGTATGAAAAATCAACAATGATTGTTGACACTCATGTTTAGGCGTGCATATAATAGGGGTAACCAAACATATGAATGAGTGCTCATATATTGAATGCAATTGAAATATAACATCGTTTTTGTACTGCAAAGGGGAGAATTCACATGGGAACCGGACAGGAACAGGTGAAAAGGGAACTGCTGCTTGATGGACTGGATTGTGCAAACTGTGCATTGAAGATTGAAAATGGCGTCAAAAAAATTAAGGGCATTAACGAATGCTCTGTCAATTTTGTTACCAAAACATTATCGCTGCACACCACTTCCGACATGGATGAACAGGTAGTGGAAGAAGCAAAGCGCAAAGTGCTTCGGCTGGAGCCGCATATTCGCATTTCGGAAAAAGGAAAACACGTGAACGGACATGTGCACACCCACACAGGAAGTGCAGCTGGTGCGCATAACCACAGTCATGACCATACTGGACATGATCATGGACATTCACATTCACATGGCAAACACTCGCATACTCATGATCAACATCAACATGGTCATACACATGAGCACGGGAGTCATGCTGGGCATGATCACAGCCATACCCATGATGATGCCCATGCAGGCCACTCGCATGAACATGGTGCAGGACAGACAAAAGTGTTGCTTGCTCGTCTTGCTGCAGGTTCTGTGTTGCTCGCAGCCGCAATCTGGTCGCCGCTGGAGGGCTGGGCACAGTTTACTCTATATGCGCTCGCCTATCTGATTGCCGGGGGAGATATCGTGCTCCAGGCGTCCAAAAACATCATCCGCGGTCAGGTATTCGATGAATACTTCCTGATGTCTGTCGCTACCTTGGGTGCCTTTGCTATTGGAGAGTATCCCGAAGGGGTAGCGGTCATGCTCTTTTATCAGCTCGGGGAGCTGTTTCAGGGCATGGCGGTTAATCGGTCACGCAAGTCGATTCAGTCACTGATGGACATTCGCCCGGACTACGCGAATATCCTGACGGGTTCGGGTGACGAGACCCGGCGTGTATCTCCGGAAGACGTACAGATTGGTGATCGTATTGTCGTGAAAGCAGGAGAGCGAGTACCGCTGGATGGTATCGTTAGAGCTGGGCGTTCCATGGTGGACACTTCTGCTCTGACAGGTGAATCGGTACCTCGTGAGCTGGAGCCCGGAAGTGATGTACTGAGTGGATTTGTGAACAAAAATGGTATGTTGACGATTGAAGTAACCAAAACGTTTGGTGAATCAACGGTATCCAAGATTTTGGACCTGGTGCAGAACGCGAGCAGCCGGAAAGCGAAAACAGAACATTTTATTAGTAAATTCGCCCGATATTACACACCGGTTGTTGTTATCCTTGCAGCCGTGATTGCATTTGTTCCGCCGTTGATACTTAGTGGTGCAACATTTGCCGACTGGATCTATCGTGCATTGGTCTTCCTGGTTATCTCATGTCCTTGTGCGCTCGTGGTCTCTATTCCACTTGGTTTCTTTGGTGGTATCGGAGCAGCTTCACGTAACGGGATTCTTGTCAAAGGCAGTAACTACCTTGAAGCGTTGAACGATGTGAAAGTTGTTGTTTTTGATAAAACGGGTACACTAACCAAAGGTGTATTCAAAGTAACAGCCATTCGTCCCGAAGGTGGACGCACGGAAGAAGAACTGATGGAGCTTGCAGCCATTGCCGAAGCCAATTCCAATCATCCGATTGCTGAATCCATTCGCGTAGCTTGGGCCAAAGCCATTCCCACGCAAGGTGTTGAAGGTTATGACGAAGTTGCCGGACATGGGATTAAGGTGAGCGTCGATGGTCGGGAAGTGCTGGCAGGCAACGCCAAATTAATGAAGCAGGCGGGTATATCCTATACCACACCAGAGACGGCTGGAACGATAGTCCACGTGGCTGAAGCTGGCACATATGTTGGTCATCTGATCATTGCCGATGAAGTGAAGGATGACGCAGCCGCGGCCATCCAGGCGCTGAAGAAACTCGGCATCCGCAAAACGGTCATGCTGACAGGTGATGCTAAAGCCGTAGGTGAAGCGGTAGGACGTGAGCTGGGTGTGGATGAGGTCTACGCTGAATTGTTACCACAGGACAAAGTCGAGCGACTGGAACAACTGGAAGCTGCCAAATCTCCGAAGGAGAAAATGGTGTTTGTCGGTGACGGTATCAACGATACACCTGTGCTGGCACGCGCCGATGTGGGTGTGGCCATGGGTGGACTTGGTTCAGATGCCGCGATTGAAGCGGCAGATGTGGTCATCATGACCGATGAACCGTCGAAACTAGCGAGTGCAATCCGCATTGCTAAGCGTACACGAATGATTGTGTGGCAAAATATCGCGTTTGCTCTGGGAGTTAAAGCGATCTTCCTGTTACTCGGTGTGTTTGGCATAGCTACCATGTGGGAAGCGGTATTCTCGGATGTCGGTGTCACGGTGCTAGCTGTCCTGAACGCCATGCGTGTACTTCGTGTGAAGAATATCTAAGTTTACGAAACGATCCAGGCGGCTCTTCGTATATACGTAGAGCCGTTTTTATATTTTTATGTAGATAAGTCTAACCAGACATTTACACGAGAACGGAGAGGACAGAGATGACCTGAAGAAGCGAAGCTACCATCGCAGGTTATTCTGTCATCGGAGTGTCAATGTGAGCAGGTCTATGGAAGACAACAGTGAAGGGGAGAACGTTTTGACAGGAGCAGTAGTAGGGATCATCATTGGAGTGTGTTATTTCATTCTGGGGTTGATGGTGTTCAAAAAACCACCGAAAATGATTAACGGAATATATGGTTATCGGACCCCGCGTGCAATGAGTAATCCCGAGTTATGGGACGAAGCGCAAAGTTATAGCGCCAATCTGATGATGCAATTTGGTGTGATTATTACGATATTCGGCATTATCGGTTTCTGGCTTACAGATGTACGAGCTTTGGTTCTGAGTCTGGTTGCTACAGGATTCTATACGTTCAGATTGTTTACCAGAGTTGAAGGCCGGTTGAAGCAAATGCAGCGTGCTCAACAGCAACAGAATGAGCAGAACGTTTAAGGTAAAGTGAATGAATAGTGTACAGAGGAAGACCTGCGTGTGAAGCGGGTCTTTTTTGTATGTACCAATCACGGGGACTAGTTAAGTGGTGAAAGTTCGCTGTTGGGGGAGTTAAGAACCCATAGGCAAAGAGCAAGGGTATCCATCGCGAGTTGGTATCCGTCGATGAAAGTTTCTAAAACAGTAGGAAGCACAGCTAAACTTCGGAAAGGAGGGATTAACGCAAAAGAAGAGTGCGGAACGCGAAGGATATGGTGGAACGTGCAGTCATGTAAAGATAACCGAAACGGACAGCACCAACGTAAACGATTCATAGGAAAGGCTGCTTGAGAAAATGTTAAAGCAAACACGGCGGAATTCTGTTTGAAGCGTAGAAATACCCAGTCCAAAAATGAACTTTGTACAGCCTATTTTCAGTCCTTATGCGAATGAACGCTAATCTAACTTGGCTAACCATGAAGAGGAAGAGAGTAGGGCTTATTAATAATATAAAGTTCCCATTAGTAACATTATCTCAATCAAATAATAATCAAACAGGATTGCATAAAGTATTGTTTATACAAAAAAGAATTTATTGTATTATTTAGTATTTTTTTATATATAATTTATGTTATTTTGTATTATGTGGATATATAATACATATTAGAAAGGAGCTGATTTATATGGCGGGATGTCCATCAGGTTGGACTTATACTAGTCAATGTAACGATCAATGGTCTTGTAACCTTAATCAAGTGTGCAGCACCGTACCAGTATTAGAATATACTTGGTACAGACACGAGTATCACAGATGCAGAAATAACAAAACAGGAGCAACTGACTGCTATTGGGCAGATAGTCATTATTCACAATGTTGCTAACGTGAATTAAACTAGTAGGGCTTATGCTCCTACTAGTTTTTTTGCTATTTCAACTAAAAACTCTATTAATCCATATTTTTAGGATGTAGAAGTCCCTCTTCATCAGAACTACCCAGCCAACTTGCAATAAGATCTTGGGCGTATTCTAAATCTTCAGAATCAATGTCATAATACCAAGTCGTTCCTCTCATTTTCCCATTACCTTGAAGCATATAATTTTCAAAGTTAGGAGAGGAATCCTTTAAGTAAACAGTTTCTGCTAAGTTCAGAATAAAATCAGAGTCCATATTAGTTGTGAAATTAGAACCAGCAATATCTATTAATTCTGGAATTTTAGAAATGTTTTTCAATTCCAAAGCTTTATCCATCAAAGCGCTGATAAAAATACGTTGACGTTCGGTACGTTTAAAATCAGAATCTTCACGGTAACGGACATAGGCTAAAGCATCTTGACCATAATAAATTGGCTTATGGGGTTCTATTCTTAATTTTTCATGAATAGGATTTTTGTTTTCAATTAATTCAGTTATCGGTAATTTAACTCCACCTATTGCATCAACAATGTCTTTCATCCCATTGAAATTTACAGCAGCATAGTAATTTACTTTATTTTTCAGAAGATTCTCCACGGTATCTATGGTCATTTTTGCTCCACCATGGGCATATGCAGAGTTTATTTTGGATGTTACATCTCTTCCGATAATATCGGTGTAAGTATCCCTAGGAATGGAGAGTAGTAGTATTTTATCCTCTTTAGGCCGTATTACAGAGTATATTATTGTATCTGACCGACTAGGTTCACCTTCACGTTGGTCGATACCAAGCAACAGTAAGGAAAAAGGTTCGCTCACTTCTACTTTAGGACTTTTGCTTTCATATCCCACGGGTTTGTATGATTTATCTAGCGTTTTTTTTACATCTTTCTTTAACACTGTATTAAACCCAAATACAGATAATTCTTTTCTAAATAAATAGGTTGAACCAGCGAGAAGAATAAGTGCTGTAAGAGTCAGTATAGCCCATTTTTTTTTATTAAATTTTTTATGTTTTTTTTGTTTCCTGGATACCATCAATTATGCCACTCCTTTAATAATGAATACAAATGGAAAGCGGGCTCTAGGAGAAAAATATATTTTCTCAAAGAAAACCCCGCTAAATTATAGATGAGAACAATCAAAAGTCAAAAGCAGTTATCATTTTCATAAATGAATTCACATCGTCAAATTCAGTTGTGCTGATTACTTGATGATTTTGATCAGTGTGATAACAGTAGGGCGTGCTAGGAACTTTATACTTCTCTACGAGCTCTTTTTTTGTAATCGCATATATGGTGAAACTCGAATTATAGTAAGTATCAAGTTCTTTGACTTCTTCAACCGTAGCAACGATATATAGGACTAGATTAATCTTTTCTTTATTGTGCTCTGCTGTACTAGCCTTTTGTATGGCTGTGATGACCTCAATACAATCTTGGCAAGTTAAGGATAAAAAAACAACATTGCTTTTTGGCTGACGGTCATGGTGAGGGAACATTTCTCCTGGTCGAAATGACTCTATTACATTTTCGCTTCCGTGTTGAGCATCCTTAAATAGTTGTTTGAACAAGCCCATTATATTCTTCCTCCATTTTTTGACTCTGATATAAGTTGTAATATGTTCCTCTTGAATTCATGAGTTGATGATGTGTACCAACTTCTACTATTCTCCCATTATCCATAACAATAATTCGATCAAAAAGTTTGCATAAATTTAAACGGTGAGTGATAAAAATTAAATTTTTTCTTCGTTCTTCTTGAATATACGTATTAATAAATTTGAATTCTGACTCCGGATCCAACGCGGAAGTGGCTTCATCTAGGATCATAAATTCGCAATCTTTATATAATGCTCGTGCTAAAGCAACCTTTTGCCACTGACCACCTGAAAGTTGTCTAGAACCTTCATATTCGTATCCCAATACAGTATTCAAATCAATATCAGGAATGAGGTTTGAATATGTTCTTTTAATGCTGAGAATCTTTTCAATATTAGGTTTATCAGAAAGAGAGATATTTTCTTTTAATGTAAAAGGGTATTTCATAAAATCCTGAGTTACCATAGAAAAATTGCTGAAATATGAGGTTGAATCTAACAATTTTATATCTATTCCACCAATAAAGACAGTTTGAGCTTCAATATCGTGTAATCCAGCAATAATTTTAGATAAAGTCGATTTTCCAGATCCATTACTGCCTACAATAGAGATTTTTTCTCCACTTTTAATATTTAGATGAATTCCATTAAGAGTTTTAAATTTTTGGTTAGGATACTGGAAGTTAAGGTTTTGTATGGATAAATCTTTTGATCTTATACTTACACTATCTTTACTTTCTATACCTATATTAGAATATTTTCCAAAAAAATCAACCAATTTCTTAGTTGATATATGATATTGCTTAATTTGTCTGTAATAACTTGCAACACCATAGAATGAGGATTCGATCATTGTAATTGCTGCTAAAAGTGAAATGTAATCTCCGAATGATATTATTTTATTCATTAATGCAAAGACTAGAACAGACTGATTTAATAGCAGGCCCAAGTTAGATTGAAGGCCAAGGATGAGTTTTTTTACAGACTCATGTCTTTTGTATTTTAATGTTTGTATAATTTCTTCTCTATACGATTGATCCCAATGGTTCAGTATAAAAGGCTTAGCAGAAAATATCAGTATTTCTTTAATAGCTAATGGTGTTAAGAGGAGGCTTTGAAGGATTGAACGTTTTCTAGAAACTTCTGTAGTTTGTTCGACAAATTGATAATCTTTCACTGCCAATTTAGATTCAGTGAGCAATTTAGGTAAGTTGAGCAATAATATTATAAAGGGAAGAAACCAAATTTTCTGAAATATAACAACGAAATAGAAAGTTATGGAGAATAAAAGACTAACAAATTGTAGAAAAGATAAAGTTAAACCTGATATAGAATCGAATCCATACTTTGCGATGTTCAATTCATTTTGATACTTAGGCGTTTCTACATTTGTAATAGTTTGTGGATTAATTTTATTTAAGAATATGGTGTCCAGATTAAAGCTCATTTGAATACGTACTTTATCTTGAAAGTATGTATTAATGACTTTGATTAAATTCATGCCAATATACACTGAAAAAAGAAGACCCATCCATAGAACAACTTGTTGGGAATTAATTGAATTACTTACTAACGTATCTGTTAAATGTTTTGTTACTTCTATCTGACTTGTAGAAAGCAATGCAGTTAACAAGCCTAACACAAGAATTGTCACGTACAATCTCCAAGAATTATGATGAATTTCTTTTTTTAATAAATTAAACTTCATAATCTACCTCATAATTTCCAATTGCAAAGGTTCTATCAGATCCTGAAATGAATTCATATCTTGAACAGAATGTGTAGTGACAATTTTCATATTACAATCAATTGCGAAACCAACAGGTAAAAATCTCATTTTCAAGTATTTATTCATGATATGAGGTGGAACTAAATAGAATTGAGCCCTTTCTTTAAAGTGATTGATTAACATTCCGATGCTAGATGGATCGGAGTCTAAAAGAACTACGATATTTAGATCATGATTCTTCTCAGTATACTTATCAATAACTTCTAGTGTTTGTTCACACAAGTCGCAATGAGTGCTTGCTAAAAATAGTATTAAATGATCTTCAATTAAGTCATGTAAGTTGGTGTGGTCAGAGAGAGGCATGTTTGGTAAAAAATCATCAATTTTGAGAATATCTAAGTCATATTTTTTCAAGAATTCAGGCTTTTCCATTTAATATCGCTCCTAAGTTTTTAATTATCATCATAAGGAGAAACCAAACATTCTTACATAAATAAGCCCTAAATTTTATATAATATTAATTATTTTGTTGAAAATATAGACTTTATTGTTAATTATGTGTTAATTATTATATATTGATAGAGTATAAACCAGGATTTAGTATATAGCTTCATAATATATGCTAGTACTGATTCCTAAACTTAATCTCTTTGTATGAATTAAAGATAAATATAAAATTTAATTTTTATCCATAAGATAAACAATGTCATCATTGCTGCCTTTCTCTCTTCAAACAAAGAATTGCAGAATCCGCACAGAGTGTCGTGACTACAATCAAAGGAGGGATTTTATTGTCGACACTTATATGGAAGGATTATTCAGTTATATACACCGCACAAATTAACACACTACTATTAGAGACGGGAGGATTCATTATTGTTTCTGATGTTCATTCGTTTCTAAGTGTTGATCAGAACTACATTAGGTGCATCATCCTTGATTGTCCAAATTTCTCAATTAATGATTTCATTTTTCTAAGAAGAAAAGTGAAACAAGGTATAGATATAATTGTTATTGATCAAGACTGGAATAAGGAATTACATAATTTCTTGAAGAATCAGCGTTACCAATTAAAAAAAAGAGAAGCTGCATTTAATGAATTTAATTCTTCATCGTTTTGTTGTGAAGAAATGATTCAAATAAACAAAATGAATAGATCAGTGATTATTCAAGGAAACATCGAAGTTGAAATGACTAAAAAGGAATTTAATCTATTTTATTTTCTATTTGAAAATAAAGGACAGATTATTAATACAGAGGAAATAATAAAAAGAGTTTGGTCAGGGCTAACTTCCGAAGCAAATGTATACATGACTATTCAAAAGATCAGAAACAAGGTCGAAATCAATCCTAAGTCTCCTGAACTATTAGTCACTAAAAAAGGAGGGGGATACATTTTTAATTATCCAAATCAAATTTAGGATAAATTTATAGATTTATACAATTGTTTTTTTATAAACTTATGAATGTAAATGACAGAATAAATGAGAGGAGGTAATAGAATGGCATGTCCTTCTGGATGGACTCGTATTGGAACATGTACTGACTATTCTTGTAGTACATCTTCTTGTGACAATCCCGCTTATGCTGGATTTGTAATCCAATATAAGCATACTTATGACCGTTGCTCTCAAAGTGGAACAACGAAATGCTACTATGTGACTAGTACTTTTGAAGATTGCGAGTGTAGATAATAAAAATTAAGAAAGAACGCCTGCAATATACCGCAGGTGTTCTTTAATTACTAGGATTTTTGGAATGCATGTAAAGCTAATGACTATGTACCAACCGAGAAATGGAGTTCATATGAAAATTTTATTGTGGACCGATAACCTAAGTTTCCTAGCATATGTACAATCATTATTTAATGGAGCGTCTATTATTACTGTTAGTAGCAAAGATGATTTGCAAAAAATTCATTTAGGTGAAATAGAGAAAATAATTCTTCATTTATCAATGGTTAGGAAAGAACATGAATTGCAATATTTAATAAATTTATACTTAGGGGCTATAGCGGATATTTATCTGTATTATGATTCGACTAATTGTGTTGATAAGACATTTAGAATTCTTGGTAAAATTGGAATAAATGTTCAAAAAAATGTTTTGCTGAATACAAAAAAAAGTATTTATGCTTCAAAATTACATTTAGATTTTGACAGAAAAGCTGTCTTAAAAAATAATAAATGTATTGATTTAAGTTCTAGGGAATATCAAGTTCTTCAATTTCTCATTAATCATTGTAATAGTGTTGTTTATACAACCGAACTCTTGAAATCTGTTTGGAAAGGCTTTGGTTGTGAAGCTAATGTTTATATGACTATACAAAAAATAAGAAAAAAAATAGAGGAAAATCCAAAAAAACCTAAATATTTATTAACCAGAAATGGTGGCGGTTATATTCTGAAATTATAAAAATTGAAATAAAGGAAGGATTAATCATGAATTTACCATTTAAAAAAATGAATTATAGACCCTCAGTACTTCAAGTTGGTGAACTGCTGCCGAATGTACTAATTCATGAGAAAACAACATATCTATATGACTTTATTAAAGATGAGTATCTAATGATACTATTATTAAGTGTGTCTTGTAGATCTTGTGAGAGTGCACTCGAGTCTTTGGTTGAATTCAGTAAAGAACATACAGATGCTAACGTCCTTATTTTAATTGATGCTCCAGAACGAGAGAAAGAACTTTTAGAAACCATTTTTAAAAGTTATCAAATCTGTTCCTTCAGCTCAGAAGCAATGAAAGAACAACTTAATACAGGTACCATACCATGGTTATACAGTATTGATAAAGAAGGCTTTATCATAAAAAGCTACGTTTGTGGTCTGGATTATTACAATTTAGCAATACCACCATACTTTGATTATTCATAAACGTAAGGCCTACTTACTGTAACAACGCTCAGTTAATTGGAGTGTTAGTAGAAACAGCTATCTTCATACAATCGTAATACGTATGCTAACAGTAGAGTTTTCCTCTGATTAGCGAAGATTTTTATGATTAGACGCAAAGGCGACTGAATTTCAAGATAAATTGTTTTTTGAAATTTTTCACGTTACAAAATAGAGAACTTTTATGGTGGAACCTAAAATGTATGTTTGTCTTTCGATCTGATTACAGGAGGTCATAATGGGATTAACATTGATTCTTATAGATTATTTTTTTTCTTTTATCTTTTTCGTTTCCTTTTATTTCAAAGCAAGAAATATTTTTAACTTTTCATATGAAATCAAGAGTTACAACATTGTTCCGTCATCTTTAGCTCAAGTGGCTGCTGTCACTGTAATTATATTGGAGTTCCTGTTAGCAATCCTATATGCATTTCACGTTCTTAATCCATATAAAGAAGTTGCAACAATATGTTTATTCATATTTTTCACAATTATTACTTACAGGAAGAAACGTGAAAGCGGAATAGAATCATGTAATTGTTTTGGGAAAGTGAGCTTTCTAAATAAAAACCCAATTTTGCGAAATATATTTTTTATTGTTCTATCGTTAGTTCAAATCATTATTTCAAATCAACAAAGAGACATCAGACATTCACTATATTTATTATTGGCGTACAGTATTTTTATTGTGATTTTTGATATTTGGGATACTTTGAAAAAAATCAAGAAACTGGGGCCAAGTTTATGAATATTCTAATAATAGGTATTGTTCTAGTTGCATTAATTATTGTTTTGATTTTGATTAATCAAAACTTAAAAGATATGCAGAAGGCGTTATTGTCCAAATGTGTTTCTCAACTTAACCTAAGTAGTACTGATTCTTATAACTTCATTTTTTTAAACTATCGAGCGCAGGAATTCCAAAGTATTGAAGAAAAGTTGGCTATTGGAACATTTCAAAACACAATAGTTATCTTTGATGGTCCTGAATGGTTATTTAAAACCAAACAGAAAAAATTTAAACATATTAATTTATTACATGCCTCTACTGTTATGGTTGAACCGTCAATCTATAAAACTAACGTTGCTTACATTCTAAATGGAAGAAAATTAAAAATAATTGAAAATGCAAATAATTACTTATAAAAGATTTAGATATTATTTATTTCCAAATCTTAAATGTGGAATATAATAGGAATATCCCTAGTATAAGTTTTATATTATTATGATTGGAATACAGGGATATCGTTTCTTTGAATTAATTAAACTATTATTAAGAGGAGGAAATAGAATGGCTGGGTGTCCGAGTGGTTGGTCTTATGTAGGGAAATGTAACCAAAATAGAACATGTGAAGACGGTTGTGATATCTGGGGAATAGGGTATGTTCATAATTATGACCGCTGCAAAAATTCATCCGGAACTACAAATTGTTTTTATGTGAGTTCAGATTATGAAGGCTGTGACTGTAAACATCCTTAAGTCTAGTTTACAAGTTTCGTCGAAATGATCGTTATAAGAGTAGTAGGAGACCTTTTCATCAAGATATAAATCATCTAAATTCTCTTCTCAAGTCAAGTTCTTTTCGAAAGTAAAGGACTTGACTTGCTCTTTGAATCATATAGTAAGTTTCGTCATTTGGAAGTACTACTGATTCCGTCCTTATCTGTTCCATATGTAAATACATACGAATGAGTGTTACAGATTTATAAAAGAGTAGTCTATGTTAGAAGATAAATCGTATGGGGCAGTTTTGGGAAGTATGAACAATAGTTAAAAAGCTTTTTGTTATCTAACTATATATTTAAATTATTGAAAGATGAGTAGGAGGTTTAACTATAGAATATTATTATGAAAATTATAGAAATAATTGAAGTTCTCTCGATAAGCGACGAACCTTTTTGTGATTCACCACGAAGCCTTCCTTTCCTAACGCGTTTCGCATACGTCAGTAGCCAGAATAAGGACGAAGCTGGTGAATACCTAAAAAAATATGTGCTTTTATATGTGCATCCCAATCTACTTGTTTTTCTCTTAGGACAACACTCTTCATCCGTTTGTAGTGACCTGCGCGATGAATTTAAGCAATTTTACACACCCAACCACAGTGCCCACTTGTTTATTCCTTGAACGGGCTGGCATTGGGCTTCAAAATCCAGCTTCCCTCTCCGTGCAAATTCGTGTTGAGCTTTTTAGAAATATTCTACCTGCGCTTTCAGATAAGCCGTTTCTTCTTCTGCACTAAAAAGGTTCTTCGTCCAACGTCCACGATAGTTCTCAGAACCCTCTCTGTTTTGGTTATTGCGAACCTAACCTCAGAAAATCTGATTCATATTCTTTTCTGTGTATTTACTGACAACTCAAGACGTAAATTTAAATACGGCCATATGCTGAACAACACGTAGGGTGTTGTGAGAGGTCGGCTATTCAACGAATGGGTAATCTCCTATTCAATTGAAGATAGAGAAGCGAAGAGGATGTTAAACTCGCTAAGACTTCATACACAAAATCTAACGTTGACGTTAACGTTAATATTATATATAATTATGTACATAACATTATAGACATATAAAAAGAAGTAGAGGTGAAGGAATGAGTTTATATAAAATCGACGACGCAGCCAAGGAATGTGGTTTGACCAAGCGAACCATTCGGTATTATGAAGAGATTGGTGTCATGCCTTCACCTCAGCGGACAGATGGCGGTACGCGGTTGTACACTCGGGAGGATATCGATTATCTGAAAAAGGTGGTTCGCGCCAAAGAGGTACTTGGATTCTCCCTTCAGGAGTTACATACCTATGTGGCAACAGCAGATGCCTTGAACGAACAACGTTTTGACTACCAGCAGACGACCGAAGTAAGAGAACGGATCGAGAAGCTTACCGCGATGGAAACAACGCTGGATGGTCAGCTGCAACTGATTGAGCAGAAACTTCAGAGCATACATGCCGTACAGACTGAACTGGAAGAGCTGCGTGAACGCGTTCGGAGCGGTATTCAGAAGTTACAGGCACATGATCTGCAGGGTGATGAAGACGGCTAACCGAATTAGTATCTATTTTCAAATAAACAAAACTGTATACACATAATCGCTACATGGAGTGAGCACCATAGTACCTGTGGCGATCCTGTACAAACACCGGATGTTTCGGTGTCATTTGTGCCTTTTTGTTACCTCTAATTCTGAAAATGTATAGAATGTTTTCATTATTTTCACGGTTGTTTTCAAATGAAAAATTTCACCACATAAATTATTCACAGGAGGAATTACGTATGAAAAGAGAGCCATCATTACCGGACGAATTGCCTTCATCACGTGGGGGCCTGTTATCCCAGCCGCGAGCGGTATGGGCGGTTGCTTTTGCATGTATCATATCTTTTATGGGTCTGGGTCTGGTTGACCCGATTCTGCCCGCCATTGCAGATCAGTTGCATGCTTCGAAAAGCCAGGTGTCACTGCTATTTACCAGTTATAACGCTGTAACCGGGGTAGCGATGCTGATTACAGGTGTCGTATCCAGCCGGATTGGTGTGAAGTGGACGCTGCTCAGCGGTATATTGTTGATTATTATCTTCTCGTTCCTCGGCGGTACCTCAGACACGGTAGGTGCACTGGTTGGTTACCGTGGCGGTTGGGGACTGGGTAATGCCTTGTTCATCGCAACGGCGTTATCTGCCATTGTGGGACTGTCCACGTCGGGGACAGCCAAAGCGATTATTTTGTACGAAGCAGCGCTTGGTCTCGGGATTGCGGTTGGACCGCTGCTTGGTGGTGAGCTAGGTTCCATCTCTTGGCGTGGCCCGTTTTATGGGGTGGCTGTTCTGATGGCGATTGCCTTTATCAGCATTACATTTATGTTGCCCAAGATGGCCAAACCGAAAACACGCAGTTCTTTGTCCGATCCGTTTAAAGCATTAAGTTATCCTTCACTGAAAACATTGGCGATTACCGCCTTCCTGTATAACTTTGGTTTCTTTACCTTGATGGCTTATTCACCATATGTCATGAATCTGGATGAGCACGGCTTGGGTTATGTATTCTTTGGCTGGGGACTGATGCTGGCGATTACGTCGGTATTCGTGGCACCAAGATTACAACGCCGATTCGGATCGGTTCCGTCCATGAGTGTCATGCTTACATTGTTCGCGATTGATCTGGTTGTTATGGCAGTAGGTACGGTGATGGGTTCACCAACTACCGTTATTGTGGCAGTCATTGTAGCGGGGATTTTCCTTGGGATTAACAACACGTTAATTACAACGGCTGTTATGGAAGCTGCACCTGTAGAGCGTTCTGTTGCTTCTGCTGCATACAGCTTCGTTCGTTTCCTGGGTGGTGCACTTGCTCCATGGCTTGCGGGTAAATTGTCCGAGTGGTTCCTGCCGGAAACGCCGTTTTATTTTGGTGCATTAATGGTTCTGGTTGGAGTCGTGGTACTGCTGGTGCGCCGTCATCATCTGCGGGATATCGATTCCGCCATTACATCTCATTAATTCACAGGAGGAATTGCAATGTTGAAACGTATATTGGTTGCTGTTGATGGTTCGGATCATGCGCATAAGGCTTTGGAGCAAGCACTGATCCTGGCTGAAAATATGAAACAACCCGCAAGTCTGTTGATCGTGCATGTGAATCCGGCTATCTCTATCAATGAACCTGCATTGGGTGTTGATCTGGAAGCTCGGATTGCCGAAGAAGGGCAACATATTATAGAACCGGTGACTAATCAGTTGTCCGGGCGTGACATTGCATATGAAACGCTGTTGATTGCAGGTGATCCCGTTAATGAGATCTGCCGTGTGGCGCGTGAACGAGATTGTGGAATGATCGTGATGGGCGCGGCTGGGAAAGGTATGATCGCAGAGATGATCGTGGGCAGTGTCAGTCATAGCGTGTTAAAACATGCAGAATGCCCCGTCCTGACGGTTAAATAGGTTGTGAAATCCTTTATAATGCAATAGCTCAAGATTGCCACAATGGCTCATCAGGCACGTTACAAGCTATGATTGCCGAATACCGTAGTGGGTTGATGGCACGGAAATAGTGTATAAATAGATTATATAAATTGAACTGAACTTTTACATGAGACTATGGTTGTTCTGTCATCGAAGTGGCAGTGTAATATTCTTAAGTTCAATAGGCTCTAAAAGGATGGAGGATGCAGCATATGAAAAAACAACATCTGTTTATCGGTGGCCAACCGACCGAATCTGTAGATTATAAAACACTTCAAGCACCATACTCCGGGGAAACGCTGGCAGAAGTCTCTTCGGCTTCAGCCGAGGAAGCGGAGGCTGCTGTTGCAGCTGCGGTTCAAGCTGGGAAGGCAATGCGCCAGATGCCTGCACATCAGCGTGCAGATATTCTGTACAAGTTGTCCTCCATGCTTGAAGAACGCAAGGAAGAAGCAGCGCGAATCATTGCGCTTGAAGCGGCGAAGCCAATTACGGCAGCACTGGCCGAGGTTGACCGGACGGTGGAAACATATCGTTTTGCCGCTGAGGAAGCCAAGCGGCTGACCGGAGAGACGGTTCCGATGGATGCAGCCAAAGGTGGAGAAGGACGTATCGGTTATACGATGCGGCAACCTCTAGGTGTCATCGGTGCGATTACGCCGTTTAATTTTCCAATGAATCTGGTAGCCCACAAAGTAGGCCCAGCGCTGGCAGCGGGCAATACGATCGTACTCAAACCTGCGGAACAGACGCCTCTGTCTTCCTATTACATCGCTAATCTGCTTCAGGAAGCCGGACTGCCGGATGGTGCACTGAACGTGGTGAGCGGTGATGGCAAAACCATTGGTGATGTGCTTGTGGAGCACCCCCGTGTTGCTCATATTACGTTTACAGGCACTCCAGCGGTAGGGACGAGCATTCGTAGCAAAGCAGGACTCAAACGCGTGACATTGGAGCTAGGGTCGAATGCAGCGGTGATTGTGGATAAGGACGCAGACCTGGATAAAGTGGTTCCTCGCTGTGTGACGGGAGCTTTCACGTATCAGGGACAGGTATGTATCTCGCTACAGCGAATCTACGTACATCGTGACATCTCGGAAGAATTCATCCGGCGTTTCGCTGAAGCGGCTAAACAAGTGGTGGTCGGAGACCCGCTGAGCCCGGATACGGTGGTCTCTGCGCTGATTACCTCCAAGGATGTACAGCGTACACTCGACTGGATTGAAGAAGCCAAACAGGCAGGGGCTGAGGTGGCAGCAGGCGGTCAAGCTGAAGGAGGCATTCTTCGTCCAACGGTATTGATTAACGTTCCGCGTGATGCCAAGGTATCCTGTCAGGAAGTGTTTGCACCCATCGTTGTGATCAATACGGTAGATTCCGTTGAAGAGGGTATTGAACATGTTAACGATTCGATATACGGGCTTCAGGCAGGCGTATTTACAAACGATATCCATACCGCCCTCCAAGCTGTCGATCAGATTGAAGCAGGCGGAGTTATGATTAATGATATTCCGACGTTCCGAGTGGATCACATGCCCTATGGTGGGGTGAAACAGAGTGGTATCGGACGTGAAGGTGTAAAATATGCTGTAGAGGAAATGACGGAATTGAAATTTGTTATGTTTAACAAAGGGTGATTCTCTTCCATTATTTTACTCAATATACCGTATGCCAATGAAAACATAACCACACACTCCTGTGCGAGAATAATGGCACAGGTTTTTTTATAGGAAGATCATGGAAAAAGTTTTCAAAAAATACATGCGGATTCTTCGCCGACTGCGGGTTCACATCTGATGAGACGGGTATAACATAGTTAACATACCGCAACATAACTGACCAAACGCCGCTCATATCACCGAAGCATGATGTACCCATCCAGAGCACGAGCGGAATGAAGCGGTACAGCATTGCCGAAAGTCTTATATTCTCTCATTATTCAAATACAATGCAGTATGAATTAAGCCTGAACTCTGGAGTTGCAGGACAGGCAGGAGGTGTATTCAAATGGCATATTCCATGGTTGACGTATCGGGAATGTCAGGCGTAAGTCTGAACGAACTGAGCCAGTATGCGGAGACAGGTCTTCTGAATCCGGCTTTTGGGGATATAGATGAGGACATCTATTATGAAAAGCAGGAATTGCTGAGACTCCAGCAAATCCTTTTCTGTAAGGAAGTAGGTATGAAGGAGAATGAGATTGCCCCGATGCTCCGGGATAATCCTCAGGATGTCATACGCATCATGAAGCAGCATCGCATTGATATTCTGCAGAAGGCACTCCGTCTGCATGGATTGATTCAGACACTGGACAAAACGATCTCTCATTTGCAAGGTGAACAGGAAATTGATGAACATGATCTTTATATCGGTTTTGTAAATAAGGGGCGTCACCAGTTGCTGAATGAATCGGGTTCTGAAGCTGTAGTCACTAATAATATGAACCATGTGCAGACAGACGGTGCTCAGAGGTCCGACATCCAATCTTCCAATTCATCCACATTACCTGAAAATCAGGAGTTGAAGTCAAAAGAAGATTATCTGGATTCCCAGGCGAAAATTGATCAAGTTCATCTGGACTTGCAACAGGCCATTGAGGACGGATTGGAGCCCGGTAGTGCAAAAGTACAACAGATTATTGGCAGGCATCTTGAATGGATCAAAGGTTATTATACACCCACCGCTGAGATCTATCGGGATTTGGCCAATCTGTATGTAGAGCATAAAAATTTCCGTCAGATGTATGATGGTTACCACCCGAGGCTGGCTGAATTCCTGCGGGATGGGATGATGATTAAAGCGGAACATGAATTATCCTAGATGCATAAAGTAACATGGGCGAGCAAGAACATGGGTGTGAATCATAATGGATAACAAAGAGCGCAGACCTCTGAGAGGACTGCGCTCTTTGTTATTACGGGTTCTTCATCATCGTGTGTGATGAGACTCCGATCACCTTATTCATCATTTCCTAAAGGGGTATGGTTGCTTCCAACTGCTCTGTGAGCAGGCTTACGGCTTTCTCCAGGAAGACGCGGTCTTCGTCGTCAAAACGGTTTTTGATCGGGCTGTCGATATCCAGCACCCCGTACAGTTCGCCGTTTTTGATAATCGGTACGACAATCTCACTGTTCGATGCTGCATCACAGGCAATGTGGCCTGGGAAGGCATGAACATCATCAACGACTAAGGTACGTTTTTCCGCAGCAGATGTGCCGCATACACCACGTCCCAGTGGAATTCGGATACAGGCAGGCAGTCCTTGGAATGGCCCGAGGACCAGTTCTTTTCCATCATACAGATAGAAGCCGACCCAATTGGTGTCGGTCATAAATACATTGAGCAGCGCAGCAGCGTTCGCCAGATTGGCAATCGCACTAGGTTCATCGCGGATCAGAGCACTTAACTGTCCCAGGACGGCGGTGTGCTGCTCACTTCGTGTTCCTTCATAGGAAACAGCTTGAAACATGGTAAATCACCCTCCCGAGCAAAATGGTACTTATTTTCAAGATAGTGCAGAGGATGCGGTTAGTCAAGCGGAGGATTTCGGAAAGGGAAGGGAATACCTGAAGAATCCTCCTGTTTCTCAGCTTCTTACGTGGGGTAATTACTTAGCAACCACGGAGGGCTATAACCCGGGAAGGAGCTTGGCTTATGCATGCAGAGGTACAGAATCTTTTTGTACGGATTCATCTACTATATTTCGCGCAAAATCAGGATTTGAACGTTAGCGAGGCACTGCCCCTATTGGAAGAACGGGGATATCGCGTTGGAGAGCGGGAGATCAAGCAGGAGCTTGAACACCTGACACAGGAGAACTTCCTGACCGCCCACGGGGACCAATGGAGCCTGACCGGGACTGGCATCGAAGAATTCAAGGAAATCACGGCTGTGTTTGGCCGGGTTAGCGATGAATTACTGGGGAAGGGCAAGAAAACGTCCAAAGCTTAAAATCATTAGGACAAGCCATGATTCCGTAATTCACTCAAACTTGAATTGTTCCATACGTACAATAAGACCGGGAGCGACATTGGCCCGGTTTTTTGACGTGTGTGCATGACTGAACAGTTGCCATTCGGCGCAGGTTATGATTAGATGACTAGTGAATATTATGGTCTGCGGAGATAGATCGGATCGGAGTGTCTTTATATGTATAAATGCAAAGGAAGAATTCCCGAAATGGAGACTGCGCGGCTTCGTCTGCGTAAAATGCGTCGCCGGGATGCGGCTCAGATGTTCGCATGCTGGTCAGATCGCGAGGTGACCCGTTACATGAATCTTGCACCCATGATTGGGACAAGCGAAGCGGCGGACATGATTGGACTGCTCAACCAAATGGCAGGAGAAGAGGATGCGATCCGCTGGGGGATCGAACTCAAAGAAACAGGCAAGCTCATCGGCAGCTGTGGCTTTAACACATGGCAGCTTGAAGGCGCCTTCCGGGGTGAGATCGGTTATGAGCTGGGACGTGATTATTGGCGACATGGTTATATGACGGAGGCTTTCTCCGCATTGCTGCCCTTTGGATATGAGACCATGGGTCTTAATCGAATTGAAGCGCTGGTTGATCCGCGTAATCTGGCGTCCGGCGATTTCCTGACGAACCGCGGCTTCACGCGGGAAGGATTGCTGCGACAGGTGCAACATACGTCCACCGGATACAAGGATATGGTAATGTATTCAATGCTGTATGATGAGTTCCTTCGTAAGAAAGGTAAATAAAAGAGACAATATATGATTTTTTTTAAATACACGTAAACGAAGAAACAGAACAAAGCTGGAGAAGCGAAGCGTTCGCCTTTAAAGCTTTCTGAAAGAAAGCTACATCGGAAGTTTGTGCTGGTTCGTAGTAGAGGTGTAAATTAACGTACCAAATTATATAGAGAATGAAGAGAGAAGGGTTTGTGTGAATGCAACTGGAGGTTTGAAGCGCAGTTTCATCTTGACGGGGCTGTTGCTCGCGACATTTCTGTCAGCAATTGAAGGCACCGTAATTGGTCCGGCAGGGCCGACCATTGTCAGTGAGCTGGGGAGTGTACAGCTGCTGAGCTGGATTTTCACGGCATACCTGTTGACGATGGCTGTGAGTACGCCCATTTTCGGTAAAATCAGTGACCTGTATGGACGAAAGCCTGTATTTCTGATCGGCTGTGCCTTATTTTTACTGGGTTCACTCTTGTGCTGTCTTTCGCAGAACATGGAGCAATTAATTATTTTTCGTGCCATTCAAGGGATCGGTGCGGGTGCAGTAGTTCCTGTTACATTTACGATTATTGGGGACATCTACGCCATTGAAGAACGTGGCAAAATCCAAGGCTGGATTAGCTCCGTGTGGGGCATTTCCTCTCTGGCGGGACCGCTGCTTGGCGGTTATTTTGTAGATAATCTCGGCTGGCAGTGGATCTTTGGTTTTAATGTGCCATTTGGTCTGCTTGCGATGTGGTTTGTATTTCGTTATCTGAAGGAAGATATCTCTCCGCGTACAGCCAAAATTGACTATGTTGGTGCGCTGACCTTCACGGTGGGCATTACCGCATTGTTGTTTGTCCTGTCGGCGGGTGGGCAATATTATGCCTGGAGTTCTCCGTTGATTGTTGTGCTGAGTGTGGTCGCCGCTCTGTTTATCATTTTATTTTTCGTGGTGGAAAAAAGAGCTCAGGCTCCAATGGTTCCACTACATCTGTTCCGAATTCGGGACATCCGTGTGGCGAATATCGCTGGACTGCTGACCAGTACTTTGATGATCGGCCTGACCAGTTATTTGCCGCTCTGGGTGCAGGGGGTTCGGGGAGGTAATGCGACGGAATCCGGGCTGCTGCTCGCACCGATGTCGGTGGGTTGGCTCATTGGTAGTGTGATGGCAGGCCGTCTGTTAATGAAAATTGGATCACGTATGACCGCATTGATTGGGTTAACCGGTATTGCGATTGGATCGGGTGGACTCTTTCTGGTTGGCGGGACATCCCCGCAGGCTGTGCTATTTGTATTGACCTTTATTTATGGTCTTGGTTTCGGTTTTGCTTTTACAATCTTCACCATTATTGCGCAGTCTTCTGTAGGATATAAGGAGCGTGGCTCCTCTACGGCATTGCACACGTTCATGCGTACGTTGGGACAGACGATTGGTGCAGCGGCTTTTGGCACTTGGTTAAACTATCGGATCTCCACGTTATCCAGTGAACAGAATCTGGCGGAGGCGGGAATTTCGGAGAGTGATCTGAACGAACTGCTCGCACCACATACGGATGCTGCCCTATCTGATGACAAATGGGCGCTACTGCGTAACGTGCTGGAAGGAAGCTTGCATTCCTTGTTTGTGATTATGTTTGTCATTGCATTGGTCTCGTGGGTAACGACGCTTGCTTTACGCAAACGTTTAATTGTACCCGAAGATGCAGATGCTCCACCGCAGCCACAAGGCTCAAAGTAAAAAGAAGATATATATACGAAAAACATATGAAAAACCGGATTCGCCGATGTCAGGCAAATCCGGTTATTTTTGTTGGCACATGTGCAGTGGACTAGAGTGTATCTTCAAACTCAGGCAAGTGATACGTTAGTGGGATATCCGGGTCTAAAGCATTTTGAAGTACAGGCTGGCTGATCCTGGTGAATCGTCCAGACGAATTTCTAAGGAACGGAGGACGTCTTATTTGACCTTCTGCTCCTCTTTCTAAATTGTAAGGAACATGAGACAAGTTATTTCCCGAAATCACCTGAAAAACACGTTGTAAACGGCTGTTTATTCAAAGATAGCGTGTGTCAGATTCCTTAAAATGCTGCAAGCGCTTCAAACCCCTGAATAAGACGTCACAGGTTCGTTAGCGTTAGCGCTCCCACTTTCGACAGGTTTTAAGATACGCCCTAGCTGCTCGCTGATAAACGGTCTGCAGAATGTGCAAGCCTTCCCAAGAGTTCGGACAGCAATTCCTTGTCTTCCTCGCTCAATCCACTTACAGCCCGATCAATCTTCAACGCATAACCTGGATAGATGTCATCCATGGTGCGCTGTCCTTCTTCGGTCAGTTCCACAAAGATGATACGTCTGTCTTGCGGACAATGTTTGCGGTGTAACAATCCTTTTTGCTCCAGCTTATCGATCACATAGGTCACATTACCACTTTGCAGCAGAAGTTGTGCGCCAACCTGTTGAATCGGCTGAGCTCCTTTCATATATAACACTTCGAGTACCCCGTACGCGGTGGGGTTGAAGCCATGCACTTTGCTTCCGGATACAGCGTGTTCATTCACGCTCTTGAATGTCTGGGCCAAGGTGCGGTACAGATGAAGTGAACGTTCGGTTCCGATTTCTTGTAATTCCAGCATGCTGATCCCGCCTTTTCAGATTAGTTTTATAAGTTGAAATGATAAAGTTACAACCTACCACTACGAGGACAGAACAACCTTCCAATCACTGTTATCCCCAGATTTTTTGAAATATTCTTCAAAGGTAAAATCCGGTGATAGCGTATGCTTCCGATGGAGCTTTCTTTCAGAAAGCTTTTAGGTGAACGCTTCGCTTTTTCAGGTTATTTCTGTCCTCTCCGTTATGCTGTTCATGTAAAAGAGTATTTCAACTTATATGAGTTGGTTAGTTATGTTTGACGATTCAGGTTGTCGCCATAGTTTAATTGTAAACTTCTATTTCTACGAAAAACATGCGATATGTCACAAGATTTGCATTTTTAGCATTTAAAATTTGATCATTCATCATGCTGAAAAATCATCCTTCAGATGTCGCTTTTTCTCCGCCTCTGGCAGGAGGTCGAGTTAAGGGCTGCTCTATATAATGAGTTCATACTATGAATTGGAATATAATGGAGGAGAAGAAGGATGACAAGTGATTTAACGTTTGAAGGACAACGACCGCTGAAGAATAACCGATCTTTTGTAACATTGATGGTGGCACAGGCTATTTCCAATCTGGGTGATTGGCTGCATCTGCTCGCAATTCTGACCCTCGTGGGTATCCGCTGGAATGCAACGCCTTGGGAGATTACATTTGTCACACTTTCCGCAGCACTACCCATTCTGTTGACAGGGCCATTCGCAGGCACACTTGCAGATCGCCTGAACCGAAAATGGCTGATGATTGTAGCCGATGGTGCACGGATTATCATCGTGGGTGCGTTAATTTTTGCTGACCAGATCTGGCACGTCTACATACTGCTTGTCCTTAAATCCCTGTTTGATGTAATCTTCTCTCCGGCCAAAAACGGAAAGCTGAAGGAAATTGTACCTCGCGAACACCTTGCCCAAGCTGTATCCATCAGCTCGGTGATTGAACAGATGTCCAAAATTATTGGTCCGGCGCTTGGCGGACTTTTGGTAGCCGCCTTTGGAATTACCTGGTGTTTTGTTCTCGATTCAGCGTCTTTTCTTATCTCCGGCATCATTTTATTGTGGATTCCTGGAACTCGGGTGATCCAAACCGCAATTCATAACGTAACAGAAGTAGAGGAAGAGACAGCTGGGGATGTTCGCAACCGCTCAAAAGGCTCTTTTTGGAAAGAAACACTTGAGGGTATCCGCATGCTCGCATCTCTCCCTCATGTAGGAACGTCTCTGATCTTGCTTGCTTCAGCCATACTTTTTCTGCAATTTGCCGATTCACAGACTGTGGTGTTATTCAGACAACTTCCCGGAATTTCAAGTGATCTGCTGGGATGGTGCGTGGCAGCAAGTGGCGCAGGTACATTAATTGCAGCGATGAGTGTACGGAAGTGGAAGCATGCAGGGCATGTTTTGAAAATGGGTCTGGGCACCATACTCATGGGTCTGGTTATCGGCGGAGCCGGAGTTATTGTTGGGATTTGGCCGCACGCCGGGCTAGGTGCCAATCTGTTGTTAGTATCCCTCTTTGCCCTGGCAGGTGTTGGAATTGGGTTTGCAATTGTCCCCTTTCAGATCCTGTTGCAGGAACAGACACCTGAGGCGATGACAGGCAGGGTGTTTGGAACGGTAGGCAGCGTGATGACAGCCAGTAATATTATGGGCCCGGTGGTAGGCGGATTTATGGTCACCTCATTTGGTGTAGTGCCGGCTTTTGTCTGTTCAGGCATTTTGATGACCCTGCTTGGTTTGATTTATTTGATGAAACGTAGCGGGGAAAAAGCCGATTTGACTGGCTCCATTGAAGCCAAGACGATGATTGCAGGCGACTGAAAACAGGCCGGATCTGCTCAGGTTAGAACAGTTGAAATGAAGGTTTGAATTTACTTCAAATTTTAAGTTTATGATTATAAAGCGTTTGAGTAAACGCCTTCACGTTTAATGAGGAACAGGCAGAAATCCCTGTATTCTAATTATTCCTAGGGGAAAACTCATATGCTTTGTCCCACCAACGCATTAGCGGAAAGGGGGTGAAGCAACTTGAATGTAAAGTTACCAAAATCGATTATGCGTCTTGGAAGCATACCACTGGCTATACTCGCCGGGACTTTGATGCTGGGGTTTGGATCGTCACATGTATACGCAGACGAGGCTCAGGTATCTTCTGAAAAACCTTCCAGCGGCTTGTCGCTAAATTTGTTTTCACGTGATTCGTATGGCGGGTTGAACCTGACTCCGTCAGTATCGGTATCCACACCACTGCTGGATGCTGAAGTTCCTTCGATCAAAGCGAACGAATCGACAGGTAAGCTGAGTGTATCTGAGCTGAAAGTAGATACACCGCTTGGATCGGCCGGAACATCAGAGATTGGGATTGATGCGAAGAAGGGAACCGTCGAACTGCCGTCTGTACAGGCGGATACACCGGTGATCAAAGCCGATGTATCAAGCAGTCAGGTGAACCTCAACGAAGGTACAGCTTCCTTGCCTGGTGTTACCGCAGAGGTACCCGATGTGATCAAGGCAGAGACGTCTGCTGTAAAAACAGACCTTCGGCAGGGTAAGGTTGAATTGCCTTCCGTGAAGGTGGATGTACCTGAAGTTACTTCGGTCAATATCTCTTCATCCCGTGTGGATCTGAGTAAGGTAAATGTACAGTTGCCTTCTGTGAAAGCAGAAGTTCCAGTTGTAGACGTATCCGCTGAACTCAATCCTGATCAGGAAAAGGTGGAGATTCCAAGTGTGAAGCCGGAACCGCCTGTAGTCACTCCGGAAAAGCCGACGCTCGTCAAAACACCGAATGTTGAAATTTCCAATTCGAGTGCACTCGCAGATCCTGTTTCATCACAGAACAACGAGGAAGGACAGGACGCAATACAGGTTACGGGTAAAGTGATGGAGGTCACCCCGGAACCAGTAGTACGTCCAGAACAACCTATTGTCCCGCAGGCATTGCCTATGGAAGGAACCGATTTGACGCAGGATTCCGATGTTAATGCAGGTTTGCCCGATAACGAGTTATTCCTCGTAGATCAGACAACTGCTAAACCAGCTGTCACTGAACAAGTGCAGAGTAACCAGGAAGCCAATCTGAAACCAGATGATGATGATGCAACATCTCCATTGCACCCTCGCACAGAACGACCAACAAGTTGGTCTGTTGCAGCAACTTCTCCCGGAGCAGCTAATGCTTCCGCCGGGACAAGCTCCGGTTCGTCCGGTGTAACTGGAGGTGGAGCAACCGCTCCAGCCGCTGCACTTCCGGGAGCAACAACGGGTCTGGTTACGCCAGATTACGATTTTGCCTTCCGAATGGAACGGCTCGATGGGTTCAGTCAATGGTCACAGGCACCACCTGGGCGGCCGCCGCAATATACCTCTTTCTCATAGGCAACAATGGCGTTAATTCAACCAAAATTGAGAAGGAGTGTATAATCATGAAAAAAGTGAATCGTTGGGTAAAATTGTCGGTATTGTCGGGTACGTTGGTAGCTGGATTGCTGGGAGCTTCGCAGGCAACTTATGCCGATAGCTATAGCAATAACAGCAGTGGCAATCTGGATCTAAATGCAGGTTTGCGCCTGGAACTGGGATCTCTTCTGTCAGGACACCGTGACACAGGTTACGGTAACCATGGGAGCTACGGAGGTTCATCCAGTGCAACTGGAGCATTGAATCTGGATCTTGGCCTTAACGCCGGCTTATCTTCCGAGAGTATGAACCGTTACAATGATCGTTCTTCCGACCACACAGTTGAGCGTAGCAGTTCTGGCAAGCTGGGCCTTGGCCTGAATGCCAATGTGTCGGGAGAAGGTACAACGATGAGCGACTATTCAAGAGGCGGCGATGATCGGAACGTGAACACCAGCTACGCGAGTGAAAGCCGTGGAGCACTGGGTCTTGGTCTGAACGTGAATGCCGAAGGAGAGAGTGCAACGATGGCTCAATCCGAGCGCAACAGCAACGTGAATGACCGTGAGCGTAACACGAACAGTAGCTATGCCAGTGAAAGCCGTGGCGCACTGGATCTCGGTCTGAATGCAAAAGTCGAAGGAGAGAGTGCAACGATGACTCAATCCGAACGCAATAACAGCGTGAAAGACGGCGAGCGTAATGTGAACAGCAGCTATGCGAGCGAAAGCCGTGGAGCACTGGATCTAGGTCTGAACGCAAAAGCAGAAGGAGAGAGTGCAACGATGGCTCAATCTGAACGCACTAACAGCGTGAAAGACGGCGAGCGTAACACGAACAGTAGCTATGCGAGCGAAAGCCGTGGAGCACTGGATCTGGGTCTGAACGCGAATGCCGAAGGAGAGAGTGCAACGATGGCTCAATCTGAACGCAACAACAGCGTGAAAGACAGCGAGCGTAACGACAACAGTAGCTATGCGAGCGAAAGCCGCGGCGCACTGGATCTCGGTCTGAACGCGAATGCAGAAGGAGAGGGTGCAACGATGACTCAATCCGAACGCAACAACAGCGTGAAAGACAGCGAGCGTAACGTAAACAGTAGCACTGCGAGTGAAAGCCGTGGAGCGCTGGATCTTGGTCTGAACGCCAAAGCCGAAGGAGAGAGTGCAACAATGGCTCAATCCGAACGCACTAACAGCGTGAAAGACAATGAGCGTACCGTGAACAGCAGCTATGCAAGCGAAAGTCGCAGAGCACTGGATCTGGGTCTGAACGCGAAAGCGGAAAGTGAGAGTGCGACTTGGACTCAATCTGAACGCAACAACAGCGTGAAAGACAGCGAGCGTACCGTGAACAGCAGCTATGCGAGCGAAAGCCGCGGCGCACTGGATCTGGGTCTGAACGCGAAAGCGGAGGGAGAGAGTGCAACATGGACTCAATCTGAACGCAACAGCAACGTGAAAGACAGCGAGCGTCACGACAACAGCAGCTATGCGAATGAAAGCCGCGGAGCACTGGATCTGGATCTGAACGTGGATGCGGATGCGGATGCAGAGAGTGAAACTACATCTGTGGTGGAGACAAATCGGTAATATGAGATTTTCACTGTAATATGAAGAAGCAGGGGCTCCGGAACCCCTGCTTCTTTTTATTATAAAAATGGGGAGATTATTATTAAAAAGTCTGCAAAAGTTAATTTGCCTAACGGAATTAGTAGTGATTTTATGGATACATTGGCTGATGTGATGGGTGATTATGATCAAACCTTGAAAGGTCTCAAGGATAGGTGAGTATGACCCGGTATTGAGTATTCAAGAGGTTATTGCGATCAACGACGCTATGATTAAGCGTTACAGTCCTGGAGAGCAGATTGGAGTTAAAGATTCTGGTCTGCTTGAATCTGCTGTTGTAAGAGCACAATCATCAGCTTTTGGTAACGAAGCCTACCCATCTATATAGAAATGCTCAAAATGATCAAACACACAGCCCGCAACTCGATTACAATAAAACATAAAGAATGAAATAAACACCCGATTAGAACAGGGAGTGAATGATATGGGAACGGAATATAAAAGCACGGAAGTACAGGAGTCCATATTGGACGTACATATTACAGAGGCAGGATACGAGCCGGGACAATCGACCATACGCAATATTCGAATGAATGTGGGGCGAGGAGAGCTGGTAGGTATTATCGGACCCAATGGTGCGGGCAAAAGTACCACAATCAAAACGCTTCTTGGTCTGCTGGAACATGCGAACTATGAAGTTACGATTGGCGGAGATGGTCGTTATGCTTATATTCCGGAGCAACCGGTTTTTTATGAATATATGACACTATGGGAACATCTTGATCTGGCCGCAGCGGCGTATGAAATGGAGGAAGAAGCTTTTGTTGCCCGAGCGGAGGAACTGTTGGTTCGTTTCGGTATGGACCACGTTCGGAATGATCTTCCAGCCAGTTTCTCAAAGGGCATGCGGCAGAAAATGATGTTGATGATCGGATTTCTGTCTTCGCCGGATATTTATATTGTGGACGAGCCGTTCATCGGACTGGACCCTCGTGCAACCAAGGATTTTCTAAAATTACTTGATGATGAACGTCGCCGCGGCGCGGGTGTGCTTATGTCTACGCATGTACTGGATACCGCTGAACGAATCTGCGACCGGTTTATTCTGATTGCTTCGGGCAGATCTGCTGCCGAGGGAACATTGGATGAGATCCGTGAAGTGGCAGGATTGCCGGAAGCCTCTTTGTTTGACTGTTTTGATGTACTGACGTCTTAGATAGAGAGAGGGTGAGAGAGAATGGAAACTTCCCAGTGTTATACCCCACTTCGTTTATACAGACGAAGACGCAAAGAGCATTTCAAGGAACAGATGAAAAATCTCAGACTCGTCGTGGATTGGACAGTGTGGGTATACCTGCTTGTTCCGGGTCTGCTCTATCTGATTGGATGGTACACGAGTCTGTGGACCAAACCGCTGCCTGCATGGGCGACAGGATTACCGCTCCCCGTACTGACTGGGCTGATCGACGTGGTTATGCTTACCGGTGGTGTGTTGATATTTGTGGAGGAAGCGGATGTATTGTTTTTGAAATCAAGACCGTTGTGGATGCGAACACTGATGAGGCAAGGGCTCTACCGGTCCTGTCTGCAACATCTGGGCAAAATGATCCTGATTACAGCGCTGACCGCACCCCTGTGGTCCCGTGTCTATGAGATGTCGAATCTCCAGATTGCACTTATGGCTGTCTGGTTTGGTGCGGTAGCTTCATTCCAAGCCATAACACTACATATGACGAAGGTTCGACATACTGGATGGCGACGCTGGATTCAGATGATCCCTCTCGTCATTGGCATAGGTTACATGACCATTCATGCGACATCATGGATGCATGGACAGACGTGGAAAATCAGTTTTGGAATCGTAATTATCATGCTTCTTCTAATTACAGTTGGACAGATGAGGCTATTGATGAAGGGAACGTTTGAAGGGGATGTGCGGGAGGATCTGCGGAGCAGGCTGCAGCTTACAGCTCTAATGTTAAGCCGGGCGGTGAGCAAGCCGAAAGCCCCACGAACACGGTCCATCATCTTCCGTAAACCGCGTAAACTGTTACGTAATCGTTCCATCGCGAATCGGACAGCGGAGATTGCATTCAAGGCATTTTTCCGAAACTCGGCCACGATGAAATTGTATCTGCAGCTTGGCGGACTATCCATCGCAGCAGTTGCATTACCACCTTTTCCGGTCAATGTCATTGTGTGTGCGTTATTAATCATCATGTTGACGGTGATGTTTTATCGTTCCTGGGATGTTTTTGCCACGTCCGACTATGTTCAGCTTATAACGTATGACACGGAGGCGCTGCATCTTGCAGGTTCAATGATGGTTCGGATGTTGTTTGTCCCGATTGGTATTCTTATGGGATTCACGCTGGGATTGGCCTGGCTCGGCTGGATCGTCGGTATTCTGACAGCTGCAGGTGCGGTGGCCTTCGGACTCTGCGTCTTATCTATTGCCGGATGGGTCCGGCTGACCCGGGCCTAGGCCGTGTCTCAAAAACTCGCTGAAGTTCATCTTTTACCGCCTTTTCGCCCCATGCTGTGTCACTTTCCCTTGACGTGCCCCGGCACGCCTGCGGAAAACTTCCTTGCTTGGAACGAAAATTCGGCAAAATCTGATTCCTTCGGAGTTTTCAGACACGCCCTAAAGGAATTCCTTTCTAATTCGGAGCATATCGTGCGCTATATCTGCCCATGCTATAGAAGAAGAATCTCATCTATGGATGATGAGAGATTAGCTGTAGCAAGGAGGAAGAGAAGATGATGGATAATAGCGAACTACAGGTGCACTTTTCAGACGATTCAGCGTTGAATGCCGCCAGGGCAACCTTGGAGGAATTGGGATATAAGCCGTATCAGTCCGGCCCGCTGGAACTGTACATCCCCACAGATCGCCAAGATCCTCAGTCTGCCGTAGAGATTGTACAATCTCATGGAGGAAGTGCCGTGTTTGCCTCGCAAACGGAAGAACTGGATCAGTTTCAGAATATATCGATTCCGGCTCATCTCGTGAATGAAGACTGGCATGAGGGTTATGCGAGCCAAAACCAGGGAAGCCAGGCTGAGCAAGGCAGACATAACTATAGCGATGACCCGACATACGATGATTCGGCTGATGGATTTTCAGGCAGTGTGAAAGCATAGAAGCATCACAAGCTAAGAGCAGTTCGAGCTAATTTTTCTAAAATGGAACAATGCCCAAAAACCCCGATCGTCCACAATAGTGGATATCGGGGTTTTTGGCATCTGAGCTAATTCATTATCGGGTTAAAAGGTGTAATACCTATTATGATGTAACGTGTTTATATTCAGCTGCATGCATGCCAGCCGTGTATCCTGTGGAGAATGCAGCGGTGATATTATACCCTCCGGTGTAGCCGTGAATATCCAAAACTTCACCGCAAAAGAATAGTCCAGGCAGCAGCTTGGATTCCATTGTTTTTGGGTATATCTCCTTTAAGTGGATTCCTCCCCCAGTAACAAAGGCTTCTTTGAGCGATCTCGTTCCGTCTGCACGGAAGGTAAAAGCTTTCATTAGCCCACACAAGTTGCTTAACATACCTTTGGGGAAATGGTGGAACGTGAGGTCATCGCTGATCTCTGCCCGTTTCATCATTAAGGGAATCATACGTTCAGGAACCCATGTTTTTAAAATATTTTTGACAGCTTTGCGGGACTCTTGTTCCAATACTTGTTGCACCTGTGCTTCTAATGCACCTAAGGACAGTTCCGGGAACAGATCAATGCTCATAATGACCTGTGGGTTTCCAGACTTCATCTGAACCTTGCGGATAAATTGGCTGCAGCGCAGTGCAACCGGTCCTGACACGCCAAAATGCGTGAAGATCATATCCCCGCGATGAGAGATGACTGTTTTTCCTTTGGCATCTACTACGGATAGAGCGATATCCCTTAAAGACAAACCTTGCAGTTCTTTAGACTGAATCCAACTCTCTCCAGACACAATGGGCACTTCGGTCGGATATAACTCCGTTATCGTGTGACCCGCAGCCTCAGCCCAAGGATAACCATCTCCGGTAGATCCCGTTTGGGGTACGGACTTGCCGCCGGTAGCGATGATGACAGAGCGCCCAAGAATGGTTTTACCGGATATCAATTTAACACCTTGTATCTGCTGACCATTCTGAATAATTTCCTTGACCGGTTCTTTGGTGCGAATCTCAACGCCGAGGGAGACAATCTTGCCAACCAGCGCATCCACAACTGTTTTGGCTTTATCGGTTACAGGGAACATTCTGCCGTTGTCTTCTTCTTTCAGGGCAATTCCGAGATTCTCGAAGAAACGCATGATTCCCTGGTTGTCCAAATTTTGAAACGAACTATATAAAAAGCGTCCATTACCCGGAATATGTCGGATTAGTTCATCCGTTTCCTTGGCATTGGTTACATTGCATCGACCTCCGCCAGAGATGCCGAGTTTACGACCCAGTTGATCTCCTTTATCCAGCAGAAGCACGGAGGCTCCATGCTCGGCAGCAGCAACGCAAGCCATCAGGCCCGCAGATCCACCACCAATTACAATGACATCATACATATGTTATTACCCTCTTTTTTCATTGATTTTGTCTGTTTTACGTAAAATGTGTCTACTCCTGGCTTTTTCTGAAATATAATGGAGTTATGAGCAGTTCTATTGTGCAGTCTTAAGGGATATATTGTAATATACTGTCGCCTATGTTTTAATCAGAAATACATGAGGGAATGTGCAGGCAGAGGAGGAGATGGCATTGTGGTTGCGTTAAAGGACATGCTTTTACAAGTACTGCTGGCAGGGTCGGCGGTATTTCTGATTCCCTTATTCCGTCTGGCACTCTCCAAGCGGGTTATTGCCAGAATGGAACATGCCGGAATCGTTCATACCAGTTTTGCTGTGACAAGTGTCGCGAGCATGTTATTGTGTCTGCTGTTTGCGCTCTATGCAAGCCCGGTGGCCGTACCCATATCATTAAGCATCGTACCTGTGATACTTGTTATTTTGTATTGTAAGTCCGCTATAGGCGTAACGCTGTCCATTCTACATATTCTCTTCTATTTTCTTTTTGCGCATCCCTATGATCTGTACGGATTTCTCCTTCATACGGGCATTCTTCTCTATCCTATTGTATGGTTGTCTGCCAAACGATTCAAGCATAATACACCTTCACGCAAAATGGCGATCCTCATCATCCTGATTACAATGGAACTGGTTGTAACGAGTCTGTTATGGATCGCATCCCTCCAGAATGAATCCACATACTCTGCGACCTACATGATACTTACAGCACTTGGATATACCGCTGGAGCCATTGTTGCGGGCAGTCTGAGTCTGCTATGGCTGGAACGGATGAAGCACTATCGCGGGCTGGAACAGCATCTCTCGGAAGTCCACCACCGATACATAGCTGAAACGGAGAAACTTCATCAGATTCTAAATGCAGTGCCTCTCTCCATTGCCACCGTAGATAAACAAGGCACAGTGATGTTTGTCAATGAGATGATGGAGCAAACCGCAAGGGAGCAGTTACCTTGTACCTCCACACCTGATCTCATTGGACAGCCTGCCAGTCAATTTGTTGAACAAGGTCAGGCGGACAAGATGGATAAAAGCATTCGCAGAGCCGTCGTTCATGGTGAGATTAGTGGGTTGACCGTTCGTTACGGTGCACACGTATTTCAGTCCCGAACCGTACCGATTTATGCCTTTTCAACAGAGTCTGCGAGAGAAGTTACAGGAGCCATGCTGATCATTCAGGATATCACGGAGCTTGAGATGTTGCGAAGTGAACTGGATAATGTGGATCGTCTCAGTCTGGTGGGGCAGATGGCTGCAAGCATTACGCATGAGGTGCGTAATCCAATGGCGGTTGTGCGGGGTTTTCTTCAACTCATGCAGGAAAAGAGTCCTGATTCCCTCGATCACTATTACCGGATCGTTCTGGAAGAGCTGGACCGGGCCAACAGTATCATTAATGATTTCTTGTCTTTGGCTCAGAATCGTATTGCCGAGAAAGAAGAATCCCAGCTGCACGATATCATCCATGAACTCAGTCCGTTGTTATGGGCGGATGCGAACCTGCGTGGTCAGAGTATAGAACTCATGTTGGCCCATAATGTGCCAAAGTTGCATCTCAATTCTAAGGAAATCAAACAGGTGGTGTTGAACCTGGCCCGTAACGGGATGGAAGCCATGAATGAGAAGGGTGTGCTTACGCTGGAGACGCGGATAGTGGATGATAAAGTGGAACTGTGTGTACGTGACACAGGACCTGGTCTACCCAGAGTGAAGAAGGAAAAGCTGTTTGAACCTTTCTATACGACAAAAGCCAAGGGAACCGGACTTGGATTGTCCATGTGCCTAAGTATTGTGGAACGACATAATGGAACCATTACTGTGGAATCGGAGGAAGGACAGGGCACGACCTTCAAAGTGGCATTTGAACGTTAGTCATTCAGCATATATTGCCAGACATTGAGACATAATATTATGGAAGAAGCCTTTCCGCAGGCGGTTTCTGAATCTTGCTTTCATTGCTTATGGATGTATAATAGGAATAGCACATCATTACATCCATAATGTTCGATATGAATGTAACGTTGTTTTGGAGAGTTTATTGGCCTTTAATTTTATCAAGATCATAGAACAACCATTTATAAGGAGTGAAACCGAATGTCGATGTCATTTGATCAATACATGAAAGATATGGTTCAACCGATGCGGGATGATTTAACTCGTCTAGGAATCCAGGAGTTGCGTACTCCTGAAGAAGTGGAAGCAAGTCTTCCGGATGCAAAAGGAACAGCGCTGGTTGTCATTAACTCTGTCTGCGGATGTGCCGCAGGTCAATGTCGCCCAGGTGTGTCCCAAGCACTGCAGCACGATATTACACCGGATCACCTGTACACTGTATTTGCTGGTCAGGACAAAGAAGCAACTGCAAAGGCACGTGAATTCTTTGCACCTTATCCTCCATCTTCACCGTCCATCGCTCTGATGAAAGACGGAGAACTCGTTCACTTTATCGAGCGTCATCAAGTGGAAGACCGTTCTGCAGAGGATATTGCGGCTGATCTCAAAAGTGCATTTGACCGTTACTGCCGTTAATTCGCTCCAATAGAACGCCCCGCCCTTCGGATCACCGATGCCGGGGCGTTTCATTTTGGATAGATAAGGTTATTGAACCATTCGGACCTTTCAAGCTGGACATCAAATTTCATTCATTTAGAAACGGGGTGTGTGAACGATGAGTTTGCAACAACAGATCATCGCTGAATTGAAGGTTAAACCAAGCATTAATGAAGAAGAGGAAGTACGCAAGCGTGTTGATTTTCTGAAGACGTATGTGAAAAATGCGGGTGCCAAGGGTTTGCTGATTGCGATCAGCGGCGGTATTGACAGTGCAGTGGCTACGGCGCTTTGCAAAAGAGCGACGGACGAGCTCACGCAAGAGAACAACCAAGAGTACAAAACGCTTGGTGTGTTCCAACCTTATGGTGAACAATCCGATATCGACCACAGCTACGCTGTAGCCAAAGCATACGATCTGAAGCATGTCGTGGAAACCAATATCGAAGATGCAGTGAACGAGATTGCGCTGGAAGTGGAGCAAGGTTTCAAATCCTTGGGCAGCCCACGTCATATGACTCACCAAGGCAAAGGTAATGTAAAGGCGAGAACTCGTATGGTTATGCAATATGCGCTTTCGTTTGAAGAGAACCTGCTCGTTGTAGGTACGGATCATGCGTCCGAAGCCATTACAGGCTTCTATACCAAATGGGGCGATGGCGCTGTGGATATCACACCACTAAGCACTCTGAACAAACGTCAGGTACGCCAGCTGGCAGCATATCTGAACGTGCCACAGGCTGTTTTGGACAAAGCACCATCGGCAGGGCTATGGGAAGGTCAGACGGACGAAGATGAGCTGGGAATCTCGTATGAAGCGAACAGCGACTATCTCGAAGGCAAACAGATCGATTCGGCTGCACAAGAGCGCCTCGAAGCGTTCTATACGCGCACACATCACAAACGCAATGCGATTCCTGGTATCTAATACGGGTGGATGAGCATGATCGTTATAAGCTGTTAACACCAACATTGAAATAACGTCCCTTTTAGGGAATGCAAAAGAGTCACTGCTCACGCAGTGACTCTTTTTGTTATGTGGAACGAGAAACCGCAAAAATCCAGGTGACTACTATAAAGATGTGTTAGCTATTCCAGTCTTTGATCTGTTGCAGGGTTTGGGTGATGGCTTGCTCCAGTTGCGGAGTGGTTTCTTTAAATGGGTGTACGGTATTAAAGGTATGGTTCCCATCAGGAATCTGGTGCCATGGGATATCAGGGCGTGCTTGCACAAGTGCGGCAGAACCGTCCCGCAGACGCTGGGGATCTTCTGTTCCCTGAATGAGTGCGACTCGCAAAGTCGAAGAAGCCAAGCGGTCAAGGATAGCGTAACGTTTGCTATGCTTGTCCAGGTCTTCCAGAATAGCCACGTCCAGTGGCATCTGCTGGCCTGTTCGTCCGTTAACGACATGGCTGCGGCCATGCGTACGCATTTCTTCTTTTTGCTCCGCTGTGAAGAGATCCAGATTGGTTACGCCATTCCAGGAGATGACACCTGCCACCTGCTCGGGGTGATCCAGTGCATAGACGAGACTTACGCCCGCACCGCGGCTATGACCAACCAGGTATACAGGAAGTCCAGTGAGTTCAGGTTGTGTAGCCACATGTTCCAGTACCAGGGCCAGATCGGCAAGCTCCCGGCTGTAGGTATTCACTGCGAACTTTTCAAGTTCAGAGAATTGCTCCAGATATTCGCCGATACCGTTGTGAGAGAAATTAAAGGTCAGCACATGATGCGTCTGGCTTAGCTGTGCAGCTGCATAGGGGAACATGCCCCAGTCTTTGAAGCCTTTGTATCCGTGAGCCAGAATGATGACACCTTGAGCGGGTTGTTGTGCAGGGAAAAAGTCTCCGCGAATGATCGCATCTACGTCAGTAAGCAATTCAAAAGTTATGGGCATTATTCAGACCTCCTAAGAATTTCAGACGATTCCTGATTCATATTTTAGCATATATGGTAATGCGGATAGGTACTCGCTTCTGATCGTCCCTCCTGCTACAATAGAATACGTGTTCGGAGAGTTACGGATCATGTGATTGAATGGAGATCTTTTACAATGAAGGTTCAAAAAGAGCGGTTTTCAGTACCGAGAAGATGGGACTTTTTGAATAACCTCTTACAGTATAAAAGATTAAGCGGGTGAAGCGTTGATGATATATGGCATAGGTAATGATGTGCTGGAGATTGGACGTATGCAGAAGTTATTGTCCGGTCGCCATGCGGAAGCTTTCATAAAACGAATTTTAACGCCAGCAGAGCAGGAGATCGCGGTTCGTCGAGGGAAGCGGATGACGGAGTTTGTATCCGGTCGATTTGCAGCGAAAGAAGCGGTGTCTAAGGCATTTGGCTGCGGTATTGGTGGTGTCATGGGCTTCACTGACATTGAGGTGCTACCTGATGGGACAGGACGTCCCGTGGCCTCGCTGTCCAGTCAAGCCTGGGAACGTCTGCAGCTGCCATATGATAAGCAATATGACATTCATTTGAGTATTACACATCAGACGGAATTGGCAGCGGCCTTTGCGATCGTGGAACAGATGGAAAAGTAGTTAGCTTGGCAATAGGAGAGGACGGAAATATGGGTTTACAGGAACAGAAACAACATTTCAGCGTGAATTTGCTGGACTGGTATATGGTCAACAGACGGGATTTGCCGTGGCGTCGCCACAACAATCCGTATTTCACATGGGTATCGGAGATTATGCTTCAGCAGACGCGGGTAGATACGGTAATTCCGTATTTCAATCGTTTTATCGGGAATTTCCCGACCGTACAGGCGTTGGCGGAAGCACCCGAAGAGGATGTCTTGAAAAATTGGGAGGGACTCGGTTATTACTCCCGTGCACGTAATCTTCAGGCAGCCGCGAGACAAGTCATGGAGCTGCACGGAGGCGAGATGCCGCAGGACAAGCCGGCTGTCTTTGCATTAAAAGGAGTGGGCCCGTATACTGCCGGGGCCATTCTCAGCATTGCCTTCAACCAGCCGCAACCTGCGGTAGATGGCAATGTCATGCGGGTACTGTCCCGATACTTCCTCATCGATGAGGACATTATGAAGGGCAGCACCCGGGTGTTGATGGAAGAGCTCGCAGGAGAGCTCATTCCGGAAGGGCGGGCGCGTGATTTCAATCAGGCGCTGATGGAGCTTGGCGCGCTGGTGTGTACACCCAAAGCGCCGCACTGCCTGACTTGCCCGGTCATGGAGCAATGTTCCGGCCGCATCGCCGGAAGAGAGCTTACACTGCCGGTCAAGACCAAGGCGAAGCCGCCGCGCCCTGAGCAGCGGCTGGTCGCGATTGTGGAGGGCCGCGGTGCTCATCGCGGCCAAGTGCTTGTGCGCCAGCGCCCAGACACGGGCCTATTGGCCCGCATGTGGGAGCTGCCGCATGTGCTCGCGGCGCCCGCCGCAGCCAGCAAGAAGGCGGCGCCGCTGGCGGATGAGCCGGCCATGGCATTGCTGGCCGGCAGTCTGTGGGCGGAAGGCTTCGCTGCCCGCCCGGAAGGGCTGGCTACCCATGCGGAGCATGTGTTCAGCCACATTGTCTGGAGCCTGCAGGTGTACAAGTGTACCGAGCAGGACCAGAGCAGTGAGCTTCCGCTGATCGCAGCGGAAGCCAGAGCCGCCTACGATGCACAGGCGGCAACAAGGGAGGGCACAGCCTCATCATCAGCTGTGTCACCTGAGTCAGACACGACGCATTCATCGGAGCCAGGCACGCCTAATGCGCAGAACATCTCAACATCGCTTAACGATGGAGAGATGTTGATGTCATCATCTGATGTTAGTGACCTAGCGCTGAGCACTCCGACATTGACAGGTAAAGGCGATGGCTTGACCTACCGCTGGATCGGTCCGGAAGATATGGATAAGATGGCATTCCCGAATATCTTCCTGAAGCTGATCAGCAGTTATTTTGCTGGTGCGTATGATCAAGTGAATGATTAAATGGGGGAGCTAACGAACTCCAGAGGTCTTATCATGTGGATATACCACAATTATAAATTCTAACGAACCTGAGTGACGTTATCATAGCCAAATCAACCCAAAAGTGCGTATCAAAGCCCGTATCTGGGGAAATAGCTACTCTGAGATTCGTTAGGTTCGCGATACGATGAAATATGGAGCAATAGCGTGTCCTGGGTTCGTTAGAAACAAAACACCCATTAACTATAATGATAGCAAAAAGAGAGCCTGATCACGGTCACGATGACCGAATCAGGCTCTCTTTTATGTTAACTATTGCATGCTAACAATCTTATTTTGCAGAAGCGTATCGTTTGTTCACTTCATCCCAGTTGATTACATTCCAGAAAGCGGCGATGTAGTCAGGACGTTTGTTTTGGTAGTTCAGGTAGTAAGCGTGCTCCCATACATCCAGACCCAGAACCGGAGTCAGACCTTCGAAGAGAGGGCTGTCTTGGTTAGGTGTGCTAGTGATGGACAACTTACCATCTTTACCAACTACGAGCCAAGCCCAGCCGGAACCGAAGCGAGTTGTAGCTGCTTTAGCGAAATCTTCTTTGAATTTATCAAAGCCACCCAGTTCGCTATCGATAGCTGCTGCGATATCGCCTGTAGGAGCGCCGCCGCCGTTAGGTCCGATGATTTCCCAGAACAAGCTGTGGTTAGCATGTCCACCACCATTGTTGCGAACCGCTGTGCGGATGCCTTCTGGTACGCTGTCAAGGTTAGCAATCAGATCTTCCAAGCTTTTTTCTTGCAGTTCAGGAGCGCTTTCCAGAGCTGCGTTCAAGTTGGTTACATAAGTATTGTGATGGCGATCGTGGTGGATTTCCATCGTTTTTGCATCGATATGTGGTTCCAGTGCGTCGTTAGCGTAAGGAAGTGCTGGTAATTGAAAAGTCATAATGAAATACCTCCTGAGATTTTAGGTTTTTTTTGAAAACAGGTACATATGTAATAATACCCTTGCCACTAATATTAAACCGCATTCGAGCTAATTAAGCAACATTTTTGTTTATTAAGTCCCCCGAGGCGTTGATCTAATGATGGGCCAGAGATAACAAACATATTTTACCCTTTATTCAACTATTTATGTGTTTTCAGGCGTTAAAATGGATGGAAAGTTTAATATTCGTATGTAAACGGTTACAATTAAGCGCTTTCAAAAGAAAATGCGTGTTTTATGGAGAAAAGTATGGTTTAATTGACGAAGAAGCGGTATTTTCTCGTTTTTTGTCATTATATGAACATTGGGTTTTTGGTAAAAAGGGATTCCCTTTTTGTAAAAAACCTCATCTAAGCTAACGAAAAGGGAGATTTAAGACATGCACGTTCGTTCCTTTCAGTTGAGTGATGCAAGCCAGATGACGGAGCTTCTCCAGGTTGCACTATCGGAAGAGTGTTATGAGAACACGATGGGCCCGTTTGCCCGTCAATTGTCATGGGATTCTGACCTGATCATGGTTGCGGAAGAAGAGGGAGACCTCGTAGGCGCTTTGATCGGTACGATTGATCACAACCAGGGTTGTATCTACCGTATTGCGGTACATCCAGACTATCGTCGCCGTGGAGTCGGCAAAACACTTGTCGAGGCTATGGAACAGCGGTTCCAGCAGCGTAAAGTCAGCCAAGTATGGGTGGCGGGTGATGAGCACAACAAAGTAGCCATGCCTCTATATGAAGCAATGGGTTACGGTGCCAATCAGATTATGAGCGCTTTCCAGACTCTTAGTATTTTGTCCAAAGCTTAGTTTGCATGTTTAAAAAGAAATAAAAAAAAGATTTTCATTTCATATTAGGCATATCTCTTTAACGTGTAAGAACGTGAGGGATGTGCCTTTCTATTTATATGAGTGTTCTTCACGTCATATTCCTCTGGTTTCCTCAATTTCTGAACATGCTTCGGAGTCCCTGAATTCTATTTAAATCACCCTGATTATCCCGGCTGTATTCACGATAACCAAGGTATTGGTGCTCATAACCAATTGTTTCACTCTCCCAAATGGAGTAGACTGAAAGGGAGTATGGTTACCATGTTACAAGTTTAATTCAACTATTTAATAAATGAGGTGTCCCTTTGAATTCCAATAATCATTCAATGGAACATGTGACTTCCGAGCAACGTAATGAACCGTCAAAGCCTGAACAACCGGGGAAATCCTGGGTTGTCGAGCTGTGGGACTGGGTCAAAACGATTGTTGTTGCTTTTGTAATTATGATGCTGCTGAACCTGTTTGTGTTTAATCTGTCAATGGTCAAGGGACAGTCCATGCAGCCGACACTGGTTGAGCGAGATCGCCTTTTCGTCAACAAAATCGTATACCATCTGGGTAATCCTTCCCGATCAGATGTGATCGTACTTCGTGATCCAAGCGAAGGTGTGGAGAAGAAGGATTTTCTGGTGAAACGGCTCGTTGGACTTCCGGGAGATACAATTGAAGTTAGGGATCACCATCTATATGTGAACGGCGAGCAACAAGCGGAAACGTACACCGATATTGAGGTGCAGGACCCAGATTTTGGCCCAATCACCTTGGAGCCGGATCATTTCTTCGTGATGGGGGATAATCGTCATGAAGGCAAAAGTAAGGATAGCCGAGTGTTTGGCAGTATTACATCCGACCAGATTGTAGGCAAGGCTGAATTTATTTTCTGGCCGTTTTCTGAATTGAAGAAATTGTAAAATGCTTACAGGACAACAACTTCAGACTGCATTTTGCGTTAAACCATATAGACTCGTTCCGTTTGAATTCAAGTATGTAAGGCATATATAGAAATTAACGCCTGTCCTCTTACCGTGAGGCGGGCGTTCACTATTTACGGAATAAGTGTCGGAAGAAGAGAGGGAAGAGAAATGACGAGCGTACAGACCGGGGCAGCACAGGATGCCTCCATATGGGAAAAGTTAAAACAGGAGATCAAGGCAGCTGGCCCCGGACTGGGCATTGATGATATCGGTTTTGCTTCGGCTGATCCCTTTGTTTCCCTGAAGTCGCTGCTGGAGCAGTCGCGGGATAAAGGGTATGCTTCAGGTTTTGAAGAGCCGGATATTGAAAAAAGGGTGCACCCCGCCTTAAAAGATGGCGAGCCCGCTTCACTTATTGCAATAGCCGTGGCATACCCATCCAAAATGGTGAATCCGCCGAAATCGGAGCCTGGTGCGTATCGAGGCATTTTTGCCCGTTCGGCTTGGGGTCAGGATTATCATCAGGTCCTGCGTGCAGCGATGGACAAGTTGGTCAATTTTATAAAGGAACGCGTACCTGAAGCCATGATCGAAAGCATGGTAGACACCGGAGCATTGGTGGATCGTGCGGTGTCCCAGCGTGCGGGGATTGGTTTTAGTGCCAAAAACTGTGCCATTATATCACCCAAATTTGGTTCATGGATTTTTCTCGGAGAACTGGTAACGAATATTCCTTTTCAACCAGACACACCTGTGACCGAGGACTGCGGTGAATGTACAAAATGTATTGATGCCTGTCCTACAGGAGCATTGGTGGGACCGGGGCAGTTGAATGCACAGCGTTGTATTTCTTTTGTAACCCAGACAAAAGGGTTCGTGGATGAAGAATTTATGCTGAAAATAGGCAACCGTCTGTACGGTTGTGACACGTGTCAGATTGTCTGTCCGAAGAACCGGGGCAAGAACTGGGATCACCATCCCGAGTTTCACCCCGATCCGGAGATTGTGAAGCCACTCCTACTGCCGCTGCTAGACATCGGTAACCGGGAATTCAAGGAACGTTTCGGTCAGAGTTCCGCCGCCTGGCGGGGCAAAAAGCCGATTCAACGCAACGCCGTTATTGCCCTGGGTAATTTCAAAGACAAAAGTGCTGTACCCAAACTTACAGAAGTATTAAAACGTGATCCGCGCCCCGAGTTGCGGGGAACCGCAGCCTGGGCGTTAAGCAGAATTGGAGGAGAAGACGCCATGAGAGCAATTGGGGAAGCTGCCGCTAACGAACAAGATGGGAACGTACTAAGCATGCTGCAGAAGGCCGAGGAGCGACTGAGTTCGTCCGAGACCTTACCCAAACAGCCACAGGCTGGGCAAGTGAGTGAGAAGCAGCCAGAGGAACAGAATAACGAGAACAATACCTTACTTGCGTTACAACAGGATTTGAAAATGGAAGCTGGGATTGAACCGGGTAGTGAGCAGTCTGCACAGCCTGACAAACCGGAAGCCGCAGCGTGGAAACCTTCAGCCGTTACAGGTCTTCATGGCAAGCCCGTATACTACGATGAGGTACTGACACCGATTGGTACTCTTACGTTATGCGCGACGGATGAAGGGCTGTGTCACATCGATTTTGGCGCCTTTCACGTACGCGAAGCTCATCTGCAACAATGGGCCCGCATCTGGATTGGCGAGTATCGATATGAGAAGAATGAAGAGAAGCTCAGCGAAGCTTCAAAGCAGTTAAAGGAGTATTTTGCAGGGGAGAGAAAAACGTTCGACTTGCAGCTTGATCGGCTTGGAACACCATTCCAGCTACAAGTATGGCAAGTTCTGTCCGATATATCTTATGGAGAGGCCTCATCACACCAACAGGTTGCGGAAATCATCGGCAGACCCAAGGCTGTTCGTGCAGTTCTGGACGCCATTAGCAAGAATCCGATTCCGATTATTATTCCCTGTCACCGTATCAGTGGTAAAGACGGTACCCTGGTGGGTTATGTAGGCGGTCTGCAAACCAAGGAGCAATTGCTCGCATTGGAGCAGCTATCGTAAGAGCGGGGGACGTTCATGAAGTATGTAAACGTGGAGAGCGTGGAAGCGGGGGAGCTTCTGGGCAAGACGGTATATTCCAGTAACGGCACGGTACTGCTGTCTGCCGGAGTCCAGCTCACCGTATACATGGTCAATACGCTGAAGCGTATTGGCGTGACCATGTTATACATCCAGGATGAAGCGTATAAAGATGTGGATGCAGAAGACATTCTGGATGAAACCACGAAACGGGCAATAATTAATGAAATGAGTGTCACACTCGAATCCATTCGATCCGGGAAAGACTGGAGTCCGAGAAAAGTTGCCCTCAGTATAGAGAAGTTGCTGAATGATGTACTGAACGGACGTGAAATGCTTGTGCAGCTCACCGATATTCGTACCAAAGACAATGCACAGTATGTTCATGCGATGAATGTATGTTTGTTGTCTTCGGTCATCGGACTGAATATGGGACTCAATTATAATCAACTGAAGGACCTTGCTGTGGGGGCATTATTGCATGATATTGGCAAAGTGGGGGAACCTCCGGGCAGTGGCTCTGCTGCGAATTCTTCGCTGCACCACACGTGGCGTGGATTCGAAGTGATTAAGAACAAACGGGAGTTCAGTCTGTTGGTCGCTCATACAGCCCTGCAACATCATGAGCATGTAGATGGTACAGGCATGCCGAGAGGGATCAAGGGAAGTGACATTCATCTGTTTGCGAGAATCGTTAGTGTGGCTAATATCTATGATAATCTCATTAATGGTTTATCCAAGGACAGTTTGATGCCACATGAGGCCTGTGAAGAGATGATGGCGTTGTCTGGTACAAAGCTGGATCGGGACATTCTGATTGAGTTCAACAAGAGTGTATCCGTGTATCCCAATGGTACAGCGGTACGACTGTCCACCAAAGAGACTGGAGTCATTGTGCGTCAACATCGGGGATTGCCCGGCAGACCTGTAATCAGGGTGGCGCGCGGAAGTACGCGTTATTCTCTGGATGTGGTTGAAATCGATCTGGCTCAGCATACAACCGTTTTCATTGAAGCTGTCATGACGTAGCTTGTGTGCGGTTCAACTGGAAAATCCGTTTGCTCAAGGCGTGCGGAAATGCTATGATACTTTCAGGAAATCCGCTCTGTGTCAGGTTTGCAACATGTGTGTCGAACATCATGAAGTGACACGGATTATCAGGCTTTTTAGAATGCATACAGAGGTGTCTAAGAGATGGATATTGTTATACCGATTATTACATTGATTGTTGGTCTGGTCGGGGGATTTTTCATCGGGGTGTTCTACTTGCGTAAACAACTTGAGAAAATGCAAAGCAATCCGGACATGCTTCAGAAAATGGCGAAGCAAATGGGCTACAACCTGAATGGCAAGCAAATGCAGCGTGCCCAGCAGATGATGAAGAATCAGCAGCCAGGAGCGAAAATGCCTCAGCCGCAACAGCATCCTGCGCGTAAAAGTTCGGGCCGCCGAAAATAATAGCAGTGAAGTGAATAACTGCTTACCTTATTGTGGTTCGAAAGGAGGCGTTTGGCAGTGGCTGGCGTTAAAGATTATTTGAATTCAAAAGTATCCGACAATCGGGAGAAGATCGAGTATCATGTAGAGCAGATCCTGAAATTGATCGGAGAAGATAGTACACGTGAAGGGCTGCTTGAAACGCCTGCACGTGTGACCCGAATGTATGAAGAAATTTTTGGCGGATATGAAGTAGACCCGCGCGATGTGCTCGGTGTCACGTTTGACGAGAATCATGAAGAACTGGTTATCGTCAAGGATATTGTCTACTACAGTCAGTGTGAGCACCACATGGCGCCGTTCTTCGGCAAGGTGCACATTGGGTATGTACCGAGCGGCAAGATCGTTGGTCTGAGCAAAATGGCTCGTCTGGTCGAAGCAGTAACACGTCGCCTTCAAGTTCAGGAACGTATTACATCACAGATCGCTGACATTTTGACAGAGGCCGTTGAACCTCATGGAGTTATGGTCGTTGTGGAAGGCGAGCACTTGTGTATGTGTTCCCGCGGCGTGAAGAAACCGGGAAGCAAGACGGTAACGTCTGCTGTACGTGGTTCTTTCCGTGAGAATCCGGCACAACGTGCGGAGTTCTTGTCTTTGGTAAAAGATTAAGATCAGGTATGTCCACTCGCTGGACAAGCCGGATGAGTAAGTTCCTTTGGTTTTGGAAGCAGCAGTTTCTAAACCACAGGATGTGATATAAATAAGCCGTGTTCCCTGGGAACCGGCTTATTTATATATGCGTTGTCACTCCTATATACTGAATACATATGAATTCGTTAAGCCGGAGGTAATGGAACGATGAGTGTACCTTCCCATTCAGATCAACCGGTTCAGCCGGAAAAGGGACTACAGGCAGATCAACAGGCTTCATTGCGTCTGCAAATCTGGGAGACACCACTCATGCGACAAGGTAGTAGTGTACTCGAAGCTTTTGCTTGGGAAGAAGTTATGTGCAGGCGGGTTGGGGCAGGGCATCTACCTGTTGCACATATATGGAGACACCCAGATGCCTTTGTAGCGGGTCTGCGTGACCGCAGGTTGCCACAGGCTGTAGAAGCGATGGAACAGATTAGAAGCCAAGGGACAGCGGTCTGTGTTCGGCCTTCCGGTGGAGCGGCAGTACCCTTGAACCCAGGGGTAGTTAATGTGTCGCTGATTCTGCCTAATCCCGGACATGCCATCAATATTCATGATGATTTCCGGGAGATGGCTTCGATTATTGCCGAGTCGCTAACGCCGTGGTCGAATCAGGCGCAGACAGGTGAGGTTCAGGGTGCTTTTTGCCCGGGAGATTATGATGTCAGTGTAGGTGGATTGAAATTCTGTGGTATTGCCCAGCGCAGGCAGGCAAAGGCGTATATCATTACGGCTTTTATCATCGTGGACGGTCAGGGTGATCAATTGGCAGCAGATGTGCGACAATTCTATCAGCATGCAGCAGGCGGGGCGAGTGAAGGATATCCCGATGTTCAGCCTGGCACGATGGCAAGTCTGAAAGAATTGGCAGGTGTACCTTCAGCTGCGGCATATACTGCGGCTTTGGTTCGAACACTGCGCGATCGCTATCCGCAGGCGGAGACCAGCAGGGTGCTTAGCGTTGGCTCTGAAGAAGTACGCCTGACAGCTGAGCAGATGAAGCTGCGTTACGATTAACACTTTTTACTAGGGCTTGGAATTGGTTAATAGAGATGATATGATGTGATTTCGGAAGGAGAGTGTTAGGATGGACACATTGAGATATACGTATTTATATGAGGTTGTATCAACAGGCGAAAAATCCGAGTTCAGCCAAATGGCAACAAGCAAGGAAGAGGCTGCTGCACTGATCGTTGCACGTATAGCCGATCTGGAGTTTACAGATGAGTCTGATATCAAGCTGGGCGATCTGATCTCCATTAGCAAACAGGTTGGCGACAACTATGTGGCGTGCGAGGGCTGTGCTTCTTAAGTGAACATTTAGAAATAGGAAGTCTCTCAAAATACAAGCAAGTCTCTTTTTACCGGAGGCTTGCTTTTTTGTATACACCAAAAGAGATATCGTTCAGTCATTCGGCTGGAGATATCTCTTTTTTCTCTAAACCATCTAACCCCAAGCTTAATAAGGCGGCCACAACAACTTGCGTGCCGTTTCGTAACGCTCGGCCACAGCGGGCCAGTAGACAACGTTCCACCAATCCTCGATATACTTTTTGCGTTCATTCTGATGTTTCAGATAGTAGGCATGTTCCCACACATCCAGTGGCAGGAGTGGTACGATATCGGACTGGGACAGGTTCTGGTGTTTTTCCGCCTGTAAAATCTCCAAACGATGTGCTCTCGGGCTCCAGACAAGCATCGCCCAGCCACTGCCTTCCACCTTGTTCGCGGCTTCTGTGAATTGATTCTTAAACGCTTCATAACTTCCGAAATCTCGTTTGATCTGTTCTGCCAGCATACCGGAAGGTTTGCCACCGCCAGCAGGGTTCATAATTGTCCAGAATATCGTATGCAGGTAGTGGCCTGCCCCGTTGAAGGCAAGTTCACGTTCCCAATGTTTGATGAGTTCAAAGTTATTCTTTTTTCGCGATTCCGCCAGCTTTTTCTCTGCTACATTTAGTCCATCCACATAAGATTGATGGTGTTTGTCATGATGGATACGCATCGTCAGCTCATCAATATGTGGCTCCAGCGCATTGTACGCATAGGGGAGAGGAGGCAGTGTGTGTCCTCCAATGGGAACCGGCTTTTCTTTTACAGGAGGTGCTGTAGAGCTGGGTGTGGCTTGTGTTGTTCCGGTAGAAGGCGTTTGAATGGTTGCGGATTGGATCTGAGCTGAAGCCGCAGGTGCATTTATATTTCCCTCTGGAGAAGTTGGAGCTTCTGAAGCTTGGCGATGGACGCTTCCTGACTCTGACGTATGCAACGCATTTTCCAGAAAAAGTGATGGCTCCGAATCCGTTTCACGCAAGATGCCCGGTTGGCCAAGCGTATCCAAAACGCCCAGAAAATACTCCGATTCGCGGATAAAATGCAGAATGAGTACTTTGGCAAGCGGAACAGCTTGCACAGCAGCACTTTGCTCCAGAAGAACATACAGCTGTTTGATGAACTCCCTCGATTGCTTACGAGCTGCCGCCACAAGTTGATCGATACAACGAACCATGTAGGGAGCAGGTGGATGGGTTGCGGGCAATAGTTGTTTTAAAAGCTGATTGGCTACTCGCTCACTGTTTGCAAAGGTAACCTCCCATTCCTCCAGTAGCTTGACGTATGGGGGCTCCAGATCAGGAACCAGGGCACGAATGACGAGTGTATGTTCTTTCTCCTGTTCTTTCCAGAAACGGATTTCCTCCAATGTCCGCAGAGGCAGCAGGTGACCATATCCATACCAGTTCATCTTTGTTGAACCTCCTTCAGATGAAATACATTGCATGCAGACCGTCTGTTCATGCGTCCCAAGAGTATATTCCGCGAGCTTGTTGTCCTATGAGTGCAAAAAAAAGAGCCCCTGAGGGCTCTGGAATCAACGAAAAGTTCGGTGATTGAAATTTGGTTATTCTCCATTATTCGTGTTTTGCACATCGTCACTGCTTGTTTTCGTTACATGACTCAGGAAAGTTGAGACACGGCGCAGATATTCCTTTGGATGCTCCCGGAAGATCAACTCATGATGCGCATCCTGGACAATCCATACATCGGAGTACGGATTGGTCTGGTTGGCGGCGAGTTGCTCCGCAATTGGATAAGGCGCCTTCTCGTCCTCTGTACCATGGATGAAGAAAATCGGGAACGGATAATCTTCCTTTTTCACTTCCTGGTATGGAATCTGTTGTAATCCGGTACCATTCAGAACAGGGAACAACAGTTTCATGATCTCCAGTGTAGGCTGACGTGGCAAATCGATCTGGTTGTGAATGTTGTGGTACAGCGTATCTGGCTCCAGCAGGAACGCACTGTCCAGAATCATTGCATCCACTTCCTTCGTAATCAGTCCGGTTTGTAACGCTGTACCGGCACCCATCGAGAAACCCCAGACAACCAGTTCCTGCGCACCACGTTGCTTGGCGAACTGGATCGCACCGAGCAATTGCTGTGACTCAGCTTTGCCACCTGTGGCTACAGCTTTGTTCACTTGAGAAGCGAAGCCGTAATCGAACATCACCACGTTGAACCCAAGTTGATGGGCATAGTGTGCCAGGTCATACATGGGTACCCATGTTTCTTCACGATTAGCACCATAGCCGTGACTGAAAATAATCGTTTTGCTTGCAGCATTGTCAGCAGGTATATACCATCCCTGCATCGTGCGGCTGCCATCTGCTGCCGGGAACGTGATGTCTTCATACTTCATGTTCTTGGCTTGCATCGGATTGGAGAAGACAGGCGCTACCGTTGGATTGGATAATACCCATGCGATATAACCATGCAGTGCGATAAAACAAAACAGTAGAAAAAATACAACGGAGAGCAGCAACGCTACGATAATATGTTTGAACCGAATCAGCCTCGGTGATAGGGAAGAGGGCAGATCGGACACTTTTGTTTGCAGCGGGGCTTCGCTCTGGGATGATTGATACATGAATGCCCCTCCTTTGAAGTTCAGTTGAAGATAACAACGAAATGTAAAGAGAATTGCATCGATTTTCAGAGCCTGCTTCAGAGCGATATCTTAATGTAATATATCTTTATCGTATGTTCCAATATAGTCAAAGTCAATTGATTGAGGGCATTTGTTACGCAATTGTTATATAGTTCTTAAGATATATGGGTAACATTACCTTAGTGTGTAAATTACAGGGGATTAAGTCTTATAAAAAGGAAAAATTTACACGTTGGCCTATTTTGAATTTGGCTCTTTTTGGTTTACAGATGAGACCGTTTCTCATATAATTTATGTAACCAAGTTTCATGTGATGAAACATGAGGAGGGCATTATGCCATGGAAGATCGCAAGTTAACCGTCCGGGCTGTGGAACGGGCGCTGGATATATTATTATGTTTTACCACACGCAGTGATCTGGGACTCACCGAAATTGCCAGCCAGATTGGCCTGCACAAAAGTACAGTGCATCGTTTGATGGCTACGCTGGAGGATCGAGGGTTCGTGATCCGCGATGCAGCAACAGAGAAGTACCGACTTGGCATCCGAATCTGGGAGCTGTCAGCTCACATGTCCCGCAGTGATGATCCCGCTATTCTGCTGCTGCCTGCGATGGAGCGACTGAGAGATCGATTGGGGGAGACCGTGAGTCTGTACCTGCGTGATGGGAGTGAAAGGATACGGATTCAAGCTGTGCAAAGTGATCAGGCGATCCGCCGAGTCGCTCCAGTGGGTGTTAGACTCCCGCTGTCTGTGGGCGCTTCCAGCAAAGTCCTGATGGCGTTTGCCACGGACGAGGATCGTGAAGAACTGATGAACGGGCCGGAATGGCCGGTGTTTATTGATCCCGCGGTGTATTTGGCGCAGATGGGAGATATCCGGGATAACGGATATGCGACGAGTTATGAGGAACGTGAGCCGGGAGCTGCCGCGGTATCTGTACCGATTATGGATCGCAGAGGCAATATTGCAGCTGCGCTCTCGGTCTCAGGACCTGTCAGTCGACTCTCGCAGGAGACATTGCATGAATACGCACCTGTGTTGAAGGATGCTGCTACGCAAATGGGGCTCATGTTATCCTGATGTTGATGTAAGTTTTTTCTCCAATAGAGTTTGATGATTTGGAATATAAAGGTTGTTTTTATGTTCCGGTTGCGCTACTCTGTAATGGACGGCCCAACGGGGCCAGCTTCATTGAATATGAACGGCGGCTTATGTAAGCCGCAACTTATTAACGTTACTGGGGGAGTCCGAATTGTCCGGACTGAGACGGAATCGCATGAGATTCCGGACCCTTTGCACCTGATCTGGATCATACCAGCGTAGGGAAGTAATCGGCGATATGACCACAACCACCACATGATGTGACCCTTGTAGGGCTCCGTTAAGGAGCTGCATGAAGGTGCATTATTGGTGATGGACATAAAAGTCGGTTCCTTCGGGGACCGGCTTTTTTATATACAGGGAACGGGCGATATAGCGCGGATTTTATGGGCTTCTTTTTCGATAACCTGCGGAAGTGGGCTTGGATGAGGAGGGAAGTCTTATAGATCGATGATCTGTGGCAGCCTCCGTCTGTTGTTAACTGTACATGAAAAGTGTCTCCCCTGGTCTGGTGTAGGATCGCTCTTTCTTCTCTGCATTGCGCATGATTTGGGACAGGTACGTAAGCGAGCTAATGATGAAACCAACCAAACAAGCGACGAACACTGAGGAGGAGACAAGTGAACATGAGTACAGGAAATCAAACGGGACAACAAGCGATGGAACAGGAACATAACGGTCAGCAGGTGGAAAAGGAAACAGGGGCGGCCGGACGGGTTCAGCCCTTTCCGGGCAGCCGCAAAGTCTACATTCAGGGCTCACGGCCGGACATTGCTGTACCGGAGCGTGAGATAGCCCTTCATGACACGAATACTCCCCAAGGGGTGGAGCATAACGAACCGCTGCGTGTCTACGATACGAGCGGCCCCATGACCGATCCTGCATTCCATGCGGATATCCGTGCAGGTCTGCCATCCCTGCGCACACGTTGGATCACAGAGCGCGGCGATGTCGAAACTTACCAAGGCCGTACAGTTAAACCGGAGGATAACGGACTAAAGCCTGGAGGGAAGAGAGCTGGCGCTGAAGAGTACCCCGGATTACGAGGCAAACCGTTGCGGGCACAGCCAGAACGCTGCGTGACTCAGATGCACTACGCGAGACAGGGAGTCATTACGGCTGAGATGGAATTCGCCGCCATTCGTGAAGGCGTGGAGCCGGAATTTGTGAGACAGGAGCTGGCGAGTGGACGGGCCATTCTGCCATCCAACATCAATCACCCGGAGAGTGAGCCGATGTTGATCGGTCGTCATTTTCACGTGAAGATCAATGCCAACATAGGTAACTCTGCTGTATCTTCTTCCATTGAGGAAGAGGTGGAGAAGATGACCTGGGCGGTACGATGGGGATCGGATACGGTGATGGATCTGTCCACAGGCAAAAACATTCATACCACCCGGGAATGGATTATCCGCAATTCACCTGTGCCGATTGGTACGGTGCCGCTGTATCAGGCGCTGGAGAAGGTGAATGGCGAAGCGGAAGCGCTGACCTGGGAGTTGTACCGTGACACACTCATTGAGCAGGCAGAGCAGGGCGTGGACTACTTTACGATTCATGCAGGTGTACTGCTGCGTTATATCCCCATGACCGCCAAGCGAATGACAGGTATTGTGTCTCGGGGTGGTTCCATTATGGCAGCATGGTGCCTTGCGCATCATCAGGAGAATTTTTTATACACCCATTTTGAAGAAATCTGCGAGATTATGAAAAGGTATGATGTGGCGTTCTCACTGGGAGATGGACTTCGTCCAGGCAGTATCTACGATGCGAATGACGAAGCTCAGATGGCGGAACTGGCCACGCTTGGGGAACTGACGCAGATCGCATGGAAGCATGATGTGCAGGTGATGATCGAAGGCCCGGGTCATGTGCCGATGCATAAGATCAAGGAGAATGTGGACTTGCAGATGGAGATCTGTAAAGAAGCACCGTTCTACACACTTGGGCCGCTAACGACCGACATTGCGCCAGGATATGATCACATCACATCCGCCATTGGGGCAGCCATGATTGGCTGGTTCGGCACGTCCATGCTCTGTTATGTTACGCCAAAAGAACATTTGGGCCTGCCCAACAAGGATGATGTGCGGGAAGGGGTCATCGCCTACAAGATCGCAGCTCATGCCGCCGATCTGGCGAAAGGCCATCCGCGTGCTCAACGCCGCGATGACGCATTGTCCAAGGCACGCTTCGAGTTCCGTTGGCGGGACCAGTTCAACCTGTCACTGGACCCGGAACGGGCATTATCCTACCATGACGAGACGCTGCCAGCAGAAGGGGCCAAGGAAGCTCATTTCTGCTCCATGTGCGGACCAAAGTTCTGTAGCATGCGCATCACGCAGGACATTCGTGCCTTTGCCGCAGACAAGGGGTTGTCCGAGAATGAGGCTGTAGCTGCCGGGATGCAGGAAAAGGCCGAGGAATATCGGACACGGTCCTAGGCGCCGGTACAGCGCAAGCTGGGCAGTCTGACATCGTTTGAAGGTGAGAATACTGCTATCATGTCGTCTTCTTCATCTTATTGATCAGCTTCCTGATACTTTTTATCAGCATTATGGTTGATTGTCTAGCAGATGTTTAATAAAATGAATGTAAGTAAACACCAATAAGAGTAGCCAGGCCAATGGCTACTCCTGCACAGCATTTGCGGTGGGTATTCCTCCGAGTGCAGCAAGTTCAGATGAAGTGACCCGTCAGGCCGTCAACCTGTGGCGGGTCACTTCTTTTTACGATCGATGTATGTCAGGAGCGCAATAATTAACATCGCGAACACGATTACGTCGTTAAAAGAGAAGTTCATAGGATCACCTCCCACTGGAGGCAAGCCTATTTCCCACCACAAATTGGCTGTACAAAGTGATTATACCATTTGAAATGCTCTTGTTCGAGAGCATTTTTATTTTGCAAAAGGAGTCGATATAGTAGTTTTCACATCTTTTTAGTGATTGTAATATTTCACTCCAAATCCGCTACTACTGTCGAGCCAGGCCCAAATTCTTCTCCAAATACGTTGCAAGCAATGCCAGAGGGCTATGGATTGGAATACCGCGATCTATTGTAACCTGTGCAGCAGCGGGAGCCATAGACAGTTGGGCCGCCACTACCGCTTTACCCGGGTACTGCTCAGCAATCTGCTGTAAGCCTTCTCGTACCGCTTCGAGATACCCTTGCTGATCTCCACGCATAATCAACTCAAATGTCCCAGGGATGCACACCGCTTCCGTCTGAGAGGTCTTGGCAACGTGTAGTTGCCCGTTCTCATCCTCTTGCTGTAATGCCTGATTCAACCGTGCCATCGTTCCTTCAATAGTTGCCGGGTTGGTGAATGATATTATGTAATCTCCTGGTACTCGCCGCATCTCCTGCAATAACGGATCATCTATGCCGATCACAGGCACAGGGACCTGTATGGCTTCCTGCTCCAATACTGTCGCAAACAGGGTACACGTGACCAGAATGGCATCGGCATGACACTCAGCGATCCATTGGAGCGTCTGGGCTACCTTCTCGTGAATGACAACCTCGGAAAAGTCAGCGTCATGTTTAAGACGGTCCAGACCTGGATCGACGTAATGGACCAATTCAACTTCATAAGGAGCAAGCGTCTCCTCAATTAAGGCGATGTTGGAATAATGAGCGTGAAAACAACCAATGGTGATCATGTGCTAAGTCCCCTTTTATAGTTCGTATATGTCATGGATCTTTTAGATATTTAAACCATTATAGAAACATGCCTGAGAACTGTACAGTCGTTTATGGCTCAACGCCAATAACCGCCCTTCCGCCAAGCTGCGGAAAGACGGTTGATAACCTGACTCAACTAGGGTCGGTCCGGTGTCCATTTTTATCTAAGGGAAGGAGAAGCATTTTTCTTCGCCATTTTTTGTTGCAGAATTTCATGAAAGGATAGACCTTGAGTGTTCTCATTCTCCTTTTTAGGAGCAGTGGTCGCCGTGTTGCGCGGATATTGGTGATGGTACGGGATCATTTGCTGAATAGGCATGCGGATCATCTTGGTTCCTCCTTTGATGCGTTTTTTTGGATTATGTATTTCGACTGGTTACCATGCCAGGTGCGCATATAGGTACATGTGACTTGTTAGACGAAATAAAAGAGTTTAAAGCGTAATTCCAATTGGATTGTAGTGATTTTACCCGGTTTTAAGGAGATGTAAACGTTTTTAGGGAAATTCAGGAGTAAAGGACCTAATATGAAAGGTTTGATATGGGAGGATCGAATCGGTTGTTATGTGAATAGTCCCAATTTTAAGGAAGTCAATGGTACCCGCATATGAGGCATATTATCTGGTTAAATGATGCAAAGCATGCTAACTAACTTGGTACCATGGTCGGGTTGTTTAGGGGATAATGTAGTTCCGGATATAACAAAAAAACTGCCGAGCGAACCCGGCAGCTTGCTTGATATGAAGAAGGATGCGATGAAACTTTGATTCTGTCTGAGGTGGTATCGTGTTGGTTTTATCTACTTTGGCGAACAGCGATGTATATATCCACTTGTACACTTTCGGGATTCAGGCTGCGTTCATCATATAATTCAAAATCCCCGGTGAACGTACGATCGCTTTGTTTATCCCATGCCCACACGGCTCCCCAAGCTTCGCCAACAACCTCTGCCATCGGTCCTTTTCTGGAAGTGAATATGGCGTAAGTTGCAGGAGGGAGTAAAATGTCGTCCAATCCCTCAGGCAACGATTCGTTCGGACTGACCTCATGCCCTACCAGTATGGTGTATTCTCCGGTTATCCCATCGGTGTAATCCGTGTAACAACCATAGCGAACAACTTCAGGTGCAGGGAGGTGCTCTGAGGCAAAATAATTGTTCCAGAGTCCCTGAATACAACCTTTGCCACTGATCTCAATGGCGTTGGTTGTGCGGGCGGATACGCCGGCAAGACGTTTGCCAGGGAGCGTGACATAACGAACGGGCTGGGCAGAGAACGAATGCTCTGTTGTTACCTGACCAGGATTAGCGGAAGCAGTAGAGTTTTCAGCCAGAGATTCTGTGTGTTGATCCGTTGTATTCGTGCGCCAACGCTTCAAAAAAGGAAGCTGGTTACGCAGCATCGAACGAGCGGATTCCTCATCCATGCCTTCGTCCTTCAGAATGGCAGTGCACATCTCCGTCATGCCTTCTAGTGACATACCGGGCTGCTCAAACTTGCCCTCTTTGTAACAATAAATACAGTACTCACGGGTTGTGCTTCCATCTGCTTCCGTTCCGAATTGGGCAGGGGTTGTGAGCGGCATTCCGCAGCTTTGACATACAGTAACGTTCATGATTAGTTCCTCCTCATATATGTACAGATTGAATATATCTGAAGTATACGGGTAGGAACTGGACAGCTGTCTGTCAGGTTTGAGTCGGAGGTATATAATTTTGTACAATTTGCTCCGCGATACGGCAGATTTCATCCCGAATATGCTGAGGTTCCAATACTTCAACGTCCGCGCCGAAGCCCAGAATGAACCCATATAACCAGCCATCCTCGGGAAAAGCAACCTCGCTGATATAATACCCAGTCCCATCAGGCATGACGTTCTCGATCCCAAACCATTCTTCCGCAATATGACGGACGCGAGCATGGAATTTCAAGGTTAACCTAGCTTGATTGTCCGGACGGCTCCATTCCTGTTGCCAGGGTCTGTCCTGTGGGTTAATGACTTTACGCTCGAAGTGCTCATTAGCAAGTGTAACATCTTGCATGCGCACAAGCTTGAACATGCGAAATTGATTCCGCTCGTGACAAAAAGCATACAGATACCAGGAATGCTTCTTGAGTACGATGGTATGAGGGTCGGCAGTTCGGTGAGTATGGATACCTTCCGCACTGCAGTAGGTAAAGGTTACGGGGCGTAATTGATCCATACCCTGTTCGATAAGTTCAAGCTTTATTTTCAGCGCTTCGGGATGCGTCCAAGTTGAGTAATCCACGATGAATCGATTGGTATTGGCCTGAAAATCGTCATTTTTGGATTCAGGTACGATACTGCTGAGTTTTTCGACCAGAAGCTCTCGCGCCGCATTAGCATGGGAAGTGGATACACTGCGCAGTGCAGTGACGATGGAGGCGAGGTCCTTGTCTGTTAATACGTTTCGATCCAGACGGTAACCCTCTGCCAGACCAATCCCACCGCTTGCCCCCTGATATGTCACCACGGGGATGCCTGCTTGACCCAATGTATCGATGTCCCGATAGATGGTCCGGATTGATACTTCGAACATATCTGCCAAGTCTTTGGCTTGTACCCGTCCACGATTGATTAGCAACACCACGATGGCTAATAAACGCTCCAGTTTCATATGTATGGATTCCTTTCATTGGTTTATCTGTTGGATTCAAATATGTTATATTGTTGAGCATCACACATAGGAGTGGAATAAGCAATGAAGCGAATTACGATTCTGATCGCAGACGATGAAGTTGAGATCGCTGATCTGGTTGCTTTACATCTACAAAAAGAAGGATATCACACGATCAAGGCCTTTGATGGGAAGGCGGCGGTTCAAGCTGTTCAGACTCAAGCGATAGATTTGGCGATTCTGGACATTATGATGCCTGGTATGGACGGGTATGAGGTGACACGTAAAATTCGGGAACAGCATCATTTACCGATCATTTTCCTAAGTGCCAAAACGTCAGATATGGACAAAATTACGGGACTTGTGATGGGTGCGGACGATTATATGACCAAACCGTTTAATCCGATGGAGCTTGTTGCCCGGGTTAACTCCCAGTTACGTCGTTCGCTGCAATTCAGCCAGTCTGCGCCTGTGCAGAGGTCCATTCTGGAGAAAGGTGGGCTCATCATCACGCCAGATCAACATCGCGTTACACTCTACGGCAAACCAGTGGAACTAACACCGAAGGAGTTTGACATTTTGTATCTGCTCGCGAGCCACCCCAAGCAGGTGTTCAGTGCAGAAAGCATTTTTGAACAGGTATGGGGAGAAGCCTATTACGAGAGTGGGAATACCGTGATGGTCCACATTCGGACCCTGCGCAAAAAGCTGGGGGAAGATGTGAACAAGAACAAGTTTATCAAAACCATCTGGGGTGTGGGGTACACGTTTAATGACTAAACGAAGAAGTTTTCGTACAACCATGATTATGTTGCTAGGGTTAAGCATGCTTGCCTCTGGTGCAATTACCTATGGGATTTACAAGCTTATGCAAGCCTATTATTCGGGTGTCCGTGCAGAAGATCAGCTCGCTGAATATCGTCATTTTATGAGAAGTATCGGGGATATCTATTTCTTCCTGATCTTATTTATCCCACTGGCCATTCTATTTTTCTTCTGGTTTACCAAGCCCTACGCGACGTATTTCAAGGATATTTCTACAGGGATCAGGCATTTGGCCAACGGTGACTTTCAGCATCGTGTGCAGATCTCCTCGAAGGACGAGTTAGGTACGATTGCGGAGGATGTGAATTTGGCAAGTGAGAAGCTAAGGGAAGCGGTAGAACGAGGGGATTTTGCTGAAAATAGTAAGGACCAGCTTGTTGTCAATCTGGCGCATGACCTGCGAACACCGCTGACGTCTGTGCTTGGATATTTAGATCTGCTCATGAAGGATGATCAGTTAACGGAGGAGCAGGTACGGCACTTTACGTCGATTGCATTCACCAAATCACAGCGCCTGGAGAAGCTGATTGATGATTTGTTCGAAATTACCCGTATGAATTATGGCATGCTGCCTATAAACAAGACACAGCTGGATCTTAGCGAACTGCTGAAGCAGATGAACGAAGAGCTCTATCCTGTATTTGAAAAGAACCAACTAGTCGCCCGACTAAAAATAGACACTGACCTTACGGTCTCCGGTGATGGCGAGCTACTGGCTCGTGTGTTCGAGAATCTGCTAATTAACGCTGCACGGCATGGCAAGGATGGCATGTACGTAGATATTAATGGATATCGGGATGCAGAACAGGTCATCATTCAGGTAATTAACTATGGTGGACATATTCGTCCAGAGGAATTGCCACATATCTTCGATATGTATTACACCGGAGATCGTGCCAGGACCCCTCAGGAGGGTGGGACAGGCCTTGGACTGTTTATCGCTCGTAATATTGTGGAGCAGCATGACGGTACGATCTCGGCTCAGAGCGACGTGGTACGGACGTTATTCGAGGTTCGTTTGCCCGTCTTCCAATAAGGTTGACGTCAAAATTTAAGAAAAACTTTAAAATTGCCCTGCTTTTTCTTTAACTTGTGTTGTCTATCCTTGATGTATGAGGTAAAAGGAGGAACAAGCATGAAGAAGTGGGGCTTTTTGATATGTATTATTTTGATCGGATATATCGTTACGCAATCACCGGGATGGATTCAGCAGAAGGATGAGTTGCCCATCGAGATTCAGAATACGCGTGAAAATCCCGCAGGTTATACCGTATCCGTCACCGGAAACATTCAGGATCAGGTACATAAGGGCAACTTGTTACTAGTTGATAAGCAATACCCCGTTCACCCGGAAGGAGTCAAATCCGATATTGTATATGTGGCACATGAGGATGATCTGCTTCGTGGATATGGGATACTGGATCAGAAAATCATGTTATCACGACAGGTGGCGCAGGAGTTTCAGAGGATGGTTGAAGCAGCAGGCGAAGAGGGAGTCAGATATTTTCTCGTCAGCAGTGGATACAGGGACTTTGAAAAGCAGGACGAGTTATATCGGGAAAAGGGTTCAGATTATGCACTTCCTGCGGGACACAGTGAGCATAATCTTGGGTTATCCCTGGATATCGGCTCGAGCTTGGCTGCGATGAATGAAGCACCAGAGGGTGCATGGCTGGAGAAGAATGCATGGAAATACGGATTTATTTTACGTTACCCAAAGGATAAAGTGCGCATTACCGGTATTCAATATGAACCATGGCACTTTCGATATGTAGGGCTGCCGCACAGTGCTGTCATGTATAAGAATAATCTGGTACTGGAAGAGTATCTCGATATGCTTAAAGAGAAAGAGAACATTACTGTGGAAGTAGAGGAAGAGGAGTATCATATCCGCTATTATCGGGCCACCCGAGACACAACCGTTTACATACCTGAGCAAGGACAAACTGAAATATCGGGTGATAACATGGATGGTGTCATTGTCACCGTAAAGAAATAACAGGGCAACACAAAGGAGGAGGAGCAGCATGAAGCACAACAACCAGAAGAAAAGCAAACATTACATCCTTTGGATTGCCGTTTTCATTATCTATGTATATCTACTTACGAAGCTGATCCTGTTTAAAGGAAGCCCGGTCGATTTTGGCATCGTGAAGGATCGACTGATGGCGTTCTTGCAACAACCGGATCTGGTCCATAACCGAACCGTCAACCTGACACCATTTCAGGAAATCTCACGAGACTGGAACAGTCTGTCGTTACATCGTCCTGGAACCGCAATCCATCTGGTAGGCAATATACTGGCCTTTATCCCTCTGGGCATCTTCATCCCTGTGTTGACGGGCAACAAGTTATTCTCTGGAGTAAAGGTAATCTTGCTGTCTCTGCTGCTCAGTCTGGGCTATGAAGTGACACAGTTAGTGACTGGTATGGGCATATTTGATGTGGATGATTTGATGCTTAATACACTCGGCGGCTTCATTGGATATATTGTTTTCACTATGGCTATGGGTCTGAAAAAGGTGTTGGTGGGAGGAGAATCCCGCGTGACGACGAAAAAGTTAAATTCTAAGGAAAGTCACGTGTAAGGAGGGGAAGAACTTGATTATAATGGCTGTACTATTCATTAGCGCAGGGCTAATATTTCTCGTGTATCCACACAAGGTAACGGATGCTTCGGAAAAACAGATTACGGAGCGAGTAATCATGTCTAGATGGGTTGGAGGCTCGTTAATTGCTCTGGCATGTCTGTTTCTGATCATGGGCACGATTCAACTGTTAGATCAAGCCTCACATCACATTGGGCATTAAAAGGCAGTTGGCTTTGAAGATTGATTTTTAAACATATCCCGAGTATAAAAAACAAAGCCAAAAAAGCTCCTCGCCACGTGCTGATTGCACGTGGCAGGGAGCTTTTCTGTATAACTTCATTACATTAATGATTTATATCATTAAGCTTTTTTCATCATTTGACGCAATACAGTTTGCAGGATACCGCCGTTATGGTAGTAATCCACGTCAACCATGCTATCCAGACGAGCGATGACAGGGAATTCGAACTGTGTACCGTCTTCACGAGTTACGGTAACTTTCAACTCTTGTCCTGGCTTCACATCATTGCTGAGGCCAGTAATGTCATACGTTTCGCGTCCGTTCAGACCAAGGCTGGACCAGCCGTGACCTTCCTGGAATTGCAATGGCATTACGCCCATGCCCACCAGGTTACTGCGGTGAATCCGCTCGAAGCTTTCTGCGATAACGGCTTTGACGCCGAGAAGGAATGTTCCTTTTGCCGCCCAGTCACGGGAGCTTCCTGTACCATACTCTTTACCAGCAATAACGATCAGGTTCTGTCCTTCATCCTGATACTTCATGGAAGCATCGTAGATGGACATTTCTTCGTCCGTTGGCAGGTACTTCGTGATACCGCCCTCGGTACCCGGAGCCACCTGGTTACGAATACGAATGTTGGCAAACGTACCACGCATCATGACTTCATGGTTACCACGGCGTGAACCGTAGGAGTTGAAGTCCTTGCGCTCTACGCCATGCTCTTTCAGGTACAGTCCAGCCGGGCTGGATGGTGCAATATTACCTGCTGGCGAGATGTGATCCGTTGTTACGGAATCCGCAAGCAATGCCATAACACGTGCAGAACGGATATCTGCGATATCGTTCAACTTGTCGCCAAGCTCTTGGAAGAACGGAGGGTTCTGAATGTACGTGGAGTTCGGATCCCACTCGTACAATTCACCTTCCGGTACAGAAATTGAATTCCAACGCTCATTGGCTGTAAATACATTCTCGTACTTGTTGCGGAACATCTGAGCGTTCAGGGAACTAGCGATAGTATCCTTGATTTCCTCGGAGGTAGGCCAGAGGTCTTTCAGGAATACAGGCTCATTGTTCGTATCATAACCGATTGGATCGGTTTCAAAGTCAATATTCACTGTACCCGCAAGTGCATATGCCACAACGAGTGGTGGGGATGCCAGGTAGTTGGCTTTAACCTGTGCATGCACACGGCCTTCGAAGTTACGGTTACCGGACAATACAGCCGCTACGGTCATATCGTTCTCAGCAATAGCTTCGCTCACTTCGTCCGGCAGTGGGCCGGAGTTACCGATACATGTTGCACAACCGTAGCCGGCAACGTTGAATCCGAGTTTGTCGAGATACGTGATCAGGCCTGCTTTTTCCAGGTACTCGGTAACAACCAGGGAACCTGGTGTCAGACTGCTTTTCACATATCCTGGTTTGGTCAGGCCGCGTTCAACTGCTTTTTTCGCCAGTAGTCCCGCTCCAACCATAACACTTGGATTCGAAGTGTTCGTACAACTTGTGATCGCCGCGATCACAACAGCGCCTGCCTTCAGTTCACTGTTGGAACCGTCCGGATGCTTCACAGGTACGGATTGTTCGATTTTCTCATCGCTCAGACCGTAGCCGCCTTTATCTACAGGTGTGCGAATGATGCTGTTGAAGCTTTCTTTCATTTGTGTCAGCTCGATGCGATCCTGTGGACGTTTTGGTCCTGCAAGACTTGGTACAACAGAGCCGAGATCCAGTTCAATCACATCTGTGAATTCAGGATCAACGGTGCTTGAAGTACGGAACATGCCTTGAGCTTTGTAATAAGCTTCAACCAATTCTACCTGCTCGTCAGGACGGCCAGTGTTACGCAAATAGTTCAACGTTTCACTATCAACAGGGAAGAAACCGATCGTTGCGCCATATTCTGGTGCCATGTTGGCTACTGTTGCACGGTCAGCCAGACCGATGTTGGCAAGACCTGGTCCGTAGAACTCAACGAATTTACCAACAACGCCTTTTTTACGAAGCAATTGGGTAACGGTCAGTGCCAGATCCGTTGCTGTTGCGCCTTCGCTCAGGCTGCCTGTCAGTTTGAAACCGATAACGTCTGGTGTTACAAAATAAAGCGGTTGGCCCAGCATACCTGCTTCAGCCTCAATACCACCAACACCCCAACCAACAACGCCAAGTCCGTTGATCATGGTGGTGTGGGAGTCTGTACCTACGAGGGAATCCGGGAATACAACGGTTTCGCCGTCCACGGTTTTTGTTGCTGCCACGGAAGCCAGATACTCCAGGTTAACCTGGTGAACGATCCCTGTGGATGGTGGAACTGCACGGAAGTTGTTGAATGCCGTTTGCGCCCAACGCAAGAAGCGGTAACGCTCTTCATTACGCTCAAACTCAACTTTGATATTGTAATCAAGTGCATCGTTGGTACCAAAAGCATCAACCATAACGGAGTGGTCGATAACGAGATCGACCGGTACGAGCGGGTTGATCTGTTTTGGATCGCCACCTGCTTTTTTCACAGTATCACGCATTGCAGCGAGGTCAACGACAACCGGTACACCGGTGAAATCCTGCAGAACGATACGTGCAGGGATGAATGGGATTTCCTTGTTATTGTCACGGCCATCTGCCCAGCCGGTCAGTTGTTTTACGTGTTCTTCGGTGATAGCACGTCCGTCGAATTGACGAATTGCTGCTTCAAGCAACACTTTAATGGAGAAAGGAAGCCTGGAAAGATCGCCGTGGCCGTTTTCCTGAAGAGCATCGAGACTGTAGTAGCGGTAAGACTTGCCTCCAACCTCAAGACTGCGAGCGGCGGAGAAATGATTCTTTGCTGACATACATGTACCTCCTTGGGATGTGTCGGTGAGATGAAGAAAACGTTCATTTAGGTGAAGAACAGGCCTTCATCGTTCCGTGTTCTTGTTCGTTAGTTTCATCAGATGAAACGTAATTTCATAATCATAACTTTAGTTTTAAGTATACCGTTTTCACCTCCGTACGTAAAGGTCTTTTTGCCTGATCAAGCAAGCTTTTGGACCGATGAAGGCGTTTTCGTGAAGCGAGCAGGAATAAGATATCTTGTGTACCTGTATTTGCCGAATTTCGGATCTCCCTCCTGAGCCGTGTACATACAACCGAAGACCCTTTCATATGAATAGTAGGAGTTTATATACGCAATGAAATATTCCAGACAGAACTCATGCCAAAGGGGGACATAGGCTTGGAACGGGAATGGAAGAGTGCCTTATATACTTACGTGAACCAGTACAATCGCTGTGAGATCGACTACCGTCCACAGACCAGCGAACGGATCGTTACCGATCCTGACTTCGTGGTGGAACGGGGAGAGCGTATGGCAAGGCTGGACGAATGGTATCGTAAGCGGCGCGCCGTGCCTCTTCGCAGCGAGACCAGCGCCAAGCTTGTACGCACGCTTATGGATGGCCAGGAAGAAGCAGTGGTGGATGTACAATTGTACAGCAGACTGTTCTACGAGAAGAGCGGGATCACCCACCGGGAGGACCGGATTGAGCGGGAGCGGTTAACCTTTCTGCGGCAGAGTGGTGGATGGATCATTGGACGGGTCGAGCGAGAAGTGCCAGAGCGTCGTCCTGCTGGGGAAGGACGTCCGTTTCAACAAGCTGATTTTGTACAGGCGATGAATCGGCCGCTGCTGAATCGGGAAGTGTTGGGTCAAGGAAGAAGCTCACGGCAACAGTCATATCGCAGAGATCTGGCGGTTGCCTATGCAGATCGGTGGTGGAATGCGGGAAATCCGGCATTTGAGGAATTTGATGTGGATTGTACCAATTACGTGTCCCAATGTCTCTTTGCAGGGGGCGCACCCATCCACTATACTGGTAGAAGAGAAGCCGGCTGGTGGTATAAAGGGTATGTGAACGGCTCCGAAATGTGGAGTTACAGTTGGGCAGTCTCCAACAGTCTGGAGCGTTATTTGTCAGGCAGCAGCTGGGGTCTGACCGCGACAGAAGTGGAGCGTCCTGAGCAGCTGATGCTCGGCGATGTTATTCTCTACGATTGGGATGGAGATGGACGATTTCAGCACAGCACCGTTGTGACCGCGTTTGATGCGGGCGGTATGCCGCTTGTTAACGCACATACGGTTAGCAGCCGTCACCGATTTTGGGATTACCGGGATTCTTACGCTTGGACGGAGCGGACGGTATACCGGCTTTTTCATATTGCAGATGAGTTTTGATGACGAAAGATTTTCGGGATGCGGTGACGCAGACATCCAGTTCCGTGTAAAATAAGACCAGATAATGCAAGCAGAATAACAAGGGTGCTGAGCATGCAAACATGACAGCATCAGGCACAGATAATCGGAGGGTACACATGAGTATGGATAAATTAAAAGTAGGCGTCGTGTACGGCGGAAAATCGGGCGAGCATGAGGTGTCGCTGCAAACGGCGTTTGCTGTAACAAACGCATTTGATTATGAAAAGTATGAACTGGTTCCTTTTTATATCTCCAAGCAGGGGACGTGGAAAAAAGGACCTGTCATGCATGCGCCGTTCGCGCAGATTGAAGACTTGAAGCTGGAGCAATCGGCAGGCGGAACGCAGGATGCGCTGAACGCACTGTTTGGCCGTTTGTATGGCGGAGCAGAAGCGCTGGACGTGATGTTCCCTCTGCTGCATGGTACGTTTGGAGAGGATGGCACCATTCAGGGCATGTTTGAGATGGCGGATATGCCATATGTAGGTGCAGGTGTACTGGCTTCGGCTGGCGGCATGGACAAAGTGGTCATGAAAAAGCTGTTTGCACAGGCTGGCATTGACCAATGTGCCTTTACGTATTTTAACGCGACACAATGGAAGCAGACAGAGCACGAAATGATCGTACAGGTCGAAGATCAGCTCGGGTATCCTTGTTTTATCAAACCGGCGAATCTGGGCTCCAGTGTAGGTATCTCCAAAGCACGTAACCGCGATGAGTTGAAGACAGCTGTCGAGTTTGCACTTCGGTATGACACGAAGGTTGTCATTGAGGAGTTCGTTGAAGCACGCGAGGTTGAAGTCAGCGTCCTCGGCAATGACGAGCCCATGGCTTCCGTTCCAGGTGAGATCGTATCCTCCGGTGAGTATTATGACTATGCAGCCAAGTATATTGATGGTCAATCACAGATGCTGATTCCAGCTCCACTGGACCCAGAGGCCGCAGATCGCATTCGCGAGGCAGCTTTGCAGGCGTTCCGTGCGATTGAAGGTAACGGTATTTCACGTGCGGACTTCTTCATTCGGAAAAATGACGGCGCCTTGCTTATTAATGAAGTCAACACCATGCCTGGTTTCACACCATACAGCATGTATCCACTTCTTTGGCGTGAGACAGGTGTATCGTATGCCGAACTGCTGGATCGCATGATTGAGCTGGCACTGGAGCGTTACAACCGCAAGCAGGCACTGAATTACGAGAACGGCGTACAGGCGTAGCCTGCGACCACAAGATCAGGAGGGATATGCATGGGATTTCAGACTGAATTCAATTCCGTATGCAAGTTCAAGAATGAGCAGGAGCTGTTCGAACTGCTTGAATACGGACGCGGCAAAATGGTCAAACAGGGCTTCCGGGTATTTCCTACCGGCCAGAAAGTGATTGCATACACACCGGATAACGTGGCTGTAGCCATCGTCAAGATCGTGGTTTCCATTGCGGAGATCAACTTCCAGGGGCAAGAGGTAACCGAGGTGGAGATGCAACTCATCCGCAAATTGACTGAGGAAGAATCACGCATTCAGACTGCCCTTGCGGATGAGATGTTCTTTGGAGAGCAAGCACAGGAATAGTTGTTGACTGTAAGTGCGGGTCGGAAGGACGGATTTGCCAGAATACGATTATGGTCACTCTTTTAGGGTAAAACTTGGTTATATACAGTGACGGTACATCCTGACGGTTAAATATGCCGTGCGGGTTCTCCGCCCTAATAGAGAGGAAGAGATTCATGCTCGTACGCTTTGGTTACGTGGCAATGTCCGTGCTTATAGAGAACGCCTCGCCTTCCCGGACCATGACCATGTCGAGTTTTAACAAAATCGATGACAGGGAAGCGGCGATCCGCAAGCTCGAACGGATTGCAGCCGAGAACCTGCACAATACATTACGTTTGCTCAGGCACAACAAGGGTAGCCATATTCATGTATATCGCTTCTCTTCCAAATTGATTCCACTGGCAACACACGAGGACCTGAATGACTGGGACCCGTTCCCGGCGCTGAAGCAGGACTTTGCGGCCATTGGTGATTTTGTGAAGGAAAATCATATGCGTGTGTCCTTTCATCCGGATCATTTTACCGTACTTAGTACCCCCCGCGAGCAAGTTCTGCGCAACTCGATTCGCGACCTTCGTCATCATGTTCGGATGCTGGATGCCATGGGGCTGAATGCCACTGCCAAGAACAATATACATATTGGTGGTGCATACGGGGACAAGCCTTCGGCGGCGCTTCGTTTTGAAGAAAACTTTTTGAAGCTGGATCGGGACATTCAGGAGCGGCTCACACTCGAAAATGATGACAAAACGTTCAATGCGCCTGAGACACTTGCCGTGTGCCAGCGCTTGGGATTGCCCATGGTACTTGATATCCATCACCATTGGGTGAACAACGAAGGAGAACAGGCATGGGATCTGTGGCCTGATATTCTAAAGACCTGGCAGTCACCGCTTGCCCAGGCAGATTCACCGGCTGATCAGCCATTGCCACCCAAAATCCATGTCTCCAGTCCAAAGAGTGAGAAGGATCTGCGAGGTCATGCCGATGGTGTGGAGGTAGAGCCTGTGCTCGATTTCTTGCGTCATATCGCAGCAGACACCCCAAGACTTGACGTGATGATTGAGGCCAAACGCAAGGATGAGGCTCTTGTGCAACTGATGCAGAAGCTGGCATTCTATCACGAAGAGGGTGTGGAGTGGGTGGACGAGTCTACCGTCATCATTCATCCGTAGTGCCAAAAGGGGCCTGGGCAACGAGAAACTTTACGACCTGTGGGGCGTATACTTTTAACAAGTATTTCAACTTTTCGTAGATTGATATAGAAAGTAGAGTGAACGCTTTGAATGAGAAGGAAAAGACACCTTATGTCGTGACAAGCAAAAGCTATACTGCCGTTGCCATTAATGCAGCTTCCAAAGCTGGCGAATGGATCAAAAGCCGTCTTGGGACGGTAGCTGAACTTGGCACCAAATATTCACCCCAAGATCTGGTGACCGAAGTGGATAAAGGAGCGGAGCAGATGATCCGCCGCCTGATTCTTACGCATTTTCCCCACCATGCCATTCTGGGTGAAGAGGGCGTCGAACCGGGACCGGAAGCTTCGGCAAAAGCACTGAAAGAGGCCGAGGAAGAAGAGTTCTTGTGGATTGTTGATCCTGTGGACGGAACGACGAATTTTGTACACGGATTCCCGTTTTATTCGGTGTCCATTGCATTGGCTCACAATGGTGAAGTCATTGTCGGCGTGATCTACGACCCTTCCCGTGATGAAATGTTTGTTGCTGAAAAAGGGAAAGGAGCATATGTTCACGGAAACCGGATGCTTGTATCTGGTGAACAAGAACTGGCTCAGAGCCTGATTGCGGTTGGATTCCCGGCAGACACAACCTTTGCGTTGCCACTGAATATGGCCGCTGTACAGGCGCTTGCTCCGCAAGTTCGTAACTTGCGTGCAGGTGGATCTGCCGCCCTCCATCTGGCATATGTTGCCGCAGGACGTCTCAGCGCCTACACCGAAGTTGGATTGAAACCGTGGGATATTGCCGCAGGTGCGCTGCTGGTTGAAGAATCTGGTGGCAAGGTGACCGATACCATCGGAACGCCTTACCAACTGTCTGTGAATCATGTCGTTGCCAGCAATGGCAAAATCCATGATGCACTGACGGATGTGCTGAAGGAAGCGAAAGCAACCGGTCTGGAGTGAGTTTATTCAACTCATCTACTCGCCTTTATCACCGGATTTCTACCTTGGAAAAGGGAATCAAAGAAATCTGGGGATAACAGCGATCGGAAGATGGTTCTGTACACGAAGTGAAAGTACAATAGTAATAATTAACGCATGTATGACTTTAATTAAAGGAGCGAAAACAATGGATGAATCCAAAGAACTGGAACAACGGCTCAGTGATATGCTGACGGAAGGGGACATGGAAGAGTCCGGCGACACCAATCAGCGTGAACGCCAGCTGATTCCTCCAAAATATGAAGTGCGAATCCAGACAGAACGTGATCCAATTGTTGAGGAAACGTTAAAGTACCGGAAGATGGCACGTGAAGTGGATGATCGTTATGATCGATATCTGGAGCGAGCTACCGGGAACAAACCGGAGAGCGACAAGGGTCATTTGATTGCTGAAGACTCAAATAAGCCGCAATCTTAACTAATCACTGAACGTCATAGCTGAGCTTAACCAGTAACAGACTCCCCTTCAGGGAGTCTGTTATTTCATGTGTGCTCTCAGTGGAGAGGACAACGCCTACTTTAAAATGATAGAATAGAGTAACACGAACCGATGTCATTGGAATGACCAATGTACTATATATTAGTGAGGTTGTTCAAAAAGTCCGCTTTTGATTACGAAGGATGCCTAGCTTCATCCCATCTTCTCGGTACTGAAAACCGACCTTTTTGAACACGTACATTTAGTGTAATTATAGATTTGCGAGAAGGAGTGTTACCTGAATGAAGCGTAAACGTATATGGGAAAATACAGCTGCCGGTTTAACGGTAAGCATGTTGGCAGGAATGCTGCTCTTTACATCATCTGCATTGCCTGCACACGCGGCTGACACCAAAACCGGTGTATTGCCAGCGGGTACAAACGAGACTTCGCTGACAGCGAAGAAAGATGCAGTAGCCGTAACTAAGGAGTTCCGCATCGTCACATTGGGAGATTCCATAACGGTAGGTTATGAGCCCAACACAAAAGAATTGCCTTATGGTTATGTAGAACGTTTGCATGAGCAAGGTTTGCTGCATGGACGTACACAGGTGGACAACTACGGGATTGCCGGATTGAAAACCACTGGCCTGAAAAACTTTACTACTGCAATTAAGGATGGCAAAACGCTGACTTCTGAAGCCATTCAACCAAGTCTTCCTGATCCAAGAGCGGGACAGATCGGAGCCAATACTGCTGCAATCCGTGAGAGTGTAGCACAGGCCAATCTGGTTGCAATTACCATTGGGGGAAATGATGTATCTGAGCTTCTCGGTACAGCAGACAAACTGAGTGATCAGGAACTGCAAGCCAAGGTAAAAGAATTACTCGCAACATATACAGCCAATGTAAGTGCAACGATTAATGATATCCATGAAATTAATCCGACAGCTACAATTGTCATCGCTGATCAGTATCAACCGATGCCAGAAGTAGCAGGCAAGGCACTCTATGCCAAACTTATGGAGGCGTCCCAAGGCTTCACACAGACCATTGATGGCATTGCAGCACAATTCACTGCTCAGGGTACCGATGTCAAAGTCGCACACGTGGCCAAGGAGTTTGTTGGTGGTGAAGGCACGATGACACATATGATCAAAGATCGTGATTTCCACCCGAACCAATTTGGATATGCGGCCATTGCCGAAGTATTTGCCAAAACGATCTGGGGCGACTACACGAAGCTGACTACACCCGCGACAGGTGAGCCGATGAACATTATTGTGAGTGGCAAAACATTAAATACTCCGTACAAACCGATTATCCGTAACGGCAAAAACTTTGTGGCGATTCAAGACATCGTGAATGCGGTCGGTGCTACTACGGTGTGGGATAACAAAACTTCAACCGCAACCATTACATATGGAGACCGGAAAGTTGCGGTGAAGATTGGTGCCAATGCTGTGAAGGTAAATGGAGCATCGGTTACTGTGGATACACCTGCATTCCTGAATAAGGTAGGCAAAGAGTCCAAAACATATGTACCACTTGCCATGGTGGCTGAAGGTCTTGGCTTTGATGTGCAGTATGTAGCGAAGCTGAAAACTGTTTTTGTTAATCCGTAAATTGTATTTCATACTTTAACATGATGTTATTCAACAGCCAGAATACCTTGATCTGTTCAAGGTATTCTGGCTGTTTTGTGTTCTTTTTGAGTTGCTGACACAGATGTATACCTTCTCTAATGACCTAAAATGTTGCATAAATATATCTTGTCAGATGACCAATGGATGTGTAAATATGAAAATAACTTACAATAAAACCACTAATGCATAGTATGACAGGCACCCCTCGCAAGCCAAAGGAGCGCTTAGGATGAACAAAATTAAGAACGCTTTCACAACACTACCGATTCATCACAAAACGATTCTTCTCATCGGACTTTTGATGTTGATCAGCTTTACGTTTTATGCGTCCGTACTCCGATATGTGTTCAGCATCTATGACCGCCAGATCTATGAGAAATCCTCGCAGGTCCTCAATATGTCTTCGGTAGGTATTGAGAATCAACTTCGTGAAATTTCCAATCTCTCCTTCAAGGTGATGTCGGACGAGCCGCTTCAGCAATATCTGCTCCAACTGAAAAAGGCCGAAACGGGTTACGAGAAAAATGGATTGCGTAAAAAAATTACCAACAGGTTAGTCGCATATGCCGGTTCTGAAAAATACGTCTATTCCATGCTATTTATCGATAATGATAATAACGTTATGGCCGCAGGCAATCGGGAGGGAATTTCGGAGTCGAAGCAAAAGGAACTGGTTGCACTGGGACAGCAATACTCGGGCTCCAATGCATGGCATACCAGTGGGGATAAACAGTCCCGACTCTTGTCGGTTCGACAGGTGAAATCCTTTATTGGCGGAGCATTTACATTGGAGGACCTCGGCACACTGATCATCCGCGTCCGGCTGGACCGAATTGTACAGGACCAGATGCAAGAACCGGCTGAGGACTCCCAATTACTGATTACGGATGGAAAAGAAGTGATCTATCCAACAGAATCGTCGGTCAGTGAAGCCGAGATTGAGTCTGAACTGAAGCGTACCCAGCCCTATGGAATTACCATGTTGGAGCAGGGGAGACACTTTGTAGCTCGTGCTCATTCTTCCTATACGGATTGGACCTATCTGTACACAACCCCGTTTGACCAGATGTTTAAAAAGATCCAGTTTGTCAAACAGTTGGTTACGGTGATCTTCATCATGATCTTTCTGGCGGCGCTTATCATTGGAGCGAGATTCTCTCGCAGTATTACCCATCCGATTGCGCAGTTGATCAAAAAGATGCGTAATATCGAAAAAGGTGATCTGGATAAGCTGGAGGAGGCAGCCCTTGGCAATGTTCCGATATCTCCACAGAATGAGGTTGGGCTGCTGCATCGCACATTCAAGATGATGCTTCAACGAATACGTGAATTGATTGATGAGAATTATGCCAAGCAACTGGTGATTCGTGAGACCGAGTTGAAAGCGCTTCAGGCGCAGATTAATCCACATTTTCTATACAACACGCTGGAATCCATTAACTGGCTGGCTAAAGTACAGAAGCAACGACAGATCTCGGAAATGGTTGAGGCTCTCGGATTTCTGTTGCGTAGCTCTGTGAACATGTCCGAGAAGTGGATTACGCTGGAAAGGGAGCTGGACATTGTCCGCAGTTACGTGACAATTCAGCGCACACGTTTTGAGGAAAGACTGGATTTCGACATGGAAATTGCCCCAGAGGTAGGAACGGCGCGGATACCGAAGTTAACATTACAGCCGTTGGTGGAGAACGCGATACATTATGCACTCGAACCAAGCATTGACCCCTGCCGGATTCGAATCCGGGCGAGAGCAGAGGGAGATAAGGTGATTATTGAAGTTGAGGACGACGGTCCGGGGATGACACCGGAATTCCTGAAACAACTACACGAAGGACGTATTCAGACAAGAGGACAGGGCATTGGGTTATCTAACATCCAGGAACGAATCAGACTGACCTTCGGTGATGAAGGTGGAATGGTGATGAGCAGCAAGCCCGGATCAGGAACTGTAGTATCGATCAGCATACCTTGGATCAGAGAGGACGATGACGATGTACAAAGTGATGCTCGTAGATGATGAACGTGTCATTCTGGAGGGGATTTCCCAAGTGGTCGATTGGGCCGCGGCAGGAACGGAATTGGTGGATACGGCGAGGAACGGGATTGAAGCATTGGACAAAATTGGGCAGTCGCGACCCGATATTATTATTACGGATATTTCCATGCCAGGTCTGGATGGTCTCGGACTCATAGAGAAGGCATCTGAAGCATACCCGGGAGTACGTTTTATTATGTTATCCGGCTACAAGGAGTTCGAATATGCTCGCAGAGCGATGCAATATGGTGTGAAGCATTATTTGCTCAAACCCTGCAACGAGAATCAGATCCATGATGCATTAACTGAACTGTTGCAGGAACATCAGGATGCCCAGGTGAAGGAGCATGTTGCAGGTGAGATGAAACAGCGATTGCAGCGTGTCCTTCCACATGTGAAGGAGCAATTTCTGCTGGAGTTCATGACCAACCGCACCTATGGGCCGGTTGATCTGGAGTATTATCAGGAGCTGTTTGATCTGGAGCTTGAAGAGAACGCAGTTCGGTTACTGCTGTTCCGAATTGTAGATGAACATGATTACAGCCACTTATTTGCGATCAAAAACATTGCCAGTGACCTGCTCCCACATGTCCTGTTAAGCACAACCATTGAAGGCAAACTCCTCATTCTGCTCGCGGATTCAGCTGATCCGGCCGGACTGAAAGAAAGTATTGAAGAGGTTAGGGCTGCATTCACCAGACTATATAAATTGGAAGTGACCGCTGCGCTGAGTGAAGCAGATCGAATGATTCAGTCGCGGCGGTTGTTTCGTGAGGCGTTGCAGTATCTGAACCATCGCTTCTTTATCGGTGAAGGCAAGCTGATTACGAAGAATGATCTGGTACTGGCCGGAGAATGCGACGGATTGCATGTAGAACAGGATGCCGAGCAACTGTGTCAGTTGATCAAATCGGGCAATACCGAGGAAACAGCGGTAGAGGTGGAGCGTCTGTTTGATCTATTATCACGTCAGCAGCTGGAAATCGAGGTGACTCGCTCTTATGTAGTGCAGCTCTACTCGGCGATGGTGCATGTCTGTCCACCTGAGGAGGCAACGGAATTCACCCAGCGTATGGCAGAACTGCCGCATATCGATACGTTATCTGGTTTGAAGTCTTTTGTTGCAAGCAGTACAGCCCGATTAACTTCAGGGTATTACAAAAACCATATCAGTCGCCAGTCTTCTGCCGTGGAGAAGATGATGGATATCGTGGATCGTCATTTTGGAGAGGCGGATCTTTCTCTCAACGGAGTCGCCCATCAGATGCTCTATATGAATCCCGATTATTTGGGCAAGATTTTCAAAAAAGTCACAGGAGAGAATTTCTCCAATTACGTGAATCGCCTGCGAATTGAACGCGCATGTGACCATATTCGCAGAGGCGGGGATGTGAAAGTATTTGAGCTTGCTGAATTGTTCGGATTCGGCGGGAATTCACAATATTTCAGTCAGGTGTTCAAAAAGTGGACCGGGATGACACCTACGGAATTCCGCAGGATCGGCATATAACAATGGGCTACCAATCATGTGATTCATGTCTGGGGAGGACGAACAGTGCCGAGAGGGGACTGTTGTCCTCCTCTGTTTTTTGAACCAACAAGACGGTTTTGTGTATTCAACTATGGTCGTACATTTGCGAAAATGACATTAACAAGTTTGTGAAAGCGTTATCAGAAATAAAAAAGGATAACTCTTTCATACAACCATATCAACATAAAAGGGGAGATTGGCATGGTGAAAAAGGCAATATTCCTGATGATGGCTGCTTTGCTCGTGTTTACAGCGGCATGTAGCTCAGGTGGAGGAACTGAAGGAGCATCTGGAGATGACTCAGTTACCCTGCGGATCGCTTGGTGGGGCTCGGATGCAAGGCATGAATATACACAGAAGGTCATCGACCTGTACAAATCGAAAAACCCGAATGTCAAAATCGACGTGGAATATGCTTCATTTGATGACTACTGGAAAAAGCTCGCACCACAAGCAGCGGCAAATCAGTTGCCTGACATCGTTCAGATGGATATTTCCTACATCAGCCAATATGCACAGAATGGTCAGCTTGAGGATCTAGCGCCTTATCTTGGAAACCAGATCAAAGTGGACGATGTGTCCGAGAATGTTATCAGCACAGGTGTAATTAACGGTAAACAATACGGTGTACCTGCCGGTGTTAACGTTCTGGGCTTCCAATATGATCCGGCATTGCTTAAAAAAGCAGGCGTGGATGCAATCCCTGACAACATGACTTGGGAATCGTATGAAGCACTGGGTAAACAAACCGCAGATAAAGGTCTGTATTTGGATGGAGGGATAGCTCCGGATATTTTCTTCCACTACTTCCTGCGTACCAAAGGATTGTCACTTTACAATGCGGAAGGAACAGGTCTTGGCTATGATGATGATCAATTGTTTGTGGAGTTCTTCGGACTCATGCGCCGCATGATCGAGCAAGGTGCAGCACCTACGCCGGATGTAGCCAACCAAACCAAAGGCATTATTGAGGAATCAGATCTCGTGAAGGAAAAAGGAATTGGCGTATGGCAATGGTCCAACCAGTTCGTAGCCTTGCAACAGGTAGCGAACCGTCCACTCGAAATCGCTCCAATGCCAGGACCAGATATGGAAAAAGGACTATATATGCAGCCAAGTATGTATTGGGGTGTGACGTCCAACTCCAAAGTGAAGGAAGAAGCAGCTAAATTCATTGATTTCTGGGTGAATGACGTGGAAGCCAACAAACTGATCAAAGGTGAGCGCGGTGTGCCAATCTCAGGAGCAATCAAAGAAGCTATCGCACCTGAGCTGAGTGACGCAACAAAACAAGTCTTTGAATTCGTAGCAGCCATGGAGCCTAAGGCTTCACCAATGAGTTCTCCGCCACCAGTTGGTTCACCTGAAGTAATCTCTTCCCTAGCAGATGTGGTTGAAGAGTTGAACTTTGGCAAAATTACACCTGAACAAGCAGCAGAGACATTCCGCAAGAACGCCGAATCTGTACTTGCGAACAATAAATAACAGTTGAATGATGGCTTGCTCGTCCCACTTCAGGGATGGTCGGGAATGGGGCTACTCGTAAATGCGAGGGCCTTTCCCCGTCCAGATGACCGAAGCCAGGATGAGGGAGCAAGCTGATCCATGAAGGAGGTTCGTTCCATTGAGGCAGTATTCGTCGTTACGTAGAAACTTAACTGGATATGCGTTCATAAGCCCGTTTATTATTGGTTTCCTGGGCTTCACACTCATCCCCATGTTTGTGTCCTTATATATGTCGTTCACGAGTTATAACTTATTCACTTCTCCGCGGTGGATTGGGCTTGATAACTACACCAAAATGTTTTTTGATGACCCGAAATATTGGAACTCGGTCAAAGTGACGTTTCTGTATGTATTCATTGGGGTACCGTTAAGGTTGATCTTTGCCCTCTTCGTAGCGATGGTCCTAAACACTGGCTCTCGTATGATTGGAACGTACCGGACGCTGTATTACCTGCCATCCATAATCGGTGGTAGTGTGGCCGTATCCATTATGTGGCGTAACCTCTTCAGTAATGAGGGTGTTATCAACAGTGCTCTAACGGCAATCGGGATCGGGCCTATAAGCTGGTTTGGTGACCCGAATGCGTCCCTGGTTATGCTCATCTCACTGTCTGTGTGGCAGTTTGGTTCGTCCATGCTGATCTTCCTGGCTGGTCTCAAAAATATCCCTACTGAGATGTACGAGGCAGCAGGTGTGGATGGCGCGAACCCTATACGGAAATTTTTCAGCATCACCTTGCCACTGCTTAGCCCGATCGTCCTGTTCAATATGATTATGCAGACGATTGGAGCATTCATGACGTTTGTACCTGCCTATATTATCTCCAAAGGCGAAGGTGGTCCAATGGACGGTACGATGCTGTACTCCCTGTATCTGTTCCGTCAGGCGTTTATGTTTAACAACATGGGTTATGCTTCGGCCATGGCCTGGATCATGCTTCTTATGATTGGTGGACTTACAGTAGCAGTATTCTTAACATCCAAGTACTGGGTGTTCTACGAATCTGAAGGAGGGAAGTAACGATGGTTTGGAGAAATGTGAAATGGCCCATTTATCACCTGTTCGTTGCAGCTCTTGCCCTCCTAATGTTGTATCCCGTACTTTGGATGCTCTTCAGTTCATTCAAGGAAAGCCGTACGATATTCGTCACAGCGGATACCCTGTTTCCTGCGGAGTGGATCTGGAGCAACTATGTAGATGGCTGGAAAGGCACAGCGGGAAGACCGTTCATGGATTACATCACGAACTCACTTGTAATCGTAGTGATATCTACCATCGGTGCTGTGATATCGTCATCGCTGATCGCTTTTGGTTTTGCCAGACTGAATTTCAAGGGACGCACGTTCTGGTTTTCCTTGATGATGTTAACACTGATGTTGCCACATGACGTGGTATTGGTTCCTCAGTACATCATTTTCACGAAGCTCGGCTGGCTGAATACTATCTTGCCAATCGTTGTACCTACATTCTTCGGAATGCCGTTTTTCATCTTCCTGATGGTACAGTTCATTCGAACGATTCCGAAGGAGCTGGATGAGGCTGCAACCATCGATGGATGTAACAAATTCAGACTGTATATCCAGATTATTATGCCGCTGATCAAGTCTTCTCTGGCGACTGCAGCCATTTTCTCCTTCTACTGGAGATGGGAGGATCTGCTCGGTCCGGTATTGTACCTGAACTCGCCTGATAAATACACCGTGTCGATGGCGCTGAAAATGTTCCTCGATAGCGAATCTGCTTCCAACTGGGGTGCAATGTTCGCCATGTCCATCGTCAGTCTGGTTCCGGTTGTAGCTGTGTTCTTCATCTTCCAGAAACAAATTGTTCAAGGGATGAGCACCAGCGGATTGAAAGGATAAGCCAGATTACTGTATCTTCGTATCTTCGCCCGAATGAACGTTTACGAAAGTTAACCAAGGAGGTTATCGCTTTTGAATAAAGCTCAGGGTAGTCAGGCCGTTGCCATGGAGGCAGCGGCAGAGGGCCAGGCAGTGTCCGTGACCAGCTGGAAGTTTAACTTTGGACCGGACTCGGGAAGAGCAGATGAGACAGGGGATTATCTGAAAGTAACTGCAACAACCGCATATGAGGAACGCGGAGGATACGGATTCGAGGCAGGATCTCTGGTGTATGAGAAACAACGCATTAGTGATGACGATGTGTCGGATCCCACGAAACAACATCATAACAATCCGGGGCAGACAACCATGTCTGCCCGATTGCGTTCAGGCTTCTGTATTCCGCTCAAAGCCTCGTTTATCGTGGATGTTCCCGACGGAACCTACCAAGTATTACTTGTTGCAGGGGATGAATTGGCTGAGACAGTGACCCGCGTGAAAGCTGGTGAAGGCAGACTTGTACTGCCAACCATTCGCACACTTCCCGGACAATACGCAGAGGTTAGATTCTCGGTTGTTGTTCGCGGCGGCAGACTTCGTCTGTCATTCTCCGGTCCTGCACCGAGAATCAATGCATTGGAGATTACTCTTGCGAATCAGACCATGACCGTATTTCTTGCCGGGGATTCAACCGTAACAGATCAGCCGGAAAGTGGATATCCGTATTGCGGTTGGGGCCAGTTATTGCCGGCACAGTTCAAACATGATGTGGCAGTGGATAATCATGCCCAGTCAGGCCGCAGTTCCCGCAGCTTTATTAATGAAGGCAGATTAAGCGCCATTCTGGAGCGAATCAAGCCCGAAGATTTTCTGTTTATTCAATTTGGACATAACGATGAGAAGCCTGACCCTGAACGTGGGACGGACCCATTCACAACATATAAGGAATATTTGAAAAAGTATATCGATGCTGCACGCGAAGTCAAGGCTCGTCCAGTGCTCATAACCCCGGTGCATCGTCGCTATTTTGCGGATGATGACACATTGACCGATACGCACGGCGATTATATCATCGCCGTGCGTGAGCTGGCGGAAGAGGAAGATGTTCCGCTGATCGATCTGGCTGAGCGCAGCCGTCTTCTGTTCGAGCAAGCGGGTGTTGAAGGCACTAAGGAAGACTTTATGTGGGTACTGCCAGGCGAGTATGTGAACTTCCCATCAGGCGTGGAGGATAACACGCATTTTCAGGAACGAGGCGCCCGTCGCCTTGCCCAGCAGGTAGCAGAAGCCATCCGCGAGTTGCAATTGCAACCGTTGCAGATGTATCTGCGGTAGGTTCATGCCCTTAATAATTAAGCGAGTTAATTAAATAGCGAGCCAGCAAAGTTGCCCAGCGAATAGCGAAGGCAATAACCTTTTAAAAACAGGCGAGCGTAGCAGCGAAGAAGGGCGGAATCGGGTAGAGGGAGCGAAGCGTCCGCCTTTGGAGCGGGATTTCCCCTGCTGAGGGGGAATTGAATAGAAATCCCGAGCCAACAGCGGCCTGTAGCCCGATCCGCCCGCCGAAGCGACTGCCCCGCGAGCTATTCAGGGTTTAAAAGCTGTAGCGAGTTAAACGAAGTAACGAGCCAGCAAAAGTTGCCCAGCGAATAGCGAAGGCAATAACCTTTTAAAAATAGGCGAGCGTAGCAGCGGAGGAGGGCGGAATCGGGTAGAGGGAGCGAAGCGTCCGCCTTTGGAGCGGGATTTCCCCTGCTGAGGGGGAGTGAATAGAAATCCCGAGCCAACAGCGGTCCACAGCCCGATCCGCCCGCCAAAGCGGCTGGCCCGCGAGCCCGCAGATTTTTAACTTAATATTGCACTCGCAAAAAAAGGAGGAGGTATATCAATGACACCTGACCAGACAGAATCAGGCACATCTGCAAGTAAGAATGTTTCAGCAGCTACAGGTCACACCTACTGGGTCATTCCGGATGGTTACATTCCCCCGGAGAGCCGGGGCACATTGGAGAGTCATGAGAGCATCTGTGTACTGAACACCAGTGCCACGGATGCGGAGCTGCATATCACGATTTACTTTGAAGACAGAGAACCACTCGAAGGTATGGTCGCTGAAGTGCCAGCGAGAAGGACGAAGCATATTCGCACTGCATCGCTACGATCCGGGGAGCAGTCTATTCCACCGGGCGTGCCTTATGCGATTACGGTTTCGAGCAATATCCCTGTTATCGTCCAGTACAGTCGTTTGGACACGACCCAGCCTGAATTGGCTTTGATGAGTGTCATGGCGTATCCATTAGGATAACTTCCCCAATCGACAGCATAGTTGGAGATGGTAAGAAGCCCCGTAACCTTGCATTCAATGCAGGTACGGGGCTTCTATTTCTTCATTTATTCACTGTATTTATACGTGCTCGCATTCAGGATATCCACGTGAACCTCCACTTTTCCAAGCTTAAAACGTTGGAGTGGGTCCGCCCGGTTGTAGACTTCCTGTTTCCATAAGGGAAGGTTGTGGCGATATAAGTGTTCCACAAGACCATAGGAATCAATCATGCGTGACTTGGTTTTTTCGAACGTATCTCGGATTTGGGATTCGATCTGTTTCTCGGCTTCTTGTTCCATGGCATCTGGAGACCGAGGAGCCCCATGATCTTCGGTGATGGCGCTTTTGACCGTGGTAACCAGATCAAATGTGATGCCATCACCTTGCTTCTTCGCCTTGATTTTTGTCTTGGGATGATGAAGCAACAAGGTTAAATCAGGAGTTTTTCCACCATTCCCATATACATATAGTGGGTACTGATGTACCCGCTCATAATTTACGTATCGTGTACCATCTGCGTCTGCTCCTGCAACTCTACCCTGACTTGTGCCTTTGGATATCACATAAAATCCATCCATTCTAACAAGGGGAGGCGTTTTATCGCCGTTGAACCAGGTCTCGTTCCTCGTTGACACCGAGGGTAAAAGAACGACAGAAGCGGGTTCCCGTAATCCATCGAGAAGCTGGTGGAGCCGGATAGGTTCGTAACCAGAATGCTGTTTGTATAGTCTCATGGGCTCAAATAATTCAATGGTCTGGGCGGATTGGTTCAACAATGCAGAGGGAGAGAGTACATCCGGAATGTTATGCTCTGTAGCGTAGATCCAGGGTGTATATCTCAATTGGCCTGAATGAAGAAGTGTATTAAAGATATCCTCCAGTCGACCATCCAAGACTCTTTTGGATAAAACAATAGCTTTAACATGAGTCCAGAGCGTTAGCTGCTGTGACGTTTCATACAAGTCGTTAATAGCCATGTTCAGTGTTGTACCCTCGCCCCGTCCAGTCCAGATATCCCTTGTCTCCCGGGAAGTTGGTGTTTCCTGTTTTGCAATACTGGAGAAGTCAATCAGTTGGGCATACGCAATATACTGGTTGTCTACATAGTCAATTCCTATCGCCGTAATGAAGTTTATACTTTGCACCTCTTTGGAATCCCAGCACCCCGTTAGCAGGATCAAGCAGCTTATAAGAAGGCCACTTATGGATACCCATCGTTTCACGGACGTTTCCTCCGGCGGGTAGAATCCTGTGTATGAAGTGCTTCTGGGCGCTTGGTTCTTTTCATGGAAGGTGGCATGGATACGGCCTGAGTGAAGTCTCCGGGAATGTAGGGAGATACAGGTGACAGATAGGATACGCCATAACACTCCAACGATACGAGGTGCACCAACAAGGCTAATAGTCCGATCATAAAACCGAATAATCCAAGAATGGAAGAGATGAGTAACATCCCGATCCGAACATGGGCAGTAGCCCCGCTTAACACAGTATTCACGAGAATATAGCTAGAGATGACCGAGATCGCTACCGTGACAATAATCGTAGGGGACGTAATCCCGGCGCGAATGGCAGCATCTCCAATAATAAGCCCGCCGACAACGCTGACCGTCTGCCCCAATGCACGTGGCAACCTACGCCCAGCTTCGTTAAATAGCTCAAACATAAAGATCATCAGGAACGCTTCCAGCGTCACGGGCATGGGCAGGCCCATTCGAGTCCCAGCAATCGTTGCCAGAAGAGGCAGGGGAATCTGTTCCACATTGAAGCTGGTCAGGCCAATATAAAATCCTGGGAAGAAACAGGCGATCAGCAGTCCTGAAATACGTAATATCCGTTCAAAAGTAACGATGAAAAAGGGTGTACTTTCGTCCTCCGGAGACTTCAATTGATTGAAAAGTGTAGTTGGTGCGATGACCGCTACAGGAGAACCTTCAATGAGAACGGCAAAACGTCCATTTAACAGGGAATCAACGACAAAATCAGGACGTTCGGTATTATCTGTGAGTGGAAAGATACTCCGAATCCCTCCCATGACAGCTCGCTCCATGATTGAGGTACCCAGGATGCCGTCAATCTCAATCTGATCCAGATTGTGCCGAGCTTCTTTCAGAATGTCTGGGTTGATAATATCTTTTACATATAGAAGTCCAATGGCTGTCTGGGTACGACCGCCTTTGACATATTTCTCATAACACATCGAAGATGTTTTCATTCGTTTGCGTATAAGGGCCACGTTGGTAGTGAGTTCTTCGGTGAATCCATCGCGCGGGCCTTTAACTGATGTTTCAATGGCTGATTCATCTGGACTGCGCCCCGGTATGTCAGCGATATCCAGACTGCAGGACTGAATACCGTTGCCGAAAATGATCAGCAGTTGTCCGCTAAAAATCAACATATTAAGCTTATTCGTATCTGTGAGGTCATCCAACGGATTTAATGTTAATCCCAGTTCTTTAGGATGTGATTCCTCAATAATGAGAGAATGTTGCTCAAGACGCGGGATAATAAACTGGTTGAGCTGTTTGCCATCAACCAGGCCGTCACAATAGAGCAGAATAACAGGTTGATCCGTTTCATTTTTGACAGGAAAGGTCTGAATAACGACATCTGCACATGGATTGAACTGCTCTTTCAAAGAGGCAAGCAGTGTCTCATGGGACGTGGTGTCAATCGCTTGATGCTCCATGATGTTTCCTCCTCTGATGGCGTGAATGGATAAAGGCAACCGTCGTTGCTATAATCGCAAGTCCGCTCAGATACACGAGATTGAACGGGAATATGTATTCGACCAGAAGTTTTTCGAAGGTCATATCATCCAGAGGGTACAACATGACAAGAATAAAGAAAACGCCTAAAGAGATACAACTGATGAGCCTTCTGGTGGCGTTCTTAATATTCCATATTTCTACTACAATATACATGGCGAGACTAATTCGGGTAAACGATCCGGCGAGCCATTGATAGATGGAGAAAAAGTCGGTTTGGGCGATATATTTGCCCAAGGAGGCAATTCGCCATTCTTCAAAGGCGGGATATCGCATTTTGGCAGCCTCAAAAGGATCGAATTCCACAATCGCCCCGATGAGTGGGCCGACAGTCAGTCCCACAAGAATGAGTGCAAGCATCAGATACTGCCATACACGTATACGTTTGGAGAGATGAGGCTGGATATACCAGATGAACAGCAGTTCAAACATGCCTGCAAGACTGTAAATCATGCCATTCAGCACCGGATGCCAGCCATGTTCTAACGCAGGCAGGAGACGGCTGTAATCCTTGTATTGAGTGTTCACAATTGCAACATAGAAGCCCAGGAGTACCACCAGTGGAAGGATCAATCCTGCCGTAAATGCCAGTGAGCGGATGCCTTTATATGCCCCATAGGCACAGAGAGTCATCAAAGCAATACTAGTTACCAATATTGGCGTTTCTGTCAGGTAATTTGTTTTGGCCCAAGTCGTGGTTTCGTGCAGGGTGAAATAGATTGCGCTCAGAAAAAAGAGACTGTTCCCAACTCGAAATAACATGCCAATGGGCTTGCCGAGACGGGATGTTAACCATTCATGCAGAGTTTGATGCTGGAGGAAACGAGAGACATAAGCGAGCATTAGCGCAAATATCAAAAATGGCCCGGCTGATAGCAGGACGGAAATCCAAGAATCCCTTTTGGCCGCAGCCAAAAGGGCAGGAATAATCAGAACATGGCTGATCAAGCCAACGGACAACATGATCAACATCATAGCTTGTAAAAAAGAAGGCTGTGTTCGTTTCATGCTGAGGGGTCTCCTTTTCCCAATAGACTGTCCTCAGCAGTGTTAACGTGATTGGAGCGCTTCATACCGTCAGTCGAAATAACGAATACCCATGGCTTCTCTTACCTCTAACATCGTTTCCCGGGCCGCTTTCCTGGCCTCACGGGTACCCTCGATAAGAATCTCTTTCACCTGATCATCACGTTGTTCATAATAACTCCGTCGTTCGCGAAAAGGAGCAAGCAGATCATTGATGGCTTCACCTGCGATCTGTTTACAATCTTTACATCCAATCCGGCCCTGACTGCAACTGGCATGTATTTCGTCTGCGTTCTCCTTGCGGAAAAGCTGATGATAGGCAAAAACAGGGCAGATATCCGGGTGTCCTGGATCAGAACGATGGATGCGGGCAGGATCAGTCTTGGCCTTGGTCAACTTGGCTTTTACATCTTCAGGACTTGCATTTAATGAGATGGCATTCCCCATGCTTTTGCTCATCTTACCAACGCCATCCAGTCCTCCAAGCCGCTCTCCGGTCAAAATGCGGGGTTCGGGGAGAATGCGAGCGTATAACTCGTTGAACCGGCGAACCAATTTTCGTGCTGTCTCAATGTGAGGAATCTGATCTTCTCCTGCCGGAACAAGGGTGGCTTTACAGAATGCAATATCAGCAGCCTGACTGACCGGATATCCTAGAAATCCGTAGTACAGGTCGGTATATCCACGATCACGTGCTTCGCTCTTGATGGTCGGATTATGCCGGAGTGTATTGACGGTAACAAACATGGAGAAGATCACAGTCAATTCCGCAATTTCCGGAATCATGGATTGAATGAACAGGGTAGCTTTGTTCGGATCAATGCCTACGGCGAGGTAATCAAGCGTAACTTGATGAACACTATCTGCAATCAGACCAGGTTGATCATAGTGGGTGGTGAGTGCCTGAACATCTGCCAGTAAAATATAGGTTTTGTACTCTTCCTGCAATTGCACCCGACTGCGCAGGCTGCCTACGTAATGGCCGAGATGAAGTTGTCCGGTAGTCCGATCTCCTGTCAAAATAATATCCTTGTTTTTGTTCATGGTTTATTCTCCTTTGGTTTTGTAATTTTTCAACGTTGAGCTGTCGCCACCAGCCGTCTTCCACGACCATCACCTCCTTTCAGCCTGCAAAAAAATCAAAAAAGCTTCGTCTTTTATCCCATTCCCCGGTTGGGAACAGAATAAAGGACGAAGCTTGTGCCTCGCGGTGCCACCTTCATTGGCCGCTCTGTTGCGGCCCACTTGAGGGATACGGATGAGGCATCTACCAGGAGCCCGTTTATGAGCTTCCATGCCTATCGATATCCTGTCCATGGATAACGGCTGGACATGCCGCCTCGCCTACTGAAAGTTGTATTCCTAGGAAGGGATACAGACTTTGTTCAACTCGGAACTCAGAAGCCCATTTCCACATATCCGATGCACCGACTCCCACCAGCCGCCGGCTCTCTGTAGCATCCTGACATACGTACTTCTCTTCATCATCGTGGATAACAAATGTTTACAATTTCCAGAATTATATCATGCTTTGATTCCACTGACCAGCTTATGTTTTCGACCGCTCATATTGGTGCCAAGCACACCGGCGATAATTAACAATGCACCAATATAGTGATGGCTACCCACTGGTTCATGCAATATCCATGCACCTCCTACGATGGAGATGAGCGTGGACAGATTGCTGAATACACTCATTTGTGAAGCCTCCAGATGAGTAAGGGCATAGCTCGCAAGCAGGGTAGAGATCATGGTGGAGAGGATTGCCAGATAAGCGAGGGCACCCAGATAGGATGTATCTCCAAGTGGTTTGATGTAGTCCATCATGGAGCCGTTGGACGCATGTCGGATCAGAGAAGCGGCGTTAAATACAATACAGCCAACCATCAGTGTGACCCAGGTTAATTCCATTGGTTTATACTTCTGGGTTAATGGTCTTGCAAGCACACCATACCCTGCAAAACAGACTGTGGATAGTAGCAATAATGCAATACCCTTCAGGTTACCTATAGACATCCCACTTCCTTGCATTATGAAAATAAAGACTACTCCAGCAACAGATAGAAGCAGGAATAACTTCTGCATCGTGGATGTGCGTTCCTTCAGGAAAACTGAAGCGAGAACGAGTGTGAATACAGGGGCCATAGCCTGAATAATTCCGGCTTCCGATGAGTTGGAAGAGACAAGTCCAAAGGCTTGAAAGGCAAAAAATAAGACTGGAGATAACAGCCCAAGTGGAATGATTCGCCACAGGTCACGAAGGCTAAGTCGTATTTTAATCCAGCCAAAAATGACAGGAATGCTGACAACGATCAGCGAAAGGGCAAATCGGTGGGCAAGCACATCAATGGGATGTGCAACAGTGACAGTCATTTTAACAAATAAAAAAGATAGACCGATAATAGCTGCGTACAATACAGCTGCGATATAAGCGTATCCCCGAGTGTGTGTTGTGTTCATGAATGCTCCTCCAATACAGTAGTCATAGCGCTTTATCTTTCATTATCCTGAATTATGTCAGGTTCGAGGCATGTGCTGGCCTTATTCAATATACTGCCAGGTGCATCGTGCTACAATAGATAAAAGGTTAAACTGTATCGGTACAGTTGTTGGAGAGGGATGGGTGCATTGAGAAAATACGAAGTGATTGCCGAAGCGTTAAAGCAATGGATTCAGGAACAGATGCAGCAGCAGGATCGTCGCCAGTGGGCAGATAAGGGCATTCGACTGCCAGCAGTTCGAGTTGTAGCAGAACAATATCAATGCAGTGTAAGCACAGCTATTCGTGCATATGAGTGGCTGGAGCAGCGGCATTTGGTGTATGCCATACCTCAATCCGGTTATTATGCCGTACAGAACGGGACAGGTGCTCAGGACATGGACTGGCAGGGAGCGTTGGACTTTGCTTCAGCTGCACCCGATCCAAGGGTGTTCCCTTATGCAGACTTTCGTCATTGTGTGGATCAGGCGATGGAGAAGAAGCAGGCAGAGTTATTCATGTATGGCACGGATCAGGGATTACCTTCGCTTATTCTGCTGTTGCAGAAGCAGTTTGCGGATTATCAGGTGTTTGCGAGAACAGAGCAGTTCTTTATCACGTCAGGTGTGCAACAGGCACTGGCTGTACTTGCATTGATGCCTTTCCCCAATGGAAAGAGAAAAGTACTGCTTGAACTACCGACCTATCATAATATGCCCTCGCTACTGAGTGGATTAAATGTGCCGATTGCCGGTGTGAGACGTGCCCTGGACGGGCTGGATTGGGCATCACTTGAACGTCAGTTCGCTGAGGAAGATATCAAGTTTTTCTATGTCATGCCGCGCTTTCACAATCCGATTGGCACATCTTTGACTGTTGCTGAGAAAAAGAAACTAATCCGGCTTGCACAGCGGTACGATGTCTATCTGGTGGAGGACGATTATCTGGCTGACCTGGAGGACAATACGAAACAGGACCCCCTATGGTCCTATGATACCGAAGGCCGGGTCATCTATCTGAAAAGTTACTCCAAAATTTTGTTTCCAGGTCTGCGCATTGGTGTAGCTGTTCTGCCCTCACCACTAATTCAATCTTTTGGGGCTTACAAAAAAATGCTCGATATCGACACTGCTGTTCTGTCTCAAGCTGCTCTGGAGATCTATGTCCACAGCGGAATGTTTGCTCATCACAGGAAAGTGATTCGTAACCGCTATGCTGCCCGGATGAATACGGTGCATGAGCAACTGGACACATATCCAGACTTTGCTCCATTTATGGAGGCTCCTCGAACAGGAGGGGAGCATACCGTATTACCTTTGGCGGGTGATATGCCGCTTCGTGTTCTGCTGTCCCGGCTTCAAAAGCGCGGAGTCATCGTTGATACGACAGAACGGTATTATCCGGAGGGAACATATCAGGTGCATCAGGATCAGATGCTGCGCTTGAACATCTCCAATGTGCCGAAGCAGCGAATTGAGGAAGGGATGCAGAAGATCCGTGAGGAAATTTTGAAACTTCAGATCAGGCAGAAATAACGTGAAGAATCGGAGTGTTGTCCGTAAATAACAAAAGGCGTCCACACAAGTTGATCACTTGTTGGACGCCTTTTCCTTGAGTTGCTATCTATCAACGATGCATCTTGTACGCTACATTGTGAATGGAAATATCTAATTTATTCCTGAGCCATCGCCTTGAAGGAAGCTTCTGCGGCTTCCAATGTAGCCTGAACATCCTCGTCTGTATGAGCCGTGGTCAGGAACCACGCCTCATATTTGGATGGAGCCAGATTAATGCCACGGTCCAACATGTGACGGAAGAAGGAAGCAAACAGCTCTCCATCCGTGTCTTGGGCATGATCATAATTCGTAACCGGATGGTCACAGAAATGGGTGGAGAATGCACCGCGAATCCTGTTGATCGTCAGAGCAATCCCATGACGGTCAGCAGAAGCTTGCAGACCTGCCGTCAGGTCGATAGCAAGGCGTTCCATCTCTTCGTATACACCCGCGCCTTGCAGGACCTCCAGACATGCGATACCAGCCGAGATGGATGCAGGGTTACCAGCCATCGTTCCCGCCTGATAAGCCGGCCCAAGCGGAGCAACCTGCTCCATAACGTGTTTGCGTCCGCCGTAAGCACCGATTGGCAGGCCGCCACCAATAATTTTACCAAGAGCCGTCAGATCCGGTTCAATCTCCGCATGATTATCGAGTCCGGCATACGTCTGAGTAGAACCGTAATGGAAACGGAAAGCCGTAATGACTTCGTCATAGATAACCAGGGAGCCGTTGGCCCGTGTCATGGCACAGAGACCTTCCAGGAAGCCAGGTTCCGGCATAACCATACCGAAGTTACCAACGATCGGTTCAACCATGACTGCGGCGACATCATCACCCCAGCGTTCCAAAGCATCCTTCAGGGCTTCCAGATCATTGTAGGGCACAGTAATGACTTCTTGTGCAATACTGGCCGGAACTCCCGCACTGTCAGGAATTCCGAGCGTGGACGGGCCTGAACCGGCAGCTACAAGCACCAGATCGGAGTGACCATGGTAACATCCGGCGAATTTTACGATCTTATTGCGTTTGGTGTAGGCACGAGCGACCCGAATCGTAGTCATGACCGCCTCCGTACCGGAGTTTACAAAACGAACTTTATCCATGGAAGGGATAGCTTCCTTCAACATTTTGGCGAGCTTGATCTCAAGCTCAGTCGGGGTACCGTATAGCACTCCATTTGCCGCTGCTTCCGTAATGGCCTGTGTAATATGCGGATGAGCATGTCCTGTAACAATCGGACCGTAAGCGGCCAGATAGTCAATATAACGGTTGTCATCAACATCCCAGAAGTGGGCGCCTTGGGCTTTTTTCATAAATACAGGTGCACCACCACCAACGGCTTTAAACGAGCGTGAAGGGCTGTTAACACCTCCTACAATATGTTCGAGTGCTTCTGCATATAAAAGTTCGGAACGGGAACGTGATGTATTCATAAGATAACTTCCTTTCGTAATTCAAAATATGATAAAGAAACAAGCCACAGAAAGATATGATGATTTTCTCATAAAGATATAGCCGGGCACAACGAGAGGGCAGCGTAATGGCTGCCCTCTGCATGTTTAGATTACTGAGCCGGTTGCTCTGACTTCTGATCGTCACCACTGGCTGTTTTATCTTCGGTGCTGGTTGTACTATCATCCGTTGTAGCAGGCGGGTGAATAATATCCTGAATATGCTGCTTCAATTTCTCTTCATTGGTAACCGTCAATACTTGCGCACCGCCTGCTGTACGTTCTTCTTTCAGCAGGTTCATTGGCGGAATCTGCTCACTGCCGTTCATGCTGCTCTGGTATCCAAGTCCACCCAGCTTCCACATGTCGGAGAGTGTCAGATTTGTATCTACGTAAGGATTAACCTGTTCCAGAATGGCAGGCAGTTTGGCAATGGTAGTTGTTGACTGCATTTTCGCTGTTACAGCTTTCAGCAACTCACGCTGACGTTCGGACCGAGCGAAATCCGACATGGCATCATGACGGAAACGAACGTACATGAGCGCTGTCTCGCCATCTAGGTGCTGATATCCTTTTTTGAGATCAATATCGTATTCGTTATTGTCTGCTTTACTTGTATAGTGCATGTCTTTCTCCACATCAAAATCAACACCGCCAACGGCATCCACCAATTTGATGAATCCCTGGAAATCCGTATACACATAATACTGTACAGGAATGCCGAGCAGGTCGCCGGCAGCTTGCATCGCTGCATTAGGACCATGGGTGATAGCGGTGTTGATCCGCTCCTTGCCATATCCGTCAATATTGACGTAAGTGTCGCGCAGAATGGAGAACAGATTGATTTTTTTGGTCAGTGGGTCGAGCGATACAACCATCATGCTGTCGGAGCGAGGAACTTCACCTTTTTTCAATCCACGTGCATCGACACCCATAACGAGAATATTTACCGTTACTGTGCCTTCCCATTTGGGTGGATCAGGAGTATTTACTTTCTCCACATTTTCGATGCCTGCAAATGGTGAATCGTCGCCGTCCTTTGCCAAACCGTCCAACTGATTGAGAATAGAACCGAAATAATATGCCGCTGCTCCTCCAATAATTAACACGAAGGCGGCAAGAGAAATCCATATGGTTCTCTTCGTCTTTCTGGTCATGCTAGCTCTCCTTTGTATTTGAGATGAAATAAAAAAACGAGTTCGAGTATTCAAGTAAGATGTAGTCGGAGCTTTCCGTACACATCTTTTCCCAACATAAGGGCAGGACGCGGCTCCAGACTATTTTAAAGCTTGCTGAATTTTGACTGATACCATTATAATTTCTTTTTGGGCTACAAGCAATTTCAACAAAATCCAAGTGAGGTATAATCATGCTGGCGATTGATGTCAAAGATTTGCGCAAGTCGTTTAGCGTCCAGAAAAGCCGAGGTGGGCTGAAGGGCGCGTTTCAGGACCTGTTTGCACGTCAATACCAAGAGGTATTGGCTGTAAATGATATTTCGTTTCAGATTCCGCAGGGTGAAATATGCGGATATATTGGGGAGAACGGTGCCGGTAAATCAACAACGATCAAGATGTTGACCGGCATTTTGGTGCCTACTTCAGGGCAAATATCGGTTGGTGGATATGTTCCGTATCAGGAACGGGAGAAGTTTGTACAGAATATCGGTGTTGTTTTTGGTCAGCGCAGTCAATTGTGGTGGGATATTGGCGTTATCGAATCCTTCCATTTATTGCGCAAAGTATATCGTGTCGGAGAGGTCGATTTCCGCAAACGGCTGGATGAACTGGTTGAGCGGTTGCAGCTTCAGGACCTGCTAAGCCGTCCGGTACGGAAGCTCAGTCTCGGTCAGCGCATGCGCTGCGAGTTAGTGGCAGCCTTGTTGCATAATCCAAGTATTGTTTTCCTGGACGAACCAACTATTGGTTTGGATATTGTGGTGAAGTCGGAAATTCGGGATTTCTTGAAAGACATGAACAAGGAGCATGGAACGACCATACTGCTCACAACCCACGATTTGCAGGACATTGAGGCACTGTGTTCCCGGGTCATCATGCTTGATGCAGGCAACATCATTTATGATGGAGGTCTGGATCATCTCAAGTCCCAGTGGGGTAAGGAGCGGGAGATCCGCTTCAAGTTTGGTTCAGCTCACAACATCAGTCAGATGGAGGAATGGACTGCTGCGTTGCCTGTACGTTGGACGGTTGAGAATGAATTGTCCGCATCCGTATGGATTCCGCTGGAACTGAACGTTTCGGATGTACTCGGACGTGTCGTTGGACAAGCCGATATTACCGATATTCAGATTATCGAGATTAACACGGATGAGATTGTGCGCAGTATTTACCAATCCGGTTCCGCCGAGCGTCCCGAGATTGTGGGAGCAGGGAAAGAAGCGGTGGGTGTATCCTGAGATGAATAGTGCATTTATTGATTTTATGCGCATCCGTTTTCTAACGATGCTGGCATACCGGGTGAATTATTACTCCGGCATTTTGATATATACGCTGAATATCGGCGTGTATTACTTTACCTGGCAAGCCATTTACGGTAGCAGTGGTGAACTCGGCGGCTTCACGGCAGCACAGATGACCACTTACATCGCTGTATCCTGGATGGCACGTGCCTTTTACTTTAACAACCTGGACCGGGAGATTGCCGCAGATATACGGGATGGCTCCATTGCGATTCAATTCATCAGGCCGATCAATTACGTTATGGTCAAAATGATGCAGGGTCTTGGCGAAGGTATTTTCCGCTTCCTGCTGCTCATGATTCCGGGGATGCTCATTGCCATTCTGCTGTTCCCGGTTGAATTGCCTACGGCGCCATCGGCGTGGATTGGCTTTCTCGTCATGCTGTTCTTCAGTTTCCTCATTAATTCCCAGATTAATGTGATAACGGGACTGGCGGCATTCTTTGTGGAAAACAATGAAGGCATGATGCGTATGAAACGCGTCGTGGTTGATTTGTTCTCCGGTCTAATCATCCCGATCAGCCTGTATCCAGGCTGGATGTCTGCGGTGATGAAAGTATTGCCTTTTCAGGCCATTACGTATCTGCCCGGTTCCGTCTTCACTGGAAGAGTGGAAGGTACCGCCATCTGGAGTGTACTCGGTATTCAGGTGTTCTGGTTTGCCGTACTGCTGCTTCCGATGGTATTGATCTGGCGTAAGGCGCGCAAGCGTCTGTTCGTGCAAGGGGGATAACAGATATGTACTATATGGGTCTGATCTGGGAATATTTGAAGAATTACATGAAAACACGACTCACGTACCGTGCTGATTTCTGGGTGGAGATCCTATCGGATCTGCTGTTCCAGGCAACTAACCTGATCTTTATCTTTGTGGTCTTTCGCCATACGGATAACCTGGGCGGCTGGAGTGAGAGTGAAGTGCTCTTTGTTTATGGATATTTTATGGTGCCCTATGGCATCTTCAGTTGTTTTATCAATCTGTGGGGATTCAGTGAGCGGTACATCGTCAAAGGTGAGATGGATCGGATCCTGACACGTCCTGCACATAACCTGTTCCAGATATTGCTTGAAAATGTAGATCCGCCTGCACTCATGGGTTCGTTTATCGGCCTGATCATCATGATCTTCAGTGGCGCAGAGATGGGTCTGATGCTGGAGTGGTGGCATATCCCTGCCTTAATTATTTTGGCACTCAGCTCAGTCATGATCTATGCCGGCATCTATACCACCCTGACTTCGTTGTCCTTTTATTCGGACGCGCCAACAGGTATCCTGCCGTTGATGTATAACATTCAAGGATATGGACGCTACCCGGTAACGATCTATAACCGTGCTATTCAGGTGCTGTTAACCTGGATCATTCCGTTTGCCTTTGTGGGGATCTATCCCGCAGCGTTGTTCCTGGAGAGGTCCGAGATGCATCGCATGGCGCTGCTTACACCTGTGATGGGATTGGTGTTTGGCTCGATGGGCTTGCTGTTGTGGAATTTTGGCGTGAAGCGGTATCGCGGAGCAGGTTCATAATAACGCCCTATAGCATTTCATGGGGGAGATTAGGGAGGAACTGACATGACGTTAAATGTAGGCGAATTGGCACCGGATTTTGAGCTTCCGTCCAGTACGGGAGAATCAGTAAAGCTTTCGGATTACCGCGGACAGCGGGTACTGCTTTATTTTTACCCCAAGGATATGACCTCGTCCTGTACGCAACAAGCTTGTGATTTCCGGGATCGACATGCTGAATTTGAAGGGCTGAACACGGTCATTCTCGGAATCAGCACCGATCCGATGAAACAACATGACAAGTTTATCGCCAAATATGGACTGCCTTTCACCTTGTTGTCGGATGAAGAGCACGTTGTAGCCGAGCAATACGGTGTATGGCAGCTGAAGAAAATGTATGGCAAGGAGTACATGGGTATGGTTCGCTCCACTTTTCTGATTGATGAAGAGGGGAAATTGATCAAGGACTGGTCCAAAGTTCGGGTCAAAGGACATATCGAGGCTGCGCTTGAGGCTTTGAAGACATTGTAATTAATGATTTAGACATGTGTGAATAAATACATCTTAACCGTTTTATCATTAAAGGCTGTGCTTCGCGGAATTTACCGTGAACACAGCCTTTTTAGGTGGGCAATCGTTTATGATTGGTTGAATTGTTCTTGCTCTTGCCCGAACGAAGCCGATGCACAAGCAGTAGGAATAGCGGAATAATAAAGCTTACCGTGATATCCCAATCCACCCAAGCGGGCATGATCGTATTGGTGTAGAAAATGACATTGGGAGAAATCAGTACAGCTAACGCGAATAATAACATCGCTGATGGCAGGATGAGAGGTTTATATGTCTTTAACCGAAATAGCTGAGCTGTTCCAACGACAAAGGAGAACATATACAGCAGGCTTTTGAAATAGGTAGCAATTAACCAAGCAGTCGCCATGAACGCCTCAATTCGCTCGAAAAAGTTGCCGATATTAATTTTCTGGGACAGGGTGTAGGAGATGTAGATGTCGTGTTGGGTCAGAAAGGGGCCAAATATCATCAGTGAAATGACCAACAATGTGGTTAGTAACAGCCCTCCACATAAAGTAGCGAGTAACATGTCACGTTTGATGTGAGGCCCGGCCATCACATAAGGAAGAACCATGGTGATCACGATTAGTTCACCAAAGGAAGTGAATGCCCCTCTAATGACAGACTGCATCAGATGAAGCCAAGGGGTGTCCAAGTAAGGCTGTAGATTTGAACTGTTTACTTTGGGCATCAGCCCCAGAAATAATAGAATCATAAATGCAACAACGATTGGAGTCAGCATTTCACTGCTTCCTCCTATTGTATGCAAACCATGCATAAGCCCCCAGACCAGAGCACACATAAGGATAATTAGAATGACCCGGATGGGGGTCTGGAGGTAGATCTGTGTGGTCATAAAGTCACCTACTTCACGGATACATATGACAGCGCCTATGGCGAAATAAAATAGATATGCAGCTGCCAAAACAGACCCTGCCCACCGGCCAAGTATTTTTTGGCAGATTTCAATAAGAGAAAGATCAGGGTGTGTCTGATGAAGTTTGTATAGCACCCACATGATAAGTATGCCGATCGGTTGACCGATAAGAGAACAGATCCATGCATCCTGTTTACCGGAAGCAGTAACCACGGAGGGGTAGAGTAGAATCATGTCCCCAATCATGACGAGAAAGGTAAGGACTGCAAATTGCCTAATGGTGATTTTCTCCTTAATTAACATAGACACCGTTCTCCTTCTCTATATTCAGCATGGATGACTTTCATGGATGGACTCCATTTTTCCATATACCAGGCTCCTTCCCCGAAAAAATTTGTACTCATTTTTGTGAGGAATTGTTTGGAGTAACCGATGATGTTCTGTAAGACTTAAGCAATTGTATCAGCAGGAGACAACCCGGCAGAATGATCCCCAGTGTAGTATCCCAATCTACCCAATATGGAACAATGGTGATCACGATAAAAGTAATGCTTGGTGAGATCAGATTGGCTAATCCGAACACAAGTATGGACGCAGGGAGTACCAGTATCTGATACTGCTTAAGCTTGAACAGTTCCGCACAACCAACAATAAAGGCGTATAAGTATATCATCGCTTTGAAGTACGTAGAGATCAGCCAGGAAGAAGCCATAATCGCTTCAATACGTTCAAAAAAGTTCCCAATACTGATTTTCTGGGACAAAATAAACGAAGCATATATGTTATGTTGCGTAAGAAAGGCACCCAAGACCAGCAACGATATGGTAACGAGTGTTGCCAATACCAAACTACCTAGGCCAGCTGCAATAATTACGTCCCGTGTTCGATGAGCCTGCTTGGCAACATAGGGCAGTATCATCATGATGGGAAAGACTTCACCGATTGGATATATAATGCTTACCAGAATGCCTTGCGAGATAGAGACAACACCCGTATCACTTACTGGCTTCAAATTTCTGATATCAATCTGAGGAAGCAGGCAGACTGCAAGAACGACAATAAACACAATAACGACGGGCATCAGTAGTTCACTACTTCGCCCCATCGCCTCTAATCCATGAGACACTCCCCAGGCAATCACGATGACGAACATCAGAATGATGATGCGAAGGGGAGTGTACGGGAAGATTTGAGTGGTCATGAAATCGCCGACTTCTCTCGTATGTGTGGAAGCGCCAATAATGAAAAAGAACAGGTAGAGGCAGGAAAAGAAAGTACCTGGCCAGAACCCTAGAATGCTTCGTGCCATTTGCACCAGATTTTTTTCTGGGTGCATGCTACATAGCTTCAGGAACATGGCCATCAGTGCCATCCCCAGAGGAACGCCTATAAAAGCGCAAATCCAGGAGTCTTGTTTGGCATAGGACGTGATGACCGAGGGGTAGATCAGCATCATATCCCCGACCACCATCATAAAGATGAGCGTGGTCAATTGTCTTGTTCCAAGGCGCCCCTGTTCCAGCATAATGGTCCTCTCCTTTTTCTAGGTTCCCGTCAGATGTGCCAGGAATTGATTAACAGGTTCATAGATCCACATGATGATATAGAGTGGACTGGGGAAATCCCACAGGTTGGCTGCAATCACACTGAACCCTGTGGCTATGACGAGCATTCCGCTGTACACTGCTGTTTCCCTCCATTCCTTGCGACGGATGAGACCTGGAAGATCAACCAAGCCTACAAGGCCTCCTATGACAATGACAGTAATTGTAATTAACATCCGGTCTCACTCCTTCAAATCCTCCTTGAATGAATCATCCAGTGTACCTACACGTTTGATCTGTGCATTGGCTTCATATTTAACATCCAGATTCTCAAAATATTGATCCCAATCCTTTTCAATTTTCTTGAAAAATTTAGGATCGGCATGATAAACTTCCTGACCGAATCCAAAAATGTCAATATGGAACTTTCGCCGCACTGAATTCACGGATTTTTCCATCAGTTCTATCAATCGCTCCTCACTGTCCTTTTCCAACTCTTTGAGTGTTTTCATCGAACCAATTTTGATTCCACACTCTACTGCACCAATGGAAGATACATTTTTAATTTTGATGTGGATCACAGGTTGGTCATCAATGACCTTTGCTTTTCGTTGAGTCTTGGTGCGAAGGGTTTTAAAAGTCACATTTCCTCCTTTTCGGCAAGGCAGGTGACCTATGGTAGATACGACATTGTCGCGGATATAGTTGTACCCTTTGGATTCATCTTCCGTTAACCAGCCAATCAGTTTGTCTTTTTTGAATACACTCAATCCTGTTGAAACTAGACGAGCTTTGGACTTAATCGTCGCAATATTGTCTTTGCTTCCGCTTCTCTCTGAATTGCCAAAAATCTCTACACCAGTGATTACGGGTTGTATTCCGGAAGTAAGCATATATTCCATCAACTGATCACCGGTTACAGTCGTTGTAGGAGACCAGGTCTTGGCAGACACGTCCAGAGAATTAAATAACTTCTCTGCAGGTAAATTCTCTAATGGAGTAAGTGTGTCCAATACCTTGGAAGCTGTAGTATTTCGAGCAACCATGACGTAATAATCGGGCCGGACAGTAGGTTCTCGCATTAATGCTTCCATAACATCGTAGATGCCCTCTTTACGGGCATATTCTTCACTGAACACCAGTACACGGATATGTGCCATGAATATACGGCGTGGGCTTGTCTCGGTCAGCTTTTGAATTGCTTCAAACAGCGTGGGCGCCGACGCTTCGTACAGCGTGACAGGAGTGCCATTGCCTCCCCCTGACTTGGAGGAAACTTCATTTGGCACAACGACCTGAGCGCTCACTTTAATCAAATCGCCATCCTTGTCTACACCAAGACCCAGCATAATGCCAAGTTCATTCAGCTCCTGGCGATCCCAGCATCCGGTAAGGAGAGGGAGTAGGAATGCAATGCATACAATTAATCGGAAGCACTTGTTCATACGTTGTTCTCCTTACCGAATTAACGCTTCGTTTTTTTTGTGGTTTGTCTGGTTTTGTTCGGTGTACCCGTAGAGAGTGGCCGTGTTTTCATACGGGACCAGGGCACACGAAACAGCGTATCCTTCAGATCTTTCTGAATTAGAGGTGCAAAGGGGGACATATATGGTACGCCAAAAGAACGCAAGCTGCACAGGTGTGTAACCGTAATGAGCAGAACAATTAGAATACCGTAGAATCCAAAAGCTGCCGCGAGTATCATCAATACAAATCGCAAAATTCGGACAGAGATAGACAGTCCATTCTCTGGAATGACATAACTGGATATGGCCGTTATGGAAACGATAATAACCATTGCTGCGGAGACAACTCCTGCATCTACGGCGGCTTGGCCAATGACCAGTGTTCCGACAATGGAAACGGCCTGACCGACCGTTTTCGGAATACGTATACCTGCTTCTCGCAAAATTTCATAGGTCAGTTCCATCAGTATGGCTTCAATGAAGGCGGGGAAAGGAACGCCTTCACGCTGGGCTGCCAGACTGATGAGCAGGTTGGTCGGCAGCATTTCCTGGTGAAAGGTGGAAATGGCAATATAGAAGGATGGAGCTAGTAAAGCGATAAAAAAGGACAGATAACGAATCAAGCGAATCAATGTGCTGATATCGGCCCGTTGATAGTAATCCTCCGGCGATTGGAAGAAATGCACGAACAAGGCGGGAACCAGCAGCACAAAAGGCGTACCGTCCACGATGATGGCTACTCTACCCTCAAGCAAAGCAGCACAAACCGTATCTGGACGTTCACTATTGTAAACCGTGGGGAATAAAGTTCTGGTTTCGTCTTGTACAAGTTCCTCGATATATCCACTCTCAAGGATACTGTCGATATCGATCTCATCGAGTCTTCGACGCAGTTCTTTTACAATCTCCTGATCCACGATATGTTCCAGATAGAGCACAGCCACTCGGGTTTTGGTAACCTGACCTATTTCTCTTTCTTCGATCCAAAGATGAGGATTACGGATTCGTTTGCGGATCAATGATGTGTTGGTACGCAGGTTTTCGTTGAAGCCTTCCATAGGCCCCCTAACGACGGTTTGGGAGACAGGTTCTCCAACGGATCGATCTTCCCAGCCTGCTGCACCAATCTTCAATCCTCGTACAGATCCTTCAAGCAGTAAGATAGCTGATCCCGAAAGAAGTGCATTCATTACTTCATCCATATCATCGACCAGCAATACATCACTGGCGATCAAGATATCATTCTGGAGGTAGCTGAGATGTTCATCGTCTGCAGAGAATTCAGGGAGATCACGCTTTTGCAATAATGATTCCATAATGGAGTGATTCAGGATCTGCACATCCACTAATCCATCAATGTACAACATGACTGCTGGCCATTTATGTAAACACTGGAGAGGGCGCATCATCAAGTCGTTGCTGTTCCCCATCACTTCCTTGCAGTATTCCATATTTTCGCTTAGATCCGGAGAGATTTGCCTCTGATCTTGGCGTTCCAGCGACGATTCACTCATGTCTTCACCTCCCTATACACCCTATATTTTCAAGTTAGTATGACCTGGATGAATTCGGATTATCACAAAAAAAAGGAGCTGCGATTATTCGCAACTCCTTGCCTGCTTATTATAGATGGACTTTTGTCCGAATTTACTTTTGTCTTTGTCGAACAGGGGCTGGCTTGGATACGGTGGATCTTGCTGCCCATGCTTTGCGGTAACGATAGAACACGGCTACGATAAGCAATAGGCCGATTCCTCCCACGATATATGCTGCATATTGATGAGCCAGATGGAATACGGCGTTCCACTGAGGGCCAAATATTTTGCCAATGCCCAGAAACAATACAACCCAGAACAGTGCGCCTGAATAGGCGTAGAGAGCGAATTTGCGAAAGGGAACAGCGGCTATGCCCGCGAAATACCCGGTGAAATGCCTTACACCCGGAATGAAATAACCGATGAAGATTAAGGCATTACCATACTTGGCGAACCACTTTTGCGTTTTATCGAGCTTGTCCTGCTTCATCAGAAACCATTTTCCGTATCGTGTTATAAAGGGCAGTCCTGCTTTGGCTCCAATAAAATAAGTGATGGTCATGCCAATCGTTGTTCCCAGAAAAGCCAGTATGGTGAGGATTCCGAAGTCCAGATGCCCCTTGTAGGAGAGAAACCCTGCGTAAGCCATCGTTGTTTCACCAGGAAAGGGAAGTGCGATGAATTCAAGCAACAAGCCAAAAAACAATACGCTGTATCCGTAGGACCCAAACAGATGTTGGATCTTCTCAAGCAATTCCAATAGATTTCACTCTCCTGAATACGGGGTGGGAGCATGAATACTCTCCAAGGTGTTTTAATGTGTTCTGCCTGTTCATTATGCTACCTAATCTGAAGCGAAGAATCAATCAGGCTACATAGCAAATTGTGAAAAAATATTAAACAAAATCACGTCTTTTTTCAATGTAGCCTCCATATAATTCTAACAAATCTGCTGAAGTCTATCAGCAAATTACTAGAGACGGTGGAGGTCGATTCGTAAATGGTACAGAGACCGGAATTGAGAATCAAGGAAAATGGGGGAAACTCTGCAACAACCATACATATGTTTTTATCTGGACAATGGCATGTCATTCTCATGCGGATTGCGATATTGTTATGTGCATTTGCTGTATATGCAGGCACGGCTTATGCATCTGCTGCTTCCGGCTCAGGTGATCCAATCCCGGAAGATAAGAATACTCAAGACAAGGTAGTTTATCTGAGTTTTGACGATGGACCGGGGAACCATACCCGTGAAGTATTGGATATTTTGCGTAAGGAGAAGGTTTTGGCTACATTTTTTGTACTGGGTGAGCAGGCAGAACGTTATCCCGAGTTAATCCGGGGGCTTGTGGAGGATGGACATGCTTTGGGCAATCATACGTTTAATCATCAATACGAACAGCTGTACAGTGATTTTAAAGTGTTCTGGAAACAGATCAAGCAGACAGAGGAAGTGCTGGAGCGTATTACCGGGTTCCGTCCGAATCTGGTGCGAGCACCAGGCGGTACTTACGGGCATTTTGACCAGAGTTATTTTGATTTGCTCCAACTGGGTGGATACACCGTCATGGACTGGAACGTCGACAGTGGGGATTCCAAGCGTAGAGGTGTTCCGGCCAAAGAGATCCTCAGCAATTCGACCAAAGTACCTGCGGGAGCACGTTCGGTCATTGTCCTGATGCATGACGGTGGTGCACATGCTGAAACGGTAAAAGCACTTCCGGGTATTATCAAATATTATCGTGATCATGGATATCGTTTTGACACCATAAAGAGTACGGATCAACCAGTTCAATTCCGTGTACATCCAGATGGTAAGTATAAGGCCCGCAAGGCGCCAGGAAAGGCCTGGATCGCAGAGCATGTAGAAGCGAACGCGACGTTATGGCTTCCAAGCAAGAAGCTGAAGGTAGAGGTGGGCTTGGCTGCAGCTACCTTGCAACCGGGCGAGTTCCGCATGGAGGGGCAGCGAATCATGGTGCCATTGCGTACTTTCATGAAAAAATTCGGGGGCAGCACTCGCTGGGACTCTGAAACAAGGACGGCCATAGCAGTATGGAAGGAAAGAACGATTCATGCAGACAGTGTGAGTGGAACACTGACTACAACCGGGGCAATTGAAACGGGAGCAGTACAGAGTCAAGGTGGAACCATCTGGGTTCCGTTACGTGAGCTACTGGAGCAGATGGGGTTGAGGGTGAATTCCTTAACCAGTAATGAAGCAGAGTGGACGGTAAAGGCGGGCACTTCCAGATCTATTTCGGCAATGAACAACATATTTAAGTATAAAATGATCTGAAGAAAGTCATTCTTGCAGGACTATTCTCTCTACTTCCGGGCAACACTGAATCATAGATTACTATGGTTCAGGAATGCTGATGAACGGAAGGAGATCAGAGAAATGTCTTATATCCGAATGGAACATGAACATGCTGTTGAATTGTTAAACAGGGTCATGAAGCGTGTTGAGAGTGTGATTATTGGCAAAAAAACAGAGATTCGTTATGTCCTTACCGCAATGCTCAGTGGAGGTCATGTACTTCTGGAAGATGTGCCGGGTACCGGGAAAACGATGCTGGTTCGTGCCGTTGCTTCTGCACTGGACTGCTCCATGGGCCGGATTCAATTCACGTCCGATGTCATGCCGGCAGATGTTACGGGCACTTCAATCTATCATCCACATACAGCTGAATTCAAGTTTCGGCCCGGACCCGTCATGTCCAACGTTGTCCTGGCTGATGAAATAAATCGCGCTTCACCACGCACTCAGTCTGCCCTGCTGGAGGCAATGGAGGAACGACGTATTACGGTTGATGGCACAACCTATGCCTTGCCACGCCCGTTCTTTCTGCTGGCGACACAGAACCCGTTACAGTTCGAAGGTACGTACCGTCTGCCTGAAGCGCAGCTGGATCGATTTATCATGAGAATTGGACTGGGGTATCCCGATCCGGAACAGGAATTGGAATTGTTAACCCGCATGCAAGGTAGAGAAGCGATTGATGAACTTCGCCCTGTCCTGCTTGCTGAAGAGGTCGTAGCCATGCAGCGTGAAGTCAAACAGGTACATGTTGATCCGGTCGTCAAACAGTATCTGGTGGCCGTTGCTGTAGCCTCTCGCAGCCTTCCGGCGGTCAGATTGGGCATCAGTCCGCGTGGAACACTGGCCTGGATGGCTGCGGCGCAGTCATTTGCCTATCTTCAAGGGCGCAGTTATGTCATTCCGGATGATGTGAAAGAGGTAGCTGTGCCTGTCCTTTCCCACCGTATTCAATTGAAGGCCCAGAACAGAGCGGAGGTTTGGGGGCAAGTGCATGTCATTGAAGAAGCATTGTCATCGGTCCCGGTACCTGTACAGATGGCATCACAGGGAAGGGGACGGAGGCAATGACTGCGCTGGGACAACGGATTGTGAGTGCTGTCTTGGTGGTGGCTTTTGCTTCCTTGTATCAGTGGCATGGGGGCAAAGCGGCGTTGTTTCTATCCGTTATAGCTTTCTTGATGTTCACAGGAGGTCTGCTTCTCCATTGGTTCGGACCACGGCGTATTCACATCCGTCGGAAAATACACACGAACCGGATTGAGGCAGGCGAGCAGGTACGGGTTCTAGTCGAACTGGAATTCAATTGCCGTATTCCATTGTTATGGATCGTTCTGTGTGAGAACACACCTGCAGGTGTTCATCGCAAATTGATTTTCCCGGGAACACGGCGACAATTTTCCTATCAATATGAATGTTCCGGGTTACGCAGAGGAGTCTACAGATGGGATACGGGCAGATTGTACTGGGGTGATATGTTTGGCTGGAATACCCTCTCCGCAGAGACTGCGGGAGGTACCCCCTTGATTGTTGTTCCTCAAGCAACAGCTTGGGGGAAGGGTGATTCGGTAGAATTCGCAGCGATGATCGAAGGGACTCTGTCAGAGCGAAGAAATAGCCAGGGTAACCGTAGCCCTGAGTTCCGTGAATATCAGCAGGGTGACCCACTGGGACGAGTTCATTGGAAAAGTACAGCCAAAACGGGAAAACTTCAGACCTTTCTGCCTGATACCACGGATCTGGCTTCGCTCGGCATCCTTGTGTATGAAGGCGCGTCGGGTTATGACGTAAAACAACGGGAGAACATGGATGCACCTGCTTTTGAACGAGTGGTTCGTGCAGCTGCCCGCTGGATTCATACCGCTGAACGGGATGACATTCCTTATCATCTGTGGATGGAAGGCGGCGATAAGAACTATGATGCACAAGATCAATGGAAACATGGGCCGTTCCATGCAGATGATGAGAATCATGGACTGGACAAGTTAGCGGGGGCACGAATATCCAAAGCACAATCAGGCTCTGTTTCGCTTCGAACGGAGATGCTGGATGGACTAACGAGCGGGTCGCGAATTGTGGTTCTCACAGGTAAGTTGGATCAGGTTCTGGCCGAATGGATCATAACTGCAATCGGGTCGGGTTATCGTGTAGAGGTGCAATTGACTGAAGCAAACCAGGACCAATTAGGATCAACGGATAGATTGATGAATGGATTGGGATATGACAGCTTAAGTTTGGAGCGGCTTCGTCACAGCGGGGTGCCGATCCACGCGGTTACAGACGTTGCGTTATCTTCATTGGGAAAGGTGGAGGTAACGGATGTGGGAGCGTAATGGTAACCAGCAACCCAATTCCACTGTGGCCGACTTAGAGTCAACGGACCGTACGAGAATAGAATCGGCCTATTCCGTCTATAAAGCTGTGAACCAGAATTCTGTGACGGACATAAAGGATGAGGGATATGTTAGCGTACCTGTCCTGTACAAAATTTTTATTTCGGCCATTTTACTTATACTGTCTCTGGAGTGGATATATCCGGTTACATCATCAGATCAGCAGGGCAGTGAACGGTTCTTGTCCGTAATGGCGGGATTAACGGGAGCATTGTTGCTTGCGGGGTTGATTCGTACAGGATGGATCACCGGAGTACTGATCCGATTATTCATTGCAGTCGCTGCTTTATGTCTGATGTACGGAGGAAGTGATCCTGTCCGTTGGGCCGTCGCGTATCCGGGAATATTTTCAGCGGATATGGACACGTTTATAAATAACTGGCGATTCCACTCGATTAGTACAGAAACGAGAGGTTTGTTCATGATGTGCGGCTGGAGCATGCTCATGGCTTCTGTGCAATCCCTTGTATTGTTACGTCGAAGCGTTATGCTGTTTGGCAGTGCAACACTGCTCTATTTGCTTTTGCTTGAATCCTTTGCGGGGCTGGATGTGTATGCTTCTGTAATAAGGTCTGTCCTATGGACTTTTCTTATTCAGGCTCTGCTCCAGCTACTACGTCTCAATGGAGGAGTCACGACTCCGAGTTATCGCGGCAGCCCCTATGGCCGTTGGAGTGCAGTAACTATCGTTGCTTCCGCAGGTATGGTGTTTCTCTCAGCGTTACCTGGCCAGTTTGCTTCCATTCCTCAACCGGAACGCATATCTTTGGAGCAGATGGGTGAACGCCTAGCTCGCTGGGCAGGTTATACACAGCACAGTAGTATCCCTGCTGCAACGGCAGTCACGGGATATAGCACAGCGGACGCGCCTATGGGAGCACCGTTGGTGCAGGGCAACTCCATCTTTTTTATAGCAAAGAGTCCAAAAGTGACGTATTGGCGAGGGGAGACCCGTTCATATTATAACGGTAGTACTTGGAGTGACCCGGGTCAAAGCTTCGAAACGGCAAGTCCATCCGGAATGCTGCGTGCTGATGGTTGGGAGAATCCAACCTATTGGAGTCGCATTCGCCAAACTGTCATGATGCAGCGAGAGTGGAAAGGACCAAATCCTCTCTTTACCGGGGGCATACCGGTTAACGTATCGTTCCAGGATAAGAACAAGGATAATCAGGAAAACATGTTTTCTTTGCTGTCTAATCGCGATTCGGCAACATTGTGGCTCGCGAGCTCCGGAAACGATAAGATAGTTAAACATTATTCGGCAGACGTCATGGTTCCTGTCGCAACACCTGAACAGTTACGTCTTCTTGAGGAAACGAATAAAGGGAAAGATCCGGCAGCCATTCGGAGGGATTATCTGCAATTGCCTGCATCACTCCCTGGTCGAGTGAAGACGCTTGCCAAGGAAATCATTCAAGGCATTGAGACCCGGTATGACGCTGTGCAGGCCGTCAAGACTTATCTGGCTGCTCATGCCGAGTATACATTGGATACCCGTATGCCACCGCGTGGAACAGATTTTGTGGATGATTTTCTATTCGTCACCCGGCAGGGGTATTGCAATCATTTCTCCACAGCCATGATTGTGTTGCTGCGTGCAGAGGGCATCCCCGCACGCTGGGTTAAAGGTTTTGGCCCCGGAGTTGCTGACCCGGATGTGCCCAGTCAGTATGTGATTTCACAGGGAGATGCACATTCCTGGGTAGAGGTATATTTTCTGGGTGCAGGCTGGATGCCGTTTGAGGCCACGCCAGGCTTCACCATGGCGCAAGGCGCGGGCGAAGGTGTCGCAGCACTCGCCGGGCCGCAGCCTGTTGCGGAGAATCCGCCGTATATGAGCGGCGGATTGGGTTACGCGGGCGCATGGTTGCTCGCCCGCGCACGGGCCATTGCCGCGGAGCCATGGCTCGCGGCAGCCCTTGTGGCAGCGGCCCTGCTGGGCCCTGCTGCTCTGGTCCGCATGCGGCGGCTACGCCCCGCGCTGCGGATAGGGCTGCTGCTGGCGTGGCCACGCAGCAGCTTTCCAGACCGCGAGCGGCTGCTGCGCGCCGCCGCTCCGGTCTGGGCCGCGCTCGCGCGCCGGTACGGCCCGCGGCCGCCGGGTATGACGCTGCGTGAATATGCAGCGTCACCGGCTTTGGCCACAGGCGCGGACGGCGCGGACATCGCGCGGTTTGCAGCCGACTGGGAACGGCTGCTGTACGGTCCAGACCGTCCGCTGCGCGCGGACAGTCTGAACTTCCTGCGCCGGGCACTTCGTTTGGCCCGGCGGTTGCAGGCGTTGTAACACAAGGATGTCACAACGTTACACCAAAGATGCGAAGCAGCTGCCATACAGTCGCTATCGCTTTCCAATAGAGCTTGGCCACTTGTGGGTAGCTTGCGGGCAGATGAAGATCGCCATTGCTGGCGCACTGTTTTTAAACGCAACGTTTGGTTCATCGCTGCATGCCATACATAAGACGCCTTTCGCGCTGCGCTGCGAACGAGGCGTCTTTCCACGATCATACACTTGAACCAGCATCTTGCTGCCAAGCTTTTCTGTTCGAAATTTCATATTTAGAGGCATTTGGTAATCCTGTTTTGAGATGTCGAAAAAAGGAGTTTCGCCTTTCCTTGACGGTATGTTTTGTCGTTGCGTATAATTAGTTTCATTGAATTGAGGGAGGCACGGTTATGAATAAACAGAATGAAATTGTAGTTGTCCTTGACTTCGGGGGTCAATACAATCAGTTAATCGCCAGAAGAATCCGGGATCTTGGCGTATACAGCGAGCTTTTGCCGTATAATACACCGGCGGAAAAGATCGCAGAAATAGCACCAAAAGGGATCGTATTTTCGGGTGGTCCGTCCAGCGTATACGCTGAGAATGCTCCACACGTGGACCCAGGTGTCTATGACCTGGGCTTGCCAATCTTCGGTATCTGCTACGGAATGCAGCTTATGGCCCAGCAGCTCGAAGGTAAAGTAGAACGTTCCGAGAAGCGAGAGTACGGTAAAGCAGATCTTGAGTTTGCCGCTGGATCTACATTGGCAAAAGGCATTGAAGGCGAACATACGGTATGGATGAGTCACGGTGACCACGTGGTTACACTTCCTCCAGGTTTCAAACTGGATGCAGGTACGGAAAGTGCGCCAATCGCTGCCATGAGCGATGATGAGCGTAAATTGTATGCTGTTCAGTTCCATCCGGAAGTACGTCACTCTGTTCGCGGTAACGACATGATTCGTAACTTCCTGTTCGAAGTTTGTGGTTGCGAAGGCAACTGGACGATGGAGACATTCATCGATGACACGATCAAAGACATTCGTGAAAAAGTTGGCGACAGTAAAGTACTGTGTGCGCTTAGCGGCGGTGTAGATTCTTCCGTTGTAGCTGCATTGCTTCACAAAGCCATTGGTGATCAACTGACATGTATGTTTATCGACCACGGTCTGCTGCGCAAAGGCGAAGCAGAAAGTGTAATGGAGACGTTTGTCGGCAAATTCGACATGAAAGTTGTTAAAATTGATGCTCAGGAGCGCTTTATGTCCAAACTGGCTGGCGTGGATGATCCAGAACAAAAACGTAAAATCATCGGTAACGAGTTTATTTACGTATTTGACGAAGAGTCCAAGCAGTTCGATGACTTTGCATTCCTGGCACAAGGTACACTGTACACGGACATCGTAGAAAGTGGTACAGCGACTGCACAGACCATCAAATCCCACCACAACGTGGGCGGTCTGCCTGAGGACATGAACTTCAAACTGATCGAGCCACTGAGCACGTTGTTCAAGGATGAAGTACGTAAAGTCGGTACCGAGTGTGGCTTGCCGGACGAAATTGTACACCGTCAGCCGTTCCCTGGTCCGGGTCTTGCGATCCGTGTTCTTGGTGAGGTTACCGAAGAGAAACTTACCATCGTTCGTGATTCCGACTACATCCTGCGTGAAGAGATTGCCAAAGCCGGTCTCGACCGCGAAATCTGGCAGTACTTCACAGCCCTACCTAACATGAAGAGTGTTGGCGTTATGGGTGATGCGCGTACGTATTCCTACACTGTAGGTATCCGTGCTGTAACATCCATCGACGGTATGACTGCGGACTGGGCACGTATCCCTTGGGATGTGCTGGAGAAAATCTCCGTACGGATCGTTAACGAAGTTGATAACGTAAACCGTATCGTCTATGACGTAACTTCCAAACCACCTGCAACAATCGAGTGGGAATAGGGTATAGACTCTTAACGATAGATTATAAAAAATGCTCTTTTATCTGCGGTATTTCGCAAATAAAAGGGCGTTTTTTTATTAAGAAGAATATTGTGATCAAATTTTTGTAGGGCTACTTTTTTTACAAGTAATAAACTTTCAAAATTAATCCCATTTTAAAGTTGACTTCATGATCCTTTCAGGTCGGGCCTGTACAATAAGTACATACTAAGAGCTATATGGCTACTGAAAGGAGAATTGAATGTATGCGTAAAACCGACTATATGAGCAAATGGAAGATGGGCATTGGAAGTGCGTTTCTGATGGTGATGCTTGCAGGATGCGGTTCAGGAATGCAAGATCTGGCTTCCGGTTCGGGGGAGTTTCCATTTGTGAACTTAGAGGCAGCGGATGCTTCTTCCGATCAGTCCAGTAACCAGGAGTTATCCTCTGACTCAACAACAAACACAAATCAGGAACAACAAGATATACAGGATACTCCGCAGACAGAGATTTAATTAACATAGGACTGATCCGGTAAAAAGTAGTTCCGGCGTATGTCGCAAGTTGCTCCATATACCTAATGAGTTTAAGTCTTCGGAATACGAGATATCGTTATTCCTTGATCATCATTCACCTGATTGCTAAAACGCATCAGAAATATAAGCTAACCTGATTAGAGCGCTTCTCGCCTTTGGATCAGGTTAGCTTTTTTATGTTATCCTGCGGAACTTTCGCCATGAAAGAATGGACATATTCCATTGAGATCTCATCGAAAAAAGCGTATTCATTTGGGTTGTAAACCGCTGAACTGGTTCAATTTGTTAAATAATACGAACGATATTATAAAAGGGTGATATTAATATTCGTTTTTCTCATTGACAAAAACATACTGCCCTCCTAAAATAGTGATGGGAAACAAACAAATAGCGCATACTTATTCGTATAATCCTGGGGATTGGCCCGGGAGTCTCTACGAGATCACCCTAATGATCTGGCTACGAAGAGGAGAAGGCTAAGCACATGAATTCTACATGATTGCGGGGACATCACGCACATTAGAATTTTTTTTGTTCTTAGTAAAGGCATCATGCCACTCCTTGTCAGCTGAACCCTGGGTGAAGAATCTTCATCAGGGTCATTTGTCGTTTTTCAATATGGCTTCAACATCTCTAAGGGGGAGTTAGTAATTATGGATCGTTTCTTTAAATTAAAAGAAAACGGAACAAACGTTAGAACGGAGATTGTTGCGGGTCTCACTACGTTTATGACAATGGCTTACATTCTTTTTGTAAATACGTTGTTCTTGGGACAAGCCGGTGCGGGGATGTCGGATAATGCAGTATTCTTTGCAACAGCCGTCGGCGCCGGATTAATGACTATTATTATGGGATTGTTCGTGAATATTCCGATCGCACTTGCACCAGGTATGGGGCTGAATGCGTACTTCATGACTGTCGTTCTAAGTTCGAATGGAGCGATTACTTGGCAAGCAGCTCTCGGAGCGGTATTCCTTTCCGGTATTGTGTTCATTATTTTGACCGTGACGAAGATTCGTCAAATGCTGCTTGTTGCAGTTCCGCAGTCAATCAAAATGGCCATTACGGTGGGTATCGGTCTCTTTATTACCATTATTGGTTTCAAACTTGCTAATCTCGTGGCTGTAACAGTTAATGTTGCACCAGACGCAGATCTGAGTCAGCCGATTCCGGGTAGCAGTTTTAACTTGTCATTGGGCAACTTTGTAACACATCACGATGCGTTGCTGGCCCTGATTGGTTTGCTCCTTATTGCTATTCTGATGGTTATGCGCGTCAAAGGCGCTCTGCTGATCGGGATCGTAGCAACAACGCTGATTGGTATTCCGATGGAAGTTACGAATCTGAGTGGTCTTTCAGGCGCAAGCTGGTTGCCTAACTTCAGTGATCTGGCGGTTGGACAGCTGGATTTGAAAGGTGCCATCAGTCTCGGATTGTTCGAGATCATCTTCATCTTTACCTTCGTTGAATTGTTCGACACGTTTGGTACGATGGTAGGTACTGCAACGCGTATGGGGATTATGAAGGATAAGAAAAAAGGCGAGAAAACGATCGGTAAAGCGATGCTCGTCGATGCAGTTGGTGTCAGCGCAGGTGCTGCACTGGGTACAAGTACCATTACGGCATACGTTGAAAGTGCTTCAGGTGTTGAGGCAGGTGGACGTACAGGACTGACTTCGGTAACGACAGGTTTGTTGTTCATTTTGGCCCTGTTTATCGCACCGCTTGCGCTGGTTGTTCCATCCGCTGCGACGGCTCCGGCATTGATCATCGTGGGTGTGCTTATGATGAGTCAAGTGCGCAGCATTGAGTGGGATGATTTCCTGCAAGCTTTCCCTGCATTCCTTACCATTGTATTGATGCCTTTCACAGGTGGAATCGCAAACGGGATCTCCGCAGGTATCGTATCTTATGTGATTCTGGCGGTGTTCAGTAACTTGGTTACAGAGCGTAAAGTGAAAATCCACTGGCTTATGTGGATCTTGGCGCTCATTGTAGTTTGCAGATACGTATTTATTGGCGGGGAGTAAGCGTACATTAGTTTTAATGAAGGTACGGAGATAAGTTTGTTACCTTATATATGAGAAAGAAGCGGAAGCCACGGGATTAGACCCGGAGCTTTCGCTTTTTTTTTGTATTCTTTTCTTGAGCAAAATGAATTTCAAAAATGTTTTCCTTCTATATAGAAGGAATGAGTATAATGTTCTATGATCTGTTGGTTGTTTATCCAATGAAATCATCGGTTAATAAGTTCTATAACGCGATGAGTCTATACTGTATACAACTTGATTTCTCTATAATTGGATTAGGAATCATATGAAAAACCTTTTTGCGTATGTGAGTTAATTACTCCGATCATTAAAGTTAGTGCGCAGATGTATCATTTAGCTGGTTATAAGGAGATACTTGTTAAAAGGTCTACAGGGTACTCATTGTATAAGAATTTAATGTTTATCTAAAAAAGACTTGCGTTCCATAACTGTACATGGTATATTCTATTTCCGGCCAAAAAAACACGAGATAACGGTGCGGCAAGCGATTGAAATAAGCTTCGAAAGAAACTTAAAAAAAGAGCTTGCAAAGTTGGTTCGGACATGATATTATATAAGAGTTGCTGAAGAGAACGACATTCGGTAATGAAATAAGTTTGATCTTTGAAAACTGAACAACGAGTGAGTAAACATTCTGCTTGCAGAATGAACGCGAAAGTTTGAGAC
>NZ_ASPR01000004.1:0-960 GCF_000517845.1 Paenibacillus sp. FSL R5-192 | reverse complement strand
GGTCGAGGGCTTATCCAATAGCAAGTTGTAATTCGCATGTTTCGTTTCGAATCTAGTTTTCAGAGAACGATCTCTGAAATGTAAGCTAAGCTATGCGTTTGGTGGCGATGGCGGAGGGGTTCCACACGTACCCATCCCGAACACGACCGTTAAGCCCTCTAGCGCCGATGGTACTTGGACCGCAGGGTCCTGGGAGAGTAGGACGCCGCCAAGCGAACTCTTTCATCATACATAGAAAACAGGCTCTGCATGTGGACGTTGTACGATGAATTGCATTTGCCCTGCAAATGCATATTATTCCCTGATAGCTCAGTTGGTAGAGCACTCGACTGTTAATCGAGTTGTCACAGGTTCGAGCCCTGTTCGGGGAGCCATTTGCTCTCATAGCTCAGTAGGTAGAGTGCATCCATGGTAAGGATGAGGTCACCGGTTCGATCCCGGTTGAGAGCTTTGGAAATGGGGCCCGTTGGTCAAGGGGTTAAGACACCTCCCTTTCACGGAGGTAACAGGGGTTCGAATCCCCTACGGGTCATATAGTTGGAGGCTTAGCTCAGCTGGGAGAGCATCTGCCTTACAAGCAGAGGGTCGGGGGTTCGATCCCCTCAGCCTCCACCATATTTTTATTGGGGATTAGCCAAGCGGTAAGGCAACGGACTTTGACTCCGTCATGCATAGGTTCAAATCCTATATCCCCAGCCATTTTAGTATGAGTCATTAGCTCAGTTGGTAGAGCACCTGACTTTTAATCAGGGTGTCGAAGGTTCGAGCCCTTCATGACTCACCATCATATGCGCGTGTGGCGGAATTGGCAGACGCACTAGACTTAGGATCTAGCGTCTTTGACGTGGGGGTTCAAGTCCCTCCACGCGCATCCTTTATTTGCGGAAGTGGCTCAGCGGTAGAGCATCGCCTTGCCAAGGCGAGGGTCGCGGGTTCGATTCCCGTCTTCCGCTCCAATAT
>NZ_ASPR01000003.1:0-305992 GCF_000517845.1 Paenibacillus sp. FSL R5-192 | reverse complement strand
CCTTAGCTCAGCTGGATAGAGCGTTTGACTACGAATCAAAAGGCCGGGAGTTCGAATCTCTCAGGGCGCGCCATTATTTTTTAGTATCGGGATGTAGCTCAGCTTGGTAGAGCACCTGGTTTGGGACCAGGGGGTCGCATGTTCAAATCGTGTCATCCCGATTTTTGTTTATGCGGGTGTAGTTCAATGGTAGAACTTTAGCCTTCCAAGCTAATAGCGTGGGTTCGATTCCCATCACCCGCTTACAGGATATAATGAAAGACCCTTTGCAGATGCAGAGGCTTTTTTATTTTTATTAACGTAAGAATTAGCAGTTATTTTATGTAATATTTTATATAAAGTACAGTACAGGTTTATTTAAAAAAGAGCCAAGACCTCCCTACTTTAATAGTAAAGGGGTCTTGGCTCTTCTGTTTACCTCTGTGGATGAGCTGCTTCTAAGACGTAGCAGCTATTGTATAGTGACGTGAGTACAATTTAACGTTCGTTGTGATCCGTCACTCTTTTACGCATGCCCGCTAATCCAAGCAGTCCCAGTAAACCAAGCCAGCCCCAATCCATGCCATTGTCACGGTTGGTTGTTGTGGCGTTTGCCCGAACATTGTTGGTACGATAGTCACCATTGTTGCGGTAGTTTCCATCCATGTTCATATTCATGTTGGAATTAGTGTTTGTGCGGTCCATGTAGTTGGTGTCCTGATAAGACCGGACACGTGAGCCGGTTGTATCCATTCCTTTGGACATATGACCATCAGCAGCAGCAGGGCCAGCCATCGCGGCCACCAGAAGCACGGAAGCAATAATTGTTGTACCTTTCTTCATCATTTGGATTCCTCCTTTTTAGTAAGAGCTACAGATTAATCTGCCCAAGAAGACAAGTACAATATGTAGAAATAGTCTGTTAAGATATACCTTTGAGTCCAATTGAATAACAACATACATAAGAAACTTGCCTAGTAAGCAGACTGTAGTGGGAAGAAAATTATAATTACATCTTTAATTTATTGCGTCACTGTGGTAAAGTATACAAAAGCTTGCTTTGCCGGTCATGTTTCTTTGTATATCATCTGTTCTCAAACAATGAAATTATGCGGTTTAACCTTAATATCAGGTACATGGGATCATATCTAAAAGAACTGTATATTTATGAGTTTTTAAGAATAGGTATGAGACTTTTGATTTATCTAAAGTACGTGAAAAAGGTATCATGCGACAGTATATGACCATTAATTGAAGCAGAACAAGAAAATGAATAAAAAAGCGTGTTTTTTTGCTGTAAATCGGGGATACTCCCCATTTTTTCTAGTAGAAAAATAAAGATTTTCGTACCATTTTATTGTATGATGTTATGAAGGTGTCAAATTTACGTGTACGAATGGAACGATCAGATGGGAGGATAAGCATGACTGAAACTATGGTAACCGCCAGCAAAAGCCAATCCAACAACCTGCTTCGGCGAGACGTGCGGTTCCTGGGCAATATACTCGGAGAAGTTCTTGTCCATCAAGGCGGCACGGAGCTTCTAGATATCGTTGAGAAGATTCGGGAAACGAGCAAATCGTTACGTGCAGAATTTCTGCCAGAACTCTATGCAGAGTTCAAAACGATGATCCAGGAATTAGACTCGGACAATCGTCACCAGGTTATTCGGGCTTTCGCTATTTATTTTCAATTAGTTAATATTGCTGAACAAAACCATCGGATCCGGCGTAAACGGGATTATGAACGTTCTGCTGGGGACGCTGTGCAGCCAGGATCGATTGAGAAAGCAGTACAGGATCTTAAGGAACGTGGACTGTCTCATACAGAGGTGGAAGAGATTCTCGACGATTTGTCGTTGGAACTCGTTATGACAGCTCACCCAACCGAAGCTATGCGCCGGGTTATTCTGGACATCCATAAACGGATATCCGAAGATGTCATGTCACTTGATAATCCTACGCTGACGTTGCGTGAACGTGAACAGTTGCGTGAGAAGCTGCTGAATGAGGTTATTACACTCTGGCAGACAGATGAACTTCGCGACCGCAAACCGACTGTACTTGATGAAGTGCGGAACGGGATGTATTACTTTCATGAAACGTTGTTCCACGTACTTCCGGATGTATATCAGGAGCTGGAACGCTGCCTGAACAAATTTTATCCTGACCATGACTGGCATGTGCCGACGTATTTGCGGTTCGGTTCCTGGATCGGTGGAGACCGGGATGGAAATCCTTCGGTAACTTCAGATGTAACATGGCAGACACTGTTGATGCAACGCAAGCTTGCTTTGCGTGAATACCAACGGATTATGATTGAACTTATGGGCCATCTCAGCTTCAGCACAAACATCATTCATGTATCGGATGAGCTGGTGCAGTCGATTGAGCAGGATCGTAATTCTGTTACATTGAAAAAAGTGGATATCTGGCGGAATGAAAAAGAGCCATACCGCATCAAATTGGCTTATATGATTGCCAAGCTGAACAATGTACTGGATGAAAACAAATTAGGTCAGCCTGACCGTTATCATAGCGCACAGGATTTGATTGATGAACTGATGATTATTGATCGAAGTCTGCGCCATCATTTTGCCGATTACGTAGCAGATACGACCATTCGCAAAATGATTCGTCAAGTCGAGTTGTTTGGTTTCCATACCGCAGCATTGGATGTGCGTCAGCACAGTAAGGAACATGAAAATGCGATGTCGGAGATTTTGGCGAAAATGAACATTGTAGAAGATTATGCGCGTCTGACTGAAGACGGTAAAATCGATCTGCTTGCTCGTTTGCTGGATGATCCACGTCCGCTTACTTCTCCTTATCACCAATACACGGAGGGAACCAAAGAGTGTCTGGAAGTCTTCCGTACCATCAAACGTGCCCAGAACGAATTTGGGAACGGCTGTATCACAAGTTACCTGATCAGTATGACGCAGGGCGCAAGTGATTTGCTGGAGGTTATGGTATTTGCCAAAGAAGTGGGCTTATTCACCAAAGGTCACAACGGTGACGTTGTATCTACACTTCAAGCGGTACCGCTGTTTGAAACGATTGATGATCTACATGCGGCTTCGGACATTATGCAGAAGCTGTTCAACCTTCCTGTATACCGCGCAAGCGTAAAAGGACGGAATGAACTGCATGAAATCATGCTTGGTTATTCAGACAGTAACAAGGATGGCGGCGTGGTTACAGCCAACTGGGAATTGCGTGTAGCAATGAATGCCATCACGGCTGTAGGTAATGAACACGGCGTTAAGCTGAAGTTCTTCCATGGACGTGGCGGGGCTCTTGGACGTGGCGGCATGCCACTCAACCGCAGTATTCTTGCTCAACCACCACATACGATTGGTGGGGGCATCAAGATTACGGAGCAGGGAGAGGTTATTTCTTCCCGTTATTCCCTTCAGGGGATTGCATACCGCAGTCTGGAGCAGGCAACTTCGGCTCTAATCACAGCAGCACTTAATGGGCTTGAGCCGCAAGAGTCAGCATCCGAACGTCATTGGGACAGCATCATCAAAGAGATTTCGGAAGTATCTCTGACGAAATATCAGGATCTGATTTTCCGTGATCCAGACTTCTTCACCTTCTTCAAAGAATCAACGCCGCTTCCGGAGGTTGGTGAGCTGAATATTGGTTCTCGTCCATCCAAGCGTAAAAATAGCGATAAGTTTGAAGATCTGAGAGCGATCCCTTGGGTATTCGCCTGGACTCAAAGTCGTTATCTGCTTCCGGCATGGTATGCGGCAGGAACAGGATTGCAAAGTTACTATCAGGATAAAGAGGAAAATCTGGTTGTCCTGAAAGAAATGTATGCAAGCTTCCCATTCTTCCGTACATTAATTGATACGGTACAGATGGCCGTAGCCAAGGCTGATTTGGTCATTGCCAAAGAATATTCAGCCATGACTTCGAACAAGGAAGCCCGTGATCGCATCTACGGTCAGATTGAAGCCGAATTCAAGCTCACAAAAGAGCTGATTCTGAAAATTACCGGAGAAGCTGAAATTCTGGATGATGTACCGGTTATTCAAGAATCCATCCGCCTTCGTAACCCTTATGTGGATCCGTTATCCTACATGCAGGTTCAACTTCTGAGCGAGCTCAGAGATATGCGTGAACGTGGTGAGGATGATACGGAACTGCTTAGAGAAGTGTTGCTGACAATCAATGGAATCGCTGCAGGACTTCGTAATACAGGTTGATTATCAATTTGTTGTGAATGATGATTATATGTAACAAAGTACCCATTACTTTGTTAACTAAAAAGCTCTATTCTCTGCTCTACGGAGTAAGAGATGAAACGGGACTCCTGCGGGAGTTCCCGTTTTTACTGTTTTTGGCGGATATTTGTCATACAGTCTTGATTTTTGACCAAAGTTGATTTACGATTTGATTGGTGAATTACAAGTGTGGACGGGTATCAGAAGACGGAAGACCCATCAGCATGTCTGGGGGAATAAGGGTGGACAATTTGGAGAATAGGCTTATTAAACTGGTGCTCAAGGGCGACCAGAGAGCCTTTGCAGAAATCGTTGAACTATATAAGGACAAGCTATTTCATTTGGCATACCGGATGCTGAACAATCGTCATGAAGCTGAAGACGTTGTGCAGGAGACGTTTTTGCGTGTGTTTCGTAATATGGAGAAGTACGATCCGAACCAGAAGTTCTCAACCTGGATATACCGGATCGCAACGAATCTGTGTATTGACCGACTGCGCAGAAAGAAACCTTCATACTCATTGGATGCTGAACTGAATGATCAGGAAGGATCTGATGGTTATGCGATGCTCCCGAGTGATGATCGTACACCGGAGAGTGAAGCGCTCCTGTCAGAAACGCAGACACTCATTCGTGAGGCCATTGACAGTTTGCCAGCCAAGTATAAGTCCGTTATGATTCTGAGATATTTACAGGACTTGTCGCTACAGGAAATCAGTGATGTGACAGGTATGCCCGTAACAACGATCAAGACACGCGTTCATCGGGGCCGTGATTTTCTACGTAAAAAATTGGAGTATAAGTTATAAATGTTAAGCGCCTTTAAATATGGGCGAAATTATTTGAAACATATCCGAAACGGATGCGTATGTAATGTATGCAAGTCTTATGCGTGCTTTTTAATGGCACATGGACTAAGTGATTTAAGAAAGGATTGGCTCTCATATGGATTGCAACTCGGCCGTCTCTTTAATGCATGAATGTTTGGATGAGTCGTTGTCCCCGGCCCAGAAGGTTGAACTGAAAAGTCACCTTGTGATCTGTCCGGATTGTCGCATGCGCTTTAAAGAGTTGGAACAGACGGAAATGTTACTCTTTGCCATGAAACACTATTCACCGTCTGCCTCTGATGAGCTGACCAATCGAATTATGAATGCTCTGCCCCAGCCCAAGAGACAGCAAGCATGGCTCAAATGGGTCAAAGGACATCCCGCGCTGACGGCGGCAGCCTTCTTTTTGGTCGTGATGCTCTTTAGCGCCTTGAATTTCTGGAATCAGAATAACGAAATGGTTGTTAAGGGAAATAATCTGGACCAGATCGTGATTCAGGGTAACACGGTTATTGTTCCTGAAGGTAAGTCAATTGCTGGCGATCTTACGATAGAAAATGGAACCGCACAAGTATATGGTGATGTGAACGGCAATCTGACGGTTATCGACGGACAACTGTTTCAGGCTTCAACGGCGCATATTTCAGGTCAGGTGAAAAGTATTGATCAGGCGCTGGACTGGTTCTGGTACAAAATAACCAATATGGTAAATGAAGTGGCTTATCGCTAGAACAGGGTAAAATTCTTCAATGGTATATACCAAGCAGGGTACCTCCAGATTGCATGGGGTACTCTTTTTTTATACGCAAACTTTGTAATTCATGGTAAATGTGATGTTTATGTGCAGTTTGAGACTGCCGTAACTTGCAACCTGAACGTTAACGTTATAACCTAGATACTAAAGAGAACATACTACTACATATAGATAAGCATTTTGCACAAATCAAATAATGCAAAAATGCGGAGACAAAGGATTATATAAAATCCTAATGGGTTAATATGAGATCAGGGTTTACTCATCAATGGGGATAGCGGGGGCTGGCTTATGAATTATTTTGCTGACTTAACGTGGACAGAGTCCATTAAGGACGTTATCGATATATTGATCGTTACCTATATTATGTACAAACTGATTTTGCTTGTGCGGGGGACACGTGCGGTTCAGCTCCTAAAAGGGATTCTGTTCCTTGTGCTGATCTGGGCATTAAGTACGTGGCTAAACTTGTATACGCTCAAATGGTTAATGAACCAGATGTTTACGTTTGGTGTCGTTGCGGTCTTCATTATCTTTCAGCCGGAACTACGTCGTGGTCTGGAGCAATTGGGACGCGGTAAGCTGTTTGGACGTTCAGCGGCAGCGAGTGATGAAGAACTAACCGTGTTAATTGGTGAGATTATTAAGTCAGTTAATTATTTGTCACGGCGTAAAATTGGCGCTTTGGTCGTATTTGAACGTGAAACAGGTCTGAACGATTACACGGAATCGGGCATTAAGATGCATTCTCTGGTCAGCTCGGAGCTGATGATTAACATCTTTATTCCAAATACACCGCTCCATGATGGAGCCGTTATTATACAGGGAAAACAGATTTCGGCGGCAGCTTGTTATTTGCCATTATCAGAGAATCCTTTTATCAGTAAGGAATTGGGAACACGTCACCGTGCAGCAATCGGGATTACCGAAGTTGCAGATGCGATCTGTTTGGTTGTCTCCGAGGAGACTGGACAAGTGTCACTTGCTATGAATGGACAGGTCGTTCGTGATATTAAGGAAGAATCGCTGATTGCCAAACTGTATGAGGAGTTGCGCCCTACATCCAATCTGAAAAAGAATGGCTGGACAACCTTCTGGAAACGGAAGGGAGGACGTAACAATGGATAAGTGGTTTAACAATAATAACTTTGCCAAAATACTTGCGCTTGCGGTGAGCCTGTTGCTCTGGTTCATGATTCATCTGGATGAAGTACCAACCACCCCTACGATTACAACAGGGACAACCAACAAGGTTGTGGAACGTACGGTGCCTGTTCAACCTTATGGATTAGACAGCAACAGCTATGTGCTCACTTCATTAAGTACGGATGAGGTCCGGCTGGAGATTAAAGGACAGCGCTCGATGCTAACATCGATTTTTACGAATGACGATTACAAGGTACTGGTCGATCTGAGTCAGGTGAAAGATGGGTCCAATACACTGCCACTTGTACCTGATTTGCCTTCCGGGGTAGAAGTGGTCAGCATGGAACCTTCCATGGTTACGGTGAACGTAGAAAAATTGGGCACCAAATCCTTCAATGTGAATATTGTACCCGAAGGGGAACCATCCGCCGGATACAACGCTGGAACGCCCGTAACTGAACCTTCGACGCCGGTTAAGGTAACTCTGCCCGAAGGGCAACTCGAGGCTGTAGCGAAGGTCCAGGGCAGTGTGAGCGTGAAAGATGCCAAGGAAGATGTCATACAGAAAAAAGTGAAACTTCAAGCCTACGATGCTGAAGGCAAGGTCCTTGAAAATGCGATTATAACGCCTCAAACGGTTGAAGTCCGAGTTCCGGTCAATCAGCCCTATACATCTGTACCCTTAAGAATCAAATATTCGGGACAGCTTCCGGAAGGCCTGGTACTCTCCACGGTAGAGCCAAACGTGAAAGAAGTCTCGGTTTATGGATCAGAGGATGCGCTTGCGGGTATACAGTCCTACGACCAAGTAACCCTTGATCTTACGCAGTTTGATCAGTCGGGTACATCGACAGTTAACGTGGACTTGACGCCGCCTTCTGGTTTTGAGAAAATCGAGCCTAGTTCGATTCAGATCAAGGTAACCATATCACCATTTGACGAGGCAGAGGAGACAACCAAAGTCTTTCCGAACGTCCCCATCACACTTACCGGTGCGGGGAATGGACTGGAAGGGACGCTGGTTACGCCTCGAAGCGGCGGTCTGAACCTCACACTTACAGGCTCAGCAAGTATGCTTGAGGGTCTGAGTAGTGATGATCTCACGTTAACCGGGGATCTTGCTGGACTTGCGGTCGGAACGCATGAGATCAAGCTTGAAGCCGACCTGCCCCGTTATGCCAAACTGGATGAATCATCCACTGCATTAAGTGCGACGGTCAAAATTAGCGAAAAGGCTGAAGACACCACGACCACTCCTGGCGAAGAACCGACGGACGAGGGAACGGTAGCACCTGACCCAACACCAGCCGAGGTTGAAAATGGGGAAACAGAGCCTGTTCCTGATGAAGAAGAAACGGAATCGAATACGGATACTCAGGATCAGGGTCAACAGGGGAGCACAAGCAGTCGAGGTAATTTAAATAATAATAACAGCGGTACTGGCAGTAAAAGTGGCGCGAATCCGTAAACGTTCTAATTTTAAAATTCTCAAAAAAATAATAATAGTGCTCGTATATGATGCGAATAGAAGGAGTTAAATCATGGGGAAATATTTTGGTACAGATGGTGTAAGAGGGGTTGCCAATAAAGAGTTAACGGCAGAGCTGGCTTACAGCATTGGACGTTGTGGTGGTTACGTGCTTGCAGGTGGTGTGGAAAGACCAAAAGTGGTTATCGGCATGGATACTCGTATCTCGGGATTGATGTTGGAATCCGCACTGGTTGCAGGTCTGTTGTCCATTGGCGCTGATGTGATCCGTCTGGGCGTTGTATCCACTCCGGGAGTGGCGTATATTGCACGTTTGTTGAAAGCTGACGCGGGCGTGATGATCTCGGCTTCCCACAATCCAGTTGAGGATAACGGAATCAAGTTCTTTGGTGGAGATGGCTTCAAGCTGTCTGATGAAACAGAGAACCGGATTGAAGAACTGATGGATGCGGAGACAGATCAATTGCCACGGCCAGTTGGTGGCGGGCTGGGTACTGTAACGACAGATGAAGAATCCCGTTATCGTTACCTTGATTTCCTGAAAACGACTGTAAATGAATCGTTCTCTGGACTTAAAATTGTTTTGGACTGTGCAAACGGAGCAGCTTATGAACTGGCACCAAAGTTGTTCAGTGAACTAGGTGCAGAAGTCATTGCCATTGGCGCTGAGCCTAACGGCCTGAATATTAATGAGCAATGTGGATCAACTCATCCAGAGAACCTGAAACAAGAAGTGCTCAAACATAAAGCAGATCTGGGTCTTGCTTTTGACGGGGATGCGGATCGTCTGATTGCTATTGATGAGACAGGCGCTGAGGTGGATGGAGACTTCATTCTGTGTATCTGTGGTGATGCGATGAATCGTGCAGGCAAGTTGAAGGACAGTACTGTTGTATCGACCGTTATGAGTAACATCGGATTCTACAAAGCAACAGAGAAACTTGCACTGAAAACAGCTAAAACGGCAGTAGGTGATCGTTATGTGATGGAGGAAATGCGTCGTGGTGGTTACAACTTGGGTGGAGAACAATCTGGCCATGTTATTTTCCTGGATTACAATACAACTGGAGACGGTATGCTGACTGCGATTCAACTCGTGGATACGCTCAAGGCTTCCGGTAAAAAACTGAGTGAACTAAAAGCGCTAATGACCCAGTACCCACAAGTATTGGTGAATGTGCGTGTTGAAGATAAGAGCAAATACGAGGGCAATGCTGCAATCGAGCAAGCTATTGCTACAGTAGAACAGCAACTCGGGGATAATGGACGTGTACTCGTTCGTGCTTCAGGTACTGAATCTCTGATCCGTGTTATGGCGGAAGGACCAGATAAAGACGAACTTGAACAATTTGTGTCTCAAATCGCAGATGTGGTGCAAAAAGAGCTGGTATAGGACCGGAAGAAATCCCATGTGCATACGGTTTTCTAAAGGGAATTGTTGTGTATAAAGGGTATGATATAACAGGATTTAGGACATATAGTGCGTGTTCAAAAAGTCTGGTTTTCAGTACCGAGAAGATGGAATGAAGATAGAAATGGAGTAGCGGAGCGTAGGGAAACTACGTGAGCAACGGACATTTCGGCTGAATTTCATATTCGATGCTGATTATGCCAATAGGCATGATTCGTAATCAAAAGCGGACTTTTTGAATTTCCTCTAAAGATGGATATTCCTGCGTCCCGGCCTGATGAGACCATAGGTCCGTTTATCCGGTCGGGATTGTAGGTAAATATGCTAAAATTGTCACAGGTACTTTGCTCCATTGCAAAATGGACCTGACGTGCATATAATGAGTGGAGTCGTCATTCAGACACAGAAAGTGAGGAACGTAAGGTTACAGTTACACAAGCGCCAGAGCTTGGAGTTGCGCGGGATGATGTTGATCAGGATTTCTTCTAGGTTGAAGAACGGCTGATTAAGATCAACGGCAATCAAGCTGACGAGGTGGAGGTGTTCGGATTGTTCGGCGGGGACCTCCCGGTGAAGCACCAGAGCCGTAAACCGGATTGCGGAAAATGGATAGGTGACTGTCCACACAACGCGCCGGTGCAGGTGCAAGAGTTAAACTAAAATTCAAATGAATGTGCGTGAAGAGCGTAAACAGTACGCGGACGGGAAAATGATGTACATTCATGATTGCATTCATAACAGCTTATGATGACAGCGGGGCGACACGAGGTCGCTCTGATCATTGATAATTGAATAAGTACCAAGTATTCATGAAACGCTAGGCAATCACTCATTTTTCCGATATGCCGCCTCTGCCTGTTTCTCTTCGTGACACAGTATTCATATACAAACGGAGGAAATAAATTATGTGCGGTATTGTTGGATATATTGGTAATAAGAACACTCAGTCGGTATTGGTTGAAGGATTGAAGAAACTCGAGTATCGTGGTTATGATTCTGCAGGTATCGCAGTATTCACACCGGAAGGTCTGCAAATCACGAAAGCTCTTGGTCGTCTTGCGAACCTTGAAGCCAAGCTGGATGGTGCACCACTGGTAGGTAATGCCGGAATCGGACACACACGTTGGGCAACTCATGGTAAACCATCGGATGAGAACTCTCATCCACACACAGATGGAAGCCAGAAATTCTCTGTTGTGCATAACGGTATTATTGAGAACTACCTGGATCTGAAGGACGAATTGATGGCTCAAGGTCACACGTTCACTTCCGAGACAGATACTGAGGTTATCTCTCACCTGATCGCACGTGAATACAATGGTGATATCGTCAAAACAGTACAAAAAGTGATCACGTTGTTGCGTGGCGCATTTGCACTGGGTGTATTGACAGAGCATGAGCCTGAGAAACTCGTAGCTGTGCGTCAAGCAAGCCCATTGATTATTGGTATTGGTGAAGGCGAGAACTTCATTGGTTCCGACATCCCGGCAATTCTGGAACATACACGTAACGTGTACATTCTGAATGATGGTGAAATGGCTGTATTGACACATGATGCTGTCGAATTGATGACGATTGAAGGTAACTTTATTTCTCGGGAAATGATTCGTGTCGATTGGGATGCTGTAACCGCAGAAAAAGGCGGATTTGAGCACTTCATGTTGAAAGAAATTCATGAGCAACCAAAAGCATATCGTGATACTATGCTGGGTCGCATCGATAATGAAGGCAAAAAAGTTCAACTTCCTGAGTTGAAAATGACTGAAGAACAAATTAAAAATATCCGTAACGTTCAAATCATTGCATGTGGTACAGCGTACCATGCAGGTCTGGTTGGACGTACAGTGATTGAGCAATTGGTACGTATTCCGGTTGAAACTGATGTGGCTTCCGAGTACCGTTACCGTTCCCCAATCGTGCACAAAGATACACTTGTAATCGTAGTGAGCCAATCCGGTGAAACTGCCGATACGCTTGCTGCATTGCGTGAAGCACAATCCAATGGGGCACATGTACTGGCAATCACAAACGTAGTGGGCAGCTCCATTGCACGTGATGCAGATGATGTTATCGCAACATTGGCAGGTCCTGAAATTGCAGTAGCTTCTACCAAAGCGTATACTTCGCAATTGATCGCGTTTAACTTGCTTGGTCTGTACCTTGCACAAGTTCGTGGTACTCAATCTGCAGAAGAGATTGAACACACGCTGGCAGCAATGCAAGCATTGCCTGAGCAAGTGGAATCCATGTTGGAGCAAGCGGAAGCAATTAAAGGATATGCAGAGCAAATCTCCAAACATGAACATCTCTTCTTCATTGGCCGTGGTCTTGACTATGCAGTAGCTCAAGAAGGATCTTTGAAGCTGAAAGAGATCTCTTATATTCACTCCGAGGCGTATGCTGCGGGTGAGTTGAAACATGGTACGCTTGCATTGATCGAAGATGGTATCCCTGTTATTGCCCTGGCAACGCAGGAGAACGTACTTGAGAAAACAGTGAGCAACATTAAGGAAGTAAAAGCACGTGGCGCAGATGTATTGGCAATTACGTATGAAGAGCACGTAGCACCATTGCTGAAATCCGTAGACCAAGCGTTTGCGATTCCTAAGACGCTGCCACTGCTTAGCCCTGCTTTGTCTGTAGTTGCGCTGCAATTGCTGGCATACTATGCTTCCCTGGCACTGGGTCATGATGTAGATAAACCACGTAACCTGGCGAAAAGTGTAACGGTTGAGTAAGGTAAGGAATTCAGTAAACTAATAAAGTATGGACAAAATAATGGTCCTGATGACTCTAAGTCATCAGGACTTTTTTGATGTTTCAGGAGGGTGGTTCTAAATATTAGAACCACCTTATTTGTGTTTTTTCATTGTAAATTGCGGTCATTCATTGGACGAAAATCCATCAGATTATAAAGTATCTTAGGAAGAGTATCCTTTTGTAATTCTCACATTTGAAATATTCTTCGTGCACGAATGTAATCAACTTCTTAAAGAGAATCATTAACCTTCGCAACTCGTAAGTGCAAATATATCCCCAAGAAGGATGCGGATCGGGCATAAAAGATCATTTGAATGGTAAAGGAAGATGACTGAACGTGACGGGTACATCTTTCAGCAACTCACAAAATGGTATGCCAAGAAGCAACAATGCGCTCGATGAAGAAGCTTATTACGCGAAGTGAAATTATTGACCGTTCAATTCGGACTCAGAACGCGATTGTAATCTGCATGTAAATGAGTGAAGGACATCGGAAAGCGTATAAGGGAAAACCTCACCTACGGTTTGATGAGGAGGAGAAGAATATATTTACCCTTTACTCTAACAGAGGCGTAGAGAAGAAGGCGTGATACAAAACGATGTCGGCTACCATCCGTGTGGACGCTGTGGCCAGTTTCCAGCCAGGCTTTCAGAAATTGGTCAGGTAATCATGTTAAGTTATTACAAAGTGCAAGGAATCGGAACACCGGCAAAGAATATTTAAAGGGAATATGTACCAAATTTACCTGTTAAATGACTGAATGTCAACACTCGTCGAATTCCTCGATTGATGTCAAATCATTCCCAACGTTTCTTCTACATTCGCTCTTTTTAACGAAAAATGTTAACACATAATGTTTTATGAACCAAATTTAACAATATAATGACTATATTTAACAAAAATTTCACTATACATTCTTGTAAATTTTGATATAATTCAACCTAGGTCTTATTCCCTATTATTCTAATAAATGGAATTGTAGGGTTTTTTATACCCATCCAAGCTGTGTGCGAGAGACCAGTATACTGGCTAACCAACAAGCCGGCATGTGGGGACCAACAATTGTGGAAAATGACAGCCTAGAATATGTTACTCCATGACGTCAGAAGGTTTAGAAAGGAAGGTTCGGATAGATAGAGCCAACCTTATCCCAATTCCGATGGAGGATGAAGCGAGTGAGCATTTTTGAAAAGCTGGAATCCAACGTAAGATCTTACTGCAGAAGCTTTCCGGTGGTATTCGACCGGGCCAAGGGAGACCTTTTATATTCTGAGGACGGAAGAGCATATATTGATTTCTTTGCAGGTGCCGGGGCACTCAATTACGGCCATAACAACGATTATATTAAAGACCGGGTTCTCGATTACTTGACCTCCGACCGGATTATGCACGGTCTGGATATGTATACAATGGCCAAGCGTGAATTCATCCAGAGCTTCTCCGAGCGGATCCTGGAGCCGAAGAAGCTGAATTACAAGCTTCAATTCTGCGGTCCAACAGGGACGAATGCGGTGGAAGCGGCCCTGAAGCTCGCACGCAAGGCGAAGAAGAGAAGTGGAATATTCGCATTCATGGGTGGCTTCCACGGCATGTCGCTCGGCAGTCTGTCGGCGACAAGCTCCAAGTCCATGAGAGAAGGGGCGGGGCTTCCTCTGGACGGAGTTACGTTCATGCCGCACCCGAGCGGGGCTTTCGCAGAAATGGATACGCTCGGTTATATCGAGAATATCCTGACTGATTCGCACTCCGGAATCGACAAGCCGGCCGCGATCCTGCTTGAAACGGTACAAGCCGAAGGCGGAATTCACGTTGTCGACGCACAGTGGCTACGTGAGCTGCAGCAGCTTTGCCGCAGGCACGATATTCTGCTCATTACAGACGAGATTCAAGTAGGATGCGGCCGGACAGGCGAATTCTTCTCCTTCGAACGTGCGGGGATCGAGCCGGATCTCATTACCCTGTCGAAGTCGATCAGCGGGTACGGCCTGCCAATGTCCCTCCTGCTGCTGAAGCCCGAACTGGATATCTGGACGCCGGGCGAGCACAACGGCACCTTCCGCGGCAACCAGCTGGCTTTTGTGGCCGCGAAGGCTGCTCTCGAGTTCCGGGACAGAACCGAACTGGAAGCTCAGGTGAAGCAGAAGGAAGAATATGTGCGCTCGTTCCTTGATCAAGAAATTAAGCCTCTGCATCCGTCCATCGCCATCCGCGGACTCGGCCTGATCTGGGGCATTGACGTCTCGGGGTTCATGGATGAAGCCGGGGCGAAGCGGGTGGCGGATATCAGCTTCGAGAACGGGCTCATCATTGAAAGAGCCGGCAGAGGAGATTGTGTGCTGAAGATCATGCCTCCGCTGACCGTCTCGATGGAGCATCTGGCCGCCGGCTGCGACATTATCAAGTCCAGTATGCAGCAGGTGATCTCTCAGGAGACCAAGGATTTACTAGTAACGACCTAAGCTTGGCCAAGCCGATGGTCGCCCCCGGCAAGAGGCACGAAAGTGCCTTCCGGAGGGCGTGCGGACTTGATGTTAAGGTAGCGCTTTAACCTCATGCTACCTGCGGTAACGTCAATCAGCATGGAATTCTCCGGCAATCCAAGCGCAGTCCCGTTCGTGCCATACGGAGCATTCTTTGAGCCTCATGCAGTACCCTCGTTAAATTTAATCGTCAGGAAAAGCTCACTACCCCGCAGCCGAATCTTTACTTATCCACACCAGGGCTGTGGGGGAATAATCAAATCGTACATAGAGTGTATCAATACCCCTTAAACATAGGCTTCGTCAAAGGTAGCTCGGGTACCAAATCAGGAGGTACGATCGACTTCCTGCTGGACGGCCGGAACCCTGCGGCAAGCCTTACATCGACAGGAGGAACATTCCTTGTCGTCTATCCCCAAATCCAATTCCGAACCCCAAGTTAAACCAAATCCCGTCTTCGGGTGGCTCGTCCGCAGCAATCTTATTGAAGCAGAGGAGTCCGAAGTAGCCGCATCTCTTGCGTAGAACGATGTTTGTTGTCCTTTACGCATGGGAGCCGAGCGGTACAGCTGCTAGGCAGAGGATTGCCGTATGCGATCAACCGGGCAATCCAAGCGGTGACATGGCGTAAGCCATTGATATTGTTGTCAGATGTTTGAAAAGGAGTGGAGCGTTGCTTCGGCATATGCTCTGCCGGATTGCTTTTACCGATGAAGAGAGGGGAACGATCCAGATGGCTTTTGAAAAAGAAACGTTGTTTTGGAACGAAAAATTCGGTAGTGACGATTATACCTTGACGCGGTTGCCTTACAGCAAAGCTCCAAACTCCCTGGTGCCCAATGTGAAAACCGTTGGCGGTTCGCTTTCGGAGGAAGCGGCGCAGCGGGTCCTTCAAATGAGCAAGGGTGCTCCGCTGGCTGCTTTTATGATTTTGCTCGCAGGTGTTCAGGCACTCTTGCATAAATATACAGGTTCTTCAGACATTCTGGTTGGCATGCCGGTTGTGCCGAAAAAGGGGGAGACGCGTCGATCCGTTAATCATACGGTCATTTTGAAAAACTCGCTTTCGGTGGGGGCAACTTTTAAGACGCTTCTGAGCGAACTGAGGACTTCCTTGCCGGAAGCCATTCAGCATCAACATATTCCGTTCTTGAAAATGACGGAGAAGCTGGATCTGCAATATGCAGAAGGGATACCCTTCGTCCATACGCTAGTATCCCTTAAGGAGTTGCATCTGGACGAAATTGGGCAAAACGTGGTCACGGACTGTTCCTTTGAATTCAGTTTAGTTGGCGGGACGATACAGCTAGCGCTGTCATATAACGAGCACTTATATGACTCCGAGTTCATGAATCGGGTCGTCGGCCATCTGAATCGCCTACTGTCCGTGGGGCTTCATGAGTTGGAGCTGGACATCGTGCGAGCGGACATGCTGTCGGAGGACGAAAAATTTCAATTAATACAAAGCTTCAACGATACCGAGAAGGACTATCCTCGTGATCGGACGATTCATCAGCTTGTGGAGGAGCAAGCGAAGCGTGTGCCCGAGGCGACGGCGGTTGTTTTTGAGGGGCAGCGGCTTTCATACGCAGAGTTGAACGAACGGGCGAACCAGCTGGCGCGTACGCTACGATCGGTCGGTGTGCTGCCCAATCAGTTGGTAGGCTTGATGGTTAGGAGATCGCTGGAGACGGTCATTGGCATTTTGGCGGTTCTGAAAGCTGGCGGTGCCTACGTGCCGATCGACCCGGAGTACCCGGAAGAACGTATTCGCTACATTCTGGAGAACTCGAACGCGCAGCTGCTGCTGACTCAAAGAGAGCTGTTACAGCAAGTCCCGTTCGAAGGGAGCGTATTGGCGCTAGATGACAAGCAGGCCTATAGCGACGATGGCTCGAACCTGGAGGCGGCCAGTGGTCCACATGATCTTGCTTATGTCATTTATACGTCAGGTACAACGGGCAACCCCAAAGGGGTCATGCTGGAGCATCGTGGTTTGGTCAGCTTGAAGTTGATGTTCGCAGACAGGCTGGGCATCACGGAGCATGACCGGATCGTTCAATTTGCGAGCTTGTCCTTCGATGCATCCTGCTGGGAGGTTTTCAAAGCACTCTATTTTGGCGCGGCTTTGTACATCCCGACAGCCGAAACAATTCTCGACACTCGTCTGTTCGAGAGTTATATGAACGAGCATGCGATTACGGCGGCGATTCTGCCCCCGACGTACAGCGCTCATTTGAACCCGGACCGTCTTCCCAGCTTAACAAAGCTTGTAACGGGAGGTTCGGCGGTATCGGCCGAATTCGTGCAGCAGTGGAAAGCGAAGGTTCACTATTTCAATGCTTACGGGCCTACCGAAGCTTCGATTGTTACGACGCTTTGGGATGCGGATGAGCAGCAGCCGGAGCGTAGAGTCATTCCGATTGGGCGCCCGCTGTCTAATCATCAGATTTTTATTTTGGATGCCCACCTGCAACTTGTGCCTCCGGGAGTGGACGGCGAGCTGTGCGTTGCAGGCGTGGGGCTTGCGAGAGGTTACCTGAACCAGCCGGAGCTGACGGCAGAGAAATTTGTGGAACATCCGTTTGCGCCGGGAGAACGCCTTTACCGGACAGGAGATCTCGCCCGCTGGCTGCCGGACGGTAATATGGAGTATTTGGGCCGGATCGACCATCAGGTGAAAATCCGTGGATTCCGAATCGAGGTCGGTGAGATTGAAGAGCAACTTCTGAAGATCGACTCGGTGCAGGAGACGATTGTGATTGCGCGGGAAGGCAAAAGTGGGCAAGAACTGTGCGCTTACCTGGTGGCTAGTCTCCCTCTTACGCTCGGCGAGCTGAGAAGCGCGCTGGCGCAAAAATTGCCGAATTACATGATTCCGGCACATTTTGTTCAGCTTCCGCAGATGCCGCTCACCCCGAACGACAAAATCGACCGCAAGGCTTTGCCTGCCCCGGAAGGAAACGCACTGACCGGCGGCGAGTACGTAGCTCCACGCAATGAAGCCGAGCGGACGCTTGCCGATGTGTGGCAGGCGGTATTGAACGCCGATCGCGTTGGGGTAACGGATCATTTCTTCGAGCTGGGCGGAGATTCGATCAAGTCCATTCAAGTATCTTCGCGGCTTCATCAAGCCGGGTACAGGCTGGAAATCCGGGATTTGTTCAAATATCCGACGATCTCACAGCTTAGCCTGCATGTGATACCGATCGGACGTACCATTGATCAAGGCGAAATTACGGGTGAAACGGCGCTGACGCCGATTCAGCATTGGTTTTTCGAGAGCTCCTTTGCGGACCCGCATCATTTCAACCAGTCGGTGATGCTGTACCGGAAGGAACGCTTCGACGAAGAGATGGTACGTCAGGTGCTGCAAAAGCTGGCCGAGCATCATGATGCCTTACGGATGGTGTTCCGCAAAACGGAACAAGGGTTTAGCGCACGGACCCGCGCGATTCAGGAAGACGAGATGTTCACGCTGGACGTGTTCGACTTCAAAGATGCGGAGAATCCCACGCAGACTGTGGAAGCGAAGGCAACGGACATTCAAGCGGGCATCGATCTGGAGAACGGGCCCCTCATGAAGGCGGGACTGTTCCAGTGCGCGGACGGTGATCATTTGCTGCTCGGGGTTCATCATGCTGTGGTAGATGGCGTGTCTTGGCGCATTTTAATGGAGGATTTCGCTCTAGGTTACGAGCAGACTGGCAAAAGCGAAGAAATTCGTTTCCCGGCGAAAACAGATGCGTACCGCACTTGGTCCGAGCAGTTGGCTGCTTACGCGCAAAGCCCGGAGATGGAGAAGGAACGGGCCTATTGGCAGGCCGTGGATCAAATGGAGGTTCCGGCCGTGCCGAAGGATATGGAGGCGGACGTTACGACGCAGCAGGACAGCGAATCGCTGTTTGTCCGTTTGGCTCCCGAAGAAACGGAGCTGCTACTGAAGCGGGTTCACCGTGCCTTCAACACCGAAATGAATGATATTTTGGTAACGGCGCTCGGCATAGCCTTACGCAAATGGACGGGGCACGAACGGGTGCGGATCAATCTTGAAGGACACGGACGTGAATCGATCGGAACGGATATCGATATCACGCGTACAGTCGGCTGGTTTACGACCAAGTTTCCGGTCGTCCTAGAGCCGGAAACTGACCGGGATTTGACCTATCAGATTAAACAGGTCAAGGAAAACTTGCGCCGCATTCCGAACAAGGGGCTTGGGTACGGCATATGCCGCTATCTTTCGAAATCGGAGGAAGGCTTGGTTTGGGGCGCAGAGCCGGAAATTAATTTTAACTACCTCGGCCAGTTCGACGATGATGTCAACCAGGGAGAGATCGACATATCTTCTTATTCCAGTGGCAGCCCGGCTAGCGACCGGCAGGCCCGCAGCTTTGTGCTGGATATCAACGGTATGGTGCTGGACGGTGCTTTATCGCTCGATCTCAGCTACAGCCGGAAGCAGTATCGGAAGGAAACGATGGAAGCCTTCGCTCAGCGGCTTGAGCAAAGTCTCCGAGAGCTCATTACCCACTGCGCAGGCAAAGAGAACACCGAATTGACGCCAAGCGACGTGCAATTTAAAGGCTTGACCATCACAGAATTGGAGCAAATCGCCCAGCGCTCGAGTCATCTCGGGGAAATCGAAAATATTTACTCGCTGACGCCGATGCAAAAGGGTATGTGGTTCCACAGCGCGCTTGACCGGCAAACGGCAACTTACTTTGAGCAGACACGGTTTACGATGCGGGGAGCGCTCGACGTCCAGCTTTTTGAGAGGAGCTGGATGGAGCTTGCAAAACGTCATCTGGTGCTGCGGGCGAATTTTGTGAATGGACCAGCGGGCGAGCCGCTGCAAATCATATACCGCGATAAGCCAGTCGGCTTTGAATATGAAGAGCTGCTTCATTTGCAGGTACATGAGAAACAAGCTTACTTGGATGAAAAGGCCGAGGAGGACAAGCTTCGTGGCTTCGACATGGAACATGATGCGCTCGTTCGGTTTACGATTCTGCGCACTGAAGAGCAAAGTTATCACGTTCTGTGGAGTTTCCAGCATATTTTAATGGACGGCTGGTGCCTGGCTCAACTGACGCAGGAGTTGTTTGAGATATACTCGACCCTGACCTCTGGGAAGCAGCCAGCGGGAGGTAAAGGATCGGATTATGGCGATTATATCGAATGGTTGGAGAAACAGGACGATCAGGCGGCATCCGGCTATTGGACAGCGTTCCTGGCAGGCTACGAAGGGCAAACCGTACTTCCGGGGCAAAAGGAACCAGCGCCGAGCGGCAGATTTATGGCTGATCACGTCACCGCCGAACTAGGCAAGGACTTGAGCAAACGGATGGACCGGGTGGCGAAACAGCACCTGGTTACAGTCAATACGCTGCTGCAAGCCGTTTGGGGCGTAATGCTGCAAAAATATAACGGAACAAACGATGCCGTATTCGGCAGTGTCGTTGCCGGAAGACCGGCGGAAATCCCGGGCATTGAGTCTATGATCGGGCTGTTCATCAATACGGTGCCGGTCCGCGTCAATAGCGAAGTGGACACCGTGTTCACCGACCTGATGGCGAAGCTCCAAGAGCGGGCGCTGGATTCCGGGCGTTATGATTACTATCCGCTGTATGAAATTCAAGCGCGTAGCGTGCAAAAGCAGAATCTGATCAACCATATCATCGCTTTCGAGAACTATCCGGTGGACGAGCAGATGGAGCAGGCGGGGGACCAGCAGCACGGCGGCCTGACAATTGCTGACGTTCAGATGGAGGAGCAGACGAACTATAACTTCAACGTGACTGTGATGCCGGGAACCGAGATCGAAATTCGATTCGACTTTAATGCCGAAGTGTTCGATAAAGACAGCATCGAGCGGCTCAAGGGGCATCTCGTGCATCTGCTGGAGCAGGTAACGGATAACCCGGAAATTACCGTGGGCGAGCTGGAACTTGTGACGGAGGCAGAAAAGGCCGACCTTCTCGGACGTTTTAACGACACCACGACGGAATTTCCGCGCGGGCAGACGCTCATTCAATTGTTCGAAGAGCAGGCGGAGTACATCCCGGATGCAGCCGCCATCTCCATGAATGAGCAAGAGATGACTTACCGGGAGCTGAACGAACGTGTCAACCGCCTTGCCCGTACCTTGCGTAGCCACGGGATATCCCAAGGACGTCTGGTCGCCATTATGGCTGAGCGTTCCATCGAAATGGTTATAGGTATACTGGCAGCACACAAAGCCGGAGCCGCTTACGTACCGATTGACCCGGAATATCCAGAGGAGCGTATCCGTTTCTTGATAGAGGATTCAGGAGCGCAGGTCATGCTGACGCAAAGCCGCTTGTGCGAGCGACTGGCGGGTTTGGACTCGGTGATCTTACTGGATGACGAGTCTTTCTATCACGAGGACGGAACAAACCTAAATCAAGGGATTGAAGCGACAGATCTGGCCTGCGTGATCTATACGTCAGGCACGACGGGCAAGCCAAAAGGAAACCTTGTTTCACACCGCAACATCGTGCGCGTTGTGCAAAATACAAATTATATCGACATCACCAATCGCGATCATGTCCTCCAGCTTTCGAGCTATTCGTTCGACGGAGCGATTTTCGATATTTTTGGTGCTTTGACCAACGGGGCGCGGCTGGTGCTGGTTCCCCGCGAGACGTTGCTGGAAATTGGTCTACTGGCGGATCTCATCCAGCGCCAGCGCATATCGGTCATGTTTATTACGACGGCTTTCTTCAACGTGCTTGTAGATGTGAATGTCAATTGTTTTCGGGATGTCCGGGCGATTTTGTTTGGAGGAGAGCGTGTCTCGGTTGGTCATGTACGTAAAGCACTCGCCCATCTTGGAGCGGGTAGGCTCAACCATGTTTACGGACCGACGGAAAGCACGATATTTACCACGTACCTTCCGGTCGACTTCGTTGATGAGTCGGCGCTTACCGTTCCTATCGGACGACCAATCAGCAATACGACGGTGTATATCGTCGACAGCCGGAATAAGTTGCTGCCGATCGGCGTGGTCGGGGAGCTATGTGTCGGCGGAGAAGGTTTGGTACGGGGCTACAATAACCGGCCGGAACTGACGGCGGAGAAATTTGTGCACAATCCTTTTACGTCAGGAGAGCGCATGTACCGGACGGGGGATTTGGCGAAATGGCTACCGGACGGCACGATTGAATATGTGGGACGAACGGACGACCAAGTGAAAATCCGTGGCTTCCGCATAGAGCTGGGCGAGATCGAAACTCAGCTTCAGAAAGTGGAGGGAATTCGGAAAACGACAGTATTTGCGCGGGAAAACGTGTCCGGCGAAAAGCAGCTTTGCGCCTATTATGAAGCGGACTGTGAGCTTCCGGCGGCCGAGCTGAAGAGCGTGCTGTCTCAGGAACTGCCGGCCTATATGATCCCGACGTACCTGATCCAGTTGGAGCGTCTCCCGCTGACGACGAATGGCAAGGTTGACCGCCGCTCCCTCCCGGCACCTGAGGAGAGCTTGCAGCCAGACGAAGGACATACTCCGCCTCGGACTCCGCTCGAAGCCAACTTGGCTGAAATATGGAAAAGCGTGCTTGGATTGGAGCACATCGGGGTTCATGACAACTTCTTTGACTTGGGCGGCCATTCCCTGCGGGCAACGACACTGGTGAGCAAGGTGCATCAGGAGTTGAACGTCGAGTTGCCTCTGCGCGACGTATTCCGCTACTCAACGATCGAACAGATGGCTCTCGCCCTCTCCCGGATCGAAGAACATTCGTTCTCGTCGATTCCGCTGGTAGGCGCAAGAGCGTATTATCCACTTTCCTCAGCTCAGAAGCGGCTGTTTATCCTGAATCAGCTGGAAGGAGCCGAGCAGAGCTATAACATGCCGGGTGTGCTGCTACTCGAAGGATCAATTGACCATAGCCTGCTGGAGAAAGCTTTCCGCGGACTGATCCAACGTCATGAAACGTTGCGAACCGGATTTGAGGTCGTACAAGGCGAAGCGGTACAGCGTATTTACGAGAGCGTTGATTTTTCCGTCGTGTGTCGACATGCGAACGAGGAAGAAGCGTCTGCAGTCGTGCAGGCTTTTATCAGACCTTTCGACTTGGCGAAGCCACCGCTACTGCGTGCCGAGCTCGTAGAGCTGGTAGCCGATCGTTATTTACTGATGTTTGACATGCACCATATCATCTCCGACGGGGTTTCGATGGACGTGTTTGTTGAGGAACTCGTTCGTCTGTATGGCGGTGAGTCATTAGAGCCTTTGCACATTCAGTACAAGGACTATGCGGTATGGCAGCAATCGGACGAGCAAAAAGTGCAATTGAACCGCGAGGAAGCTTACTGGCTGGACCGTTACCGGGGCGAGCTGCCGGTTCTGGAAATGCCAACGGACTATCCGCGTCCTGCTGTACAGAGCTATGAGGGACATACGCTGACGTCCTTCGTGGACGAGGCAACGAACGAAGGCTTGAAACAGCTGGCCGCTCAAAGAGGAACGACGCTATATATGGTGTTGCTTGCCGCATATACCGTGCTTTTGCATAAATACACAGGTCAGGACGATTTGATCGTCGGAACGTCGATTGCGGGCAGAACGCACGGCGACACGCAGCCTTTGATCGGAATGTTCGTCAACACGCTGGCGATCCGCAATTATCCGGCTTCGGAGAAGACCTTCCTGTCGTATTTGGAAGAAGTGAAAGAAACGACTTTAGGCGCTTACGAGCATCAGAATTATCCGTTCGAAGAACTCGTCGATAAAGTGCAGGTTAGCCGGGATTTGAGCCGCAACCCGCTGTTTGACACGATGTTCTCCCTGCAAAACCTGGAGGAGTCAGAGTTTGAGCTGGAAGGGCTGAAATTGTCCCCGTACCCTAGCGAATATGGTATGGCCAAGTTCGACCTGAGTGTGGATGTTACGGAAGAAAATGGCGGACTGGAGTGCAACTTTGAATTCGCAACGGCTCTTTATAAAGAAAGCACGATCCGGCGGCTATCGATTCATTTTGGACATTTGCTAGCGGCGATTGTAAGCCATCCGAATGCAAAGATCGCTGAGCTGGACTTGCTGACGGAAGAGGAAAAAGAACAAATTCTCGGCGCGTTTAACCCGGCGCAGCCGGAAGCGGCTCCGGCGGCCGCGTTCCACCGACTGTTCGAGGAACAGGCGGAACGTACACCGGAAGCGGAAGCCGTTGTCTACGAGAACGTTCGGCTGACGTATGCGGAGCTGAACGTACGGGCGAACGGCTTAGCGGCCACGCTGCGCGCAAGTGGAATCGGCCGGGAGGAGATTGTTGGCATTCTCGCCGAGCGCTCGGTGGACCTGCTGGTGGCCGTGCTGGCCGTCTGGAAAGCAGGCGGGGCATATGTACCGCTTGACCCGGATTATCCGGCGGACCGCGTGCGGTTTATGCTTGAAGACAGCGAAGCGAAGGTGCTGCTGACACAAACGCTGCTGAGAGAGCGTGCTGAAGCCTGGCTCAGCCAAGAGGAACTGGCACTTGCAAAGGTGTTGTACCTCGACGACGAAATGTCATACAGCGAAAACCGGGAGAATGCACCGCTTGGCTCCAGCATGGTTTCCGGTAAAGTCCCCGGCGAGCTGACGGGTGCTGTGAACAGCGATGATCCGAGTCATCTGAAGGTTGCTGGCTTGGACAGCTTCCATGAAGCTCGTCCTGAGGACCTAGCGTACGTGATCTACACGTCGGGGACAACAGGCAAGCCGAAGGGTGTAATGATTGAGCACCGCAGCTTGGTGAACACGGCAGCGGGCTACCGGCGGGAATACCGGTTGGATCAGTTCCCAGTCCGGTTACTGCAACTCGCCAGCTTCTCGTTTGACGTGTTCGTGGGTGATATCGCACGCACGTTGTATAACGGAGGCACCATGGTCATTGTACCGAAGGATGATCGGATTGATCCGTCTCGCCTGCACCACTGGATAGAGCGGGAGCAAGTGACGATCTTTGAATCAACACCAGCACTGATCGTACCGTTTATGGAATACGTGCACGAGCAAGGGCTGGAGTTGAGCGGGATGGAGCTGTTGATCACAAGCTCGGACAGTTGCAGTGTGGCGGATTACCGAACCTTACAGGAACGGTTCGGCTCGTCGTTCCGGATCATCAACGCCTACGGCGTGACGGAAGCGGCGATCGACTCCAGTTTCTATGAGGAGGAGTTGGCGAAGCTGCCGCAGACAGGCCATGTTCCGATTGGCAAAGCGTGGTTGAATGCGAATTTCTACATCGTGGATGCACAACTGAACCCAGTACCGGTCGGGGTGTTGGGCGAGCTGGTTATCGGCGGAGTCGGCGTGGCACGAGGCTACTTGAACCGTCCAGATCTGACAGAAGAGAAGTTTGTAGACAGTCCCTTCACTGCTGGTGAGCGGCTGTACCGCACAGGAGACTTGGCGCGGTGGATGGAGGACGGCAACGTGGACTTCATCGGCCGAATCGACAACCAGGCGAAAATCCGGGGCTACCGGATCGAGGCGGGTGATATCGAGTCGCAGTTGCTGCGGGTGGAAGGTGTGCGCGAAGCGGTGGTGCTGGTTCGAAGTGATGCGAACGGTCAGAAGGCGCTGTGTGCGTATTACACGCCGGATACCGGTGCGAAGCTGTTGGTGAACGATCTGCGCAGTGCGCTGGCACAGGAGTTGCCGGGTTACATGATCCCGTCGTACTTTGTGGAGCTGGAGCGTCTGCCTCTGACACCGAACGGGAAAATAGACCGGAGGGCGCTGCCAGCGCCGGAAGGGGAAGCGGGAAGCGGAACGGAGTATGTCGCACCGCGCAATGAGCTGGAAATGAAGCTGGCGGTGATTTGGCAGGAGGTGCTGGGGCTTGCGAAGCAGATTGGCGTTCACGACAACTTCTTCGACATCGGCGGTCACTCCCTGCGGGCGACGACGCTGGCAGGCAAAATATTTAAGGAATTAAACGTCAACCTGCCGCTGCGCGACGTATTCCGTCACTCAACGATTGCGGCGATGGCCGAGGCGATCACCCGGATGGAACGGCGGGAGCATGAGGCCATTCCTCAAGCGGAAGAGAGAGAGTACTACCCTCTGTCCTCCGCGCAGAAACGGCTGTTCATTCAGCACACGCTGGATGGAGCAGATCAGCTTTACAACATGCCGGAACTGGTGCAGGTGGAAGGTGAGTTTGATTTAGACCGGTTGGAAGCCGCCTTGCGAAAATTGATAACACGGCATGAATCGCTGCGCACCGGTTTTGAAATGATGAAGGGCGAAGTGGTTCAGCGGATATACCCACAGGTCGATTTTGCTATCGAGCATCATCAAGCGGATACAGAGGATTCAGATCAAATCGAGCAGATCGTCCGCAACTTCGTTCGTCCGTTTGATCTCGGCCAACCGCCGCTGCTGCGCGCCGGGGTCATCGAGTTGGAGCCGCACCTGCGTATTCTCCTTTTCGATATGCACCATATCGTGTCCGACGGCGTATCGATGGCGATTGTGATGGAGGAGTTCTCGAGTTTCTACGCCGGAGAACAGCTGCCACCCCTGCGCATTCATTACAAGGATTATGCCGTTTGGCAGCAGTCGAAGGCCCACCGAGAGCGAATCGGGCGGCAGGAAGCGTACTGGCTGCAAACCTTCGAAGGCGAGCTGCCCACGGCGGACCTGCCGATGGACTACGAACGGTCTGCCGTTCGTAGCTACGAAGGCGCGCATGTGGAGTTCGACGTCGAAGCTTCTCTCTCTGCGCGGTTGCGCGAATTGGCTGCCGAGTGTGAAAGCACACTGTTCATGGTGCTGCTTGCGGCTTATACTGTGTTGCTGTCCAAGTACAGCGGTCAGGAGGACTTGATCGTGGGTACCCCGGTGGCTGGAAGAACTAACGCCGATTTGGAGCCGGTCATCGGCATGTTTGTTAATACGCTGGCGCTCCGCAATCGTCCGTCTGGCGACAAAACGTTCTTGTCCTACCTGGAAGAAGTGAAGGAAACGGCTTTGGGTGCTTTTGAGAATCAGGATTATCCATTCGAGGATCTCGTGGAGCGTTTGAATGTGAAACGGGAGCCGGGCCGCTTCCCGCTGTTCGATGCCGTTTTCGACTTGCAAAATATCGAAGAACGAGACGCCGAACTGGAAGGGGTCAGCCTGAAGAATTACGAGCTTGACCCATTGGAAGAAGCGAAGTTTGATCTGACGCTGTTTATGTATGAAAACGAAGGGGCGTTGAGCGGGGGCTTCTTCTACGCCACCAAGCTGTTTAAAGAAACGATGATCCGCACCTTGACTGAGGATTACCTGCGGGTACTGTCTCAAATTGCGGAAAATCCACAACTCGAGCTAAGCCGAATTGAATGTCATAAACCGGCGGCAGGCGCAAAGAGTGCTGTTGATACGATCGAATTCGCATTCTAATGTTACAAGCGCGCTTCCGTCATCAAGCGACAGCGCGTGTATCCCAAGGAAAACGCGAACAACATGCAAGCCCGTAAACGCGCAGGCCGAAAGCAAGCTCTTTCGGACCTGCGTCGGGGTATGCGGTCACTTCATTTTTAGGGGAGGTACGAATGAAATCGTTATTTGAAAAGGAAGAACGGTACTGGAGCGGCAAGTTTGACGCAGATGATAGCCTGAGCTTCCTTCCCTACAGTCAATCCTCCAAATTATCTGTGGGTGGCGAAGCTGCGGCAGAGCCGGACTTGCTTCACCGTACTCTGCCGAGCGAACTCTCGGAGAGAATCATTGGTCTCGCCAGCGGTTCGGATTTGGCTCTGTACATGATTGTTTTGGCAGGAGTTAAAAGCCTGCTGTTCAAATATACCGGGCGGGACCAAGTGCTGGTCGGCATGCCTTCGTATAGCGCAGACCAGGGCGAGACGCCGCCGCATGACATCTTGGTGATCAAGACATCGGTAAGCAGCCAGACTACGCTGAAAACGCTGCTTGGGGGCATCAAAGGCTCCATCGGCGAGGCGCTGGAGCATCAGCACCTGCCTTTTCGAAAAATGGTGGAGCCGCTCCATCTGAACTATACGGGGCATGGCCTCCCGGTCGTCAACACCATCGCATCCTTCGCCCCGATTCATCCTGGACCGCTGGGTAACCGTGTGGCGGCTGATACCGTTTTTCGCTTCGACCGCCAAAACGACTCCATCAAGCTGGAAATAAGCTTTGACGGACAGCGGTACGAGCGGGCATTTATGGAGCAGGCGGCCGACCATCTTGTTCGGTTGCTGTCCATGCTTTTATTTCAGCCGGATCTGGAGCTTGGACAAGTCGATATGCTGTTCCCAGTCGAGAGGGAGATGCTGCTCAAGGGATTTAATGACACCGAAACCGAGTTCGAGCGGGGGAAAACGATTCATGGCTTGTTCGAAGAACAGGCGGAGCATCGCCCGGATAACGTGGCCGTCGTCATGAACGAGCGGCAATTGACCTACCGCGAGCTGAACGAGCGATCCAACCGCCTTGCGCGGAAGCTGCGGGAAAAAGGAGTAGAAGCAGACCAGCTGGTAGCAATTCTGGTCGAACGCTCGCTTGATATGGTCGTCGGCATTCTGGCAATTCTTAAAGCGGGCGGAGCCTTCGTGCCTGTCGATCCCGACTACCCGGAGGAGCGCATCCGCTTCATGATCGAGGATTCAGGCACACCGTTATTGCTGATTCAAAAACATCTGCACGAGAAGACCGACTTTGAAGGAACACGCCTTGAATTAGACGATTTTGTTTGGGGCGATAGCGGGGCGGAATCCACTGGTGTGCTGGATGCTTCGAATCTGGAGCCGGCCAGCGGTCCGAATGATCTGGCTTATGTCATCTATACATCAGGTACGACGGGCAAACCCAAAGGGGTCATGCTGGAGCATCGTGGTTTGGTCAGTTTAAAGCTGATGTTCGCGGACAGGCTGGGCATCACGGAGCATGACCGGATCGTTCAATTCGCCAGCCTGTCATTCGACGCGTCCTGCTGGGAAGTGTTCAAAGCGCTCTATTTTGGCGCGACTTTGTACATCCCGACGGCCGAGACGATTCTCGACAACCGCCTGTTCGAGAGTTATATGAACGAGCATGCGATTACGGCGGCGATTTTGCCTCCGACGTACAGCGCATATTTGAACCCGGACCGCCTTCCCAGCTTAACGAAGCTTGTAACGGGAGGTTCGGCGGTATCGGCCGAATTTGTGCAGCAGTGGAAGGAGAAGGTCCACTATTTCAATGCTTACGGGCCTACCGAAGCTTCGATTGTTACGACGCTTTGGGATGCGGTTGAGCAGCAGCCGGAGCGCAGAGTTATTCCGATCGGGCGCCCGCTGTCCAATCACCGGATTTTCATTTTGGATGCCCACCTGCAGCTTGTGCCTCCTGGAGTGGACGGAGAGCTGTGCGTGGCAGGCGTGGGGCTTGCGAGAGGTTACCTGAACCAACCGGAGCTGACGGCAGAGAAATTTGTGGAACATCCGTTTGCGCCGGGAGAACGCCTTTACCGGACGGGAGATCTCGCCCGCTGGCTGTCGGACGGCAACATCGAATACCGGGGGCGGATCGATCATCAGGTGAAAATCCGCGGCTACCGGATCGAAATCGGCGAGATTGAAGAGCAGCTGCTGAAGATCGCCGCCATGCAAGAAACGGCGGTGCTCGCCCGCGACGACGCAAACGGCCATAAGCAGCTTGTTGCTTATTACGTTGCGGAAACGAGGCTGGCGGCGCATGAACTCAAGGAGCAGCTCGCCAAGCAGCTTCCAGGATATATGATTCCTTCGTACCTCGTGCAGCTTTCGCGGATGCCGCTGACTCCGAACGGGAAAATCGACCGCAAAGCGCTACCCGCGCCAGAGGAAGCCGCCACTGGAAGAACGGAATATGTCGCGCCGAGAACGCTGCTCGAGATGAAGATTGTCCGTGTTTGGCAGGATACACTTGGCATTCCACAGGTTGGCGTAAAGGATAACTTTTTTGAGCTGGGAGGCAATTCCTTAAGTCTGATTAGGCTCGTTCAAGCCGTTTACGATGAAACGGGCATCGAGATACCGCTGAATCGCCAATTCCATCATGTAACCGTTGAAGCCATGGCTTTTGGAGAGGAAGATCTGGGTCTGGATAAAGGGGGAGACTCCTTCATTAAGCTAAATAAAACAGGGGATCTGAACGTGTTCTGCTTCCCTCCAGGCAGCGGCTTCGGCATCGGTTACCGAGAGCTTGCAAGCAGACTAGACGGCCGATTCGTGCTTTACGGCATTGATTTTATCGACGATGTCATCGATTACGAGGCCATGCTGAACCGTTATGTGGATGAGATTGTTCGTATCCAGCCTGAAGGACCCTACGTGTTGCTCGGTTACTGCTTCGGAGGCAACCTGACGTTCGAGGTAGCCAAATCGATGGAAAGAAGAGGGTACTCCGTAACGGACATGCTCATGGTGGACTCGTGGATTAAGGACACACTCACACCTTATGAAACGTCTGAGAAAGAGCTTGAAGAGATGCTTGCGGATTTCGACGAAGAAGAGAAGGAATTAATGAGCAATCCGCTCGTGCGGGAGCGTGTTCATCGGAAGATCAAAGCCACATTGACGTACGAAGCGCAGCTTATTAATTCAGGAACGATAACTGCCCGGATTTACGAACTGATTGCGAAGGACAGTGAAGCGTTCCGCCTGGAGCACCAGTTGCCGTCTTGGCAGAGGGCAACGACGCAAGCTTACGCCGATTACCGGCTGGAGGGCGCACACGAGGAGTTACTGGAACTCGCGCGCGTGGACGAAACGGCCGTTGTCATCCGTGACATCTTAGTGCAAATCAAGCAGCAGATCGAAGCGGAGGCAGGGGTCCTGCATGGGAGCTGACCGGCAGACGTCTGTTCAAGGACAAGGCACAGCGGCGCCTTCCAAGCGCCGAACCGCTTATGCCACCTGGAAAGCGTTCCGCTGGCTGATGTCCTATGTAAGCCGTCACAAAGGCTGGATGATCGTCGGTATCCTGTCCGCAATTGCCGCCGCGGTTATTGAGATATGGACGGGACGTTTGGTCGAGCAGCTGACCACACAGGCCGAGAATGGGGCGGGGCCTATCGTTCTGCAGATCGTGTACACGGTCTTTGTGGTCATCTTGATCGGTGTGCCGGCGAAGTTTTTCATGAGCTTTGGTGTGGAGCGAAGCAGTGCCTCTGCGGTGCAGGATATCCGCAACCATGTCATGCGTCATATCGGCAAACTCCCGGTCCCCTATTTGGAAAAGCAGCACTCCGGCGACGTGTTGTCGCGGATCAACAACGATCTGCAGCTCATCCAGCAATTTATGATTCGGGACCTCGCCCAGTGGTTTTATCATCCGCTATTATTTATCGGCTGTTTCGCTTATTTGATGTATCTCCAATGGGAGCTGATGCTGTACAGCCTGCTGTTATTTCCCGTAGCACTGCTGGTTTCCCAATGGATCGGCAAGCAGTTGGAACAGTTGACGGAGGAAGCCCAGGCGAACATGGGCCGAATGAACGTCAACCTCCAGGATACGCTTGGGGGGATGCCTATTGTAAAAAGCTACCTGCTATCCGGTATGTTATCTCGCTCCTACCAAGTGCTGTTGCAATTGACAGCTCAAAAAAAGCTGGCCGTGAAAAAGCGGGAAGCCTGGGTCAACCCGCTGCTTTCTACGCTGATGATTAGCCCGATCATTTTCGCCGTCAGTTACGGAAGCTATTTGATCTACAACGGGCAGCTAGGCGCGGGAGAACTGATCGCCTTCCTGTACTTGCTTAATCTGTGTCTGGAGCCGCTGGAGCATATTCCCGAGCTCATAACGCGCACGTTCGAAATGACCGGTGCCCTGAGAAGGGTCTCCGAAATCGTCGAGCAGCCGACCGAAACGGAAAATGGCCGTTTGCTTCCAAAAGCAAGCGCCGCCCCCATCCAGTTTCAGAACGTAACCTTCGGGTATGAAGAGAGTTCCCCGATCCTGCGGAATGTTAGCTTCTCGGTGCCAGAAGGCAAGACGATTGCACTTGTCGGAGCGAGCGGCGGAGGGAAGAGTACGGTGTTTAAGCTGGTATGCGGCTTTTATCCACTTCCGGAGGATCAGGGCGAGATCCGCGTGTTCGGAAGCCTGATCCACGGTGCAGATCCGGAGCAGCTTCGGTCGCATTTTTCCGTGGTAACCCAAGATTCATATTTGTTTAGCGGTACGATCGCCGAAAATATCGGCTATGGGCGGGAAGAAGCGTCGATGGACGAGATTATCGAAGCCGCCAAAGCCGCTCAGGCTCATTCTTTCATTATGCAGCTTGAGGACGGTTACCAGACGTATGTCGGAGAGCGCGGCGGGTTTTTGTCCGGTGGGCAACGCCAGCGCATTGCAATGGCTCGGGCGTTTCTGAAGGATGCTCCCGTTCTGTTGTTGGACGAGCCCACATCGGCACTTGATCCGGAGTCGGAAAGCGCGGTTCAGGAAGCGTTGGGCGTATTGATGAAGAAGAGAACGACCATGGTTATTGCCCACCGGCTCTCTACGGTACAAAACGTCGATGAAATTTGGGTTATGGAACAAGGAAGTATTGTCGAAAAGGGCACTCATGAACAATTGCTCGAGAGGAAGGGACTGTACGCCCAGTCGTATTACCAGGAGTTTACCGAGTCTGCCGAACGCAGGGAGGTGTCGTACACATGAAAAAGGGCGGAAGGCTATCACAAGTGAAAGAACTCGGCTACTTGCTGACGTTTATGAACCGCAAGCGCAAAACCCAGTACGCGATTGGCCTTGCTGTAACGGCGCTCACCCAGACATTGTTTCTGATCGCCTTCAGCTTGGTCGTACATAACTTGGTTGATTTCGCCGTGTCCCGAGATACGTCCCTGATGGTAGAAGCTTTTGTTATTTTGGGCGCGGCCCTGTTCCTGGAAAATATAATTTCTCCCTGGTTCATTTACTTATACCAGCGCAGTGTCGAGCTGACTGTGCTGAATATCCGCAAACGTCTTTATGACAAGCTGTGCCGGGTGCGGCCGAGATTCCTGGAGCAGAACCATCATGGGGACTTGCTGTCGCGAGTGAACAACGATGTAACGACCGTTGAGTTTACATTCTCGCAGGTTTACTTCGTTTTGCTGCTTCAAGTTGTCTTCTGCATCGGCTCCATTGTCTCTATGGCGGTGATCGATTGGCGGTTTGCTGGCGTATCCTTCGTCATTCTGCTGCTGTCTTCTCTGGTCAGCCTGAAATTTGCACGGGATATCCGCGCTTTGTCCGAGCAAGGCTTGCGTACGCTCGGTAAAATGACCGAAAAATTTAAAGATTTTATGGGCGGCATTCAAATTGTGAAGCTGTTTCGCATCCGCACGATTTACGGCCAGTACGAGGCGTTGAACGAGCAAATGACGCAAACGCTTCGGCAAACGGCGAAAAAGAACGGTATGCAGGCTGCGGTGAACCATTTTATCAGCTATGTCACGTTCTGCGGCATCATCGTCATCGGCAGTCTTCTTTATGCTTACGGATTGATGGGAATGGGAAGTGTCGCCGCTCTGGCAGTTTTGCAAGTGAATCTGACGCACGCCTTGTTGAACCTGGGGATGGTTCTGTCGATGACCCAAAATTCGCTCGCGGGCGCTCACCGGATTCAAGAGGTACTAAGTGAGGAAGAGGAACCGGAGCGTTTGGGATCTTCTCGTAGCGAGCTTGTATCGGAGGCTGCGGTGGAGTTTCGCGATGTGGAATTTTCCTATCAGGCGGATAAAAAGGTACTTGTCGACATGTCCATGCAAGTGTTTCCTGGTCAGGTCGCTGCGATTGTAGGAGCCAGCGGCAGCGGTAAAAGTACGCTGATTAAGCTGTTGCTCGGCTTTTATCCTGTGGACAGCGGAAATATCCTGCTTCAGGGTAAACCTTTCGGCCATTACACGCTGGAAGAAATCCGCAGGCAGATTGCATACGTTCCGCAGGAACCGTTTTTGTTTACCGGCACGATTGAGGAAAATATCCGCTATGGCAACCCGGATGCAACGGATGAAGAAGTGGTGGAAGCGGCCAAAGCGGCGTACGCTCACCATTTTATTCAGGAACTTCCTGAACAGTATAAAACGCCGGTGGGAGAGAGGGGAGCGTCATTGTCAGGTGGACAAAGGCAGCGAATTGCGATCGCCCGGGCGATTCTCAAAAACGCCCCGATTCTACTGCTGGACGAAGCGACTTCTGCATTGGATAACGAATCCCAGCATTGGGTACAGCAAGCTCTGAACGTATTGATGAAGGGGCGCACCACCATTCTGATTGCCCACCGTCTCAGCACTGTGGAACATGCGGATTTGATTACGGTCATGAATCAAGGAACGGTCGTGGAACGGGGCCGCCATCAGGAACTGCTGGCGCTCGGAGGTTACTACGCGCGGCTGTACGGCTAGACTCGCTTTTCGGCGGGCGGCTTCCTGCTGATATTCAGGTATAAAGCCTATCTACAAACAATCTCTAATACGGGAGTGTGTCGATGTGAGAGAGAATACGAACAAGCAATATGGATTAACGCAAGCCCAGCGCCGGATATGGTTCTTGGAAATTATGAATCCGGGCACATCCATCACGATGCTTTCCGCGACCTACCAGATTACGGGCGAGATCGACACCAAGCTGCTTGAGCAAGCGGCGGCAGAGATTGTAAAAACCTATGACGCTTTCCGAATCCGCATTAGCGGGGATATGCAAAATCCAACGCAGTGGTTCGAAGAGCTGGAGAATGTCCAAACCAGGATAAGCCACCTCGAAATAGGCACAACCGAACAATTCTATGCTTGGGTGAAAGAAGTAACCGAAAAACCGGCGAGTGTGTTCGACGAACACCTCTATCAATTTACGATGATCCATTTTGCGAACGGCCAAGTATGGCTTAATTTGACTATAAATCATATCATCGCCGATGGCTTGTCCGTCACTGCTTTGCTGCATGCGGTGATGGAAAAATACCTGGAACTGCGCAATGGCATCTTCAGCAGTTACCAGGCCCCATCCTATCTGGATTATATTTCAACTGAGCATGAATATGAGCAATCGCAGCGTTATCAAAAAGGCAAGGAATATTGGCTAACCAAGTACAAGACTTTGCCTGAAACGAGCGGCATTAAATCAGTTCCGCCATTCTCGATTGGTAGCGAATCGAATAAACGTTCCATCACTTTGGATGGTTCCCGCTATGACCGCATTCTGGCTTTTAGCGAACAATATCAGGTTAGTTTATATACGTTATTTTTGTCCGCCATGTACGTCTTATTGTATAAGCTGACCGACAGCACCGATGTTCCAGTCGGCACGGTTTTTGCCAATCGCACGAGCAAGAAGGAAAAAGAAACGATCGGTATGTTCGTCAGCACCGTGGCTACGCGGATTAGTCTGAATCCAGTTGGGTCCGTGCTTTCCTTGATCCAAACCGTTTCCAAGGAAAATACGGCGGATCTGCGGCATCAGAAATATCCTTATAACCAATTGATTCAGGATTTACGCGAACAACACGGCCGCAACGATCTTTCGGAGTTGTTCCGCACGTCTCTGGAATATCTACCTTTGAAAATCGTGGAGTACGAAGAAATCAAGGTACGTCTGGAGGCTCACTTTGCTAGACACGAGATGGACGATCTACTGCTGCGCTTCGACCATATGCTGAATGAAGGCCATGTCATTCTCCATGCTTCCTATCGTACCGGCCTGTTCGAGACGACCGAGATTGATCGCATTATGGAACAGTATGTAACCGTTTTGGACCAGTTTCTTGAGACTCCCGAACTGCGGGTGAGCGAGATTTCTCTGTTGAGCGATGAGGAGAGACACCGTATTCTGGACGTGTTTAACCCGCCGGTGGAAGCACTGAGCGAGGGAATAGCGTTTCATCGGTATGTCGAAAAGTTTGCCCGAGACATTCCGGATCACCCGGCAGTTGTTTACATGGACAAAAAGCTGACTTACGGCGAATTGAACAAACGCGCTGAGCGGCTGGCTGCGCTCCTTCGTGAACAGGGCGTGGGAAGGGAGACGATTACGGGGATCTGGGCAGTGCGTTCGGTGGAACTTCTGGTCGGTGTGCTCGCCGTATGGAAAGCCGGCGGAGCTTATGTACCGCTGGACCCCGATTATCCAGCGGAGCGGATTGAGTACATGCTCAGCGATAGCGAAGCATCGGTGCTGCTTACGCAGCGTCATCTGTTGGAGGGGGCCGGAGGTTGGCTGGCCGATGACCGGCTGAAGCTTCAAGCTGTCTATGCGATGGACGATGAACAGATGTATAACGAGGATACCTCAGCCGTGGAATTTGAATCCGCTGACAGTGCCCCACATGACTTGGCTTATGTGATTTACACCTCCGGTACGACGGGACGCCCAAAAGGCGTCATGATCGAGCATGGTAGTCTCGTGAATACGGCGGATGCGTACCGCCGTGAGTACCGGTTGGATCAGTTCCCGGTGCGGTTGCTGCAACTGGCGAGTTTCTCGTTTGACGTGTTCGTTGGAGACATCGCGCGGACGCTGTATAACGGAGGAACGATGGTAATTGTGCCAAAGGATGACCGGATTGATCCGAACCGCTTATACGGCTGGATTCGGGAGCAAAACATTACGGTATTTGAATCGACGCCTGCGCTTATCCTGCCGTTCATGCAGCATATTTATGAAGAAGGGCTGGACGTCAGCTCCATGCATTTGCTGATTACCAGCTCGGATGCTTGCAGTGTCACCGATTACCGATTGCTGCAGGAAAGATTCGGCGGACAATTCCGCATCATCAACAGCTACGGCGTTACCGAAGCGGCCATTGACAGCAGCTTTTACGATGAGCCGCTGGACAAGCTGCCATCGTTGGGTCATGTGCCGATCGGCAAAGCCTGGCTGAACGCCCGGTTTTACATTGTAGATGCCGGGTTAAAGCCGGTTCCTGTAGGGATTCCGGGGGAGCTTGTCATCGGCGGCGCCGGGGTGGCGCGCGGGTATTGGAACCGTCCGGACCTAACCAGCGAGAAGTTTGCAGACAGCCCGTTTGTGCCTGGAGAACGTCTGTATCGTACAGGAGATTTGGCCCGCTGGCTGGAAGACGGCAACGTTGACTTCATCGGCCGGATCGACTATCAGGTGAAAATTCGCGGGTTCCGGATCGAACTCGGCGAAATTGAAACGGCCCTGCTCAGTTTCCCGGGGGTCAAGCAGGCTGTGGTGACTGACCGTACGGATGAGCAGGGGCAAAAGTATTTGTGCGGTTACGTGGCGGGGGATGTTTCCTTGCAACTGAGCGATCTGCTGTCCCAATTGAAACAAGAGTTGCCTGCGCATATGGTTCCGGCCCGGTTGGTGTCTCTTGATCAGCTTCCGCTCACACCGAACGGCAAGATTGACCGTAAAGCGCTACCTGAGCCGACCGGAGAGATAGAAGCCGGCCGTGAGTATGTGGCTCCTCGCACAACGCTGGAAACAAGACTTGCTCTTATTTGGCAGCAGGTGCTGGGTATTGCGCGAGTTGGAGTCCAAGACGATTTCTTTGACCTGGGTGGTCATTCCTTGCGGGCCTCCGCGCTTGTTTCCAAGATTCGAAAAGAGCTACAAGTCGAGGTTCCGCTGCGGGACGTTTTCCGCTACACCACGATCGAACAGCTTGCCCAAAGAATTAGCGGTTTAAAGCAGCAGGAAACCTATGAGATTACAAAGGCGGCAGAGACCGAGTACTATCCGGTTTCATCCGAGCAAAAGCGTCTGTACGTCCTGCGCCAGCTTGACGCGGCCGAGCGTAGCTACAATATGTCGGCGGCGCTTCTTCTCGAAGGCAAGCTGGACCGCACGCGCGTAGAGTACGCATTCCGGGCGTTGATTCAGCGCCATGAGACGCTGCGTACCGGGATCGAGCAGGTTCAAGGCGAGCTTGTGCAGCGCATCTATGACGAGGTGGAGTTTGCTGTAGACTATTTCCAGGCGAGCGAGCTAGAAGTGGACCATATGGTGGAAGCATACTATCACCCGTTTGATCTGACTAAGCCGCCACTTCTTCGCATCGGCCTGATCGAAGTCGCCGAGGATCGCCACATCCTGTTGTTCGATATGCATCACATCGTCTCGGATGGCATCTCGACAGCATTGCTTTTCGACGAGTTCAGCCGCCTGTATCGTGGTGAGGAGCTGGCTCCGTTGCGTATTCAATACAAAGATTATGCCGTTTGGCAGCATTCCGAAGCCTACGGGCAGTTGATCCAGCCGCAGAAGGAGTATTGGCTGGAACAGCTGTCGGGCGAGCTGCCTGTATTGGAACTTCCGACGGACTTCCCGCGGCCTGCGGTGCAAAGTTTTGACGGCCGGACCGTGAAGTTTGATATTGGGAAAGAACGGACGGAGAAGCTGAAAGAACTGGCCGCACGGACGGGCACGACCCTGTACATGGTGCTGTTGTCAGCTTACTCGATCCTTATGCATAAATATTCGGGTCAGGAAGAACTGATCGTGGGAACGCCGATTGCCGGAAGAACGCAAGAAGAAGTGCAGCCAATCGTAGGTATGTTTATCAACACGCTTGCCATTCGCAGCCATCCGGAGCGTTCCAAGTCGTACCTTAAGTACCTGGAAGAAATGAAGGAAATCACACTCGGGGCTTTTGAACACCAAAATTATTTGTTCGAAGATTTGGTGGAAAGTCTTCATATTCCGCGCGCGACCGGCCGGAATCCGCTCTTTGATACGTTCTTCTCCCTGCAAAATACGGAGAATGAGCAAATTGTCATCGAGGGGCTGGAGCAATCGTTTTATCCGTTGGAAAACCGAACGTCCAAGTTCGAGCTGCTTCTGGACATTTCGGAACTGGATGGCCAGCTCGAATGCCGGTTGGAGTACGCTACGGCTTTGTATAAACAGGAGACCGCGGAACGGTTCGCCAGACATTATGACAAGCTACTCGAAACTATCGCAACAGCGCCGGAAGGGGATATTGCTTCGCTGGAAATGCTAACCGAGCAGGAAATCCGTGAACTGGTGCGCGGTTTTAATGATTCGGAGGCAGACTACCCGCGTCAGCAGACGATTCATGGCTTGTTCGAAGAGCAGGCGAAGCTTTACCCGGATAACGTGGCCGCCGTCATGAATGAGCGGCAGCTGAGCTACCACGAACTGAACGAGCGATCCAACCGCCTTGCGCGTAAGCTGCGGGAGACAGGAGTCGAAGCGGATCAGTTGGTAGCGATTCTGGCCGAACGTTCACTTGATATGGTCGTCGGCATTCTGGCGATTCTCAAAGCGGGTGGAGCCTACGTGCCTGTCGATCCCGACTACCCGGAGGAACGCATCCGCTTCATGATTGAGGATTCGGGCGCACCGTTATTGCTGATTCAAAAGCATTTGCATGAGAAGACCGATTTCGCAGGAACGCGCCTTGAATTGGACGATTTCGTTTGGGGCCACAAAGGGGCGGACTCCGCTGATGCACTGGACGCTTCGAATCTGGAACCAATTTCTGGCCCGGGTAACTTGGCTTATGTCATCTACACATCGGGAACGACCGGCAAACCCAAAGGCACGTTGATTGAGCATAAAAACGTCGTGCGCCTTTTGTTCAACGACAAGAACCTGTTCGACTTTGGGCCGTCCGACACGTGGACGTTATTCCACTCGTTCTGCTTCGATTTCTCCGTCTGGGAGATGTACGGAGCACTTCTGAATGGAGGAAAGCTGGTTATCGTACCGCCACTTACGGCGAAAAATCCAGCCGAGTTCTTGGCACTGCTGAGCCGCGAACGGGTCACGATTTTGAACCAGACGCCAACATATTTCTACCAACTGCTGCGTGAGGTTTTAGCGGACCATCCGTACAATCTGCGGATTCGCAACGTCATCTTCGGCGGCGAAGCACTCAGCCCGCTGTTGCTCAAGGGTTTCAAGACGAAGTACCCGGAGACAAAGCTGATCAATATGTACGGTATTACCGAGACGACGGTTCACGTGACGTATAAGGAAATTACATGGATCGAGATGGAGGCGGCAAAGAGTAATATCGGCAAGCCGATCCCGACACTGAGCGTGTATGTTCTGGATGAAAACCGTCGTCCTGTTTCGATCGGCGTAGCAGGCGAAATGTACGTGGCCGGTGAAGGCCTGGCAAGAGGATACCTGAATCGACCGGATTTGACGGCGGAAAAGTTCGTTGATTCCCCGTTTGCGGAGGGGGAAAAACTGTATCGCTCAGGCGACTTGGCGGCATGGCTACCGGACGGCAATATTGAATACCTCGGCCGGATCGACCATCAGGTCAAAATCCGCGGGTACCGGATCGAGCTGGACGAAATCGAGACGCAACTTCTGAACGTGGAGGGCGTGGAAGAAGCGGTGGTGCTCGCCCGTCAGGACAACGAGGGAGAGAAGGCACTTGTTGCCTACTTTGTTGCAGACCGGACGCTGACAGTCAGCGAAATGAGAACCTCGCTGGCACAGGGAATGCCGGGATACATGATCCCGTCGTATTTCGTGCAGCTGGAGCGCATGCCGCTGACGTCTAACGGCAAAGTGGACCGCAAAGCGCTGCCGGAGCCGCAAGGAGGCTTGCAAACGGGCGTCGAATACGTAGCCTCGCGTAACCTTACGGAGTCCCAGCTTGTGAAGATCTGGGAGGAAGTGCTGGGTTACTCCGGCATTGGAGTCCTGGACAATTTCTTTGAGCTCGGAGGGCATTCCTTGCGGGCGACAAACCTTGTCAGCAAGATTCGGAAGGAAATGAACGTTGAACTTCCGCTGCGCGATGTGTTCCGCTATATGACGGTAGAATCGATGGCGGGGGCTATTGCCAGCTTGGAAGAATCAGAGCACAGCTCCATTCCAAAAGCGGAAGAGAAAGCATATTATCCAGTTTCCTCTGCGCAAAAAAGGCTGTATGTCCTGCACCAGCTAGATAGCTCGGAGCTGAATTACAACATTCCGAGCGCCTTGCAATTGAAAGGGACTTTGAACGAGGCCAAAGTGGAAAAGGCGCTGACTACTTTGGTGGCCCGGCACGATATGCTGCGCACCGGTTTTGAAATCGTGAATGGAGAGCCAGTTCAGCGTATTCATCCGGTCGTAGGTTTCAAGGTCGAGAAGCTTCAAGCAAGCAAAGATCAGGTCGCGGCCATTCTGGAAGGTTTCATTCAGCCTTTTGACTTGACCCAGCCGCCTTTGCTGCGCGCCCTGCTGATCATACTTGAGAAAGAGAAATTCCTGCTTGCGCTGGATATGCATCATATTGGTTCCGACGGTCTTTCCATGGACGTGCTACTACGCGAATTTGTGGGGCTTTACAATGGGGAAGAATTGCCGGAGCTGCGGATTCAATACAAGGATTACGCCGTTTGGCAGCAATCCGACGAGCAATGTCAGCGTATCAAACGGCAGGAGGAATACTGGCGTGGGGTATTCAGCTCCGAGCTTCCGGTTCTTGAGCTGCCTCTTGACTTTTCCCGCCCAGCCGTCCGGCAGTTTGACGGTCAAACGCTCACGTTTGCGCTGGATGCGGAGAAAAGCGAAGCTCTAAAACGGCTTGCCGGAGATTCGGGGGCGACGCTGTACATGCTTCTGCTGGCTGCTTACTCCGTATTGCTTCATAAATACGCGGGACAGGAAGATATCGTAGTCGGCACTCCGATTGCCGCTCGTTCTCACGCCGACCTGCAACCGATTATCGGCATGTTTGTCAATACGCTGGCCCTTCGCTTGGGTCCAACGGCAGAGCGGACGTTCCTGGATTACTTGCAGGATGTGAAGGAAACGACGCTTGGAGCCTACGAGCACCAGGACTATCCGTTCGAGGAGCTGGTAGAAGCTCTTCAGGTGAGCCGGAATTTAAGCCGGAATCCGCTGTTTGACACCATGTTTTCTTTGCAAAAGCACGAAAGCCTGGATTTAGCCCTGGAAGGTTTGCAATGGTCGCTGTTTGACATCGAGGAAAAGAGAGCAAAGTTTGATCTTAGCCTGGATATCGTGGAAGAGGGTAACGAGCTGGTTTGCAAGATCGAGTACGCTACCTCGTTGTTTAGACAGGAAACGATGGTACGGCTGGCGGGTCATTACGAGCAGCTTTTGGCATCGATCCTGGCTCAGCCGGGTGCGAGGATCTCGGATTTGAATATTTTGAAGGACAGCGAAAAGCATGATTTGCTGGTCGGGTTTGCCGTGTCGTCTTCGGCTCTGGCGAAGCAATCCGCCTCAGAGGGTCCAGGCTTGGAAGCGGATGAGTCGTGGAGAGAGAGAACGATCCACGAGCTGTTCGAGGAGCAAGCAGAGCGAACGCCGGAGCAGGTGGCCGTTGTCTATGAGGACAGCCGCCTGACTTACCGGGAGTTGAACGAGCGGGCGAACCGGCTGGCGCGATCCTTGCGTGCCTCTGGCGCGCAGGCCGATCAGCCGATCGCGATCATGGCCGAGCGCTCGCTGGAGATGATTGTCGGCATCTATGCGATCTTGAAGGCCGGGGGCGCCTACGTGCCGATCGACCCGCAATTCCCGCAGGAGCGTATTCGCTACATGCTCGAAGATTCGTGCGCTAGGCTGCTGCTGATTCAGAGCCATTTGCGGGAAAGCGCGTCATTTGCCGGGACAGAGCCACTTGGTGGTCTATCGCTCGTCGATCTGAACGATCCATCCGCGTATGACGAAGACGGCTCGAATCTGGAGCTGGCCAGCGGACCGGAGCATCTGGCCTACGTCATTTACACATCGGGCTCGACAGGCAAGCCCAAAGGCGTCATGGTGGAGCACCGTCCGGTGATCAACCGGCTGCTGTGGATGCAGAATGCATACCCGATCGACTCCAGGGATACGATTCTGCAAAAGACGGCGATCACCTTCGACGTTTCCGTGTGGGAGCTGTTTTGGTGGGCTTGGACGGGGGCCAAAGTTTGCTTGCTGCCGCCGGGCGGAGAGAAGAATCCCGAGACGATTCTGGACACGATCGAACGGCAATCCGTCACCACGATGCACTTTGTGCCGTCGATGCTGCACGCCTTCCTCGAATATGTCGAGCGTCAGCCGAGTGAAGATCTGGGTAACAAGCTGTCTTCGCTGAAACGGGTGTTTGCAAGCGGGGAAGCGCTGGCGACATCGCATGTGAGCCGGTTCTGGCAGTGGATTTCGTCATCCGTGAATCAAGCGCAGCTGATCAACCTTTATGGGCCTACGGAAGCGACGGTTGATGTCTCGTACTACGATTGCGGACCGGAAGAGGCGTATGTATCGGTGCCGATCGGCAAGCCGATCTCGAACATCCGGCTGCATATTGTCAAGGAAGGGACGACAGCGCTGCAGCCGATCGGCGTGCCGGGCGAGTTGTGCATCGCGGGCGTAGGTCTGGCTAGAGGCTACTTGAACCGTCCCGAGCTGACCGCGGAGAAATTCGTAGAGTGTCCGTTCGCGCCGGGCGGGCGGATGTACCGGACGGGCGATCTGGCCAGATGGCTGCCGGACGGCAACATCGAGTATATGGGCCGGATCGACCATCAGGTGAAAATCCGCGGGTACCGGATCGAACTCGGCGAGGTGGAGGCGCAGGTCCTGAAAGCGGCGTCCGTACAAGAGGGGGTTGTCATCGCCAGAGAGGACGAAGCCGGTCAGAAGCAGCTCTGCGCGTACTTCGTGGCGGACAAGCCGCTTGCGGCGAGCGAGCTGCGAAGCGCGCTGGCGGAGGATCTGCCTGCGTACATGATTCCGTCCTACTTCGTGCAGCTGGAGCGGATGCCCCTCACACACAGCGGAAAGCTTGACCGCAAGGCGCTGCCCGCACCGGAAAGCAGTATGCTCGTTGGAACGGAATACGTGGCGCCCCGGACGGCGGCGGAGCAGACGTTGGTTGCGGTGTGGCAAAAGGTGCTGGGAACGGGTCGTCCGATCGGCGTGATGGACAATTTCTTCGAACTCGGCGGGGATTCAATTAAATCGATCCAGGTGTCGTCCAGGCTATATCAGGCCGGGTACAAGCTGGAAATTAAGCATTTGTTCAAATATCCGACCGTAGCGGAATTAAGCCCGTATCTCCAGTCGGTCTTAAGACGCGCCGATCAGGGGGCAGCTAAGGGAGATACGGGGCTGACGCCGATTCAGCGCTGGTTCTTCGAGCAGTCGTTCGCCGAGCTGCACCACTTTAACCAGGCGGTGATGCTGTACCGGGAGGAAGGCTATGACGAAGCGGCGCTTCATCAGGCCGTGCGGAAGCTGGCCGAGCATCACGATGCGCTGCGCCTCGTCTTCAGCCGGACCGAGAGCGGGTATGCGGCATGGAACCGGGGCATCGCGGAAAGCGACGGCGAGCTCTACAGCCTGGAAGTGATCGATTTCCGTGGAATGACGGACTGCGCGCGGGCGATCGAAGCCAAGGCGAACGAGCTTCAACGCAGCATTGACCTGCAGGCAGGGCCTTTGCTGAAGCTCGGCTTGTTCCGCTGTGCGGATGGAGATCATCTGCTGATCGCGATCCACCACTTGGTCGTAGACGGCGTATCCTGGCGGATTCTGCTTGAGGATTTTGCTGCCGGCTATGAGCAGGCGCTGCAAGGGCAGCTGATCCGTCTGCCGCTCAAAACGGACTCATTCCAAACGTGGGCGAAACAGCTCGCTGATTATGCGAACGGTCCGGCGATGGAAAGCGAGAGAGCGTATTGGCAGCATATCGAGCAATTGACCTATGAGCCGCTTCCGAAAGATTTTGAACAAGGCAGATCCAAGCTGAAGGACAGCGGGATCGTGACTGTCCGCTGGACGGCGGAGGAAACCGAACAGCTGCTGAAGCAGGCACACCGTGCTTACCATACAGAAATGAACGATTTGCTGCTTGCTGCGCTGGGCCTCTCAGTACAAGCTTGGAGCGGTCAAGAACGCGTGCTGGTGAATCTTGAAGGCCACGGCCGGGAAGAACTTTTGCCAGATGTGGACATTACACGTACGGTAGGCTGGTTTACAAGCCAATTCCCTGTCGTTCTGGAGCCGGGTCACGTCCAGGAGCTCGGTCATCAGGTGAAACAGGTGAAAGAAAGCTTGCGCCGCATTCCGAACAAAGGAATCGGCTACGGCATCCTGCGTTATTTGTCGGCGCCGCATGACGGCGAGCGCTTTGCTTTAGAGCCGGAGATCAGTTTTAACTATCTGGGTCAGTTCGACCAGGATTACGAAAGCAGCGGCTCGCAGCCGTCTCCGTTCAGTCTGGGCTCCGATTCAAGCCCGAATGCTGTGATGAATTATGTCCTCGATATCAACGGTATGGTATCGGAAGGCGTGTTGGAACTTGCGATCCGTTATGGGGAAACCCAGTATCAACGGGAGACGGTTGAGCGCCTGGGCACCCTGCTTCAATCGAGTTTGCGTGAAGTCATCAGCCATTGCGTATCGAAAGAGCGGCCGGAGCTTACGCCTAGTGACGTACTGCTTCAAGATGTGACGGTGGAGGAACTGGAGCGGCTGTCCGAACATACGACGGCACTCGGCGAACTGGAGAATGTATACACCCTGACTCCGCTGCAAAAAGGGATGTTGTTCCACAGCTTGCTGGATGCCGATTCGGAAGCCTACTTCGAACAGGTGACCTTCGATCTGTATGGAAGCCTGAATGTGGAAGCCTTCACCCGCGGATTGGATACGCTGGTACAGCGAAATGAGGCGCTGCGGACCAATTTTATTACCGGCTGGAGAGACGAGCCGATTCAAGTGGTATTCCGCGAGCGGAAGTGTGAAGTGTACTTTGAAGATATTCGCTCGGCAAGAGATGAACACCCGGAGAAGACGATAGCCGATTTTGTCAGCGCGGATAAAGCGAACAAGTTCGATTTGGCTCAAGGCTCTCTGATGCGCGTTACAGTTTTGCGTACGGGCGACGAGTCCTACCAAGTGATCTGGAGTCACCATCACATTTTGTTGGACGGCTGGTGCATGTCCTTAATGATCAAGGAAGTGTTCGACACCTACTTCGCGTTCCAGGAGCAACGGACGCTGGAGCTTCCTCCGGTTACCTCGTACTCTCGGTATATCGAATGGCTGGAAGCTCAAGATGCCGCGAAAGCTTCACGTTACTGGTCCGAGTATTTGGCGGGTTATGATCAGCAGACCAAGTTGCCTCGGGAGAAAACAGGGCTGAAGCAGGGCGCTTTTGAAGCAGCTGAGATCGATGTGGAACTCAGCAAAGAACTGACTGGGCAAATCGAGCGGGTGGCGCGCCAGCATCAGGTGACGCTTAATACATTCATGCAGACCGTATGGGGACTGGTTCTGCAGGTATACAACAACAGCGAAGATGTTGTATTTGGCTCCGTCGTATCCGGGCGTCCAGCGGAGATTCCGGGTATCGAAAGCATGATCGGTCTGTTTATTAATACGATCCCTGTGCGTATTCAAGGCAAAGCCGAGGAGACGGTAGCCGATATTTTGAGAAAAACCCAGGATCAAGCGCTGACATCGGGAGCTTACGAAACGTTCCCGCTCTTCGAAATTCAGTCGCTGAGCGAGCAAAAGAGCGACTTGATCAACCATATTATGGTCTTTGAAAATTATCCGATGGAAGAACAGATTGAGCAGGTTGTCGGCGGAGGACAAGAAGCGCTGAAAATCGCTAATATCCAATCGCCGGAACAAACGAACTACGATCTGGACATTACCGTCATTCCGGAAGAGCATATTTTGCTGCGGTTTACGTACAATGCACTGACATTCAGAGAGCAAGACATCAGGCAGATCCACGGTCATTTTGCCCGTGCATTGGAGCAGGTTGCGGCTAATCCGAATGTTCGTGTACATGAGTTAGAGCTTTTGACGGCGGCGGAAAAAGAAGAAATTGTCGGCGTGTTTAATCCGGTGCAGCCGGAAGTGGCTCCTGTGGCAGCGTTCCATCGACTGTTCGAGGAACAGGCGGAACGCACGCCGGAAGCGGAGGCCATCGTATACGAGAAGGATCGGCTGACGTATGCGGAGCTGAACGAGCGGGCGAACCGCCTGTCGACCACGCTACGTGCAAGCGGAATAGGCCGGGAGACCATCGTTGGCATTCTCGCCGAGCGTTCGGTCGATTTGCTGGTGGCCGTGATGGCCGTCTGGAAAGCGGGAGGGGCGTATGTACCGCTTGACCCGGATTATCCGGCGGACCGCGTGCGGTTCATGCTGGAAGACAGCGGAGCGAAGGTACTGCTGACACAAACGCTGCTGCGAGAGCGTGCCGAATCCTGGCTCGGCGAAGAGGAACTAGCACTGGAGAAGGTGCTGTATCTCGATGACGAAACGTCATACAGCGAAGATCGAGCGAATGCACCAATGGACTTCGGCCAAGGCTCCAGCATGGTTTCAGGTCTGATCTCCAGCGAGCTGACGGGTGCTGTGAACGAACGTAATGAGAGTCACCCAAATGATGTTGATGTTGTCGGTATGGACAGCTTCCATGAAGCCCGTCCGGAGGATCTGGCGTACGTCATCTACACGTCGGGAACGACGGGCAAGCCAAAAGGCGTGATGATCGAGCATCGCAGCCTAGTGAACACGGCAGCGGGCTACCGACGGGAATACCGGTTGGATCAGTTCCCGGTGCGACTGCTGCAACTCGCAAGCTTCTCGTTTGATGTTTTCGTGGGCGATATCGTACGCACGTTGTATAACGGAGGCACCATGGTCATTGTACCGAAGGACGACCGGATTGATCCGTCTCGTCTGCACCACTGGATAGAGCAGGAGCAAGTGACGATCTTTGAATCAACACCAGCACTGATCGTGCCGTTCATGGAATACGTGCATGAGCATGGACTAGAGTTAAGCAGTATGGAGCTGTTGATTACAAGCTCGGACAGCTGCAGTGTGGCAGATTACCGGACCTTGCAGGAGCGGTTTGGCTCGTCGTTCCGCATCATTAACGCCTATGGTGTGACGGAAGCGGCAATCGACTCCAGTTTCTATGACGAAGAATTGGCGAAACTGCCGCAGACAGGCCATGTGCCGATTGGCAAAGCGTGGTTGAATGCGAAGTTTTACATCGTGGATGCACATCTGAATCCCGTACCCGTCGGTGTGCTGGGCGAGCTGGTCATCGGCGGCGTTGGCGTAGCACGTGGGTACTTGAACCGTCCAGAGCTGACGGAAGAGAAGTTTGTAGACAGCCCTTTCACCGCGGGTGAGCGGTTATATCGCACGGGAGATTTGGCGAGGTGGATGGAGGACGGAAACGTGGATTTCATCGGCCGGATCGACAATCAAGCGAAAATCCGGGGCTACCGGATCGAAACGGGTGAGATTGAGTCGCAGCTGCTGCGGGTGGTAGGTATACGCGAAGCGGTGGTGCTGGTTCGAAGTGATGCGAACGGTCAAAAGGCGCTGTGCGCCTACTACACAACGGATATCGAACTGACGGCGGCCGACCTGAAACGAGCGATCTCCAGCGAGCTGCCAGGTTACATGATCCCGTCGTACTTTGTGGAGCTGGAGCATTTACCTCTGACACCAAACGGGAAAATCGACCGGAAAGCGCTGCCGGCGCCGGAAGAGGGAGAAAGTGCAGGGCGCGAATACGTGGCGCCGCGCACCGATCTGGAGACGAAACTGGTCTCCATCTGGCAGGACGTGCTTGGGTCAGTTACGATTGGTGTGACGGACAACTTCTTCGACCTCGGCGGTCACTCGCTGCGGGCGACGACGCTGGTCAGCAAGGTGCACAAGGAGCTGCACGTGGACCTGCCACTGCGCGATGTATTCCGGTACTCGACTATTGAAGCGATGGCTGAAGTGATTAGCCGATTGGAGCAGCAGGAGTTTCTTTCCATTCCGGTTCTGGATAAAAGGGAGTATTATCCGCTTTCCTCTGTGCAAAAGCGGCTGTACATCCAGCAGCAGATGGAAGGGGCCGAGCTTAGTTACAACATGTCCGGGATGACGGTTCTCGTCGGGCGCTTGGAGCGGAATCAATTCGAGGCGGCGCTCAAAGGATTAATCGCTCGTCACGAAGTTTTGCGAACCGGCTTCGAAATGGTCGACGGCGAACCGGTACAACGTATTTATTCGGACTTGGAGTTTGCCGTCGAGTATACAAAGGCGACGGAAAGTGAAACGAAAAGCATTGCGGATGCCTTTGTACGTGTCTTTGATTTGGAGCAGCCGCCGCTGCTGCGTGTGGGCTTAGTTGAATGGGAAGCGGAACGTCATCTGCTTATGCTGGACATTCATCATATCGTCACGGATGGCATGTCGATGGGTATCTTCATCGAAGAGCTGCTACGCCTGTATAACGGTGAGACGCTGGAACCGCTTCGGATTCAATACAAGGAATTTGCCACTTGGCAGCAGTCCGAACCTGTAAAAGAACGGCTGAAACGCCAGGAAGCCTACTGGCTGGACATGCTGGAAGGTGAACTGCCAACGCTTGAGCTACCTACGGACTTTGTCAGACCTGCCGCTCGCAGCTTTGAGGGAGATGTGCTGCCTTTCAGTATCGACAAGCAGATGACGGACAACTTGCAGCGCATTGCCGATGAGAACGGTGCTACCCTATATATGGTGTTATCGGCGGCCTATTCAATCCTGCTCAGCAAGTACTCGGGACAAGAAGATTTCATTGTAGGCACACCGGTTTCGGGCCGCACACATGCCGACCTGGAGCCGCTCATCGGAATGTTTGTCAACACGTTGGCGATTCGCCATTATCCATCCGGGGAGAAGACGTTCCTTGTTTACTTGAACGAAGTCAAAGAAACGATGCTGGGGGCCTACGACCACCAGGATTATCCGTTTGAAGAGCTTGTGAAAAAGCTGCAGGTGCCGCGAGATCAAAGCCGCAATCCTGTATTTGATGTCATGTTTGCGCTGGAAACGAAGGAAGATAACGTTCAAAACTTCGGGGATATCCAGATCGAATCTTATCCGGAAACGCATGCGGTTTCCCAATTTGACCTTACCTTGGTCATTTCGTTGCTGGATGAGGGAATGAACGGGCAGTTTGAATATGCAACGAAGTTGTTTACGCGCAATCTGATCGACAATTTCGCTCAGGACCTGCTCGTGATCATCACCCAAATTGGCGAACAGCCTTCGGTGCTGCTCAAGGATATTTCCCTGAACGGGCAATCCGAACAGGAGCAAGATGAGCTAGAGGCTATTGATATTATTTTCTAATTATTAAAGTAATTGCCAATCGTTGCAGACGAGTTTAAAGTCAAGTCATAGAAGCCGAGTGAAGTCAGGATCATATTCCTGAGTTCATTCGGCTTTTTTAGTTGTTCTCCTTTAATTAGATACAATGGAGTATAGGCCGTCCTGTATACGCAGACTACCGGGCTGCCCAGTTTCCACCTTCACCTCTGTAGCAAATACACCAGGCATACGCCCGTCTGGGAACCAGGGCATCTGTTTATCAATGACAATAAACATACCTTCTGCATCACCCGTGGGGGAGAATTGTTTTCCGTCTCCGGCAAATGGTTCAAGTTGATAATGCTCATTCAATGTGTTCATTGTCTCAGGAACATCATCGACAGGCAGACCGATTTCACTAATACATAACAGATGCTTCGCTTCAAAAGCTTCATCAACTCCATTATCGAGTGAATGGTGAGCGATAAATTCCATCAAGTTGCCGCTTGGATCATAAAAATAGAAGGCGGTTGCATCCCAGTAGGGGAAATAGAATTCATCTTGTCCATCTTTGGATAGCAATGAAATGTTACGGTCTTGAGCCCATCTTTTTGCATCAGCAAGTTTATTCGTTGGAATCGTAAATGCTACATGATAGTAGGGCTTTTCTTGTTCTGGCGCCTTCTTGAAAGAGAGGACCGAGTTCCCCGCACGGAATGAAACGCATGTTGCATTATCCTCCACAAGATTCAGTTCCAGTAGTGTACCGTAAAACTCTTTTATGGCCTCGACCTGATGTGTCAACAAACCAACTTCTCTTATTATCATTTCAACATCCTCCTTTTAATCTCACCTTTGATTGAAATACTCGATTGTTTTCTCAATAAATGCCTTGGCCGATTGCGTCAGGTAACGGTCGGACCGATGGATGATCTCAAAGTGCCGGTATGGCGGATCGTCTGTAATTCGGATGCAACGTAGCGTGGGCTCATTCATGGCTTTGATCAGAGGATAAGGCAGCAGTGTTCCTCCGACGTTGGCTTTGACCAGGCTAATGATGGAGGTTGCCGAACTGGTCTCCATGATGGTATTTAGGGTAAATCCATATTTACGGCAATAGCCATCAACCAATTCTCTGCCTGTGAATCCTTCGGGGAACATCACCGTTTGGATATCACGTAACTCCTGAATTTCAATTGTGCTTCGTTCAGCCCAATCATGATTCTCGGAAACGACGAGTACATATTCTTCACTGCACAAAGGAATGCGTACAAGCCGCCTATCCGGGGCAGACGTGATCTCGATGCCGATGTCGACTTCATTTTCCAACACTTGATTTACGACATAGATCGAAGAGATAACCTTCAATTGTACCTTGGGGAATCGGGCATGAAAATCAACGAGCAATGGAGTGATACGGTAATCCAAATCCGACGGAAGAACACCAATAACCAATCGTCCCCGCTGATCATTCCGAAATTCAGCTAGAGCATCCTGGGTATTCTGTAAATGCCGGATCATCTGTACACAGTGCTCCAGAAACAGAGTGCCTGCCTGGGTCATCACAATCTTTTTGCCGACGCGGTCAAACAAAGGAACACCAAGTTCATCTTCCAACCCACGTATTTGTTGACTCAACGTAGGTTGAGATATGCCAAGTTTCTCAGCTGCCCGTGTAAAATGAAGCTCCTCGCACACCGTAATAAAGTTTTCCATTTGACGAATCTCCATGAATTCACCTCTAATCATTGGTTTTAGTAATCATTTTAATAGAAACAATAGTATTGTTCAATCATTATAATGATCCTATACTTAATTCGTGCACCACCCGAAGATCTTGTCATTAAAGAATAGGATCTTTGGTGAAGGCAACGAGACTACTCCCATGAGGTGATTCATAATGAAACTTTTTTATATTGTATTGGCGCTTATTCTGACTTCACTGAACTTAAGACCACCGATTACTTCCATTTCTCCTCTGATGAGTACCATACAGAATGATCTGGGTTTGAGCGGCATGACCGCCAGTCTGTTAACTACACTACCGGTATTATGTATGGGCATATTCGCTCCATTCTCTGTAAGACTAAGTAGAAGGTGGGGGAACGAAGGAGCCATTGTGCTGGCTTTAATCCTTATTGGGATAGGTACGGGATTACGATTGTTCGTAGGCGCAACTCCGTTGATGATGTTCACTTCTTTTCTGTCAGGTGTAGGGATTGCATTGGCAGGGCCGCTGTTGTCCAGCTTCATTAAGCAGTATTTCCCTAACCGAGTGGCAGCCATGGTCGGCATCTACTCTACAGCAATGGTGATGGGGGCCAGCATTAGTGTGGGATTATCGGTCCCGCTTCAGCAGACGTTGGGTGGATCTTGGAGAGGTTCTTTGGCTACATGGGCATTACTCGCAGCCATTGCATTGCCGATCTGGTTAAAATTAGCTTGGTCTGCGCGTACAGAGCGGCAATCCGGACAAACTTCGGCTGTAGTCCACGCATCACTTCCGGTGAAGAACAGGCGTGCATGGGTGCTGACACTGTTCTTCGGACTGATGGCCGCGATCTTCTATTCATTAACCGCCTGGCTTGCGCCAGCCATTCAGAGCCATGGATATAGCCAAGAGACTGCTGGCAACATCCAAACGTTATTTACATTGATATCATTGCCCTCAACGTTATTCATTCCCATGCTTGTACATCGGTACCAAAGACGTGTCTTCTGGCTTGTTGGATGTGCGATGTTGGAGTTAATAGGTGTCCTGATGCTGAATCTCTCTGTCAGTCCGTGGCTCGCGGCGATTCCGCTCGGTATTGGTGCAGGTGGACTGTTCCCAATTGCACTCATGTTGCCGATTGATGAGACAAACAATGCTCAGGAAGCGAGTAGCTGGTCGGCTATGACTCAATCTGGTGGCTACATTCTTGGAGCACTTGGACCGCTGGCGATTGGTTGGCTCCGCGATCTAACAGGCAGCTTCGTGCAAGCATTTTATGGTTTGGCTATCATCATCGTGTTGCAGATTATCGTTCAATTGGCTATTGGCAATAAAAAAAGGTTAAAAGTTAGCCGGGAGCAGAGCTAAAAGGCATGTGAAGTAAAATGGATATAGAAATATGATCTTTAGACATGATCCAACAAGTCCAGATAGTACTGCCTTAATGCTTTCTGTAAGATGACGGGCTCCATAATCTTAATCGATTTACCATAGCCTGCAAGATATCTCACTATGAAATCAAGCTCGTGAGGTTCATATGAACCGACAAGATACATGTGTCCCCTCTTCTCGATGATCTGCATAGATGGGAAATGTTCTTGCTGGAATAGCTCCATTCCGGCTTCATCAATCAGGCATTTGAATGGAATTGCTTGTTCCGATGGTTTCCATAGAGCTTGGGCATCCTGTGAATAGAGTTCCTTTACATGAGTTAAAGGTTCAATCTCCGTTGTTTCGGCTGAAATGATGCGGTCGCAGCGAAAAACACGATACGCTTGTTTATGCAGATCATAGGCCTGGCAATACCAATAACCTTTCCTGGCATAGAGCGCGATGGGTTGAATGGTGCGGATATTGGTGTTTGCAGAAGATGGCCTTTGATCAGAGGATCTACGCTGATTAGCGTACGTAATCTGGATCACTATATTCTGAACAGCAGCCATCAACAGAAACTCCAAATGTGCACTGTCGCGGATCTGCTCGGTATGTTGGAAGTAAACCCGGTGTTGAATGTTCTCAATATCCTGTCGTTGCTTGTCGGATAACGCGCTCATAAATTTCTCATGAATGGTCCGGAAAGAGACTTGAAAGGGTAAGCTGGAGAAGCTGCGGAGAGCCTGCATCGCAAAATAAAGGGCATGAAGCTCCCCCGTATTAAACGAAATGGGAGGCAGCTGCATCTGTTGCAGCAGTCGATATCCGCCGTAGCGTCCATATTCGACATAGATGGGCGCACCTAACTCTTCCAATGAAGCGATATCTCTTAACGCGGTTCGTTTGGAGATCTGGAACTCCTGCATGAGATCTTGCAGGGTGAACTGTTGTTTTTGATTAATAAAGCGTAGCATCTGGTTCATACGTTCTGATTTTTTCATATCAAACCCTCTTAATGGTGCCATAGATTGGCACCTTTCGTTGTTATAGTGATAAGTGTAATCCAATAGGAACAAGGAGGCAATATAATGAATTTTGAAGTGATACCATTTTTGTCGATGAACGGGGATGCGGCGGCAGCCATTGCTTTTTATGAGGAGTTTCTGGGCGCCAAGGTGATATTCAAGAAAAGTTATAAAGAGATGAAGGAGATGAACCCAGGTTTCGAGTACCCTGCCGGTCAAGATGAGTATATTACACATTCGGTGCTGGAGATTGGGGTTAACAAAGTCATGATTGCGGAAGAAGCAATGGACACGGAGAGAGCATGGCAGCTGGGGAACAGCACGTCACTATGTATTCAATCCAAGGATAAAGATACCATCGATCAACTGTATCATTCTCTGATGCAACATGAGGGCGTGAAGATACTGGTACCGTATGAACAGAATGAATTCAGCCCAGGATACGGTATTGTAAGGGACCCATTTGGCATTGCGATTCAGCTGTGTGTCACTGTGCACGATTTTTAAAATGAGTTCAGGCCCCCGGTTAAGCACTCGGTATGTAAACCTGTAACTAACTTAAAAACATCAAAAAAAGAAGAGCCATGGATATCATGCGCTCTTCTTTTTTCGGTTTCTATACACAGGTCGTTCGAGCAACCAATGTTAAAGCGGACCCCTTTTCGTGTAAATCATATAAGTACGGATGTCGCTGTGTACAAGCAAGTTCAATGGATAAAGGAAAGAAGGGATAACATGATTACGAGAGGAATTGACCATATTGGAATAACTGTACCGGACATGGAGCAGGCGACACTATTTCTACAACAGGCGTTTGGAGCTCAACTTGCCTATGACCATATAACGCCGGATGATCCCCCACAGGAAGGACCCGAGGCAGAGCTTAAATTAGGACTGCGTTCAGGAGCAAAGGTTATTCATATTCGGATGTTATCGCTCGGGGAGAGCGCTAGTATAGAGTTATTTCAGTACGCGAATACAGCGCAATCAGAGCCAGTTAGGGCATCGGATTATGGTTTGCAGCATATGGCATTGTATGTGGACGATATGCAAGAAGCTACACGACACTTCAAGGAAGCGGGCGGGGTGTTGCTAACAGAGCCTGGGGCGTTGACCGGTCATATTGAAGGTGGGGAAGGCAATCAGTTTGTGTATGGAAGAGCACCTTGGGGGATGCTGATCGAGCTGATCTCTTATCCTGCGGGCATTCAGTATCCAAATCACAGTGAAACAAAGCGCTGGACACCACGAAAAAAATAATAAAGATGAGACTGGATAAGAAACAGAACGACGCATGATAAATCGTTCTGTTTTTCTTGTATATAGGGGTTAAACGGTTATTAAAAAACAGAAATTATGTTACAAATACGTTACAAATACAGAAGTGTATACCTCTTTGCCTTATGTTACGATACGTACTAGTAGATACAGAGATATTTTACGGATAAGATAAGTTATAACGTCTCTTTTCTGGACGATGAATATGCTCCGAAAGTATGTTGATGGAACCCTTTTATCCAGGATATTGAAGAAGCATTGAAACGAAGGAACAACTATATATTTTGACTTCACAGGGTTGCAATAAAAATAAATAACAACAGGTGATCCAAAATGCTGCAAATCGGGTATCCATAGTAGAGCCATCTAGAACCTGATGGATACATATGTTGTTATGATTGTTTTTTGCTAGTTAAAGGCTGTCTATTATGGAATGAACTGTGGGGGTTATCAAGTGTCTATATTAGATATGGAAAAGAAAGATGTTGTCACCGATGCAATGGTCATCAAGGCGATGGAGAAAAGTCTTGCTATCATTCGATTCGATCTGGATCGCCGGGTAACCTACGTGAATGAAGTCTTTGCCCAGACGATGGGATATACGGTAGATGAGATGTACGGCATGAAGCATCAGCAACTGTGCTTCGGTCAATTTGCAAATACTCCGGAATATGATGCTTTTTGGAATAGCATATTTAATGGTGTCAGCTTCCAGGACAAGGTTGAACGCAAGGATGCAAAGGGGAATTCCGTATGGCTTGAGGCGACATATATGCCGGTGTACGATGAAACGAATCAGAAGATACTGGGTGTCTCCAAAATCGCCACCAACATTACCAACCGTCAGAACAACATTTCCGTCGTAGTGAATGAGCTGAAAACGATGTCTCATGAACTGAATGGGCAGGCAGATGTAGGCATTGAACGGAGTCAGGAATTGATGTCCAGTATCTCCTATATCTCAGAGGTGTCAACTTCTAACCGTGCAACGCTGACTCATTTGCAGGAACAGGCCGGATCGATTCAGGGCGTGGTACGAACGATACGCGAGATTTCGTCTCAGACGCAACTGCTCGCGTTGAATGCTGCCATTGAGGCTGCACATGCAGGAGATTACGGACGAGGATTTGATATCGTGGCCAAGGAAGTTAAGAAACTATCCGCAATGGTGGAGAGTTCGATTAATGAGATTCGTGATAGCGTGACTGGAATAACCAAGGAGATTGGTAATATCACGGGTGGTACCAAAAAAGTAGAAGAATATGTGGAGCAGAGCCAGAAGCAGATTGAGATCGCATTGAATGATTTTACAGTAATTGCTGCTTCAGCTCACTTGTTGGATGCCAAAGCGGAGCATGTGACCAGAATCGTATAACAATATATAGTAATAGCGGTTCCTTGCACAGGAACCGTTTTTTTTGTCGTTCAGTACTCAAAAAAACGGGAATTATTGTGATCAAACGGGGACACAATACTTGGGAATACCTGCAGCTATGTCATGCAGAGAAATGTTGGGGTGGGAACATGTGGTCAACAATTGTATCCTACGTGCCGGATTGGTCCATATGGATTCAGGCATTCTTGGTCTTCATCATTCCAATTGGTATTACATTGAGCATGCGCTGGATCAATGCTGCCATTAAGCGCGGAAGCTTCTCTCGTTCGAAGCCATCGTCCATATCCTCGAAGGATATCTCGCCAGCAGCCAAAGGGCAGGGTGAAGGGACCGAAACAGGCCACTATGCCAATATTAAATTAACCGAAAAGTACAGCATAAATCTGACGAGTGTGAAAGAAAGCTTTGGACTCAATGCAGACGTGCATATTCGGGAATTTATTATTAGGGGAACGAATACACGGGCTGCGGTCATTTATACCGAAGGCCTGGTAGATCAAGACTTAGTTGATGATCACTTGATTACACCGTTGATGTTCGAAGGTGTTCCTCTACTTAAGCAGGAGGGTTTCCTTCATCCAGACAACGCACACTTACTGTCGGCATATCTGCAAGATCAATTACTTCCTGTCAGTCTGGTTGAGGAGACGAAGTCCCTCCAAGAACTCGCAGTTGGTGTGTTGTTTGGGAAAAATGCACTGCTGGTTGATGGTTTGCCAGGTGCTTTATTAATTGGAGCTCATAAGATCAAAACAAGAGGTATGAATGAACCCTTGTCAGAGGGACTGCTTCGTGGGCCTCGTATTGGTTTTACAGAGCAATTAAGCGATAATACAGGCATTTTACGTCGTTATGGAAGTGATCAGAGCCTGTTTATTAAGAAGTATGAAGTGGGTTCACGGATCAAAAAAGATTTGGCGATAGCCTATATTCAGGATATTGCCGATCCAAATCTCGTTGCAGAAGTATGCAAGCGAATCGAAGAGATGGATATGGATTCAATGCTCGAATCAGGTTATGTGGAACAACTCATCGAAGATAATACGCTGAGTCCTTTTCAGCAGGTACTGAATACGGAAAGACCTGACCGAGTGATGGGTGCCCTTCTGGAAGGCCGAGTGGCAATTTTGTTGGATGGAACGCCATTTGTATTAATTGTACCGGTGACCTTTAGCATGTTGCTTCAGTCTCCAGAGGACTATTATGAACGCTGGATTCCTGGAACATTTTTGCGAGTGCTGCGTTTTATGGCCGCGATGCTGGCATTGCTTGCTCCTGCGCTCTATATCTCGTTTATCTCGTTCCATCCGGGTCTTATTCCAACCAAGCTGGTATTGACGATTATTGAAACGCGTACCGGAGTGCCATTCCCCTCAATTATTGAGGTACTCATCATGGAGCTTTCAATTGAAATCTTGAGGGAGGCCGGGATACGCTTGCCCAAACCGATTGCGCCAGCGATGGGTATCGTAGGAGGTCTGATTATTGGCCAAGCAGCCGTGCAAGCGGGAATAATAAGCCAATTTCTGGTCATTGTCGTTGCGGTAACAGCCATCTCTTCCTTTACGATTCCGGTCTATAGTGCGGGATTAACGCTAAGGATTCTACGATTTGCCGCTATGTTCAGCGCAGCCGTACTCGGATTGTTTGGCGTGGTTATGTTCTTTCTGCTTGTGTGTACACATCTGGCACGACTCTCAAGCTTTGGCGTACCTTATGTTGCACCAGCCGTTCCCTATCACATGAATGAATGGAAGGATTTTGTTATCCGTGCACCGCTAAATATGATGAGAATGCGTCCCAAAATGACTAATCCGATCGATGATGATCGGAAAAAATAAATGGAATTCCATCTACTGAAGGTCTGGAGGTGAACTAAAGTGAATGGCTCCCAAGGAAAGCTAACCACGACACAGGCTGTTGTAATTATTGTCAATTACATGCTTGGTGCCGGGATATTGACGTTACCTCGAACGACCAGCAAAGCTGTCGGAACACCCGATGTCTGGATTTCCATTATCCTATCTGGATTCATTATCATAGGTGTCGGAATAATTCTGGTTACCCTGTGTCGAAGATTTCCGGAGAAAACCGTCTTCCAGTTCACCCGTGAGATTACGGGCAGCTGGATTGCTTACATACTGGGATTGTCTATGATTATGTATTTCATAGTTATTGCCGCATTCGAAATCAGAGTTATGGCTGAAGTAACTGGGATGTATCTGCTCGAACGCACCCCCACCTGGGCGATTGTGATGGTCTTCATGTGGATCGGTGTATATATGATTTCAGGCGGGCTTGGCGTTATCGTACGCGTGTTTGAGATCATCCTTCCGATTACGATTATTATATTTGTGATTGAAATTTTGCTTAGTAATCAGCTATTCGAGATTGGCAATCTGAGACCCGTCCTCGGTGATGGGATTATGCCCGTTTTCCAAGGGTTGAAGCCTTCACTATTATCTTATACGGGCTATGAGGTGATGTTAATCATGACTGCCTATATGAAAAATCCGAAGAAGAGCAATAAAGCGATGACCTGGGGGATACTCATATCCACTATTATCTACTTGATCACGGTGGTGATGGTTATAGGGAGTTTATCGCTCGATGGCATTAAAACTCGAACCTGGCCAACGCTGGATTTGGTAAGAAGCTTCGAAATTCAGGGTCTGATATTTGAGCGTTTTGAATCCTTATTACTGGTCATCTGGATTATGCAAATCTTTTCGACTACAGCAATTACACATTACTGCGCTTCGGTGGGTATTCGTGATTTGTTTCGTTCCAAAAAAATCAAAGGCATCATGTACGGCCTGCTTCCGTTCATTTATCTGACAGCAATGATACCCAAAACAGTGGATGATACTTTTGCACTAGGAGATATGCTGGGCAATGTGTCCGTATTTTTGTTTGGCATTTTACCTCTGGTACTACTGTTGTTAAGTCTGATTCGCAAAAAAGGAGGCAAGCATGCATGATTACATTCCGTATGTTGTTACGCTTAGCCACTGTATTATGCATTCTCTTAACGATATCCGGATGTTGGAGCAGTCGGGAGATAGAGGATCTAAGTGTCTATGTCGGTCTTGGAATTGATATCGGTAAAGAGACGGAATTTGAGGAGAACATCGCCAATCAGGGAGGAGGGTACTCCAAGCAGAACAATTTGACGGCCACGGTACAGATTGCTCCCGGTAATTCCAGCAGTCAAAAGAGCCAACAATCCGGTTCGCCTGCTTCTGGTAAAACGTCCTATTCCAATGAACAGCTTACCGGAGATTCCTTGCTGCAAATCTTTCGTCAGTTTGCACTGAGACGAGATCATCCGCTCATCGGACATCATCTGAAGGTTATCGTTGTGTCCAAGGATATCGCCAAAAAGTATGGTTTGGACCAGCTGCTGGATTTTGTACTTCGGGATAACGATATTCGTCCTAACTGTCTGGTGTTGATTAGCCATCATCGCGCTGTTGATGTACTGACTTCAGATGATCCTTCCCGGATTCCAGCATTTTATCTTACAGGTATTACCGGTAATTCATACTTGTCCAATAAAATCCTGGACCCCGTTCTACTCTCCAAATTAGATGCTCAAATGCAATCCGGTTCCAGCTTTTTGCTCCAGAATGTACTGAACTTCAATGGAGAGGACAAGTTCTCCGGTGCCAGTATCTTTGATGGGAAAACAACAAAATTCATCGGGGAACTCAGCCAAACGGATCTAGAAGGGCTATCTTGGCTCAGACCTAAAGAAAAAGGAGGTATCTTGAAGACATACAATAAAGAGGGGTTCACTGTTGTATATGAAATGAAGAAGAAAAAAACAACAATAATTCCAAAAGTGGTTGGCGATGATATTTCATTCCATGTGAAAACTGAATCCGAAGGCTGGTTGATGGAGGATTGGCGTGCTCCCGAGGAAGAGGAAAAAGGTGCGTATCTCAGTGAATTGGAAAAAGAATTTGCTGAACTTGCCAAACAACAGATTCGACAGTTGTTATACAAACTGCAGCATACCTATAAAGTAGATGTTGCGGATTTTCGGGATAGCTTGCGTATTAAAGAACCTAAAACATGGAAAAAAGTCAAAGACGATTGGGATAAAATTTTTAGCACCGTGCCGATCACCTATGAGGTAAAGACCACCATCACGAATCCGGGGTCTTCCACCGAATAGCGAGGTGTGCCATATATTATTTAATTGTTGACACATTCATGATAGATCGCTATATTAGTAAAAAATCATTTTCTTATCCAGAGAGGTGGAGGGACTGGCCCTTAGAAACCTCAGCAACAGATCTGAAGGATACTGTGCTAATTCCAGCGGGTGAAAGCCTGATAGATAGGAGCGTTTGTTTTTATTTGTCAGTAACGGCGCACTCTTTAGGCAGAGTGGGTCTTTTTTGTTTTTTCTGGATGAAGAAGTAGGGGAGCAGCAGGTATGGAGAACAACAACGACAAAGGGCATTTTCAGCGGAAAATGCAGGCACGGCATGTGGTCATGCTCTCTCTCGGAGGAGTCATTGGAACGGGATTATTCCTCAGCTCAGGTTACACCATTCAGCAGGCGGGACCACTGGGAACCATTCTGTCCTATCTGATCGGAGCGATCGTTGTATATCTGGTGATGCTCTGTCTTGGTGAACTGTCTGTTCATATGCCAGAGACGGGAGCATTTCATAGTTATGCAGCCAAATATATCGGACCAGCAACAGGTTACACGGTGGCTTGGTTATACTGGTTAACCTGGACTGTTGCGCTTGGCTCCGAATTCACAGCCGCCGGATTGCTGATGCAGCGCTGGTTCCCATCGGTGAACGTATGGATATGGAGCGCGGTTTTTGCACTGATGATCTTTCTGTTTAACGCTCTAACGGTGAAATTATTTGCGGAATCCGAGTTCTGGTTCTCATCTGTAAAAGTAGTGACTATCGTAATCTTCATTATTATCGGTGGCGCAGCCATGTTTGGGTTCATTCCCATGGCGGATTCTGAACCGGCTCCATTTCTATCGAATATTACCGCATCCGGGTGGTTCCCTCATGGGGCTACAGCGATATTGATGACCATGCTTGCTGTAAACTTTGCCTTCTCAGGCACCGAGTTAATCGGGATTGCCGCCGGTGAGACGGAGAACCCGGAAAAGACGATACCAAAGGCTATTCATACAACGCTGTGGCGTTTGGTTATTTTCTTCATCGGAACGATTGTTATCTTGTCGGCCTTGCTACCCATGTCGGATGCCAGTGTACTGGAAAGTCCATTTGTAGCGGTAATGGAGCGGGTGGGTGTACCCTATGCAGCAGATATTATGAACTTTGTTATTCTGACGGCGATTCTCTCTGCTGCCAATTCAGGCCTATATGCATCTTCACGTATGCTCTGGTCTCTGGCTGACAAAAGAACGATCTCTCCGTGGTTTGCCAAATTGACCAAAAGCGGGGTACCCCTGAATGCACTTCTGATTAGTATGGTGGGTGGTGCGCTGGCATTGCTGTCCAGTATTATTGCGCCAGGTACGGTGTATATTACGCTGGTTTCCATTTCAGGTCTGGCTGTCGTTGCGGTATGGATGAGCATCAGCGCTTCCCAATACATGTTCCGCAGACAATATATCCGGGAAGGACATGCGGTCAAAGATCTGGTCTACCGCACACCACTGTATCCGGTGGTACCAATTGTTTCATTTATATTATGCCTGGCTTCATGCATAGGTATTGCCTTTGACCCGACACAGCGAATTGCGCTGTATTGTGGGGTTCCGTTTATCGCAGTATGTTACGCTGCTTATTATCTGACAGAACGTGTGAATAAGAAAAGAGGACAAGTACATGACGCAAGAACAACAGACTAACCCCATGGAACAGATCCTTCGTGAACATCCGGTCATGATTCTGGATGGAGCGTTGGCTACGGAACTCGAACAGCATGGATGTGATCTCGATGATCCACTATGGTCTGCTCGTGTGTTGCTTGAGAATCCGGATGTTATTGTTCAGGTCCATGCAGATTATTTTCGAGCAGGAGCCGACTGTGCGATTACATCCAGTTATCAGGCGACGGTGGATGGTTTCCGCAAGAGAGGGATCGATGAACAGTCAGCACTGGAGCTGATCCGCAAGACGGTGGAACTGGCTGTACAGGCGAGAGATGACGTGTGGGCAGAAGTGCAGAGTAGTTTAGTAGGGAGAGAAAGCTCGACAGGTCAGCTTGTAGAAGCTCCTTCGGTACGTTCCGAGAACGTAGAGAATGAGGAGCATATAACAGATCGTACAGTAGATCGCGAAGGAGACAGTTTTCGTCCACGTCCAATTATTGCCGGGTCCGTTGGTCCGTACGGCGCCTATCTGGCGGATGGTTCAGAGTATGTGGGACATTACGGCGTGTCGGATGAGACGCTGGCCGCATTTCACCGTCCACGTATGGCGGCGCTGCTTGAAGCGGGTGCTGATATTCTGGCGTTTGAGACGATTCCTTCCCTGCAGGAAGCACAGGTGCTGGTTGATGTACTGAAGGAGTTCCCTCATGCGTATGCCTGGTTATCTTTTTCTTTAAAAGACGGGACAAGCATCAGCGAGGGCACACCGCTTGAGGTATGTGCACAGACGTTTGGCTCCGAGCCGCAGATTGCGGCGATTGGCCTGAACTGTGCTCCGATGGAAGTGGTGACGGAAGCAGTGGGTATTCTCAGCAGTGCTAGCGACAAACCTGTTATTGTGTATCCGAACTCAGGTGAGACGTATGATGCAGTGACGAAGACGTGGAGCGGACAGGGTACCTGTGGCAGCATGAGTGATGCTTCGAAACAGTGGGTTGCTGCGGGCGCGCAAATTATTGGCGGCTGCTGCCGTACTACGCCACATCAGATTGGTGCACTTGCGAAGAAATGGCGGAATTAGTTCATATCACGATAACAAGCCCTTCCACATCCTATAGAGGTATGGAAGGGCTTGTTTTATTGTGTTAAGGCATTCTGATTACATTATTCGATAACCAGTATACGTGGCGATGCTTCCCGAATGATTCTCGAAGAGAACCACGAGCCAAGACTGGCTGCAATGATGCTTAGACAGGTGAACAGTACCATTCCACCCCAATGCAGGATCAGTGGAAGTTGTACGATACCATAACCGGAAAGGACCATTTCGAGTAGAAGAGGCAGCAGGTATACGCCGACGAAAATACCCAGTATGGCTCCCACGGAGGACAGTATGAACATTCCCATGGTGAGCGACAACCGGATTTGACGAGATGTCATTCCCAGCGATTTGTATATCCCGTACGTTCTGCTTTCTTTACGGATATTGATTCTACAGGTACTGAAAATAATGATGAACGTCACAATGATAAACAGCAATCCGATCAGGCTCATCGGATAGATCAGGATGTTAGCGGCTTCCGCGTAAACCGAATCAAGCAAAGTCTTCTGAGTGACTACCGAAGCAAAATCTTTAAATTGCTCATTTAATTCAGAGGCAACCTTACCCGCTTGTGCCATATCGTTCACATTGATGAAGATAACATCAAATTCACTATAATCCGGGTTCACACTTCTCATGGCATCAATGGTGATTCTGCCTGAAACAGACATGTTGGCGATCGCCTGATAGATGCCTGTGATGAGGAATGTACGCTTTTCTCCTTCAATATAGATGTCGATAAGATCACCGAGATCTTTATTTGATGTTTTGGCTACACTTACACCAATGGCAATTTCATTCGCATGTTGTGGGTTAACCCCTTTTAACGTTTCGAATCCAAGTTCCTGATAACTCCCGTCCAGTACACTCAAGTTGAGACTGAGGGATTGGCCCTCTACTGTTGCCAAAGATTCCGGGCTAATTACACCCGTTGTATTCCCTTGCCAGCCTACATTGCTGATCCTCGAATCCTGCGCTAACACGTGCTTTAGTTCAGCCTTGGGGAAGTTACTTTTGTTCACTACGACTGCTGCGATATTGGCATTGTCATACCCCCATTTAGCTGCGGTCTGTTCAATTCCGTTTATACTGGTCAGCAGAACATACCCCAAAACTAGTACGGAGGAAGCCATGGTAGTCAGCAGGATTGTTAGAACAGAGCTTTTGGTGTTTTTGAACACATGTCGGAATCCAAGCACGGCGGTCACAGGCAGTCGTGTGAACCCGATCCAGTGCGCCAATGGCGAATTCATTTTGCCAGCCATCCGGCTGTGATCTGTCTCCGACATACCATAACGAATAGCCTGCACGGGCTGTATGCTGCGTGCCTTTTTGGCATATAACACAGTGAACAGAATCACTAGAGCAAATAGTAGTACGCCGGCCAGTATAGCTGCATCCAATCCTTGGACTGGAATGTTCTGATTCCCCACTCGAAGAGAGGATACAGAAATATTAATGATCCATTTGGATATCCACATACTGAGTGTAAGTCCTGGGATAATGGCTATGATGGATAACAATGCATATTGAATAACATAGGTGCCTATCGTTTTTCGGGAAGTCAGACCTAGTGATTTGAGAATTCCTATCGTTCTGTAATTGGCCAGGATGGCATCCGCAATCGTAAACCCGATGGTCATCAGGGCGATAGAGAGCATGACAACACCCATGAATATCATGATAAATCCAATAACCTGATTGATGATCAGATAGAAGGAGGCAATGGCCTCGAACTCCATTTTGGATTCCAGAAACGGAATACCTGTCTCACGATTGTATCGTTCCGAATACACCGAATTCATGCTGTAATCGTTAAAATGGATGCCCATCATACGATTCTCGTTGCCAGCAAGTGTAGCGAGATCATGTTGATAATCGGTAGGATTCATCCAGACCCGTGCTGTATTGGAAAATGGTGCCCCGTATGGTACATCGATAACAATGCCCGATACATTCAATTCGAGTGTGCTTGAGCCAGTTTTGAAGCCAATGGTATCACCTACGGAAATATGATAAGCATTCGCCATGGACGTTGGAATCCAGACGGAGCCTTGTTCGGGAACTGTGTCGGGCGTCCCGCTTGAGAAAATTAGTTCATCCACACCCCAAGGCGGCGGAGGCGTATTAAACATGTACAGGTAGATGTTAGGGATGTGAGTTTCATTCAAAATGATGCCTGACAATGTACGATACGTTAGCAAAGGGGACACCTGAACTCCATCCTGAGAAGCCCACCAGTTGTGCACAGCGTCAGGGTCATTTAGCCCTTTTTCAAACGTCAGGATCTGATGAGATCCATGGGTTCGGGTATGCATTTCATAAAACTGATTGCCTGTGTTCGCCAGAATGACAATAGCTGTAGATACAAGAACTGTCGAGAGTAGCAGGAGCAGCGCAATCAACGCATTTTGTATTTTGTTCCTACTCAGATACGACAAGCTAAGTTTAAATATGACAGCCATCGTTATTCCTTCCCCGTAACCAAAGCGAAGATAATCGCTTCACGATCCTGAATTTGATGTTCGTCATAGGTGTCAAACTCAAGGATTCCGCCAATCTTGCCGTCTTGAATATAGATCAGGCGATCTGCCCGACAGGCGGCCTTGATATCATGCGTCACCATAACAACAGACTGTCCTTTTCGATGCATATCTGTAAGGATATCGAGAACGGCTGTGCCATGTTTCATATTTAAGCTTCCGGTCGGTTCATCGGCAAAAATGATATCCGGCGAATTGATCAAAGCCCGTGCAATCGCAGCTCGTTGCTGCTGTCCTCCGGAAGTTTGGGATGGGAGGCGGTTACGCTGTCCATCAATATCCATGGCATTCATCAGCTCAGCAGCGCGGGATAGGATGTCCTTCTTTTTGTTTCCTGCAATATATCCCGGTAAAGCAATGTTCTCTTTGATGGAAAGGTCTGGGACCAGATTGATACTTTGATAGATATAACCGATCCGGCGGGTGCGGAAATCGGACATTTGGCGTTCACTGTAAGCGTCAATCCGCTGATCGCGAAAATAGACCTCACCTGCTGTAATCTGATCCAGTCCGCTTAGCAGATATAAGAGGGTTGATTTGCCAGAGCCAGAGTTACCCATGATGACCGTGAATTCCCCTTCATAGATGTCAAGATCAACATTACGGATGGCATGATGTTGTTCACTTCCGCTGTTGTACGTTTTGCACAGATTCTGTGCACGGATAATCACCTTTTTGGACAAGTCGAATCACTCCCGAGTGCAATATAGGATTCATTCTAGAGGAGGGATGTTGAGGAAGCCTTATTGAATTATGAATAAAGTATTACAGCTGTGGAGGGTGCTCAGCAGATCGGCAGATAGAACCGGAAGGTTGTACCATGTCCTTCTTTACTAGTAAAGGAAATATGGCCTCCATGTGCTTCAATAATGCTTTGGCAGATAGAAAGGCCCAGCCCTGTACCTTCCTGAACACGTTGTTCTGCATGACTCGCCTGGCCTCTGAAGTAACGCTGAAAAACAAACGGCATGTCCTGTACACGTATTCCCTGACCCGAATCGGCAATCGTCACATTCAAATGCTCAGATTCCAGTTCCATATCTATACGTATCGTGTCTCCTGGAGCTGTATGCTTGAGAGCATTGGCGGCAAGATTGGAGATCACCTGTTCAATTCGAGTGGGGTCGATAGCGATTAACACATTGGGGATGTAGTTGGGTCCTTTATAGATAAGCCCCTTTGTTAGGACAACATGTTCAATAGGTTTCAACATCGTCTCCAGTATAGGCCCACTGTACAACTCACGGGTTTCCACCGAAATTTGCCCCAATTCCTGAAGTGCATGAACCAGCAGATCCTCCACAAGGCGGGCTGTTTTATCCGTATGGGTTCGCATCACTCCCATATATTCCATCAGCGTCTCCTGATCGTTGCATAGTCCTTCCTCAATAGCTTCTATGTATGCTTTTATCGTGGTAATTGGTGTTTTAATGTCATGAGATATATTGGTGATGAGTTCTTTTTGTGCTTGTTCCTGCTGAATACGCTTCTCGCTCATATGTTTAATCTCCGTGCGCATTAGATCAAACATGGCATATACTTCGAGCAATTCATCGTTCCGGTTGTACTGGATTTTTTCTTCATAATTGCCTTTAAGCATGGATTCCGCATGTTGCTTCAATTGATGGATGGGAGAGAGCAGGTGTTTGTCCAGTTTTCGTTTCATCCAGAATAGAAATAAGCTCAGAATCAGTGACAGGAGCAGGAGTGCGCTAATCAATATAACCGGAAAAGTCATCGATTGCTGAACCGTAACCATGGCTTGGGGGATGGAAAAGATGGCATTGCCGATCTGACTTCCCGTGGGTCCGTCCATCACAGGAAACGCAATATCAAGCAAATCGTTACCGTCCGCGGCCTGAGTGGCATGATGCAGATCATAATGAAGAGCTTTACGCAGATTAGCTTGCGTCCCTTCAGAGGTGGGGGCGGAGGACAGAATGACTTTTCCATCCAAGTTTAGATAGGTAAGCAGAACCCCGGTCTCTCTGGCGGTGGAACGTATGACTTCACGAATATTTTGTTCATTAAGATGCTGATGATTTTGCTCCAAAGCGAGTAAGATTGGATTGACCTTGAGTCGAACCTGATTCAGGGACAGATTGGATTCGCCTGAATTTCGATCTTGTAACAGCATCATCGACAGTGCAAGGATACTTAAAACGATAATAATGAGAAGCCCAAGTGTTGTTAACAACCAGCGTTTGGACCAGCTGTTCAATGACATGTGGGTGCCTCCAATCTCACTTATTCGTAATTGAATTTGTAACCGACACCCCATACCGTCTTCAGAACGGTCGGATGCGAGGCATCTGCCTCAATCTTTTCACGTAGTCTGCGAATGTATACGGTTACGGTATTTTCATCACCGTAGGTTGCATATCCCCAGATGGCGTCGAGCAACTGGGCTTTGGAGAATACCTGATTCTTATGGCTTGCCAAGTAATGAAGTAATTCGAATTCCTTGGCAGACAGAGAAACTTCCGATCCGTTTAATGTAACTTTATAGGCTTTTTTATCAATCACCAGGTTTCCAAGATGCAACAGATCTGTTCTGTCTCCAACGGATGTCATACTGTCATAACGCCTGAAGTGGGCATTAATTCGTGCTAACAATTCGCTCAGCGAGAAGGGCTTGGTCATATAGTCGTCTGCTCCAAAGCCAAGACCAAGTACCTTATCGGTATCACTGCCTCTGGCACTTAGAATGAGGATGGGGATATTGTTGCGCCTTCTGATCTCTCGACAGACCTCGATCCCGTCCATGTCCGGAAGCATAATGTCCAGAATGATATAGTCTGGTTGAATAAGCTCCATAATCTGAAGTCCGTCTTGTCCAGTGGCTGCCACGGCGGCTTCATATTGATTTTTGGTTAAATAATCTCGCAGAATGCGCGAAATATCTGATTCATCCTCAATGATGAGGACTTTGCGCTGGTGGGTTAGCATATGTATCGCTCCAGTATGATAGATATGGATTTAATGGATATGTATGAATTTGTAAAAAAACTGTCTCTATAATTGTACAGTCTTGTTCTGTGGGAGTCACATGAAAAAATATTGAAGTGAACTTCATTCTTATAAAAAACATTCTGACTTCCAGTCGTACTGAAAGTTGATTACAGTTCAATGTATCAAAATAACCCATGAACCTCTTTAAGGTCATGGGTTTCTGATACTGAACATCATACATGCTCCAGATCATCGATAGGCTCATGCTGCTTGGATTTGAGATATTCCGCCGGAGACACACCAAAGTGTGCCCGGAATACCCGGTGGAAATAGGAGTAACTTGCAAAACCGCAGGATTCGGCAATATGCTCCAGTGTCATTTCACTGTATTTCATTCGTTCCAATGCCGCATTCAAACGGATCTCAATCGCATATTGAATCATGGTCTGATTGTAGTGCTCCTTAAATAAACGGACTGCACGTGACAGGCTGAGACCCGCATAACGAGCCGCTTCATCAAGCTTGAACGTAACCGTGGCATGCTCCTCAATAAAACGTTTTAACTTCAGCGCAGAGGAAACTGCCCGATCGGTCTGAATATTTTCTTTAATTGCCCGGTCGATATAAAGACATAATCCGCGTAGTAACGCATCCTTTAGCTCCGCATTTTCCTCAAGAGGTCCGCGACGTTTCTCAAGTAACATATTTCTCCACAGGCTGATGAGCTTGTCATCAAGTCCAATCCGGCTCACGGTAGATCGATGCTGCCGTTTCCACCAGTTCTCGATCCAGCTGCCCTCGCAGAACAGATAATAATCTCCGCTAGACAAGCGTCCTTCCTTATGTGGTTCATCGACCACGAGATGATAGTCGTCACCAGGCTTTAAGAGCAGCAAATCCCCGCTAGTCATCCTGAATTCTTCATCCTGTACATACACTTTGCACGAGCCTTCGGTCTGCAGACGGAACAGATAGGTTTGCAACTCGCCCTTCATATTATGAGTGAACGCTTTATAGTGGTATGAGTAGTCACAGATCAGTACAGATGTCTCTAACGTATCCAAAGATAAAATCCCCCAATATGTACATCCTTTTACATCATAAGTTTAACTTAACATTTACACGAAAACGGAGAGGACAGAAAGAACCTGAAGAAACGAAGTGTTCGCCTTTATCTCCGGATTTTATCCTTTTGAAAAGGAAATCAAAAAAATCTGGGGATAACAGCGATCGGAAGGTTGTTCTGTCATCGGAGTGCCAGTGTAAATATCTTCAGTTGAAATTAGCTACATTCAATTGATGCAAAATGATGGAAATAAAATTTGATCAGATAGTTCATGTTCTGACTATATTGTATATGTTCATTCTAGCCTGTTTTGCGTTAGGATGATACCAGATAGAGCAATGAAAGCAAATTTGAGAACAGAGGTGTATCCTACATGAAAAAACTTAATATTGGTTTGCAATTGTTTACACTCCGTGATGAAACTACAGCAGATTTTCGTGGTACGTTGCGTAAGGTAGCGGCCCTTGGATATGAAGGTGTGGAGTTTGCCGGATATGGCGATATTCCAGCTGAGGAAATGAAAGCGCTACTAGATGAACTTGGACTGAAAGGATTCAGCAGCCACGTTTCACTACATGCAATGCGCGAGGACTTGCAAAAACAAATCGATTACCTGAAAACAATTGGTGCACAATATATCATTTGTCCTTACCTGATGCCAGAAGATCGTCCTGAGAATGCAGAAGGTTGGACCAAGCTATTCGCTGAGTTACAACAATATGGAGCTGAAGCAGCGAAACAAGGGTTGATCTTCGGATACCATAACCATGACTTTGAATTCCATGGCCAGGTTGGCGATGCCAATGCCTTTGATGCCATGTTCGCTCAAACATCACCGGAAGCGGTAAAAGTGGAAATGGACGTATGTTGGGTACAGTTTGCGGGACAAAATCCGATCGAGTATATTAAACAATATGCGGGTCGCTTGCCGCTGCTTCATCTGAAGGACTTCAGCAAAGACGAACAGGGCCAGATGAAAACACTGGAATTGGGACAAGGTTCGGTTGACCTGCCAGCTGTTATTGAAGGCGCTACGAATGCAGGCGTGGAATGGCTGATCGTGGAACAAGACGTATGTCAGAATCCTCCGCTTGAGAGCGTATCCAATAGCTACAACTGGTTGAAAGAGAACTACTTGAATCAATTCTAATGGACCATCGAACCATGAAAAATGCTAATCTATTTGTCAAAGGAGACTTATGTACATGAGTAAAATTAAAGTTGCTGTATTCGGCTGTGGAGCCATTGCCGAGCGCAGACATATTCCAGAGTACGCTGCCAATGAGAACGTAGAACTTGTCGCTTTTGCCGATCCGGTTGTGGAGCGTGCGGAGAAGATGGCCGAGACTTACGGCGGTAAAGCGTATTCCAGTTACGAAGAATTGCTTGCAAACGAAACAGTGGATGCCGTTAGTGTGTGTACACCAAACTATCTGCATGCGCCAATGGCGATTGCTGCTGCAAATGCAGGCAAGCATGTATTGGTTGAGAAACCAATGGCAGTATCCACTGAAGAAGGCGAGCAAATGATCGAAGCTGCCAAGAAAAATGGCGTGTATTTGATGGTTGGACACAACCAGCGTTTGATGCCTCCTCACGTAAAAGCAAAAGAAATTCTCGAATCCGGTAAACTCGGTAAAGTCCTGAATTTCCGTACATCATTTGGTCACCCGGGTCCGGAAGGATGGAGTGTGGACGGAGCTGAAAGCTGGTTCTTCCGTAAAGAAGAAGCGATTATGGGCGCTATGGGCGACCTGGGCGTGCACAAATCAGACTTCATCCGTTACTTGCTCAATGATGAAGTATCTGAAGTAGCTGGTTTCATCAGCACACTGCACAAGGAAGGCACTAAAGTTGACGATAACGCAACTTGTTTGCTGCGTATGAAGAGCGGAGCGATCGGAACGCTCGTAGCGAGCTGGACGCAATACAGAGCTGGAGACAACAGTACAGTGCTGTGGTGCGAGAATGGTGTTATGAAGATCGGAACAGTGGAAGGCGATGAAGTTATCGTTGAGCTGACCAATGGTACAGTTGAGACGTACAAAGTTGGTGCCATGGCTACCAACGAGAAACAAGTGCCGAGTGGTGTGATTGACGCATTTGTAGAGTCGATTGTCACTCAAACACCTCCAGCGATTTCCGGGGAAGAGGGCTTGCGTTCTCTGCAAGTGATCTTGGCAGCATTCGAATCCGAGAAAACAGGTCAGATCGTTAAACTGTAATCCAACCGAATGACAGTGCAATTTCTAACATTCTATATGGCTTAATCTACGATATAAAGGACTTACCTTCAGAGATATGCTCTGGGGTAAGTCCTTCTGTATTTGTTGATGGAATGATTAATTTTCTTTAGATGCCAGCCGGTACATCACTGCCCAGATCCAGCCATGTTATTTCAGCAGGAGTCAGCGTGATGCGGGACCCCTCGTCACAGGAGAGCAGTTCTGCCTGATTCTGGGCTCCGATCAGCGCACAGGTTGGGAACGTCTGATTCAATACATAAGCAAGTGCAATCTGGATTGGTGTTGTTTTCTTGGAATTAGCCAATTGTTCAGCCCGATGCAACCGTTCCCAGTTGTCATCACTGTAGAATACACGCACCAGATCTTCGTTATCCCGAACTTCAGGTGTGAATCTTCCAGTGAAGAAACCACGTGCTTGGGAGGACCAGGATAGCAATGGTAGTTTGGTTTGCTCATGCCATGCCAGCGTTTCTGCATCTGCTGACACACAGCCTTCCCAGAACGGTTCGTTTGCTTTGGCGAGACTGAGATTTGGACTACTGAAGGTGAAGCCCTTCAGGCCATTTGCCGCAGCGTACGCATTGGCTTCCTCGAGCCGCTGCCAAGTCCAGTTGGAGGCGCCAATTGCGCCGATTTTACCGGATTCAATATGTTCGTTCAGTGCTTCAAGAATAACACTGACAGGGGTATTGGGATCATCGCGGTGCAAGGCATACATCTCTACGTGATCTGTCTGAAGACGCTCCAGACTTTCCATCAAGTCACTGCGGATGGCATCAGCGTTCACGCGTGGCCCATTCTGGTCATGATGTGCGCCTTTGGTGAGAATGACGATCTGGTCACGGTTACCACGTTCTTTCATATAACGACCAAGGACTTCTTCACTCTGTCCACCACAATAAATATGTGCTGTATCTACAGTGTTACCGCCAATCGACAGAAAAGCATCCATGTTCGTAGCTGCTTTATCGTAGGCATTATGCACGAAATAATCGGTTCCTTTAATCAATCTGGAGACACGTTTACCTGTACCAGCAATTTCGATATATTCCATAAGTCAGTTCATCCTCTCAATTATAGTGTAATTCGTGTACGTTCTTCCGCTGAACGAAGGCAAGCTTCCAGTACTTTCATATTAGCTACCGCATCGGAAGGGGCGAAGCGCAGATCCTTGCCCTGAAGTACAGCACGTGCCATATCATCTCCCTGTAGAGAGTAGTGGTTCACTTGCGGGACTTCAATCTCTCTGCGTTCACCACCAGCCGTTACATAGAAGTTGGAACTGCGGTCCTGTCCGCTGATAAATGCCGAAGGGACTTCAATAATTCCTTCGGACCCCAATACCTCCAGCGTATTGCGGAAGGCTGCCCACATGCTGCTGTCAAAGGTCACACCAACGTGATTATTGAATTCTAGCAGTCCTGAGGCCATCATATCGACCTGATCATGCTCTGGGGAGAACATGCCAATAACAGTGGCTGCACTTGGTTCTTGACCAAGCAGCAGACGGGCTACGCTGATGGAATAACATCCGATATCATACAGTGCACCTCCGCCCCAATCCCGCCGAAAGCGGACATTGCCGGATGCATTGGAGTTATTAAATGAAAATGTGCTGTGCATACCACGGATCTCACCAATCTCACCGCTGGCAATGATATCCCGAATCTGCTCATATCGTGGATGATGGCGGTACATGAATGCTTCAGCCAGATGCACACCTGCATCTTCACAAGCTTGAACCATCTCCTGAGCTTCCTGTTCTGTCAGAGCCAGTGGTTTCTCGCACAAAATATGTTTGCCTGCTTCAGCAGCCCGGATCGTCCATTCTCGATGAAGATGATTCGGCAGTGGGATATATACGGCATCGATGGAATCATCAGCGAGCAAAGCTTCATAACTGCCATAAGCCTTGTCGATCCCAAGTTGTTCGGCCGTCTGTTTGGCTTTATCTTCGTCTCGACTGGCAATCGCGGTTACTTCATTTAACTCGGATTGCTGCAGGCCTGGAATGACGGATTCCACAGCAATGCTAGCGCTACCAAGAATGCCCCAACGCAATTTTTGAACTGAATTCATGTGTTGTATCCTCCCGTTTATGAATGTATATTGTGATTATAAAGAATAGATCAATGAATTAAAATGATAATATATTGAAGTTAGTTAACACAATATTGTTGATCAAGGAGAACCGGCTATGATGAGACAAACCGTATTGCTTACCCTGCAGGATATTCCATATTTTTGTTATCCCGAGTCCGTTGGACATTATATGGACCACGTCCAGCATGCCGTGTTGCGTGAGGCCGGCGCACTGAACAACTTTAATATTCACTACGTCGCTTCGGGCAAGGGATATGTAGAAGTGGACGGGGTGGTGCATGAGCTTCGCGCAGGTCAGGCGTTTCTCTATTTCCCGCAGCAGCGGCAGCATTATTATAGTAGTGAAGATGATCCATGGGATGTACGATGGGTTCATTTTTACGGTGAACGTCTGCATGATTATATGATCGAGCGGGGGTTACATCGCAATCTATTGTGGACACTGCGGCAACGCAGCTCTTGGGAAGAGGCTCATCTGGCCTTGCTCACTGAAGCGGAACAGAACACCATGCTGCGTCCAGCTCAGCTATCCACACTGACCTATGCCGTACTTGCCGAGTTCGTGCAGCATGCAGTACCTTTAAAGAGCACACGTACCACAAGTAAGGCGGAGAATCGGGTTCTTGCACTTCTTCCACAGATGCAGCAGGAGGCCTGTCAACCTTTCCTGTTGCAGGACTGGGCGGATCTTGCAGGTGTGAGTTCGTATTACTTTTGCAAAATGTTCAAGAGTGCTGTGGAGATGACGCCCATGGAATTTATCACTCGTTCTCGACTACAGATGGCGAAGCAATGGTTACTCGAACGGCCTACGGCCAACATTGGACAAATCGCGGAGGAAGCGGGGTATCCCAATGCCAGTTATTTTAACCGCCAGTTCATGGCCCATGAGGGGATGACACCTACGGATTACCGCGGATTGTATCACAATTAACCCGTATCCTTTCGATGTTGCCAGCGCTTGAGGTATATTGGTTTGACACAGAGCTCAATCAAGTCTATTATGGATAAATTAAATCCGTATATAATGAGGTGCCCTCATGAAATATTCAAAAGCGACAAATTATGCTTTGCATACGATGCTTCATCTTGTAAGTACTGCCCCCGAACAGCTGGTTAGTGTACACCAACTTGCAGAATTGCAGAAGGTATCACCAACGTATCTGTCCAAAATTTTGACCAAATTGGTTAAGGCGGGCATGATCCAATCGACTTCTGGCGCCAATGGTGGCTACCGGCTTAGTCGTAAAAATCCGGATCCTTCTTTCTTGGAGATCATTCATGCGATTGAAGGTCAGGCGTCCCTGTTCGAATGTTCCCAGAATCATAACGCGGGCTGTTTGATCCAGCAGGTGATGGTGCAGGCGGAAGAAGAGATGGAAAGTTTTTTGAACAATAAAAAAATGTCAGAACTGGCTTCCCAGATGAAGGGTGCACATTCCCTGTAACTTGCAGATAGAAGTGAACTTCAATCGACGTGGTTAACTCGTCTGGCACATAGGTATATCCAGATCTTTCCCCAACCTCGCGAGAGGTAAGGAAAGATTTTTTTGTATCGTTGTACCTAATAGAAGGCGAATGGTACAATAAGGAAGGTATAGTATGCATACATACATGATCCTAATCTTACATCACATTTTACATCTCTGGAGGGACAACACATGAGCCAATCAACGATCACAGGACTGGAACAATTGCTCGCGCTTGAAAACATTAGGAACACCAAGGCGCGTTATTGCCGCTATATTGATACGAAGCAGTGGGATACTTTGGGCGATGTGTTTGCTCCGGATGCAGTGGCCGATTTCAGTACAGAGGGCAATCCAATTCCGGTATTAACAGGCCGTGATACGATCGTACAAGTATTCCGTGATCTGGTGGATGTTGCCGTAACCGTGCATCATGTACATAGCGCCGAAGTTGAATTTGTATCTGAGAACGAAGCAAAGGTCATCTCCCCAATGGAAGATTGGGTTACGTTCCCGGAGGGCAATGAGAACAAATCCTTCCACGGATTTGGGCACTACCACGAAACTTTTGTCAAAATCGACGGCCATTGGTACATCAAACATACAAGTCTGAAACGTCTTCGTTTGGACCTGTTTGAATAGTATAAGGATGGAATAATAATCACTTACAGATGCTTGATGCTGTAAGTGATTTCTTGGTTACAATGGAGACGAGTAACGTCCCGGAGTTGGATATCAGACAAAATGTGAGTGTTTTATGTGAATTGTAAGGTTATTTTACATAAAATTGAATTAATAGCATTGACGTTCCAAAAGTCATGAGTTAAGATACTTACAACAAATAAAATACATTTTATTACACAAATTGAAAATTGGGGTCTTTGTTCTTTCTTATGTATATGTATATTTCCGCTTGGCTAATTTGTTAATCAGAGGATGATGCCATGAACTGGTACGCATTGTTTGTACACACAGGAAGCGAAGAAGTCATTAGGAAATACCTACATATGTATCTAGGAACCTCCATTCGAGTTTTAGTCCCCAAGAGAAAAGTTCCGGAGAAGAAATCAGGTATTTTTGAAGCCTGCACCAAAAAGGTCTTTCCTGGCTATGTATTAATTCAAGTCAACATGACCGCCGAAACTTACCACTTAATCTGTTCTATTCCTCATATCATTAAAATGCTGGGAACTAACGCAAGCTGCACGCCAATCCCGGATCATGAAATGACCACATTGCTAAACCTCATCAATCCGGAAGATATTATCGATTATTCAACCGTATATATGGAAAATACCAAAGTTGTGGTGTTAGATGGCCCGTTGATGGGACACGAAGGCATCATTAAGAAGATTGACAGACATACGCGCAGAGCAAAGATATGGCTTCACCTAACAGGTAATGATAAACCCAGATTAGTTGATTTGGGTGTTGAAATTTTATATGCAAAACAAGAAAAATGATAATGTACTCAGATATGCTATGGTCACATACGACAACCAAAACCGGAGGAGCAGAATGAAGCTTAGGCACATTATGCAACCAAAGGAGTCATATGCATAAACTCTGAAATACACAACGTGTATCAACAGGGCGAAGCTGTGTAGTTAGGAGTGGTCCTGACTACATTTTGTTGAAAAAGGTATTCCTGAGACAGTACAGCGCGAGTAAGCTGCTGAACTGTTTTTTTGTTGTCTTCAAAAATTTTTTATAGTTTTCAGAGAGGGCTACTCACCTTAGATTCAGGAAAGGAAGACGTGATGCATGAGAAAAATGACCATTCGGGGTATTGGCATGTATGTGCCGGAATCCGTGTTAACGAATCAGGGGCTGGAGGCTATGAACATTAACGCAAATGCGGACTGGATTTACCATAATCTCGGAATCCGTGAACGAAGAATTTCGCATGAGCATGAGTACACCAGCGATTTGGCATTGGAAGCTGCGAGACAAGCTATAGAACAGGCTTCGATTGATGTCGAGGATATTGATATGATCATTATGGCGACGTTCACACCGGATCGTTTAATACCTCATCCGTCGGCTCTCGTGAAGGAAAAGCTCGGAGCGGACCAAGCCATTTGTCTGGATCTCCGCGCGGGTTGTGCCGGGTTCAGCTATGGATTATTGAATGCGTATTATACGTTCCAGGCTGAAGAAGATATAAGCAATATTCTAGTCATCGGCGCAGATACCTACTCGAAAGTAACTGATTGGCAGGATCGAGCAGCGTGTTCCAGTGTAGGAGACGGAGCAGGGGCATTTGTCTTACAGGAATTAGATGAGAATGATTCCTATCACAGCGTTTTTCTGAACGGAATTATGCATCACGAGAATATGGAAGATATCAGTTATGGAACACTGCCTGTTCATTATGGACACATTTCTGATGGATCTGCTTCCGTCTATACGTCCAATGGTCGATATTTATATGAACAATTGGTCAGAGGTATTCCGCGGCTCGTGAACCGTCTTTTGCGCAAAGTAAAATGGAATATGGGGGAAGTAGATTTGTTTATTTTCCCACAAACAAACAGTAATCTGATTAGAGAACTGGCCGTTGCCTTGGGTATCCCACAAGAAAAGGCCTATATGACGATGGAAAAATACGGGTATACCTCTAATGCTTGCTTGCCAATTGCGGTGACCGAGGCTGTGAATCAAGGGGCACTGAAAACGGGTGACCGTGTCGTGTTGGTTGGGGCTGGGGCTGGAACGTATTATTGCGCTACAGCAATCAGATGGGGAGAAGTCGTGTAAGTGGAGAGGAGATTATATGGCCAAGATGCGATTATATTGTGTCCCTTATGCAGGAGGGTCAGCATCAATATATAACAAATGGAAAAAGGGGTTATCCGAGTCCATTGTGCTGAACCCTGTTGAACTTGCAGGACGTGGATTGAAATTCTCTAAGCCGCTCTATGAGAGTATTCAGCAAAGTGTAGATGATGTATTTGATTATATATCTCGCGATTTGCCAGATGAGGAGCCATATGCTCTATTTGGACATAGTCTCGGAAGTCTGATTATCTATGAACTGTATAACAAAATGCATGAAGAGCAGTTCAGGAAACCCATACACATGTTTTTCTCGGGGCGAGAGACACCGGATTATAAAAAAGACCAGGTCTATTACCATTTGCCCGAAGGACAGTTCATAGACCGCATTAAGGAAATGGGCGGTACCCCGGATGAGTTCTTTGAGAACCAGCAACTTATGGATATGTTCATCCCCATATTACGTAAGGATTTGGAGATGAATGAGACGTATACTTACGAAGAGAAGCCTTATAAACTGCAATGTGATATCACGATACTGAACGGAGCAGAGGATGAGGGCTACATTCTGGATTGTGCAGAACATTGGAGAGGTTATACGGAACAAGGAAGTGCCGCCCGGATATACAAAGGGGGGCATTTTTATTTATTCGAAGGCAGTATGCATCGGGTTACCAGCATGATCAATCAGACATTAACAAGTTATATGGAGTAGATCCTATACGGAGGTGAGGTGTCCAATGAATCAACGGCAAATTACACCAATAGAACAGCTGGAGGCAACCATTCTGGACGTATTTCATGTGGTGCTGGGAGCCGATGCGGGAGTCACCACCACGATTAACTTTTTTGACTTGGGGAGTGATTCGCTGCTTCTTGCTCAGATCTATAATCAACTTGAAAAATTATATCCAGCTCAAATTACGTTAACCAATATGTTTGCCTATCCTACGATCTCCAGACTTGCGAAATTCATCGCAGATCAGGAAGGCATGGAACTGGAAGCCTATCCTGTTCCGTTGGATTACATGCAGAATACAGGACAGGTCCTTCAAGACCATCGATATGAATTCAGGATCGAGAAGGATCGCTTTAATGAAATCAGAGACTTATCCAGAATTGCAGGTTGCACGCCTGTGGAATGGTTGTGGTCTTTGTTCGCATATCTGTTGACGGAGATTGGCAATCAGCCACAACTTACGGTCTATACACTGATTTATCGAATGAACCATATCAGTTCCATTTCGCTGGATGTGCAAGAGGTACAGGATTTTAATGAGTTGTTTGTTATAGCGAAACAAGCTTTACATACAGCAGACGAACAGCCTGGTCACCATATCCAGGATCTGGTTAGAACAGGCATGAAATCACAACATGTCGCCATTCGTCCACTATTCTATGAGGCTGATTATGTCAGTGGAGGCAGGGTGGCGCTGGAGGAGCTGTTTGATGTCATCTGTGAAATTCAAAATGAAAAACGAAATATGCTGGTAACGATGTATTGCAAACCCCGAATGAACACCATTCAATGGAATCTTTTTTTCAGAACCTATGATCAAATGCTTGCCAAAGTGTTTGAAAGTCTCCGCCCAGCGGCTGAAAGGGGATAAATAATGAAAAACAAACTGATGGATTTCAGTGAACTGGGTATTCGTGACACCAATCAGACGGAGTCGTCTGGTCAGACGCCTCCAGCCCCAACTACAACTGCCATCCGTCCGGGTGATATCGCCATCGTTGGACTCAGTGTTCGTATGCCCTTGGCAGATGATGCGGAACAATTCTGGGATAACTTGTTACATGGTCTGGATTGTACGAGGGATCTGCCGGAGCAGCGACGCCAGGATGCCGATAATTATATCTCTCGTAAAATGAACACTGGTGAAGATGCCCAATACTTGGACGGTTCTTATCTGGAACATATCGATACCTTTGATTATCCTTTTTTTCGATTTACACCGAAAGAAGCCAGTTTGATGAATCCGGCCCAACGTATCTTTATGGAGACGGCTTGGGCCGCTTTTGAAGATGGAGGATATACCAGTGAGAAGCTGGCGGGCAGCAACACAGGAGTATATGTGGGATTGGTCTCGGATCTGGAAGGTTATCGGTATAAAGAAATGATTCATGATGTGGAACCACAGTCTTTGCCGATCTCGGTCACAGGCAATTTGTCTTGCATTTTACCCAGCCGTCTATCATACCTTCTTGATTTGAGAGGACCGAGTATGGTGGTGGACACGGCCTGTTCTTCATCTCTGGTTGCAGTCCATCATGCCTGTAATGCCATTCGTTTGGGTGAGTGTGACATGGCGCTGGCAGGAGGCGTAAAACTGAATGTGCTTCCTCTGGACAAGGATTACTACCGAATGGGCATCGAATCGTCCAATGGCATGACACGTCCCTTTGATGATAGCTCAGATGGTTCCGGAATAGGTGAAGGTGCGGCGGTTATTATGCTAAAACCACTTCAGGATGCCATCAAGGACAAGGATCAGGTATATGCGGTCATTAAGGGCAGTGCCATTAATCAGGACGGGAACTCCATGGGGATTACAGCGCCGAATGCCAGAGCCCAGAGTGAGGTCATTGTGAAGGCGTGGAAAGCTGCGGGGGTCGACCCTGAAAGTATTTCGTATATTGAAACCCATGGAACAGGGACTGTCTTGGGGGATCCGATTGAAATCGACGGCATTAAGGGGGCGTTTGAGCAATACACCGATAAGAGGCAATTTTGTGCCATCGGTTCAGTAAAGTCCAATATCGGACATTTGTATGAAAGCGCTGGCATTACAGGGCTTGTTAAATCTGTATTGTCCTTAAAAAAAGGGATTTTACCAGCGGTTCAGCATTTTGATCGCCCCAATCGCAATATTGATTTTAGTGGAACGCCTGTGTATGTGAATACACGTAACCGGATCTGGCCTGCTGAGGGTGCACCTGCGCGTATGGGTGTCAGTGCATTTGGTTTCAGCGGAACCAATTGTCATCTCATACTGGAGCAGGCGGGTGCAGTGGAAACCACCAGCGAAACTGAGATGCGGGAGTATCTGTTCCCCCTTTCAGCGAAGACGCTTCAATCACTGCAACAATATATATCCAAATATACGAAGTATCTGAAAACAACCGATCACACGTTAGCAGATATATGTTACACGGCAGGCACATCCCGAACCCATTATGAACACCGTCTGGTACGGATTGCTTCAAGCAAAGAGGAGTTGCTCGCCCAACTGGTTGCACTTGAAGAAGACGGGTTGCACTCCATTCGAGAGCAGCCAGTCCCGGAGTCGAATCAACTGCATTTAACGGATCATTGTGAAACCTATCTTGGTGGTGGGGAGGTAAGTTGGCCAAGTCTGTATTCGGGTGAGGATGTTCGCCGAATCAGCATTCCAACGTATCCATTTGAAGCTCATCGGTGCTGGATTGAGCTATCTGCTCCTTATACCCAAACCAAGACAAGTGCCATCACTATGGAGAACATACACCATTATGAGTTGGGCTGGGTCTGTGAACCGGAACGCAATTCAGATCGGAAGTTATCGGAAGGTCATGTCGTTATTTTTATGGATGAAAAAAGAGAGGACCGCTCTCTGCGTAAGGCACTACAGAAGCAGGGTCGTCAGCTCATTGAAGTGTTTGATGGACCTTCATTCCTTCAAGTATCTTCCGGGGAGTACGTCATTTCACACCAGCGTGAGAGCATGGAGCAATTATGGGCTCACTTGGGAGAATTGATGATCACCCAGATCATCTATATTCAACAGCAACAGTCCTTTCATCCATTTTTCTATCTTCTTCAGGAAATGATCCGTACGAAATCGTCGGAGCCTGTTGATGTGGTGTTGTTGACGAATCCAATCCATTCCATTACCGGAACCGAAGAAAATGTATTTCCTCAGGCTGCCCTGATGTTTGGTCTGGGTTTGGCTGGGCGCAAAGAAGACTCACGTCTGCAATGCCGTTCCATCCAAGTGGATGCGGAAACTTCGCTCCAGGATATTCTGGCCGAACTGGATCATGAAAGTGATGATTATGGTGTAGCTTATCGTGCGGGCACTCGTTACATTCAGCAGTTTGAAGCGATGGACCCTAGTCAATATCCTAAGCGGGACTACAAGATTCGCAATGACGGATTGTATCTCATTACTGGCGGACTGGGCGGTATTGGGCTGGAGATTGGATTACAACTTGCGGAGCGATACCCGGGAATCACACTTGCGCTGGTGAATAGAACTGCGCTTCCTACTCGAGGGGAGTGGGACAGCATTGTAGCAGCAGATTCCAACGATGCGTTAGTTCAGAAAATCCGATCTGTGCAACAAATGGAGGCTGCTGGGGCCACGGTTCTCTCTTACCAAGCAGATATTTCAGATGAAGCATCCATGCGAGTCATTCTGAGTGAACTGCGTCAGCAATACGGCCGCATTGCAGGTGTCATTCATGGGGCTGGGGTCGCTGTAGGTGGAGATCATCCGCTTAAGGACAGAACGATAGAAGAAGCTGAATGCGTATTACGCCCTAAAGTGCAAGGAACCCAGGTTGTGGATCAACTCACCAGAGAGGACAATCCAGACTTTTTTGTGATGTTCTCATCCATTGCAACGTTATTCAGCGGGCCGGGACAGGCGGATTATGTCGCTGCCAATGCGTATCAGGATGCCTACGCAGCCTACCGCAACCGGGAGTTGGACGGAACGATGACCGTCAACTGGTCTACCTGGAAAGAAACAGGCGCAGCTGCTGCAACCGGGTACGGAGTGGACACCTTATTCAAAGCCATGACCAATAAAGAGGCTCTGGCGTGGCTGGATCAGGTGGAAGGGCGTCAGATTGAACGTGTATTGATAGGACAGATGTCGACAGACCGTGGCATGTTGAAGATGATCCGCAACTATCCGTTCAGACTTTCTCCTGAACTGGAGAACTGGATTGATTCACGTCTACAGCGGACATCATCACCGAAGGCTCCAGTGACCCCGCAAAGTGTAGCCCGACAGGATGCCGTACTGAATGGTGCGGATGACGGAGAATACACTCCATGGGAGAAGCAGGTTGCGGATGTGTGCCAAGCCGTACTGGGCTTTAATGAAATTCATATTCATGACAGTTTCTTCGAACTTGGAGCTGATTCGATACTGGTGAAACAAATGTATGCACAACTTGACCGTCAGTATCCGGGAGTACTCGTTGTTGCAGATCTGTTCGAACATCCGTCTGTGCATAGACTGGGTGGATATCTGGCTGATAAAACAGGCAATAAACGGGAGAGCAAGCAGGTAGAGGCGCCTACAGGTGGTGCAATTGCGCTGGACGAGGAAGTCCATTCTCTTTTTGATCAGTTGGAAGATGGCACGATCAGCATGGAGGATATGCTCAAAGGATTAAAACATATCTGATATGTAAGGGGACGATACATTGGAACAGTTGCTTAAATATATTATTGAGAATACATCTGGTGGCAAAATCGACAAAAAAACGGCGATTGATATGATCACACTGTTGAAACAGCAGAAAAAGAACACTCGTGAAGATATTGCCATCATCGGCATCTCTGCGCATATGCCCATGGCTGATCATGTGGAGGAGTTCTGGAGCAATATTGAGAACAAAGTGAATTCCATTGTGGAGTTCCCTGAAGCGAGACAAGAGGATGTTCTGAAATATGTACGTTTCAAACAGCAGGATGAAGACGGGTTAAGCTTTATTAAAGGCTCTTATCTGGATGAAGTGGACAAGTTTGATTATCGCTATTTTAAGCTGACACCCAAAGAAGCAGCCCTGATGAGTCCTGACCAGAGAATTTTTCTCCAGACGGCATGGGAAGCAGTGGAAGATGCAGGTTATGGAGGCGCGCGGTTATCCGGTAGCAATACGGGATTGTATGTAGGATATTACAGCAGCACCCGAGATAATTATGCCAATATTATCGCCGATGTAGAACCGGAATCCATCTCCATCTCGGTAACGGGCAATGTGACGGCGGTATTGGCAGGAAGAATATCCTATTTGCTGAATTTGAAAGGCCCCAGCATGGTGGTGGATACCGCATGTTCCTCATCCCTTGTTGCCGTCCATATGGCCTGTCAGTCGATTCGAAGTGGTGAATGTGATGCAGCGATAGCGGGTGGGGTGAAGGTGAATACGCTCCCTGTTTTTAATAAATATGAGCAATTTGGCATTGAGTCCTCGGACGGGGAGACGCGTACATTTGATGATGCCTCGGATGGAGCGGGTGTTGGTGAAGGTGTGGCTGCCATTCTTCTGAAACCGTTAAGTCGGGCCATTGAAGATGGGGATCATATCTACGCCGTCATTAAGGGGACTGCTGCCAATCAGGACGGAACATCCATTGGACTAACCGCACCGAATCCACGGGCCCAATCGGAAGCGATCGTGAAGGCTTGGGAAGAAGCGGGGATAGACCCCGAGACGATCCGTTATATTGAAGCCCATGGTACAGCAACAGAATTGGGAGATCCGATTGAGATTAAAGGGATTACCAACGCTTTCGAACAGTTTACATCCAAAAAACAATTTTGCGCGATCGGCTCTGTGAAATCCAATATCGGTCATTTATATGAATGTGCAGGCGTGACAGGATTACTCAAAGCGGTGATGGCCTTGAAACATCAGAAGCTCCCGCCATCCCTTCATTTTGCCAAACCCAACCGCAACATCCGGTTTGAGCAGACACCAGTGTATGTAAATACACAACTCCGACCCTGGGAGGCGGAAGAAGGAATTCCGCGCAGATGTGGTGTCAGTGCTTTTGGATTCAGCGGAACCAATTGCCATGTCGTGCTTGAGGAAGCTCCGGCTGTTACTGTACAAGACCCGGGAGATGATCTGGGTTCAGGCAAGCATCTGTTTGTGTGTTCGGCTCAGACGGAAGAAGCACTGGTTCGATTGCTCCAGCGGTATGAACGTTTCTTGAAGGAGAATCGTGAAGCTCCTGTTGCGAGTGTGTGTTATACGGCAGCTACAGGACGTGGACATTATGAACATCGCTTGTCCCTGCTTGTGGAGGATACAACTCAACTGATCCACTTGTTGGAACAACCTTGGGCACAATTGAAGACACAAGAAGGAGTCTATGCCGGTGCTCCTGCTCCTAAGCCTACGGGAGCCGAGCGAATGGATTCGGAAGAACGTGAGCGCACCAGACGTCAATCATCTCAGGCACAAGAGAGGATCAAAGAACTGGCTGCCAGTCTACTTTCGTGGGATGAAACAGCACTCGGGGATTTGGCTGTACTCTATGCTGAGGGTGCAACGATGGATTGGGGACAGCTATATCAAGGGCGACAGGTCAAGAAGCTGAGTTTACCTACGTATCCGTTTGAGCCCAGCAGATGCTGGATTGATATTCAGGACCCGTCAGCTGTTTCGTTAAAAGACTACTTTCATACCGTTCGCTGGGTAGAGGATCGTGGGGATGCGACTTCGGATACCTCGGCACCTTCCTCTTCAGGCACAGTAATGATTATCGGTAACGGAACCGAACTGGAACAGGAATTGTCGGCTGGGCTGAAAGGCGAAGGCAGCCGGGTAGTCCATGTGAGACCGGGTGACCAGTTCCAGCAAATATCGGAGGACCAATACGAAGTTGGCGGAGATATGCCGGGAGCTTATTCGCAGCTATTAAACATGTACACAGACGGTGAAATTACTGAAATCATCTATATGTCCATGATGGGGAGTTCATTCTATCCCGAAGATTTGGCATCTATTGAAGCCAGGCAAAAGGAGGCTTTCTACTCACCTGTCTATCTGGTTCAGGCACTGATGAGCAAAGGCTTCGCCGAAGAGATTCATCTGAACCTGATTGCTGAATACGCCGGACACGTCACAGGCAGAGAAGAGAGGATCACCCCTCATAATGCACTCTTGATGGGACTGGGTAAGGTGATCCAGCAGGAGTATGGACATATTCGGAGCAAATTTGTAGATGTGGATCAGTCCATATGTACGGAGGACATCCTCAGGGAAAGACATATAAACGGTGAAGCTTATGCTGTTTCGTATCGTGAAGGACAGCGTTATACGGAGACGTTCACAGAGATAGACCTTAATGAAAGTGAGAGCGTGCCTTTCGAGGTGCGTCCAGATGGTGTATATCTTGTGACGGGTGGTACAAGCGGTATTGGTCTGGAAGCAGCACGGTTTCTGGCTTCTTCGAAGCCAGTGAAGCTGGCGCTTGTTGGTCGGACACTTCTTCCAGCAAAGGAAGAATGGGAAGGCATACTGCAAACAGGCCAAGACTCCCGCTGTACCAAAATGCAAGGCATCCTTGAACTGGAAGCATTGGGTGCAACCGTTCATTATTACAGTGCGGATCTGGCCGATGTTGTGGGCATGACGGAAGTGATTCAGGATATCACTCACCGCTATGGAAATATAAATGGTGTTATTCATGGAGCAGGTATTCCCGGAGACGGATTTTTATATCGCAAAAGCGATGATGAGTTCCAGACCATTCTTGGACCCAAGGTGAAGGGAACCTGGATTCTGGAGAAACTGACGCGAGATCAAGACATGGACTTTATGGTATTGTTCTCCTCCGGTATATCTGTCATCGGTGAAATTGGACAAGGCGATTATACGGCTGCCAATTGTTATTTGGACTCCTTCGCGGCATGGAGGACGGGACAGGGACGTAGAACACTTTCCATTGATTGGGTATCGTGGAAGGAAACTGGAATGTCCGTGGAATTTGGGATCAATGTGGATGGCATGTTCAAGACCATTCCGACAACGGATGGGATTGCAGCGATGGAAGCGGCCATGAGCAGACGGCTCTCCCGAGTGTTTATCGGTGCAATGAATTATGGAAGCAAACATCTTGCTGCACTTGGGCAGTTCCCGTTCCGGTTGTCTGATAAGCTGGAAGCCGGAGTGAAGCGCAGTAAGGAAATCGCTGACCAAGGAGCGCAACATCGTCCGAACCGAACCATACCACAGGAGAAACATACGGGGCCCGTAGATCTTTCCGGGAATGAGGAAGGTCGCTATTCGGAAACCGAGCAGCAGGTTGCGCGCATATACAGTGAGATACTGGGCTATCAGGAGATCAATATCTACGATAATTTCTTCGATCTCGGGGGCAACTCCATCATGCTGATCCGTATGCATGAGAGGCTTAACGAGGAGTTTCCCGGGAAAGTGAAGATAGCTCATTTATTTGCACATACATCCATTCATAAGCTGGCACTACATGTGAATCAGGGTAACGGCGCCGCTGTAAAAGCAAAAGCTGCTGCTCCTCTGGAGCAAAAGAAACCAACTGTTGAAGAGGATGAGGCCATCGCCATTATTGGGATTGCTGCTGAAATGCCAATGGCAGATACGGCAGAGCAGTATTGGGACAACATCCTGAACGGTGTGGACTGTACAACGGATTTTCCAGAGGGACGCAAAAAAGACATGGATGCCTATCATCAATGGATGAATGCAAGACTGGGTTCGGACAAAGAAGTACAGTACCTTCAGGGTGCATTTCTGGATGATATTGATCAATTCGATTATAAATATTTCCGCTTGTCTCCGAAGGAGGCCGGATTAACGGACCCGATTCAGCGGTTATTCATGAAGACGTCATGGCATGCGGTAGAGGATGCAGGTTACGGGGGACGCATCGAAGGAACAAATACGGGTGTCTATATGGGTTTTGCCAGTAGCCTGAACGATTCTTATCTCAAAATGATCTGTGATCTTGATCCTTATCAATATCCGATGTCCATTGTAGGGAATATCACAGCCATGATGCCGACCCGTATTGCCTATCCACTGGATCTCAAGGGGCCTACGATGGTCATCGACACGGCATGTTCTGCATCACTTGTCGCTACCCATCTGGCCTGCCGGGCCATTCGTAATGGTGATTGCGAGATGGCGATTGTTGCTGGTGCACGGATCAGCCTCAGTCCGTTGGATCATGATTATTTGAAAGTCGGCATTGAGTCTTCGGATGGATTAACCAAGCCATTTGATCAGGAAGCAGATGGTTCGGGGCTTGGTGAAGGCGGAGCCGCCGTGGTATTGAAGTCACTAAGCAAAGCGATTGCAGATAAAGACAATATTTATGCAGTCATCAAAGGAAGTGCCATTAATCAGGATGGAGCTTCGATTGGCATTACGGCTCCGAATCCTGAAGCGCAAACGGATGTTATTGTGAAGGCATGGCAGGATGCCGGTATTGATCCATCTACCATTGGTTACGTGGAAATGCATGGTACAGCGACGAAACTTGGTGATCCAATTGAAATGGATGGACTTACTACGGCCCTGCGCCGATATACAGACAAGAATCAGTTTGTTGCTATAGGTTCGGTCAAGTCCAATATAGGCCATTTGTTTGAAGCAGCTGGTGTGGGCAGTCTGGTTAAAGCGGCTATGGCCTTGAAACATCGGATATTGCCACCCACGCTTCATTTTGATAAGCCCAACTCATCCATTTCGTTTCAGGATTCACCGTTGTATGTCAATACGAAATCGAGACCATGGGATGGAAACGGCGAGCCGCTTCGCTGCGGAGTCAGTGCCTTTGGGTTTAGCGGAACCAACTGCCATCTGGTACTGGAAGAGCCGCCTATTATTCAGGAGCGGAAGATTTCGAGAGAAGTGGAAGTATTCACGCTAAGTGCCAAGAGCTGCAAGTCGTTACTTGCGCTGGTTGATAACTATATTCGTTTTATCTCGGAACGTCACCAGGAACTTCCGCTCAAAAACATCTGTTATACCGCGAATACGGGGCGCTGGCATCATGTTTATCGTGTCGCCTTTGGCGTGACGGACACGTCCGATCTGCTCGTGAAGCTGAGACGACTCGCTACATCAGATCTCGAATCCGTAGGTGAGCATCAGCTCTATTACGGAATGCATAAGGTCGTAACAGAGAAGAACGAAGGGAAGAACTACGAATTGACGGGCCAGGAGAAGTCCATTTTGAAGCAGGAGGGTAGAGAGTGCCTATCCCGATACATGGAATCTTCAGATCCGGGAGTACTACATGAATTATGCAAATTGTACACCACAGGCAGTGACGTGGATTGGAGCCTGATGTACAGGGAAGAAGAAATTCGTAAAATCAGTCTTCCATTGTATCCATACGATAATACACGCTGCTGGGTGGATCTTCCCGAGCAGTCTTCGGTATACACGCAAGTGAGCACCAGAGCGGTACCGGAAGCCTACGAGCTGGTATGGCAACAGAAGGGGATAGCGAAAGGGGATTCCGATCAGCAGATCGAAGTGAGCGACGGCACAACACTTGTACTTCTGGATGGGTCCGATTATGCAGCTGAGATAGCGGCACGTATGGAGCAGTCGGGGATGCAGGTATATTCCGTACTTCAGACGGATGTTCTGCGATCTGACCCGGACAGTCGAAATGTGGAACAAGTGGAAGCCTATGAGCGTGTGCTGCAACAGGTGGGCCTAGACCAACTTTCAAGAATTGTGTATCTGAACGGTGTTGGTAGTGAGGAACATTCAGCAAGTAAATCCAGTGACATGGAATCATTAGAGTCTGTTCTAAATGAACGTGTGTATGGGTTCTTCCGGTTTATTCGAGCGTTGTTGTCCAGTTCTCTGAGTCAACCCATCGAGTTAGTTCTGATTTCCCGTGAGGTCAATTCCATTAGGGGTACGGAGCGGATGAAACCTCATCTGGCTTCTGCCTTTGGAATGGGCAGAGTGGTAGGCAAGGAAAACATACAGATTCATTGCCGTTGTATTGATATCGATGAAGGTTCGTCTCTGGATCTGTTGCTGAAAGAGATCGGCACTTCATCTTCCTATTATGAGGTAGCCTATCGAAATGGAACTCGGTATGTTCAGGAGTTCAGAGCGTTGAATGAATCAGCACCTCCTGAAGACGAACTTGTTTTTGACAACGATGGTGTATACATCATTACAGGCGGTACAGGTGGAATTGGACTGGAAACCGCGCGGTATTTGGCTTCCGATGCTCCAGTAAATCTTGCATTAATCAGCCGTACACCGATGCCTGCACGTGAGCAATGGGATGCCATTGTTGCAGAACAATCCAAACTCAAAGTGATTCATCAAATCACAGTTATTCGTGAACTGGAGAGCCGGGGACATCAGGTTAGTTGCCATGCTGCAGATGTGTCGGATCTAGATGCCATGCGTGTACTTCTGGATCAGCTTCGGGTTACATTCGGGAAAATCAAAGGGATTGTCCATGGTGCAGGGGTCGGAAGCTCTGAAATGATCACAAGCCGTTCTCAGGCAGGATTCACCGAGGTCTTCTCTCCCAAAGTGCATGGCACTTGGGTATTGGATCAACTTACTGAACAGGATCATCTCGATTTCATGGTGCTCTATTCATCGATTGCTTCGGTCTTCAGCGCCCCGGGACAGGCGGATTACATTGCGGCGAATGCCTACTTGGATGCGTATGCTGACTACAGATCGATGATGGGCAAGCGCACACTGACTGTGCAATGGTCTACCTGGAAGGAGACCGGCATGTCAGCCGAGCACGGGTTTGCTGTAGATACGTTGTTCAAAGCCATGCCGACAGAGCAGGCGATGAATCAATTGTCTCTGGTGATGCGGCAATCCTCGGTTCGCCGAGTACTTATTGGCCAGATTCATTATGAGGGTCAATTGATATCCGCACTGGCCAAAAGTCCGTTTGATCTCTCTTCCTCTATTCGCGTTCAACTGGACCAACGGATGAAGCAGCTGGCAAGCAAGCGTCTTCCAGCATCCTCGTCAGAGGATCGTGACGGAGAAGTCGTTTTGACAGGTAAATCAGATGCATCCTATACACCGACTGAAAAGGCACTCGCCACCATCTGTAAAACGATGCTTGGTTTTCATGAAATTAATGTAGGGGATAGTTTCTTCGAAATGGGTGCCGATTCCATCGTCCTTATACAGGTACAGGCCCGGATCGATCAGCAGTTTCCTGGTCTGACCAAAGTCACGGATTTGTTTGCGAACTCCAATATTACTAGGTTGGCTCGTTTTATGGATGAGAAGTCTACTTCGAAGCCACAAGACATGGAGCAGGATTTGAAGCGTGTAATCGACCAGATGGAAAGCGGCGATGTTACGCTGCAGCAGGCATTGAATAACCTGATTAACCTGTAAAGGAGGAACTGTGGTGGAGAGTGTATACAAGTTTGTCATGGAACATCTGCAAGACGGAAGCTTGGATAAAACCGTGGCCGTGCAGCTACTCAAAAAGCTCAAAGCGGAAGAGGACGCTTATACGGCGTCCGGGTCAACCAATGCTGCCAAAGATATTGCCATTGTGGGCATGGCTTTGAAGTTGCCGCAGGCTGAATCTCCTGTCGAATTCTGGGATAACATCGTCAGTGGCACGGACAGCATTCGTTCCTTTCCCGAATCCAGAGTGCCGGACATCCAGTCGTATCTGCAATATTTGGGCATGTCGCCAGACGAAATTCAATTTAATGAAAATGCCTATCTGGATGAGATTGATAAATTTGATTACGCCTATTTTAAAATGTCACCCAAAGAAGCTAGTCTTACAGACCCCAACCACAGACTGTTTCTGGAAACGGCATGGAAGGCGATCGAGGATGCAGGGTATGGAGGCGGAAAACTGACGGGCAGTCGTACCGGTGTATATCTGGGCCTGTCCAACAATATTAGGGATTTGTACTCACGTTTTATCTACGATGCGGAACCGGAATCCTTTGCGTACTCGCTTGTGGGTAATCTGGCTTCTGTAGCGGCTGGTCGGTTATCCTTCTTACTGGATTTGAAAGGGCCGAGCATGGTGGTGGATACCTCTTGTTCATCCTCTCTGGTGGCCATTACACTGGCCTGTCAGGCGATCAAGGAGGGGCAATGTGATCAGGCACTCGTTGGGGGAATCAAGATTAATCTGGTTCCTTTAAAGAGTGATCATATCAAAATCGGGATTGAGTCGACAGATTGGAGAACCAAAGCTTTTGATGACGATTCGGACGGATCGGGCATTGGTGAAGGCGCAGGAGTAGTGATGCTCAAACCGCTGGATAAAGCGTTGGAAGATCGTGACCAGATCTATGCTGTCATTAAAGGTTATGGCGTAAACCAGGATGGTAAATCTATTAGTATCGCCGCCCCGAACCCAGAGGCGCAGACCGAAGCGATTCTTCAAGCCTGGGCAGATGCGGGTATCGATCCCGAGACGGTCTCTTATATTGAGACGCATGGCAGTGGCACCATGCTGGGTGATCCCCTAGAGGTACAAGGGATTGAGCAGGCATTCCGGCGTCACACCGGCAAAAGTCAATTTTGCGGGATCGGCTCGGTCAAAACCAATATCGGCCACCTGTCGGAGGCGGCTGGGGTCGTGGGTTTGATCAAATCTGCTCTGTCACTGCAACACAAACAGATTCCTGCTTCCAAACATTTTCACAGACCGAATCGGGCCATCGACTTTGCGGCTTCCCCGGTCTATGTGAATGCCCGATTGCGGGAATGGGATACCGATGCAACACCACGACGTAGCGGTGTTAGTGCATTTGGCATCAGTGGAACCAATTGCCACATCGTGCTGGAAGAGGCGCCGACGACTACGGTTAAGGAGCAGGAAGTGGAGGGAGGACATCTTCTAACCGTATCGGCCAAAACGGAGGCAGCTCTCCAGACCCTGATTACGGAATATGCTAACGTGCTCTCTCAAGTTGAATCTCAGCATGTACCTTCTGTATGTTATACCGCCAACACGGGAAGGGGCCACTATTCATACCGTTTACTGGTCACCGGGCAGGATGCGGAGGAGCTTCAACTTCGCTTAATTGAGGCTGGACGAATGATCGGATCGGCGGATGAGAATTTAAGCAAAAGTGTAGGACCCAATGGACATCGAAGTCCAGGGATTTATTACGGTTATCACAAGGTCAGCAACGATCAAAACCGTCCAGATTCACCAGCCATAGGTGGAGAAGAAGGGCATACGGGCCATCGGTCTATGAGTCTGAATCCGGAACTGGCGAAGATGGGTAAGGGGTATCAGGCTGAACAGGCCATACTGGACCAGATTGGAATGCATTATATACAAGGTGCAGAACTGAACTGGGAGCTTCTATACACAGGGGACGGGCTACGCAAAACAAGTCTGCCGACCTATCCATTTACCCGGACTCGCTGCTGGTTTGAAGTTCCTGAGGCAGCTCGTACCGCCGCTATCGCGAATTACAGCAATGCGGACTCGGAAGAACCGACGCCAGCCCGATTCTATCGGATGAACTGGAGGAGAGCAGATCTAACAGAGCCGGAGCCGATTCAAGGAACAGGTGCAGTGCTGGTTTTGAAGGATGAGGGTAACCGGGGAAGTGAATTGATTGAACGCCTTAAGCAGTCAGGGCGCCAAGTGATTGAGGTCTGTTATGGAGAATCTTTCAATCAGGAACCGGATGGATCATTTACGGTAAATGGTTCGGAAGGCAACTTTGGGGAGTTGTTTGTAGCGTTGGGAGAAACGTCCATCAGTGACATTGTGCATCTCTTTGCAGTCCCGGCTTCCACGGAAATTCGTACACTTCAGGCTTTGGAACAAAGTCAGCAAAAAGGGGTATATAGCCTGTTTTATCTGATTCGTGCCTTGATTGAGCACGGAAGTGACAGCGCGCTGAATATGATGCTGGTCTCCGAACAGGTCTACGAAGTCACAACCGGAGAGAGTCGGCTTTCTCCCGAAGCGGCCTCGTTATACGGTCTGGGCAAAGTACTCGCCCTGGAATATCCGCATATTACGTGTCGAAGCATTGATTTGGACGAGAGTACAGGAGTAGCTGAACTGCTTCAGGAAATGGGTTCCCAAAATCAGAGTTATACCTCTGCATACCGCAATGGGGTTCGATATATCGAGGAATTGGGTGAAGTCCCAGCCAATGAGTTAAAGGATTCTCCTGTCCATATCCAAAGAGATGGCGTGTACGTCATTACTGGAGGTACAGGCGGGATTGGTCAGGAAATGGCAAAATTCTTTGCTGCCCAAGCAGACGTTAAGCTTGTACTGATTGGTCGCACCCCAGTTCCAGTAAGATCGGAATGGGAGACTCTTCTTAAGGACCCCGAACTTGAACCCAAGATGGCGGCTCTTCTCCATAATTTCCTGGCGATTGAACAACAGGGCTCGGAAGTATCCTGTTATGCAGCCGATGTGTCGGATTATGCAGCGATGCAGGATGTACTGGCCGATGTCAGGGAGAAGCACGGGTCCATCACGGGTGTGATTCACGGTGCAGGGGTACCGGCGGTTGGATATTTGATCCGCAAAACCCAGGAAACGTTTGACGAAGTCCTTCATCCCAAAGTGCAGGGAGCCTGGATACTGGACCAACTGACCCGGCAGGATGAACTTGATTTCATGGTCTTTTTCTCGTCCGGTCTGTCTCTGTCAAGTGAGGTTGGACAAGGAGATTATTCAGCGGCCAATGCATATCTGGATGCTTTGTCTTACTCGCGGAGCAAAAGCGGCCTGAAGACCTTGTCTATTAACTGGTCCTCGTGGAAAGAAGCGGGCATGTCCGTTGATTATGGTTTTAATGTGGACGCCATTACCAAAGCCCTTCCGACCGAGCAGGCAACGGCCGGTTTTTTTGCAGCATTGAACAAAGAGGTGCCGCGTGTGTTGATCGGGGAATTTACATACCATCCTCGGTTTGCCAAAGCGCTATTGACCAAGTTTCCATTCCGATTCTCGGAAGAGATGACGAACAGGCTGAAGGAAGCCGAGAAGTTGGAAGAGTCGCGGCAGGTGGCTCCTGTTGCAGCCAAACGAAACAAATCGGCGAATGCACATGTTGAGCTCAAAGGGAAAGACGGCGAGGATTACAACAGCATCGAACGGCAGATTGCAGGCATGTATAACGAAGTACTCGGTTTTGAAGAACTGGATATCCACGACAGCTTTTTTGATCTGGGCGGAGATTCCATCCTGTTAAACCGTTTATTTTCTCTGCTCGAAGATGCCTATCCAGGCAAGATGAAACTAATCCATCTATTTTCGTACACCAGTGTACATGCGCTATCCCAATTTGTAATGACCAAGCTGGAAATAAAACCGGCTGCTGAGCCAGTCCAACCGGTGGATGATTTTGAACAGCTGTTTAAAGATATTGAAGCCGGTAGTCTGAGCATTGACGATGCAGTCAAGAGCTTCGAGGATCGTTGAGGAAGGAGAACCCGATGAACCAAACAAGCCAAATGCTGAGAATGATTATTGAGAATGCAGCCGCGGGCAAAATTGACAAGCAGGTTGCTGCCCAGCTGCTCAAAGGATTGAAATCGGAGGGTAGGCGGAACGACTCTGAGGGAATCGCCATTGTTGGCATATCGGCCATGCTTCCGTCTGCGGACAATATTGGCGAGTTTTGGGACAACATCCGCGATCGCTGTGATTCCATTGCCAATTTTCCGGACTCTCGTCGTCAAAATATTGATGCATATCTCCAATATGCAGGATATGGAGAGGACATCAAATACAGTGATGGTTCTTATCTGAAAGATATCGACCAATTCGATTACAAATTATTTCGGATTCCGCCTCGGGACGCGGCGCTGATGGACCCTTTTCAAAGACTGTTTCTACGAACAGCCTGGAGTGCCCTCGAAGATGCAGGATATGGTGGGAAAAGTCTGGCTGGCAGCCGTACAGGCGTATATCTGGGATTCGCCAGCAACATTAAGGACAGCTATCTGCGAATGATTCAGGATATTGATATTCAATTAACTTCGGATGCAGCTGTGGGCAATATTTCCGCCATGATGCCCGCACGAATCTCGTATCTTCTGGATCTAAAAGGGCCTTCGATGGTGGTGGACACCGCCTGTTCATCCTCATTGGTTGCCGTGCATCTCGCCTGCCAATCCATTCGGAATGGCGATTGTGAGATGGCACTTGCCGGTGGCTTGCGTGTGAACCTGATGCCACTGGATACGGAGTATTACCGCGGGGGACTTGAAGCATCGGATGGACGAACAAGAGCCTTTGACCATTCATCGGATGGGGCTGGAATTAGCGAAGGGGTTGCGACGGTATTACTTAAGCCGTTAAGCAAAGCGCTAAAGGACAAGGACCAGATCTATGCGGTCATCAAAGGCAGCGCCATCAATCAGGACGGAGCTTCTATTGGGATCACCGCTCCCAACCCGGAGGCCCAGGCCGATGTGATATCAAGAGCGTGGGATCAGGCCGGAATTCACCCGGAGACCCTGTCTTACATTGAGACACATGGAACGGGTACGAAGCTGGGAGATCCGTTGGAACTTGAAGGCTTAGAGCTTGCTTTCCAGAAGTATACGGATAAAAAGCAATTTTGTCCGATCGGTACCGTGAAATCGAATATGGGTCACCCCTATGAAGCGGCAGGTCTGGTCAGTCTAATCAAGGCGGCACTGGTTATCAAAAACCGTGAAATCCCGCCATCTCTTCATTTTGACAGACCCAATGCACAGATCGACTTCAAGACATCACCCGTGTATGTAAACACAAGACTTCGTAAATGGGAAGCAAAAGGATCTCCGATGCGCTGTGCAGTAAGCAGTTTCGGTTTTAGCGGAACGAACTGTCATCTGGTGCTGGAAGAAGCCCCGGTTGCTACAGATGTTGACTCTTCTTATGCGAAGGAAGGTCTGGTTGTGTTGTCCGCCAAGTCTGAGCCAGCTCTGCGGGAACTGGTCGCCACATATAGCCGATTAATGCAGGAAAAACCGCCTGCATGTCATCTGCAGGATCTGTGTTATACCGCGAGTGTCGGCAGAGGACACTACAACTTCCGATTGGCTGTATTAGCAGAGAGTCTCGCGGATCTGGGACTGAAACTGCAAGTCCTATCCTTGGCGGAAACGTGGAATGAGCCTGAGTCTTGGTTTAGCTTCGGGGAGCACAAAATCGTTCCTGCCAGTAAATCACAGCTTGAGCCAAGTGATATGACGGAAGCGTCACGGAAGAAGCTTGATCGACGGGTACAGGAGCTTACGCAAGAGGTTACCCTCTCCGAGTGGACTGATGAGGCTGGCGTGTCCGAACTTGGTTCGTTATACGTACAAGGGGCAGACGTAGACTGGGTGGAACTGTACAAAGGTACCGGTGTGCGTCGGGTCAGCCTGCCCGTGTATCCTTTTGAATCCCATCGCTGCTGGATTGATCTGCCCGAGGATCTGGTTTCGAGTCGTATCGATAGAGGTGCAGCAGTGCCTGTTCAACAGACAGAATATTTTCATTATACGATGCAATGGAGAGTTGCTGAACGGAAACGTTCGGGCAGCGGGATCTCCGTTTTACCGGGAACGGTATTGCTGATTGCAGGCAAGCCTGGTGCAGATGATTCTGTAGCTCGTGTGCTTGAGCGCACGGGCGTGAATATAATCCGGGCTGTAGTGGGCTCTGCTTATGCACATGTGAGCGACAATCGGTATACGCTTGGTGACGAGGAAGCGGATTACGACCGTCTCTTCGCAAGCCTTCGGGACAAGTCGGTGGATCACATCATTCATGTTGGCTGTTCTTTGGATACCCCGCAATCGGGTATTCACAGTCTGAATGAATTGCAGAACAGCCAGCGCCAAGGTGTGTACAGTGTGTATTATTTAGTGCGTGCTCTGATGAGAAGTGATTTTGCCGAGATTGCTGGTATTACACTGATTGCATTGAACGCCCACAATATTACGGGAGACGAATCCGCTCAGCGGCCGGAACATGCGCCATTCCTTAGTCTAAGCAAGGTATTGAGCCGTGAGCATCCATCCATCTCTTTCCGCTCCATAGACGTAGATGCAGACACCGCCACAGATGACTGGGTGGAGGAAGCGCTGGAGACAGAAGGTCAGGGGGATTATCTGGTCGCGTACCGTGGTGGACAACGTTATGTTGAAGAATTTACGCGTGTGCAGGTTGCTGAGGATGCCCCATTATCTGTACGCCATCAGGGCGTATATCTGATTACTGGGGGTGGCGGTGGTATTGGTCTGGAAACTGCGCGTTTCCTGGCTTCCAAAGCACCTGTGCGCCTGGCTCTGATCAATCGGACCCCGATACCGGATCGTATACATTGGGAGAACTTGATGAACCAGCCCGGTCAAGCCAAGCTTCGGCGATTCATTACAGCCGTTACGGAGCTGGAGGCTAAAGGTTCAGAAGTGTCTTGGTACAGTGCGGATGTAGCTGACTGGGAAGCCATGGATATGGTGATTTGGGATATGCGTACACGTTATGGGGCCATTCATGGAATTATTCATGGGGCGGGTGTCGGAGGAGATCAGCTTCTGTTGGATCGGAGTGAAGAACGATTCAGCGAAGTGCTGGCATCCAAAATATATGGTACCTGGAATCTGGATGAACTGACCCGCAGTGATGATCTGGATTTCTTTGTAATGTACTCTTCTGTAGCCACGATGTTCAGTGGTGTAACGCAAGCAGACTATGTGGCAGCCAATGCCTACCTGGATGCCTTTGCTGATGAACGTACCTTAAGAGGAAAACGCACGCTCACCGTGAATTGGACCACATGGAAAGAGACGGGCATGTCGGTGGATGCCGGTTTTACCGCAGACACCATCTTCAAAACGGTCCTTACGGCACAGGCGATACAGGGTTTGGCACAGGCGATGAACTCTTCGATCCGCAGGGTGCTGATCGGGCAACTGAACTTCAGTGGAGGCGGCGTTCGCTTGCTGGATAAAATGCAGGTTCGGTTGTCAACAGAACTCAGCGGCAAAGTGGCCGAATATCTGCAAAGCGCTGCTTCCAAAACGAGGTCGACCAAGAAGGCTGGCAGCACTTCAAATGGTGAAGTGAAATTATCAGGCAAGAGCGGGGGCGGATATACGGCTACCGAACGCCATGTCGCCAGCGTATGCAAAGAAGTTCTTGGATTTGATGAAATCGATATCTATGAGAATTTCTTTGAGTTGGGTGCGGATTCCATTCTGCTGCTGAAAATTCACGCGGGGCTCTCCAAGAGGTACTCTGGTGTTCTTGCCGTGACGGACTTGTTTGAATTTTCTACGATCCATAAGCTGGCTGAATATATTTTCAAAGAACATGGTGAATCGGAAGAAGACGCTAATCCTGTATTGAGTGATATAGATGATGCATATGCGACCAGCGAAAAACAGGAATCCACGCATGTTGCGGAGCAAGCAGAGGCAGGTTCCCAAGATCAGCAGCGTCCAGGACAAACTGTGCCTGGACCTTTGTCAGGAGATTTAGCCATCGTAGGGATGGCTCTGAATGTAGCTTCCACAACTGATGTATCCGAATTCTGGGAGCATATTCAAGGCAAGGTAGATCATATCCGTCCTCTCCCGGAACGAAGACAACAGGATCTGGACTGGTATTTGCAAAATACAAGGCTGGATCTCCCGGAACTGGATTCCAAAGCGGGAGCTTTTATTGAAGACATTGACTTATTCGATTATTCATTTTTCAAATTATCACCTAAGGAAGCCAGTCTGACAGATCCGAATCAACGTCTCTTCCTGGAGACGGTGTGGAGGGCCATTGAAGATTCGGGTTATGGCGGCGGGAAATTGGCCGGGTCAGATACCGGTGTCTATTTGGGTTATTCAACCAACACAGTCGATATGTATTCACGATTCATATATGAGACGGATTTGGGTGCTCTGCCGGATGCTGTGGTGGGTAACACACCATCGATCATTCCGGCCCGCATATCGTATTTGTTGAATTTGAAAGGGCCAAGCATGTTGGTAGATACGGCCTGTTCTTCGTCTCTCACAGCGGTGCACATTGCTTCGCGTGCCCTGTTAAGTGGAGAGTGTAGCATGGCCGCAGTCGGTGGAATCAAAATCTCAACCATGCCGATCACCAAAAAGAATGAAAACATGCTCCAGGGACTGGAGTCCGGTGATGGAAAGACCCGGGCATTCGATGATGATTCCGATGGTGCTGGACTTGGTGAGGGCATCGGGGTAGTGATGCTAAAAAGGCTGGATCATGCCTTGAGGGATGGGGATCAGGTATACGCCGTTCTCAAAGGCACTGCGATGAATCAGGATGGCAGTTCAGCCGGTATTACGGCTCCCAATCCAGCGGCTCAACAGGAAGTCATCACCAAGGCCTGGAAACAGGCGGGTATTCATCCCGAGACCATTACTTACATGGAAACGCATGGCACGGGAACCGCACTGGGTGACCCGATTGAAATCAAAGGCATCCAAAATGCGTTCCGACAATTCACGGACAGACGCCAATTCTGCGCGGTCGGTTCCATTAAAACCAATCTGGGTCATACCTCTGAGGCAGCAGGCATGATCAGTCTGATCAAAGCTGCACTGGCTGTCAGACATGGTGTGATTCCGCCGAATCTTCATTTCAATCGTCCGAACCGGAATATTGATTTTCATGCATCGCCTGTATATGTGAATACACGATTACGACCGTGGAAAGTGAAGGACGGACCGCGTCGCTGTGGTGTCAGTGCGTTCGGTATTAGTGGTACGAATTGCCATGTCATTCTGGAAGAACCCCCGGTGACAATACCCGTATCTGCACCAGTAACAGCACGTCCTCATTTGCTGGTATTGTCTGCCCGATCCGAAGAGGCACTTCAGCGGCTGGTTGCCGACTATGTTCGCCTGCTTGAACGGAACGAGCAATATGCACTCGCAGATATTTGCAGTACAGCAAGCACGGGACGAGGGCATTACCCGTTCCGGTTGTCACTTATGGGGCGGGATACGGAAGGGCTTCTGAACACGCTTAGACAGTTGGAGAACAAACCGTTTCAATCCATTGCACAACTAGGTGTAGAGTTCGGTGAACATCGGACTGTTCCCAAGAGCAAGAAGGATAAGGCTGCTGGTGAAATGACCGAATCGGAAAAAATGGGTCTGAGCCAATTAATGCGTTCAGCGATCCAGAGCTTTGTACAGGATGGACGCGAGTCGGAGTATTTGTTAAAGCAGATCGCCCATCTGTATGTACAGGGAGCAGATGCGGACTGGGAAGAACTGTACGCAGGTGAACACCCTCGTAAAGTCAGCTTGCCCGCGTATCCGCTGGAACGGAAGCGCTGCTGGATTAACATTCCCGAACGTCCACAGCTGCGTGAGGTCTCGATAGAAGAGGTCCCGGCTCCTCTGCACTATGCCGCTATGTGGAAAGAAATGAATCGAATATCGATTGGTCAACAGGGTGGCAGTACAGAACCGGTTGTAATGTTAATGGATAGAAATGGCACAGCCTCATCCGTAGCTGGGAAACTGGAAGCGGAAGGCCGGCTTGTGATCAAGGTTTACCGCGGAGAGTCCTACACCAATCAAGCCAATGCCGAATTTACCATTCGATCATGTGAAGAAGATTATGAACGGTTAATCCGAGCGGTAGAGCCTTATAAAATCTCGCAGCTTCTTCATTTCTTTGCACTGGATCAGGATGCGGATGAAGGTACTGTAGGGGAATTGGAAGAATCGCTTGATCGTGGCGTGTACAGTCTGTTTTATTTGTCCAAAGCGATGTCCAGGGTTCATTTCAAACGCCCGGTCGACTTGGTACTGGTGACATCTTGTACACAAAGCGTTACGGGCAGTGAGCTGTACATTCGTCCAGAACACGCACCCATGGTTGGGCTTGGCAAGACCATCTGTCATGAGATGAATCAATTCCGTTGCCGAAGCATTGATATTGATGCCGAGACACCGATGGAGCAATGGCTACAGGAAATTCGCGACCCGGACACGTTATATCTTGCTGCGTACCGGAAGGGGCGGCGATATGTTCAGGAGTTGGGCGAAATCCCGATGTCCTTGCTGCCGGAACGACCGATACACATGCGTGAAGGCGGTGTGTATCTCATTACTGGAGGGACAGGCGGAATTGGAATGGAGACGGCGAGTGCACTATCTTTAGCGCCGGAGAAAATCAAACTTGTATTGATGAACCGCTCACCGTTTCCAGAACGGGCAACATGGGAAGAGGTGCTGTCCTCAGGTGAGGAAACGAAGTTAACCGCTCAGATTCAACGGATCAAAGAGATGGAAGCTCAGGGCACAGAAGTACATCTATACAGCGTAGATATTGCTGACCCCATTCAGCTTGCTTCGGTGCTCAGCAAAATCAGACAGCAACATGGTCTGGTGTCTGGTATTATCCACGGCGCTGGTGTGGCTGGCGAAGGTTTCCTGATGAATAAAGACCGTGAAGCCTTTGAACGCGTGATGCGGCCTAAAGTGCTGGGAACATGGAGTCTGGATCAGCTGACACGGGCGGATCAACCGGACTTCTTTGTCATGTTCTCCACAGCTACCACGTTCTTTAGTGAACCTGGACAAGGGGACTATACCGCTGCCAATGCCTATATGGATTCGTTCGCAGCTCATCGCAGGCAAGCAGGTTTGTCCACCCTTGCGGTGAATTGGACAGCATGGAAAGAGACCGGCATGGCCCGGGATTTTCATGCCAATTCAGATGGAGGATTCAAGGCGATCACAACAGCCCGAGGCATCCAAGGGCTGCAAGAAGCCATGCGCAAGGATATAACCCAGGTTCTGATCGGGGAACTCAACCGGGAAGGGATTTATCAGCATGTCTCTGATGATATGCCGCTCATGCTGTTTTCTTCCGATATTAGCGAGGCCATTGAGACAGGACGTAAGGGAGATTCAAGTCGTTCACATGAATCATCAGGCGAGATGAAGTTGCTGGGCAGGATGGACGAAGTTTATTCCGTCATTGAGAGCGCCTTAGGCCGACTATGGAGTAAATCGCTTGGGGTCAATGAACTCAGTATTTATGATGATTTCTATGAGTTGGGTGGAGACTCCATTCTGGGTCTCAAGATCGCCAATGGTCTCACAAAAGAGTTGTCGATTCTCGTGAATACAGCAGAGATCCTGATGTATCCAACCATTGCGGAATCGGCTGCCTATCTGGAGGAGTCTTACGGTCTTTCCATAGGTGAAGATTCTGTGGGAGCACTGCCTGCTCTGACTCGCGTGGAGAACCAACCGTATTACCCAGTCTCTTCTGCACAGAAGAGATTCGTCGTTCTGGACCGACTGGAGGGTCAAAACACCAATGCAAACATACCAAGAGCCTCCATCATGGAAGGGGACTTTGAGCATGGGGCATTTGAACAGATCATTCGCAAGCTGATTCAACGTCATGAATCCTTCCGGACTTCGTTTGAGATTCTGGACGGTATTCCTTATCAGAAGTTATGGGATCAGGTCGACTTCAACGTGGGTTATTCAGAGTGTACCCGGGAACAACTGACCGAGAAGCTCCTTGGTTTTGTGAAACCTTTTGAGTTGGATCAGGCACCATTATTCCGTTTTGAAGTGGTTAAGCTTGCAGATCGTGTACACGCCGTATTTTTTGATATGCATCATATCATCACAGATGGCATGTCCATGGACATCATTATGCAGGAAATCATTGATCTGTACGAAGGGCGTGAACTGCAACCACTCACCATTCAGTACAAAGATTATGCCGTGTGGCATAATGCCTTGCTCTCCTCTGGTGCTCTGCTCAAACAGGAAGAGTATTGGTTGAACCTGTATCAGGATTCCATTCCACAGCTCAAATTGCCTACCGATTATCCTCGTCCTTTGGCTAATGAATTCGAAGGAGATCAGGTCGTGTTTATCGGCAATGAAACCTTGACTATGGATCTGGAACGTATGGCTGCGAAGACAGGAACAACCTTGTTTATGCTGCTGCTTGCAGCATATAACGTTTTACTGGCCAAATATGCAGATCAGGAGGATATCGTTGTGGGCTCTCCCATTGCGGGCAGATCTCACGCCGATCTGGAGGATGTCGTTGGTGTTTTTATTAACATCATCACGATTCGTACCAAGCCACAATCCGGGAAAACGTTCCTGGAGCTGCTGGCTGAAGTTAGGGAAGGCGCCTTGAGGTCTTATGAGAATCAACAATTTCAGTTTGAAGACCTGGTGCGGAAGCTTAACTTGAACAGAGACAGACACCGTAATCCTTTATTCGATGCGATGTTTGCCCTTCAGAATGTAGGTACAGTGGACGTTACTGTGGGCAAATTCACTACGACTCCATATGAGTTTGGAGCTGCGGAAAGTCGTTATGACGTGTATCTCGAAATCATCGAGAAGCATGACAAGCTGCGATTTAATCTGGAGTATCGTACCAAGCTCTTCAAGCGGGAAACGGCGGAGAAAATGCTTAACGATTATGTAGAGCTGCTGCAACAGTTATTGCTTCATCCGGAACAAAAACTCGGCGAGATTGAACTGGAAAGCAGCAAGCATATGCTGGTTTCTTACGATACGGCCTCAGAAGATCTTGATTTTAATTTCTGATCAGGGAGAGCATAGCCTCTCCCCCACAAACAGGAGGAACAGGGACAATGAAGAAGATCGGGGTAATTGGAGCAGGCGTGATGGGCCGCGGTGTAGCCCAGAGTTTTGCACAGACAGGTCATGAGGTTGTCTTGGTGGATATCAAGGATGAAGTGCTGGAGAGCGCTGGAGAAGAGATCTATAACAATATCCGGATGCTGAGGTTATTCAAGAAAGTAGAGGGACTGGAAGACCCGGAGATCATCATGGAGCGCATCCATATGACGACGGAACTGGAGATGCTTCGTGAAGCTGATATTATCGTTGAAAATGTGAATGAACAGTGGGACATCAAAAAGGAAGTGTACAGCCTGATCGATCCGATCTGTCATGAGGCATGCATATTTCTGGTGAACACTTCGTGTATCTCCATTACCAAAATTGCAGCACTAACCAAGCGGCCTGATCGGGTCATTGGTACTCATTTTATGAATCCGGTTCCCCTGAAATCAGCAGTTGAAGTGATCAAGGGTATGCACACCTCGGATCGTACCATTGAAGAAGTAACTGAACTATTGTCATCCATCGGTAAAGAGACGATTCTGGTTAACGACTTTCCCGGATTTGTCTCGAACCGGATTTCCCATCTGTTTATGAATGAAGCTGCTTTTGTTCTACAGGATCAGGTGGCTACAGCACGTGAGGTGGATGATATTTTTGTGAAATGTTATGGACACACGATGGGACCGCTGGAGACAGCAGATTTAATCGGCTTGGATACTGTTGTGGATTCGCTCGATGTGCTGTATGAGAGCTATCAGGACCCGAAATTCCGTTGCTGTCCTTTACTGAGAAAGATGGTGCACGCCGGACAGACTGGAAGAAAGTCGGGGGAAGGTTTCTATAGTTACTAATCAACTGCATGAATCGTTCATGGCATGAAAAGCTTTATTGCGTATTCAAAACACCATTTTAATGAGGGAAAGGGAGTAATACACATGGAAGAAGTTAAAGGTAGAGTTCGCAAGTTTCTGGGTCGTTTTTTCAAAAAGCACGAGCTTCAGGACGACGAGGATATCTTTGCCCTTGGTTTTGTGAATTCGTTGTTTGCGATGCAACTAGTTATGTTTCTGGAGAAGGAATTCTCCATTCGTGTCGACAATAAAGATCTGGATTTGCAGAACTTCAAGTCCATTAACGCCATCGTTGAGCTTATTGAGAGCAAGATGGTCAGTTCTTAGGAAGCTGATTCGGTCCACAGTCCAGTGTACCGTTTGCATTCATCCAGTCCCATTCTAAGGAGGTTAACGTGTTGAAAATGGAATTGAGCGAACAGCAGCTCCAATGCAAGCAGGATGCTGCATCATTTACCAATCAATATATCGTCCCATACGCAGGCTTGCACGATAGAGAGGAACGGCTTCATCCAGAGGTTATCGATTCGCTGAAATCCTCCGGTTATCTGGGTTCCATGATTCCTAGGGAGTATGGAGGCATGGGGCTTGATCCGATATCGGTTGGGGTGCTGAATGAGGAGATCGGAAGAGGATGTTCATCCGTCCGGAGTCTGCTTACTGTTCACGGTATGGTAGCCATAGCCATTCAGAAGTTTGGTTCCGAAGATATGCGGTCCTATTGGTTGCCACGACTGGCCTCGGGTGAAGTCATTGGAGCCTTTGGACTGAGCGAACCGGGAGTGGGCAGTGATGCCAAAAGCATCGAGACTATTGCCGAATTGGATGGAGATGGGTATCAGCTGAACGGGAAGAAAAAGTGGATCACGATGGGTCAGCTTGCTGACCTGTTTCTCATCTTTGCCCAAGTGAATGATAAACCAACCGCATTCTTGGTGGAACGGAATAATTCGGGATTGAAGACGCAGCCGATCAACGGAATGCTGGGGGTTAAAGGCTCGATGCTCGCGGAACTGCATCTGGAGCATTGTTATGTTGGCCCGGATCGTATGGTAGGGAGCCCAGGTATCGGTGTTTCCATGGTAGCCTTGCATTGTTTGGATTATGGTCGCTACACCGTAGCTTGGGGCTGTATTGGACTGGGACAAGCCTGTCTGGATGCTTCACTGAGTTATGCAGGCAGCCGCCGTCAGTTCGGAACTCTTTTGCAGGAAAATCAGTTAATTCAGAAAATGCTGACAGAAATCATTGTGGATGTGAGAGCAGCGAGGCTCTTATGTTATCAATCCGGTTATCTGAAAGAAGTAATGGACCCGGATTCCATTATGGAGACCTGGACGGCTAAATATTATGCGGCTGATATGGTCAACAAGGTAGCGCACCGTGCGGTACAGATTCATGGAGCCAAGGGCTGTAGTGCGGAGTATCCAGTGGAGCGCTTCTATCGGGATGCCCGCGTGAATGAGATTATTGAGGGCACCACACAAATGCATGAGATGGTTATTGCTTCATACGCTGCGAGTACCCATGAATCCGTACAAGAGGAGGCTGTTTTGTCATGAAAAAAATTAAATGTGTGATCTGGGATTTGGACCATACCATTTGGAACGGAATTTTGCTGGAGGATGAAGAGGTCACGCTGAAAGAAAATATTGTAGAAGTCATCCGTACACTGGATGAACGGGGCATTCTGCAATCGGTTGCCAGCCGTAACGATCATGAACTGGCAATGGCCAAATTGGAAGAATTCGGCTTGCGTGAATATTTCATCTATCCACAAATCAATTGGAATGCCAAATCCCGATCGGTAAAAACGATTGTGGAGTCCATCAATATCGGAATGGACACGATTGCCTTTATCGATGATCAGCCTTTCGAACGTGAGGAAGTATTATTCACTCACCCCGACGTGCTCTGTATCGATGCGCTGGCCTACCTTGAATTAACGGATATGGATGAGATGAACCCACGTTTCATTACCGAGGATTCTGCCTTACGCAGAAAGATGTACATGAATGATATTGCTCGCAATGAGAAGGAGGAGGAATTTGAAGGTACTCAAGATGAATTCCTGGCCTCTCTTGGCATGATCTTCACGATCTCCGAGGTGAAGGAAGGGGATCTACAGCGTGCAGAGGAACTGACGGTGAGAACACATCAACTGAATGCCACAGGTTATACCTACTCTTACGAGGAACTCGATCAATTCCGGTACTCTCCACGTCACAAACTGCTGATTGCAGGATTGGAGGACAAGTACGGCACATATGGAAAAATCGGACTGGCTCTGCTCGAATTAAATGACGAAGTTTGGACGCTTAAACTACTACTGGTCTCCTGTCGCGTTATGTCTAGAGGAGCAGGTACGTTGCTGCTGCATCATGTGATGCGTATGGCTAAGGAAGCGAACGTCCGTTTGCAGGCCGAGTTTGTATCAACAGATCGCAATCGTACGATGATGATCACTTACAAATTTGCTGGATTCCGTGAGATTGAGCACAACGGAGATTTTTATTTGTTTGAGAGTGATCTAAGCATGATTCAGGATCAGCCTGCGTATGTGTCCATGGAAGTTATCGCGTAAACCCAATCTAAGAGGCGAGGTGTTCAATCAATGGAAAAAATAGCATTTCTGTTTCCAGGGCAAGGTTCCCAATATATAGGTATGATGAAAAACTTCTATGATCAGTACGAGATTGCAAGACAAACGTATGAAGAAGCTAATCATATTCTGGGCTTTGATCTGGCCAAAATGAGTTTTGAAGGCAGCCTGTTTGATCTGAACAAACCTTCCAATATGCAGCCGGCATTGCTGACAGCAAGTGTTGTTGCCTATCGTGTCTACATGGAGGAGATCGGGATCAACCCGCAGTTCTGCGCGGGTCACAGCCTGGGTGAATATGCAGCACTAACATGCTCCGGTGCCATGACATTTGGTGATGCTGTGCGGATCACCAAGCGGCGTGGCGAATTGACCGAACTCATCGCAGATGAAGCAGATGGGGGAATGACCATCATTGATGGTGCAGATGAGGGTATGATCCGCAGAGCCTGTGAGCAAGTGTCAACCGATACGGCCTGGTCTGCGATCTCCTGTTACAATGCTTCAGGTCAGTATGCCATATCCGGTCATCAGGATTCGATTGAACAAGTTGAATCCCTCTTGCTGGATCAAGATGCCCAGACGACCCCGTTGATGATGAGTGCGCCGTTTCATAGCCGTTTGATGGAGCCGGCCGGTGAACAGCTTGCGGTAGAACTTGCCAATTATCGTTTCCACCCATTCAAGTGGCCCGTCGTATCTAATGTGACCGCTACTCCGTATACCGAAGCTGAGCGAATTAAGGGACTGCTCCAAAGGCAATTATCCCAGCCGGTGAAGTGGACACAGACGATGCAATATCTCAAAAAGCATGGTGTCACGCTGACGATTGAACTTGGACCAAAGAATGTCCTGAGCGGACTGGTGGAGCTGGACAAGCTGGGCATGAAGTCTTTTGCCTATGGACAGAAAGAGGACCGCAAAGCATTGAAGGAGTTGCTGGATCAGGCTGTTGTATCCAGACCGAGACCAACGGTAGTGACCAAATGTATGGCCGCGGCGGTAGCCACACCGAACCGGAATTGGGATCAGGAGCAATATCAAAAAGGAGTCGTTGAGCCTTATAAACGAATCCAGCAGCTTCAAGAAGAACTTGAGGCAGCGGATCGGGCACCGACTACGGAGCAGATGAAATTGTCTCTGGAATGGCTGGGTACCATATTCGAAACCAAACAAGTAGAGCAGGAAGAGCGGGATGACTGGTTCCACCAGATCCTGGACGAGACGGGACAGTATTATTTGTGGAGTGACGATAAAGTTCCTACGGCATAACAAGTACGTGTACACCAATCAACCGGCATGACAGGTGAGATCAACACTTGTTGTGCCGGTTTACTATGTATTCGGGGTGAGATCATGGATATCCATCTACTCAATGTTATGATGTCGAGTGATAAATTTAAGGAAGAACGAACGTACTGGCAGGAACAACTAGATGGCGATATTCATATAGGAACTTTGTTTGACGGAATTCTACAACCTTCGATCCAGACTGGGGAACCAAACGTACAGGTTCTTTCCTTTTCCTTTCCAGATGAACTGTCCGCAAGATTGATCCGCATGAGCGGGGGATCGAATCTGGCGTTGTATATATTGCTTTTATCGGGATTTCAACATCTGTTGTATCGTTATTACGGACACCAGAATGTGTTGTTGGGTATGCCTCTAACTCCAGAACAAGTCGAGGATTTTCGCAGTTCTCACTTGCTTGCGATTCGTGGAAAAGTAGACGAGGCAGCATCGTTCAGACAACTGGTATTGGATACCAAGGCTGAAGTCATGTCGGCCCGAACGTACTGGCATTTTCCTTACGATAAGATGGCAGAGAAGCTGGGACGACTTCCCGAGGAGTGCGAGTTGAAGACGGTTTTGTATATGAAAGGAATTCATGAGGAGCCTGTTCTGGATGAAGGAACCCATTGTTCACTGGAGTTTGATCGCGTAGACCAACGACTTCACATGACCCTCCGTTATGGTGCAATACCTCTTGAACCCAGTCAACCCGAGCGTTTATGTTCCCACTACATACGATTGCTGGAACAGACAACAGCCTTACCAGACCAACCCTTATCCATAAGTTGGCTCCTTTCTTCGGAAGAGGAGAATGAAATCATGGAAAGCTGGAACAAAAGTCCACGTTCTTCCCTGCCAGAGGAACGTTCTGTCTGTACTTTATTTCTTGAACAAGTGAACAGAATACCCAACCAGACTGCGGTTATAGAGGGAGATCGCCAAATTTCGTATCAGTCCCTGGAGGAGCAATCCAATCAACTGGCCCGTCTCTTGCTTGCCTCTGGAGTGACTGCCGAAAGTCCAGTGCTTGTCATGATGGCAGGTTCCGTGGAATTAATCATTACGATCCTGGCAGTGTTCAAGGCAGGCGGAACCTATATTCCTCTTCATCCTGAATATCCCCTGGAGCGTATACGTCATATTTTAATGGAATCGGATGCACGTATTTTCCTGACGGGAAAGTTGGAAACGGAGGTACAACAGGCTCTAGAGGAGATGACATTGGCTATGCCCTCAGGCTCAGGCATAGAAATGATTAAGCTGGATGATGCCCCATGGGGAGCAGAAGATGGAAGTGGTTTAAGTACCTTACCTGATATGAGTGGTCTAGCATACATTCTATACACCTCCGGATCAACGGGTCAGCCCAAAGGGGTCGGAGTAGAGCAACGAAATCTGAGTGCATACGTGAACGCTTTTCAAGCCGAGTTTCAACTAAATTCAACAGACAAGGTGCTTCAACAAGCCGCCAGTACCTTTGATACTTATATGGAGGAAGTGTTTCCTGCATTAACTGCGGGGGCAACACTTGTTGTGGTTCAGCGGGAACAACTGTTAGATATTCACGGACTGGTGCAGTTACTGGACCGACACAAGGTCACCCTTGTCAGTACTACACCTCATATTCTGAGGGAGCTTAACCGGATGCCCAATCTTGCGAGTGTTCGCACCTTTATCAGCGGTGGGGATGTGTTGAAGATGGCGGACATTGGACATCTGCTCACCTATACCAATGTATACAATACGTATGGTCCCACGGAGACGACGGTATGTGCGCTCTATGAGAAGCTGTCATCAGAGACTGTTGATCCGATTCCGGTAGGTCGCCCCATTCAGGGTTATTTCGTACATATTGGAGATTGGCATGGACGAATGTTACCCGTGGGCGTACCCGGAGAAATATGTATTTCAGGCAAAGGGGTATCCCGAGGATATGTAGGATTGCCGGAATTGACGGATCAGAAGTTTGCCGAGTCACCGTTTGTTGAAGGAGAGCGGATGTTCCGCACAGGCGATACGGGGATGTGGACAGCGGAAGGCCGCGTGTTGTTTCTGGGAAGGATGGACAAGCAGGTTAAAATCAGAGGTCATCGGATTGAATTGGCAGAAGTTGAGCGACATCTGAACCGTTACGGTCCGATTGGCGAATGTGTTGTACTGACGATCGGAGTCGAAGGTGAAAAGGTGCTAACCGCTTATATCGTGGCAGATACGGAGCTGTATGTCATGGATGTTCGCCAATATCTGATGTCATTGTTGCCCGAATATATGCTGCCTTCAAAATACATTCAAATATCACATATGCCGCGGACGATCCACGGGAAGATAGATACACGAGAGTTATTGAACCAGAAGCAGTCTTTACATTTTGGAATGAACTATGCACCGCCTGAGAGTGAGCTGGAGCACCAACTGGTACATGTCTGGTGTACATTACTGGAAATGGAACGGATCGGTATCGACGACGACTTCTTTCAGCTTGGAGGGCACTCCCTGCTTGTGATTCGAATGGAGGTCGAACTGGAGAATCTCGGTATTCGGGTACTGCCTTCCATTTTGTATGACAATCCGACCATAAGGATGCTTGCAACGGTTCTGAAAGATAATCCCGGGCTTGCAGATTCAGATGAAAGTGAAAATAACGGGCAGGCATCTGACGTTGTACAGGTTAACAAGACGTTATCATCATCTATAGGCATGGAGCATTCATGGGGAGCCCATTCCGATGGATACCATCCTTTTAACGATGTCTTCTTCAAATTATGTTTCTATAACTCTTTATTCCCGATTGTATTGCAGCAGAAAAAAAGCATACATCCGTTCTTCATCCATCATGTGGACGAGTATCTATGGTCTGACAATGAGCAATTTCTTGTGAATGGTTTCTTCTCCTGCCGCAAAGATACGGACATTCTGGACGATCTGGGCATTGGCTATGAAATGGTGAAAATCAGCGAGGACATTATACAGGATGTCAGTCGAGCTGTACTGAATGCCAGACCGGTTATTGTCTGGGTTGACGTCTATTACACATCCATACGCAATGATACCTATCTCAAAAAGCATATTCCACATACCTGGCTTGTATACGGTGTTGATCCGATCAACCAGACGTTTACCGTGATGGAGCATAAGCATCATGATAACTTGTCATATGAAGAACGAACCGTCAGTTACCAGGATCTGATGGACAGTTATCATGGTTATATCGATCATTTTAATATGGAAGTAAACACCTTCTATACGTTCTACAACAAGCATAATCCGGTGATACATCGAAGAGATTCCAGTCAGGAGCAGTTGGAGGCATACTGGCAGATCTATGTGAGTCACATGGAAGAGCAACAGGAGCGGGTGGAGAGCAGTTTGGCAAGGCTGGTGGAGAGTGTGCCGCAGTTCGAGGCCGTTGTTCATGATCAACAACTGGTGTCTTCAATGGCTGAGGATTGGGTCATTTCGCTTCATAAATTGATTAGTGCCAAAAAGGCAGAGGTGTATCGTTGTGCCAATCTAACGGGTGCGGATTCCAGATTGACACATATTCGTGAGCGTATTGTCATGGAGTGGAGTGATATTCGCGCAGTTCTGGCCAAGTACGTGCTTACTTCTTCATATAAACCAACATCGTTTCATAAACTCCCGGAGATATACAGGAATATAAGCTTGCTTGAACGGGAGTATTACGATGAGTTGGCTAAATCTCACATGATGGGGAGGATCTGAATGAGTGAAATCATGACATTGGAGACCCGAATAATACAGGTCATCGACAAGGTTATGGCGTGTGGAACGGATACTCAGATGGATCAAGCCTGGGGCGAACTGGGGACGAATTCGCTCGATTACATTAAAATTGTGGTTGAGATGGAGAAAGAATTCGACATTGAAATAGACGACGACCGATTGACCTTTGTGCAAACCGATACGATTGCCGATTTCAGGGATTATCTGGTCAGTCTCATTGAAGGAGATTCGGAACATGAGCCGGACTAGACGAATAGGACAGATCTGGTTCAGGCTTTCTATTCAATTACCCGTGGCGGCACTTGTTATTATTGGATTAACCGTAACCGCATTAGTGACACTAGCCATGCAATTCCATACGACCTCCTATCTGCGCAGTGAGACCGCCAGTGCAAGTGCAGTGGCTGAATCTCTGCAAGGGGAGAACACCAAAGTACACATTATAGCTGAATTTACAGAAAAGCCTGATTCGGGATTTAAGAAAGGCGACTCCTTGATCTGGTACACAGAAGAACAGGGTAAACGTTATGCTGCGCAGATTCTTGAGGTTAATCAAGACCCCACATCAGCTACCACTCGTATTACAGCCGAAGGTGTATGGAATGAAGAGCTGGGGGAGCGGATGAAGTCCTCCCATACAACCGAGATCTCGATTGTTACGGAGGTACAGTCCCAGAGCCAGACCGTACTTGAGAGCTGGATATCCTAGAGGAGGATGGCATGGAGAATATTTCACTGAGCAAACGAATCCGTACATTCGCCAAACCTTACCGGATCAGCTTGATTACCATGCTGTTTTGTGAGCTGATCATGGTGGTGGTGGATCTGATTGGACCGCTTATTTTTGCCATTTTGATCGACGAAGTGTTCTATCACCGTAATCTTCATTTCTTCGGCTATGTTATTTTGACTTATATTGCTTTGTATGTAGGTGTAAGGGCTCTGAGTTGGATCATTAAATCCATCTGGATTTATTTGAATGTTAAATTTCTGTTTGATATTCGAAAAAGTTTATTTGATCGCATTCTTCATTTTAAAGCGTCTTATTTTCAAAAAGTCCAGACCGGTGATCTGGTCACACGTCTAACAAGAGACACGGATTCTGTCATGCAGTTAATAGAGTTAATCATTTTTCAGATGGCTGCTCCGTTCACGAAATTGCTGGTATCGTTTGTTTTTTTGTTTTATCTAAATCCGTATATCGCCTTAGCCATGATGGTGTTAGTTCCGGTTTCGGTCTGGGTATCACAGTATTTTAATCGTAAGATGACCAAGCAGCAGACGATTTTGCGTGAGAAATACGGGCATTTTGTCAGCTGGATGCTGGAGATGCTTCAAGGCATGAGAGATATTCGTTTGTTGGGGAGTGGTAAACGGGTCACTACACTGTTTACGGGACAGAGTGCAGATGTGATTCGTCTCGACAATCAGACAGAAGTCATGAAATGGATGTCGACCCGCTCTAATGCATTTATTTTTTTGCTATCGGATCTGTCTATCTACGCCATTGCTGGTGTGCTTATTGTTCAGGGACAGCTTACGGCAGGAGCCTTTGTTGCCATTATGTCGTATCTGACCAAGAATAATCAATCCATGATGATGATCTACGAGGCGGTTGTGAATCTGCCCAAGCTGACGGTACAGTCACGCAAAGTCTTTGAACTTCTGGATGAAGAGACGGAAAGAAGCGGTGGTCACTCGGAAGTGGATATGGAAGATGGGGAGACGTCATTCGAGCAAGTAAGGTTTCGGTATGAGGAACAGGGTCCCTATGTGCTGAACGGTCTCACCTTGGAGATCGGTGCCCATGAATCCGTTGCGCTTGTAGGAAAAAGTGGCTCGGGCAAAACAACGATTGTGAACATGCTGCTCGGTTTCTATGCCCCGGAAGAAGGGCAGATTCGCATTGGCGGCAGGCATATAGATGACTATGCTCTGTCTCGACTGCGTAAGAGAGTAGGGATCGTGCAGCAGGAAGCCATACTGTTCAACGAAACCATTCGTTACAACCTGATGCTTGGCAGCGCTCATGCGGATGACGACCACTTGTTGGAGGCATGTGATCAGGCCTTTATTGGAGACTTTATCCGTTCGCTTCCTCAGGGTCTGGACACCGTTATTGGCGCAGGGGGAATGGAGTTCTCTGGAGGACAAAAGCAACGTCTGTCTATTGCACGAATTTTTCTAAAGCAACCCAAATTGATTATATTCGACGAAGCCACTTCCGCTTTGGACTATGAAGCTGAACAAGCGGTCCAGCGTTCCTGGCAGCAATTGAGCAAGGATCGGGCTTCGATTGTCATCGCCCATCGCTTATCCTCTATCCTGAATGCTGATCGGGTTGCTGTTGTGCATGAGGGACGCATTGTAGCTACAGGCACACATGGATATCTGCTGGAGAATAGTGAGCACTACCGTGAGTTATTTGCAGAAGATTTCATCCGGAAGGAGGGACTGATGTCGTGACCAAGGCACCGTCAACTTCCCGGTATGCACTGTTTAAACAGATTAAGCCGTTTATCAAAAATGCGAACCGTCAAATCTTTATTCTGGGTGCACTGAAATTGGCCCTGACCGCTATTGCCCTCATGATTCCTTATCTGTACAAGCTGCTCATTGATCATGTCATGGTTGGACGGGAGCTTGGAATGTTGCCCTATATCCTTGCCGGATACCTGGGCTTATTTGCTTTGGAGACAACCGCTCTGGGGCTGCAAACCCTGTTCAGTAACCGGTTATTAGGCCGGACCAAGTTGGATTTACAACTGAATATGTGGAAAAGATTAGTGCGCATGAAGCCGATTTTATATGAGCGCTATAGTGCGGGAGATCTGAAGAACAGGCTGGATGGAGACGTCACACTGGTCAAAGACTTTATCTTTTTGCATTTGATTGATTATACATTCAAATGGATCAGTGTAGGGGCGTATGCGGTTATTCTGTTGTCGCTGAATTGGAAGATGGCTTTGCTGGGTTTTATCATGCTTCCCATTTCCTTTGTGATCAGTTCCCGATTGGGCAAAAAGGCCAAAGTGCTGGTCTCCGAATTCCGTCAGACTACCGGAGAATATGAGACATGGATATCGAACAGCTTCAGACACTGGAAGGAAATCAAGGCACTGAATATGCAGCGCAAAGAATCCATTAAGTTTGTGGGATATTGGAAGAGATTTGGAAAAATCAAGTTCCGGCATCTGGCGTACACCTACGCCAATGAGCTGTATTACACCTTCCAGGATGACTTTATTAATAAGATGAATCTTTATTTTATCGGTGGTTTGCTAATTTTTCAGGGGGAATTAACGATCGGGGGATTGCTTGTCTTTCTGACCTACTATCAACAGATGATTAACAACATTAATGAGATTAATGCCTCCAATGTTCAACTCCATGATGTGACACCTTCCATTGAACGGATCGTTGAATTGCTGGAACTTCCGGTTACACCACAGAGAAAGCTCGCATTACAGCCAGAGTTCCAAGGGCATCTCGAATTCAGGGATGTCTCCTTTCGTTATCAGGAGAATCAAAGTAATGTCTTGCATGAGATTAATCTGAACATCCAGCCCGGTGATTATACGGCTATCGTAGGCAGAAGTGGTTCGGGGAAGAGCACGTTAATCAAACTTATTCTGGGGCAGAACGAAACACAGCAAGGGGCCATTCTTGTTGACGGACAGCCCATTGGTGACTTGGGATCAGAATATCTTTATCAACATATTGGGGTCGTTATGCAGGAGAATGCCTTGTTCAGTATGTCCATCATGGATAATCTCAGACTCGTACAGCCTCTGGCAACAGAAGAAGAGGTACGAGAGGTATGTCGTATGGCTTTACTGGATGATTTCATTGAAGGGTTGCCCGACCAGTATAATACCATCCTGGGTGAGTCAAGTATTAAGCTATCGGGAGGGCAGAAGCAACGCTTGGCTCTTGCCAGGGTGCTGTTAACAAGACCCCGAATGCTGATTCTGGATGAAGCAACATCTGCACTGGATAATGACTCGGAACGGAAAATAAATGAGGTGATCCGCGGGATCGCAGAAGATATGACCGTGCTTGTAATCGCACACCGTTATTCAGCTATTCAGGATGCCGAGCAAGTTATTGTGCTCGATCAGGGAGAGATCGTTGCTACGGGCACTCATCTGGAGCTGGCTGGACGACATGAGGTGTATGACACGTTATTCAAGAATCAGCGTCAAGGTATCGGGTCAGTGGTCACCTGAAATAAGTAGAACGATCCTAGGAGGTTTATGACATGACCATCTATTGTCCACTACATTTGGAAGAACACTATAACAACAATGGATTCAGTTATCTTGCTGCAAACCAAATTGGTAATTTCACGACCTTTGGTTCCTCGTACCCTGGAGACGAACTGCCTGATCAGGAGAAGGTACAATGGCAGGATGTTCCGTTTCATTTTCCTCTACACAGACAGGCGTTTAATAATATAGAACTGGATAGCCAGCACATTCCGGTACCTATCGATCTATATTCGACACTATACATTCTGGGTGCAGCAGATAATGGTTCATACCATGAATTCATTTATTTCGAACGAAATGGAGAGCGGATGGGGAGAGCATCATTGGACCTGACCAACTGGACCGAGACGGTTCCACATTATAATGAGGAAATGATGTTTCAATGTAGTGGGGTGTGTACCCAAAAGGGGGCCTTACTGACATCCAAACAGCCTATTATCTGGTTTCAGAAGATTACACTCGAAGAACCCATTTCATTTGACAAGATCCTATTGCCGGACAATCCATGCATGCATATCTTTGCACTAACCTTGGGGAAGGAGTGGAGTATATGAATATTCAGCCCAGAGAAGCACATGAAGAAGGTGAAGATTGCTTTACCTTATGTGTAAGCAGCATTCTCAACTATAAACAAATTACGAATTTTCTTGCAGTGTGGAAACAATGCGGGATGATGTACCATGAAGACCCGGAGAGGGGCACCCCGAAGCTTGTTCCCACGTATATGTCGGTTGAAAATGAGTTTCAACATATTCATCATATTGATTTGAATATCGTCAGAAAAAATGATCGGGCCGAGGTTATAAAGGAAATCATGACGTTGCTTCAGCAAAAAGAAGCAGTTATTGTATGGGTTGATGTATTTTATATGCAGTATAATTCACTGTATCAATTACTTCATTCGTCGCATTGTATTGTATTGTCCGACTATACAGATGGACAGTTTGAGTTTATTGATGATTTTTATCATTTGAAAGGCAATATGGATGAACAGACGTTATTTGAAGCTCTTGATCTAGGTCAGACATCGTTGATTCGTGAGGGAACGCGTTATCGTTATGCTATATTAGATGTTGGGAGTGCCGTCCAACAGGTAAAAGAGAGAGAATTCTACGATATGCTTCATCAAAATCATGAAATAATGGATGGAAAATCCGGGCAACTGGTGAATCAGGTTGAGTGGTATGAATTAGTTAATCCGCATGTAGGCCTGCCTGCAATTGAAAGATATATAGACTCTACACGTCAGCATATGCAAGATTCATCAGTGTTGACCGAAGAATATCTGGACAATATGTATGGCGACTTGGCTGGCATAAGTAATAACAGATATTTGTATGGCCACTTCCTAAGAGAGGGAATGCCATATAATCCGGATATTCATCAACTGGTGGAAGCATACGAATATGCTGCGCAACGATGGAATCTCGCCGCTAATATGACATTGAAAAGTCAGTACCTGGATATGGATAGTCGTTATCACATGTTGAACCGAGTGTTGAGTAAAATTGGAGAAATTATAGGTATAGAACAAGAAGCGCATAACATGGTAAAGATTCTGGTTGCGAGTTAGGAGTCTAGGAAACCTTACGGAATTTGCAAAAAGGCCCATAAAGCGAACATCGCTTTATGGGCCTTTTTTATGACTTGCTTCATATTAAGCAGCAGCTTGTTTCCGTGACTGCATTCTCAGATACACCTGAGAGAAAATAACGGATGCCAGTGCGACCACAGTCATGCCCCAGAAAATATTGGTGTACGCTGAGGACAGTGGCATGTTTTGCATCGCCGTTAATGCTACGCCAGTAACAGCAACACTGAAAGCACCGCTGAAGAACTGACTGAGTTGGAACAGCCCCATACCTGCGCCCACCTGATCCATAGTCAGATTTCCAGACAATTCATTGGACACGCTGGTGGTTAGGGAAGAGAAGCCTACGCTGAGCAGGACATACACGGCCATGATGGCGTAGATGTTATTGTCTGCAAATAAGGCGAATAGTCCGGCAGCTGCCAGTAGTAGCCATGGGGCAAACTTCAGTAGCAACGTATTGCCATGTCGGTCAATCATGCGGCCGATCCGGTTGGACAGCAGCATGGACACGACTGCACCCGGGAAGATGACGAGTCCCGATTGAGCAGGTGTCAGTCCATATAGATGCGCCAAAATTTGAGGTAACAGGAACAACGTTGAGAAGTTATTAATGTACGATACAATCCCCAGCGAGCTGAGCATCATATATTTTTTGTCTTTAAACAAAGCAGGTTGAACAAACGGATCTGCCGCGCGCCGAATTCGGAGCCAGAACAGAAGCAGTGCCGCAGCACCGATGACAAGCGTGAACCACTGACGGGAAGTCAGGAATAACAGCACACCGGTAGTACCGATGGCGAGAAGCACGGCACCCAGCAGGTCAAATGAACCTTTTTGCGGTGTTTCCCGAGGAAGCAGTTTGAAAAATACAGGAATCAAGAATAACGTTAATCCTGTAACGATAAACAGATCATGCCATCCCAGAAACTGAGTAATACTTCCGCCGATGACGGGACCGAGTCCAAGACCAAGTGAACTGGCGGACATGATGACAGCCATCGATTTACCCCGGCGATCATTCGGAATGTACCGGGTAATTAGCACAATGGCAAGCCCCGGAACCGAAGCAGCACCCGCAGCCTGGATCAGACGTGCAATGAGCAAAATGATGAAATGATTACTGAAGAACCCGAGAACGGATGCCGCACCAAGTAACGTAAGCCCGGTCGTGAATAATGTACGAATAGGTATGAAATCCGATAGACGTGAGAACGTAATCGAAGAAATGGCAAATACAATGGAATACCCTGTAACAATCCATGAGGAAGCGACGGATGTAAGCATAAATTCGGCTGCAATTTTGGGCAGGGCCAGATTAAACATCATTGTATTCATCACAACGAGTACAACGGTGAAGCCAAGCAAGCTTACAATTAAACCTTCCTGTATTCCGGTCCGTTCCCCTGATGATGCGGTTGCGGTGTTGTTCATAAAAACCTCCTAGAGTGATGTGTATTTCGCAACATTTCAGAAACGGTGTGTAACATTTGCAAAATGTAGTATGATGTCAATCCCGTGCCTAACAGCAGGGGTTACATAACGAAATCATTAAAGTTCGATTGGTGTCGAACATTAGAAATATATCATGGATCTGTGTTAAAATACAATGGATAGTCTGAAAAAAGGAGACTACAATATGAAGATTTTACATCATCCACAAGTATCAGATATTGAACTTTCCTCCGTATTGTACGCATTAAGCGACCCGACCCGTCTTGGGATTGTTGCCGAAGCAGCGAGAAGCGGGGAGCAGCCGTGCAGTCATTTTCATGCACCTGTTGTGAAGTCAACGATGTCGCATCACATTCGGACCCTGCGAGAAGCTGGAGTCATTCGGGTCAGAGTGCAGGGCACACAGCATTTTCTCACCCTGCGATCCGATGATTTGGAAACGCGCTTTCCAGGACTCCTGCAACCGTTATTGCAGGCCGCAGCTCAGTCGAGCACAGATCCTTCCTAAATGTTGTCCTTTCTTCAGGTCGAAGAGGGGACATTTTTATTTTTTGAAATACTTCTAATACTGATGCGACATTCTGTGTCGTACCATGCCCTATATAATAACGGTGAACACACAAACCATATCGAAAAGAGGTTCACAACCATTGGCAAAAACTAAAAGAGGACGCGTTTTGTGGAGTCTTCCTTCCAGGGGCCGGGGAACATGCCCGGTGTGTAGCAGTACCCGAATTAAATTGTTGTATACGCAAACAAAAACAGACGGTACAAGTCTGAAAGTATGCAAGAAATGCTCCAAAGCCGTGCAATCCAGAGTGGATAAGGCACATGTATAACATAACTGGCCTGTTCTTCGGAACGGGCCATGTCTTTTGATATAATCGAATATATTAGGAATGGATGAGATGGGGGCGGGAAGATGAGTAACATGCATCGGATTCACTGGTTTGACGAACAGATTCGGGGTGGACGTTTTCCGAATAGCAGCTGGCTTGCCCGTGAATTTGAAATCTCCCGTCGTCAGGCTCAGCGTGATATTGAATATATGGCAAGTTCCTTGCGAGCCCCTTTGGTGTATATGGCAAAATATCGGGGCTATTGTTATGAGGATCAGACTTTTCGATTGCCCCATTTGTATATGACCGAAGAAGAGCAGCGTGTGCTGAAATATCTGGCGCATCGTTACCGGCATTACGATTATGATCAATCGGACGCGGTGAAACGTGTAGCGCATTTGCTGGAGCGTTTTACGTTGGAGGAACAACAGATGGTAAGTAGTGAGCTCCCAGTATTTTCGGCGCAACCGAAGCAACTGCAATTCTTTGAATTGTTGTCCCACGCCATAACTGACTTGCGCAGAGTACATATTCATTACAGGGATCACGATGGAGAACGGCAGTTTTCCTTGTGTCCATTAAAGATGATATCCCAGTTTAACGCCGATTACGTGGTGGGTTATGAAGCAGACCCTGTACAGCAAGTGGCCATTCGCTTGGAGGGCATTGTTCATGTATCGATCTTGAATGAGAGATTTGAGTACAAGTCAGATGCTCTCCTAAGTGGATGGGAAGAAACACTGCCTGTGCGTAAACCGTTTGTAGCTGAGATTCGCTTGAAGGAATTGCAGCAAATGGACCTATGGGAAGGGTATCGTATTCGGGCTAGGCAAGATCAGATTTATTCAATTGAATTTTATGACACGGACGCTTTCTTGCAGCATTTGTTTGTTAGTGAATGGGAGGAACTTTTGTCTCCTGGGTGGCTTAGACGCAAGCTTCAGCAAAGCGCAGAAGGATTAATTGACAGGCTCGCGATACAAGGTAAGCAAAACGTGGAATAAACCAGTGTAGAGAGGAGAAGATCCATCCTTGGCTGAGAACATTTTAGATAACCTCATCATGAAGCGGGAGTCCAAATCGTACGTGGATAGTCTGCATGCGATACTAACCCATACAGGCCAGTTTCAAGGTTCCAAGGTTGTACTTGCCGGATATACGGGCATGGCTTTCAAGCTGTCGGTGCATCGCAGACTACTTCCCATGTCGGTTACAGCGTATGGACAATGGGGGGAAGCACATCGTCCTGGAGTCGATAACCTGGGGATATTCACGATCTGGGATGGGGGACGTACACGTCATTCCACGTTCAGTTATTATCAGCAGGATGCAGTGAATTGGGTGAGACGGAGTATTGATGAAGGCACTGGTGTGATTTACTGGATTCCTGAGTTCGGTGTTATTCATGGATATGATGACAGTGACCGCATCTTTTATGTGCAAGACGGATGGAGCAAGGAACCGCAGATTTTGTTGTATGACAATTTCGGCTTAAACTTTACCGGATTTTGGTATTGTCAGGTGTTTGGTGATCAGGTCCGCATTTCTGAACAGCAGATGCTGCTGGAATCCCTGCGACTGGCAATTGAGGATTGGGACATTCCCTATCGTCTGTTACCTGATCAGAATATTGCTTCAGGTAAAAAGGCATATGATGTGTGGGTGGAGGCCCTGCGGAGTGGGGATTTCGATGAATCCGGTGCAGGTTATATTTTGGAATCCTTCTGCCATTCGCGAACCGAAATAAGGATGTATTTGCAGGGTGTTCGAGGGATATGGAACGAACTGGACCAGGCTTGTGCATGTTATGAACAGCTTGGGACGTTAATTGCCCAAATGAAAGGATATATAGTTCAGCAGGAGAATAGACGTATCTTGCGACCAAACACCACAGAAGATTTAGCACAGGTACTAGTGAAGGCAAAAGCATTGGAAGAGCAGGCTATTGATTATTTTCGAGTGATATCCAGGAAGTATCCTGACCGTAAAAGGTCCACTATACCACGGTGGGGAGCACATTCCGCACGATAGGATGAGAGGGGAAGGGATTTGAAGGATGATGGCGACAAAAGTAGTATTGCAGGACTGGATTCAATCCCCGCAAGCTGTGAGTTTTGCTGATGAATATAGATCATGGAGCGGTGTGAGCGCATATACAGATGCGTTGTATCGCATTTTATTACATAAACAGTGGACGGTTTTCCCACACCACATGATTGCAGGTATGACAGCAAGTGCATTCCGATTAGTGGTGGATCGGCGTCTGACGTCAGAGTCAATCTCCGCATACAATTGGATGGCAGAGAACTTTGTCGCAGCAGACTTCATTGGTGTGACGGCGAGCCAGGCAGCGGGCTTTTCGTTCGAACCAACCTTTCCGCTCTATCAGAAACAGGCTCTGCTGGATATCAAAGCTTCCATTGACCGGGGCGTAGGTGCGATTCTCTGGCACGATCAATTTGTCATTGTTACTGGATATGATGATGTGGAACGGGTCTTATTCATCTGTGAAAGTCAAGGTGATGAAATCATTCGTCTGCCCTATGATTCGTTTGGTAGGAATAGTACACCCTACTGGTATTATCAGGTTCTGGAAGCCTGTGCATCTATCGATTTATGGGAAGTCTGCAAGGAATCGTTAATCCAGGCCGTGTACAAATGGGAAACTCATGACTACATGCTGCCGCCCCAAGATTATGCCTGTGGGGCGGCTGCGTATGCCGCTATTGCTGCTGCTTTGCAGTCAGGAACATATGACGCAGAACAAGCGGCAACTGTACTTCGCTATTATGCCAAATCAAGATTGGATATTGCCTCTTATGTTGCAGGACTTAAGCATCTGTCCATTCAAATGGACCAGGTCATAGACGAGTATGAGCTACTCGCAAACCTGTACACAATGATCATTGAGGAAATAGACAACTCCATCTCTTGGGATTCGAGAGAACCGGAATGTGTGCAAAGCGTGATTGAGCTTATCCGGAAGGCAGGGGCTACGGAACAACGTGCTATTGATGCCATTAAACATGCCTTTCCAGAGACGATAGGTAATCGTTTTAAGGATGTTGGATTAAGATAATTGGAGCATGATAGAGGAAATTGAAGAACTCAGCAGGAATAAAACCGGACAGGCGCAGCCGATCCGGTTTATTTGTATTGAACATATATACACATCAACTCATGTGATCCACGCTAATCATAACTTTTACAAGAAAAAATAACCAAAATTTTAATTTTGGGGTAATCCAAATCCCCTCTTGTTCCGAATATTATATTAGATGGTCTTTTTTGGATGATGATATTCAAGGACAACAGGGGGCGGGAGTATGGTACATAATCCGGAAACCATTCAGGAATGTATCGAGAATGCACGGCAAAGACTCTACCAGATTGCAAGTCAATACCCGGAACTATGGCATCCGGAGGTTATTCGCCAATCCATGGTGCTGGATGAGTTAATTAATGAATATAACAATGCAACGCGCGGGAGAACGATCTCGAATCAACTGAAATCATGATCTTTCTGAACAAAGAATTCCAAGAAGGGATTCCGTGTGTTTGCCTTACTCTTTTACCGCCCCGAGCACAATCCCCTTGACGAAGAAACGCTGCAAGAACGGATATACGAGCAGAATCGGCAGAGCCCCAATAAAGATCTGAGCCGCGTTCACCGTACGTTGAGACATGTTCTGGAGCTGCGTTGCATCCACGTTCATGTTGGAGAAATCTTGCTGTACAATTATGGTCTGCATTAACGTGGCGAGTGGATATTTGGAAGCATCATTCATATAGATCAAACCGTCGAACCAGGAATTCCACTGACCTACCATGGTGAATAAAGAGATCGTGGCAATGGCGGGCATGGATACAGGCAGATAGATTTTGAACAGAGTTGTGATATGGTTGGCTCCATCAATGAATGCGGCTTCTTCCAGCTCTTTTGGCACGTTGCGGAAAAAGTTCATCATGAGAATCAGGTTCCAGACAGCCACCGCTCCCGGCAAAATGAGAGCCCACATCGTATTCATCAATCCAAGCTTCTGGATCAAAATATAGGATGGAATTAATCCCCCGCTGAACAGCATCGTGAAGATGAAAAACCACGCATATAACGAACGTCCTTTAAAGTGCAGACTCTCCTTGGATAACGGATAAGCCGTCAGGAAGACAAGTGTCATACTGAGCAGTGTGCCAAGAATGGTACGTTGGACTGAAATCCAGAGTGCGCTGATAAAGTTACTGTTACCAAATGTTTTGGTATAGGCGTCCACCGTAAAATCAATCGGCCACAGTGTTACCAGATTGGCGGATGCTGCCGCTTTACCACTGAAGGAAACCGCCAGAATATGGACCAGCGGCAGGATGCACAGGATCGAGACGGCCGCGATGAATATCAGGTTGAAACCATTGAATATACGGTACCCGGTTGTTTTGTGATACACCTTGATTCCTCCTCTGCATTTTGCATAATTCGATTTGAATCGCTCGCGTGTACAAGATATAGACGAACTGAACCATTTCGATCTCTATCTTTCTTATTGAAAGTCGCTGTCTGGATTTATGCAAAATGCTTCTTAAAAAATACGGTAATTGGCGATTTTGTACGCCATCCGGTACGCAGAGATGACCAGGAACATCGCGACAAATGATTTGAATAGTCCAACAGCGGTCGCAAAGCTCATTTTGCCATTCAGAATTCCCATCCGGTAGACAAAGGTATCGATAATATCGCCTTTCTCATATACCAGCGGATTGTACAGGTTAAAGATCTGGTCAAAGCCTGCATTCAGGATATTGCCCAGTGACAATGTACCTACCACGATAATCATCGGCACGAGTGCAGGCAGGGTAATATGTAATGTCTGTCTAAGCCGTGTTGCCCCATCCACCTCCGAAGCCTCATACAATGCCGGGTTAATACCCGCCAGTGCTGCCAGAAATACAATCGTTCCGAATCCAAACTCCTTCCACACATCACTGACAACCACCGTTACACGGAACCAGTCGCCATCTCCCAGAAAAAAGATCGGTTCAACGCCAGCCGCCGCCAGCACCTGGTTTACCAGCCCACCTTCCGGTGATAACATATCGAGCAGAATACCACCAAGGACAACCCAGGACAGGAAATGGGGCAGATACACCAAGGTCTGTGAGAAACGTTTGAACGTAGAGTTCCGAACCTCGTTTAGCAAAATGGCAAACACCACCGGGGCCACAAGTCCGGCCACGATTTTCATTGAAGCAATCAGTACCGTGTTCCAGATGACCTGAACGCTGTCGGGATATTCGAACATGAACCGGAAGTTGTCCCAGCCCACCCATTTGGAGCCAGTGAATCCCAGCCACGGTTTGAAATCTTGAAAAGCAATAATAATGCCGCCCATGGGCACATAGGCGAACAGTAAAGTGAGCAGTACAGCAGGCAGCAGCATCAGATGCAGCGGCCATGTGCGTTTGAAATTCCAGCGGGTACGTTTGCGTGGATGGGGTGTCATTTTTCGCACCGGCGTATTGGTTGTTAACGGTTGTTCGATAGCCATCAGGGTCCCTCCTTTATCTCGTCCACCCCCGGCATTAATGAGGCGAGCAAACCTCTGCACAGAGTGGAGCAACTGAATTATAACAACGGAAAAGGGCGGACTATAGAACAACATTTCAATGCGGATGTTGAAATATTAACTTGTTGATGGAAACAGAGGTTTTCAAGTCACAGGAAAGCGGACGAACAAAAAATCATATAGAATTGTAAGGGCTTTCAATATAAAATAGGACTTCGGTGTAGAACGACTTCAAATTCAGGGACAGGGTGAAACGATGAAATTCACAGTATTTGCGAAAACGGTCATTCTCTTAATCTGCCTGCTCGTACCGATTCTGCTGCTGTATACATACGCGAATCAGGCAAATGTGGATATGGTCGTTGAAGAGAAACAGCAGTCGAGTCTGAACCAGTTCAATTATTTCAGTTCCCAGGTGGATAAAAATATCGAGCAGCTCTCACTGTATGGCCTGACATTGCTGCGAGATCCGAGTATCCTGCATTACCGTTACATGACGGACTCCACCAGCCAATATGAGAAGAACAGTATCTATCTGGATATTCTCGACAAATTATCGTTGTACCAGTCCACCAGCCGCTGGAAGAACGATATTACCATTGTCCTGCCACAAGCGGAACTTGTGTTATCCACCATGTCCAGCCGGACGGTCTACGATGAGAAGATGTTGACGTTTCCGCAACCTGGCCAATGGCAGCTGGAGAAGGGGAGTTTCACCTACTTTTTCACGGATAACTACGAGTGGAATGAAAAACCGGTGAATACAGGCGTGCGAACGGTGATGGAGATTAATTTTGACCCGATGAACGTGGTTGCCATGTTGGATGATTTCAAAGAGACACAAGGCGGAGATCCTTTCTTGCTGGTACCAGGTAACGATCCGTTGCTGAATCGTATGGCGGACCCCGAACTGGTCGAAGCGATTATGCGTGATATGCCCTTTAACGGGCCGGAGAGGGAAGGCAATCATCAATTGGAGGTGGGCGGTAAACAATATCTGGTCAGCTATGTGCACTCCAAACAACTGCAAGCGGTATACGTGAACCCTGTGGTATTGGATGATTTGCTGACCCCAATGGACAAGAGCCGAAATATGTTTATTACCTCCATTCTGTTACTGCTCGTGCTGAGTATCGGGGCCGCACTGCTTTTGTATCGAAAAGTTCAGGTGCCCATCCATCGCTTGATGAGAGGGCTGCAACAGATTCGCAAAGGGCAGCTGTCCACACGGATTCCGGTCGATCACTCTCGGGATGAATTCGCGTACCTGACCCAGAGCTTCAACCATATGGCAGAGCAGATTCAGGAACTGATCGAGAAGGTATACGAGGAACGTATTCGCTCGCGGGAAGCAACATTGAAACATCTGCAATCACAGATCAATCCGCATTTCCTGTACAACTGCCTGTTCTATATTAAAAATATGACCCAGCTCGGCAACCGTGAAGCCGTTATTGCCATGTCGCTAAGTCTGGGAGACTACTATCGCTACATTACGCGGGGCGAGAATGATATGACGACAGTAGAGGAAGAAATCCGGCTGCTGGACCATTATTTGTCCATTCAACAGATGCGGACCAACCGGCTGACCTACGAGATTGCCGTACCGCAGCAACTGATGTTGCTTCACATTCCGCGACTGCTCATTCAGCCGATCGTAGAGAATGCGGTGATCCACGGCATTGAGCCGATGGAGGGTAGTGGGCATGTCGTCGTAACGGGGATGGCGGTACCCGAACATATTGAGGGACGAAAATATACAAGATATAGCCTGTTTGTAGACAATGACGGTGTCACGCTGACAGCGGAAGAGATTGCGGAATTGGAACGGGAGATCAATGAACCGATGGGTGAGGAGATTGGAACAGGGACGTGGAATGTGCACCAGCGTCTCGTTACGCGATATGGGCTGTCGTCGGGGCTTCATTTTGGAGCGATTCCCTATGGTGGGCTTAGTGTAGAAATTCGATGGTTTGAGGAGGAACAACCGCATGATGAATCTGATGGTCGTGGATGATGAACATTCCGCAGTAGAGTCGATCGCTGTCTCGATACCGTGGAGAGAACACGGGATTGGTCAGGTATTCAAAGCCTATTCAGTCAAAGAAGCTCTGGAACATATGGCATCACATCAGGTCCATATTATTATCACGGATATCCGCATGCCGGGTATGTCCGGTCTGGATCTGGTCAGTCACATCCGCCAAAAGTGGGAACAGACAAAATGTATTATTTTATCGGGGCATGCTTCCTTCGATTATGCGAAGCAGGCACTCAAACATGGGACAGTCAGTTATCTGCTCAAGCCGGTCCGAGATGAGGAACTGATCGAATCCGTGCAGCAGGCCGCAGTGCAGATTCGCCTTGAGGGTGAGAAACAAATGCTGCATCAGCGGGCCATGTATTCCGTGAGGGAACATCTGCCCGAGAAGCGGGCGGAACTGATGAAGGATGTATTGTTAGGCCATAAATTTGCGGATGCTGAACTCCAAGGCAAGCTGGAGCAATTGGAGATTGAGTTCCGTCCACAGGATAAAATGCAACTGCTGCTCATCCGGTATGATGACCATCAACCTACACATAAAGCGTTTCGATTGATGAAGTACGCCATCTCGAATGTAGTGGAAGAGATCTACGGCAGTACCTATCATCTCTGCCATACGGATGATGCCTATGATGATCTGGTCTTCATGGCCAGTCCCAAACAAACTCAGGCCGAACCAGAAATGTTAATGGGCCGACTTGGAGAGCGGTTGATCCACAGTGTGAGGCAGTATCTGAACGCGACCATTTCCCTGTCCGTTAGTCGTAGGGGGCGTTTCCCAGATCAGGTGCCGCAGCTATATCATCAAGCTGTGAGTGCACTTCGCAAGCAGGCCGAGGCGGGCAAAAGATTACATTTGAATGCGGCGGCAGGAACCAATGGGGCCACGTTGAAGTCTCTTGCAGCGCTGTATGAACCACCGGGTCTGACGACGTTACTGGAAGCCGGGCGCATGGAGGATGCACACCGCAAGATTGATCAGATCTTTGCCGAACTGTCGAACAGTGTGTTCCCGGAACATGTGTATGTGGCTTTTCATTATCTGGCGGCAGCATTCTCCTATATGGCTCATCGGGAAGGAAGACAGTTAGCCGAAGTGCTTGGGGAGCAGTACCAGCAGTTGCTCAAGGATGGTTATGGTATCTCGCTGCGTAGTCTGGAAACGTGGACTCGGTCTGTAATGCAGCAGTGGGCAGAGAGCACAAGCGATGTGGGACAGGATGCCGGATCAACGCTGATTCGGCAGGTACAGCAATGGATTGACCATCATCTTGGCGAGGATTTATCGTTACAAGTCATTGCAGGAGAGGTGCATCTGCACCCCGTCTATCTGTCGAAAATGTACAAACAATCCACAGGTGAAGGCATTAGTGATTATATTATCCGTTCCAGAATGGAACGTGCGGTTCATTTGCTGAAGCATACGGCGATGAAGATCTATGAAGTTGGTCAGGAAGTGGGGTACAATAATACACCTTATTTCATTCAGGTGTTCCGCAAACATTATGGACTGACCCCGCAAGATTTTCGGAACGGTTAACAAATCGATATGAACATTGAAATTGTGATATATGTTTGCCTCCCCGGCTGCACTATCCTTTTCATGTAAGGTGCATTTGGCACATAAGGGTATCCAAGTTACCTGAGGAGGGGTTAGTTCATGTATAGAAAAATGATGACGGCATTGCTCGCAATCACGATGGTTGCTGTAACGGCATGTAGTTCGGGGGCCAAGGAAGAACCGGCGAAGGAAGCCGCTGCACCACTTGCTCTGCAAGATGGGAAGTATGAACCGGCGGTACAGATGAGTTATTTGCGGGCCTGGAATGATGATACGAAATTCAAGAACGGGGAAACAGCCCAGAACAATGTGCATACCAAATGGGCCAAGGAACGGCTTGGCATCGATCTGACTACGCCATGGGCTGTATCGGTGACAAATGATGCATTTTACACGAAATTGCGCTTGTCCCTGTCCGCTAACGAAGAACTGCCGGATATTGTCTCCATTCGGGGAGACTACAATCTGGTCCGGGAATTAATTGAGTCCGGCAAATTTGCCAATGCAGGCGAGTTGTTTGACAAGTATGCTTCGGACACATGGAAACAGGCATCTGAATCGGCACCCGAGGAATGGTATCCATACATGTATGAGGGCGAGCGTTACGGTATTCCGATCTTCGATTATGCGTACAACGGCGATTCGGTCATGTTCATTCGGGAAGACTGGCTGAAGAAGCTGGGACTGGAAGAACCAAAAACCATGGATGAGCTGGTTACGGTCATGGATGCTTTTACAAATCAAGACCCGGATGGGAACGGCAAGAAAGATACGTATGGTCTGACCGTGGGCATGAAAAATGCGCTCAATACCTGGATGACGGAATCCGGCTGGATCTTCGGCATGTACAACACGATGCCTGGACAGTGGAATGATGCTGGAGACGGCACACTGCAATATGGCTCCATCCAGCCAGGGGTGAAGGAAGGTCTAGCAACGATGAAAGATTGGTTGTCCAAAGGTTACCTGCCCAAAGAAGCGGGTGTCTATGACGAGATCAAGGCAGCAGAACTGTTCACCGCAGGCAAAGCTGGCATTATCGTGGGACCACACTGGATGCCAAACTGGCCGATTGATGATGTGAAGAAAAATGTGGACGGTGCCACGTACAAGGCCATTGCTTTACCTACAGGACCAACAGGTGAGAGCCACCAGCATGGTTCTGGTGCAAGTAACGGCGTTGTACTGATTAACAAAGACATGGCGAACCCGGAGATTTTCTTCACGTACCAAAATTATCTGTTCGACAACTTTGCTAATCCGGAAGTGGGCAGCGAGTTCGAACATGGCTTCGCACAAGGATATGACTATGACATCGTGGATGGCAAAGTCGTTGGTGAAGCTGAAGTGAAGGACGGCGTATCACCACTCAAATATACGATTACGTATGATGGTGCACGGATTCCGAATCTCATGATGGATACGCTGGCGGAACTTGCGAAGGGCAAGGAACCGGAGACTCCTTTTGAGAAAAATACGAAGATTGCCAACAAACCGGAAGTATTTGTAGCCGCTGAGGTGGTCGTTGCGAATAAAGATAACGCGATCAAGAACAAGTTCACCGGGGCACCAACCGAGACGATGAAAATGAAGAAGGACGCAATCGACAAGTTGGAGAAGGATACGTTCAGCAAGATCATCTATGGTCAGGTGGGCATTGAGGAATTTGATGCGTTTGTGACGAAGTGGAAATCCATGGGCGGCGATGATATTACCGCCGAAGTGAACGAGTGGTATAAGACAGTTAATTAATTTACAAAGCAGGGTAGACTGATGAATTCATCAGTCTACCCTGCTTTTTTTGTCTCGAATAACATTTATGGAAAAATAGAACCTTTGGAGTTATAACTATTAATCTATATCGTACAGATCGATTATGACTCGCAGCGCACAAAAGTTACTTGTTTTCCTAAAATCACATTTTCCACCTTCCATCCGGCATTTAACCAGGATAGTGCTTGTGTATGATTATTGGAATTATTCACCCACCATTGTTCGCGATTATACGCTGTAGGGGGTAACGTAAATCCGAGAATCTCCTCAAGCTCTGCATATGTAAGGGTGATTGAAACTTGATTCAAATAGTTTTCCAAGGGGAAGTATTTGCTGTAGCTCATTTAGTCAGACCTCCTGAAAAGGAATACAATGATTATACAACGTGGGGATGACGATAGCGAGGGCATACCGAGAGCGTACATAGTTATGAAAAAAAAGGAATCCGTAGATCTCTTTGACTAGCGAACAACCGTGCGTAAGCCTTATTGTTCCGATTGTACTTGAGAGAGTAAAATAATAGGTAATATACGAACATCAATACGTATTTATAACATAGATACCTCGGACTAATCCGGGATGAATAGAGGTTCAAGTGTAGTTGGTGAACTTTAGATGCATGGGAAGGCAGGAGATTAGATGAGTACACTTTATGATCAGGCGATGGAAGAGATGATGACGACGATCCATGAATGGTTTGATGAACAGGAAAAGCGGGATGACTTGGAAAGTGTTGTGAAGCGAACCACGCTGCAAATGGGTATTTTTAATGATATTGTGCTGGATTACAGACCTGGACGGACCACGGTAGACAGCCTGGATCTGGGTTTGGATGATGATGATGATGATGTGAAATCAAAGCAGGCAGGAGCCTTTACCGAGGAACAGGTACGGAACGAGATCGGGCCTAAGCTTGTTGAGGTTGTTCAGGAAAGATTGGACAAGCTGGCAGATACTCCGTTGATTGACTACCGCTTCACCTTGCGAGGGAAATTCCCAACAACCGAAGGTAAGCTGCAACTGACTTTATTGGAATGGATAAACGAAGAGAAAAGAAAGCTGCTCCTTGATCGTATTCATACCTATGTAGACAAGAATCTGGAGAACAGTACATATTCAACGAAGCCATTGGAATCCTTCTTTTTGACGAGTCATCTGCTCGATCCAAAGCTGTTCCCTGAGTTGGATGTAGCATGGACCACCAGACAGTATGACCGGATTCAAGAGTTGAATCAGGGTCGTCCGGAGGCACTTGCGGAACATCGTGCTGAGATAACTCGTGCGGTGACGGCATGGGCGGAGAATCAGTTTTTGCCACAGTATTATGATGTTCAGTCTTCGCCTTATCGTACCAATGAGTATTCACTAAAGCCCGGAGCAACGCTGGAGTCGAACGTTGAGACACAGGAAGGCCAACATTTGGACGAGCCTGGGAAGGCGCAAACATCCGAAACTCAACCAATCGATCTGCTATTATACGCGGCGGTCATGATTCTACGTTTTGAGCCCAGTTATAGCAAATCCAAAGGTCTGACTTTCTTGGAGCTCGCGAAGCAACTCGGTAGCAAACGTGCAGCAAGCATGATGACAGAAGGTAGCGGGACGTATGCGAAGGACGATATTCATGTGAAAACGGAAGAAGTAGAATGCAAAGCAAATGATGTATTTGCTCTGATGACCATTCACATTCGTAAGGAAGAGCCGGGTGCCTATCAGCAGGCACTTACCTTTATCACTCATTTATTGAAACAGGGCTTTCCGAAAAGTTATAAGATCAAGCTCAAGTCCAGCGTAAAGCAGTATTTGCCGATCAAAGGACTTGCGAAGTCGGATACCCACCGATTCTTTGCCAATGCACTGGAGTACCCGGAATTGCATCCACTTCTGGAAGAGTATGCGCGTGAGGCTATCCAGGAGTTTGAGTTTTATGAGGATACCGAGGGAGAGAAAAGCTGTATGCCGGGCAGTTATGCAACCTTTGGACTGGGGCTTGTGGATGAGCAGTATTTCCCGTTGGTTGAATATTACATGGGTGAAGTGGATGATGAGCATCAGTTGATTCAGGATAAGTTCATTGCGGCATTTGTAGAACAACAGGGTGTCACGGCTCAATCCATACCTGCGTTAGTCGCCAGCTTGCGTCGTTCGACCGATAGTCTGAAGCTGAAGATTCAGCCCGAGCTGGAGAATGAGGAAATACTCGAACTGCTGGTTAGACAGATTCAAAAACTTGAGCATTATGAAGTGGAACGTGTAGTCTATCCGATCTTTGGCAAGGTGGAGAAGCTAACGACGCTCGCTCGCAAAGCGGAAGGAAGACGGAAGGAATTATTGCTGGAACTTTTGCAGGCCGCAGAGAAATAAAAATGTAAACAACACAAGTAAGATTGTGCTTCGCTAGTAAAGTATTTTAGTGAAGTGAAAGTGCATAAGGAAAGGTGGGGAAGTTGTGGAGGCATTGAGACGAGACATGTGGCAGGGATTGAATGCTCAGGACAAAGAGGCTTGGATGCGTAAGCTTGTTCGTCAGTTACCAGACGGTATGGTATATGAGGGTCTCGAGACATTTGAACGATTTGGTCAGCGGATGGAGACAGGTGTATTTACGGAGGATGGGCTGAGATTTGTGTTTGTGCCTGGGGAACGGGTAACGCTCGGCTGGGATCGTTGGCAGCATGGTATGAACGAAGAGACCTCAGCCGACCTGCATGAAACGGTCAGTGAGTATGGTGTGGAGGACGTGGATTCGTTTCTAGCGAGTCAAATGTCACTTGTAAGAACGGTCAACATTGCGCCGATGCTTGTTGAATGCGAACTGATCTCACTTGGCTGGATTGAAGTGTCCAAGGAGGAAGCATTTGCACAGGAAAATCCTGATTTCCCTTCAGCACTGGAGCAGTTCAAGCAATCGGAAATACGTGAATATGAATTGCATCAACAATTCCGTCTGATTCGCCAAAGTGAGAATGAAGTCCGAATCCTGTGGTTCAACGAAGGAATAGAGTTGGAAGACGTTGTGAGGGAGGAAGCCGCGGCGGGCTTTGGTTTGCTGACCGAAGACGAATGGGAGTATATCTATGGCGGCGGTTGTCGCACGTTATTTCCCTGGGGTGACAGCTTCGACTATACGATGAGATTGAAGCACTTTGGAAGTCTGGAAGGCATTGATGAGATTGTGGATGGATCGGCAGAGACGGCCTCTTCACGGGTTGAAGAAAAGGATGATCGTCCTTATGATCTGGAAATGCCAAATTTCTTCGGAGTGCAATTTGCCGGAGACCCCTACAAGTATGAGCTTACGCTCGATTCGGCTGGAGATGTGATGCCCAAAGGAGGAGACGGTGGTAGCCTGATATGTGGTGGAACAGGGCCGCTGGTTGGTTTCTTGCCTGCTTCTGCGGTCTATTATCGAGACGTTAATGCCAGTGAACTTGACTGGGAGGATTTGATGGATGCGATGATGTATCGCAGGGTTGTTCGTTTGGCTGATCTAAAGGTTTGATGGAGATCGGATTTATCTACTAGGCTGTGGGTGTATGTATAGATATATGATTGGGGAGATATCGAGTGAAGGTTAATAGAAGAGAACTACACTTCCCCCTTTAGTAATAGTTGGTTTCAGCTAAATAAGCAAATTTAGTTATCAAATCCAGTTATAAACTGGATCAATGGGTCTATAAAATACTCTTTTTTCCTTACAAAAAGGCAAGAAAATTGAAAAGTAAAAAGACCGCATAATGCGGTCTATGTAATCTAATTAATATACTAGTATTTTATTTAATACATTTATATTATAGCCCTCATATGTGAGACCTCCCTTATATTTTATTTTTTCAAAATACATTATTATTTAATAAATTTTTTGGGTTCTGATATGCCAAGTGCTTCTTTTATTCCTTCTTGAAGAATTTTAGAGAAATTTAAGTTTTTATCAGTAGCGTCTCTTTTTAATGAGGCTGGCATAGTGCAATTTACAGTAACTGTCTTTTCTTTGAGTTCAGGAACTCTAAATTTAGTCATAACATAAGATTTTATAACCTCTATTCCAAATTCAGGCTCTTCTTCAAACTCTTCGCGGCAGTAATCTTCATAACTAATTTCATTTAATTTAGATGGAGTTGGTAGGTCTTTTCCTTCAATAAAGTCATCATATAACATTCCAGATAGTAGATCGACAGCCATGTTAAAAGCATCCTCTAATTTATCACCTTGAGTAACTGAATTAGGTATATCGGGGAATATAACCGCATAGCCTGCTTCATCTTTATGACGGACGAATAGAGCTGGGTAAATCACATCTTTAATCATTTGAATAATCACTTCCTAACAGATAAATTTATGATTCTCGAAACTAATACATAAATAAAATTTAATTAAACTTATCAATCATCTATGATATATATTATAACAGCCAGGGCCCGAAGGCCCTTACCGTTATGTACTTATACTAACTTTTTGGCTTTTTCAATCTTTTTAAGAAATTTCTTAACATTCTTTTCTACTATATAGCTCGCATCTTTGCCTTTTGCTGAGAGTTGTGCTGCGTGTGGTACTGGGATCTTTTCGCCAGGAAGTACAGCATGTTCGAAGTACCTATGACTGCCTTTAGATCCTATGTGTTGGCATTCTGCATCAAGTAATTTACGAATAAGTTCTCCTGTGGTGATTCCACTCGAAGGCATCTCTTCGCCTCCTTTCTTTAACTCGTATAAAACAATATTAACACGCATTTACACACGTGTAAATACATTGATGCACGTTTAAATGCGTGTTGAGTTAAAAAGAGAGTTGAGATACACATAGGTATTTTATTTATAATTTATAGAGTATTTAAAGTTTATTTGTATTCTAAGTAACATAGAATTTAACAGGAAGTTTACACAAAAAGTGTAGTAAGTATACTTTTATTAAGTATTTTGTTTGAAAATTGAGATATGATTAGTGTAAAAAGCTATTTCATTTTTAATCTCAAACAAAATATATTCTCCCAATGAAAATTGAAAAAGCTTAAATCAATTTATAAAGACAAAACACACATCAAAACTGTCCCTTTTCACAGGAACAACAGAATGATGTGTGTTTGTTATGCTGTACGATTTTTATGTGAGGTTCTTTAATTGGACCTGCGAAATTATTTCACTTTTTGTACGGATACTGCCATTTGCTCCAGTTGAGTGTGAGTCAATTGGTTATTCGGCGAGCTGATGGTTACATAACGATCGTCCAGCTTGAATGTGAGCATATCCGTTTGGTCTGGTGTATACCATTTGGCTGATACGCCATTAGGCAGTTTTACCGTTTTGCCATCATAGCTGAACGAGTAGTCTTTAGGGGATACCGTGACATTCATACGATTGAAAACAAAGTTTACACCATCACCGCCTGCACCTACGCTTTTGAACGTATCTCCAGCAACCATATGTTGTGGGGCATAGGCTGTTGTGAACCCGTCAAACTTCGCAAATGCTTTGCGAATGTTATCCAATTGTTGTTTGCTATAGTTCACATCTGCAAATGCAGTGATCCCTTGATCGTTGTTGTCAGTTGCCTTCTGAACAGAGACAGCGACTTGTTGCAACTGAGCTTGGCTCAGCTTATGATCCGGGGAGCTAAGCGTAACGTAGCGATCATCCAGTTGGAACGTGAGCATGCCCGTTTGATCTGGTGTATACCATTTGGCGACAACACTATTGGACAGTTTCACGTCTTTGCTCGTATAACCGTCCGAATAATCTCTTGGAGACACATCCACTTTCATATGGTTGAAAACAAAACTGACGCCGTCGCCACCCGCACCTACACTTTTGAACGTGTCACCTGCGATCATCTGCTGAGGGGCATAAGCGGTCTCGAACCCATCGAATTGTGCAAAAGCTTTTTGAATCGCCTCTTTTTGTGCTGCGCTATACGTTACATTTGTCAAAGCTGATGGATTGCTTGTTGCTTGGCCGATAATGACCTGTCCTTTTTTGCCGTCATAGGATACAGGCACATGCAGTGCATCGGCAAGCGCTCGTACGGGCAGATAAGTAGAGTTGTTATAAGTAATTGGCGCAAGTTTGTTGCCATTGCCATCCGTTGGCGAGTAAGCCGCGCCATCGACATTAAAGCTGATTCCATGATTAAGGTATGCGGAGATTTTCTCCAACTGCGTTCCGGCGAATACACCCGTTGCTCCTGTTAATGTCATGCCCAGCACCATCATTGTTGCTACGGATTTCTTCATGTTTTTTTTCATCCTATATCTCTCCTTCAAGTTGGGGTTTGGTTTGTTTAATGGGCTCGCTGTCCCTTATGGCTTTATATTAAACCCCGAACATATCCAGAATAATTCTGAATTATCTCCAACTTGTAAACATGTGTATATAAACGGAGAATGTAGAACGAAAACGGAAGCTGCTTGGTGTGTTGAACGTATTCTTTGCCGAATCGAAACATTTTAGTTAAAAAGATAGAGGATTAGTCCGCCAAAACCAAGTACAATCGCACCAACGTATACATAGGAAAGTTTGCTAAGGTTTTGCTTTGTGCGGCGGTCATATTCGGGGTTGCTGGTCTGATTGGCTTTGGAATTTCCGATGATCATGGTAGCAATACCTCCAAACAAGGCGATACCCACAATTAAAACATAAGGCAACCAGGTCATGAATGGACCTCCTTCGCGAATAATATGATATGTCTTTATTGTACTTCAGGATAACCTTTGATGTAAGCTTTAGTTGAGAAATAAAGGAAAATGAAGTATCTATATTACAGTATGTATGTGGTCTTGGATCGGAAAGATCACTACAATTTTATATTTTTTTAATTCAAAAAAACCTTGATACAACAGGAGTTCGCAGCTTTCTTCACTGAAAGCTGTGAACTTTTTTTGCCCACAGAGTGATCCAGAATAGAGAACCCTGCGTTACACCCTATGAAGACGACGACGAGGAAAGAAATTATACACACAACATAATCGAGGAGTGAACACGTAATGAAAATGAAGATGAAGAAGTTTATCGCGCCTGTACTTAGCTTGACACTGTTGATGCCGGGGATCGCTGGAGCAGCTGCCGCACCACAGACACCAATGACCATGATGAAAGCATCCGTGAACACACCTGCGGCTGACCTGAGAGCAAACCTGGACCACCTGTTGTCCGAGCACTTTGCACTCGCAGTAACGGCAATGGCCAAAGCATATGACGGAGCAAAAGATGCAGATGCAGCCTACAAAGCACTCGACCAGAATGCACTGGATATGCAACCAGCAATTGCTTCCCTATACGGTGACGCAGGTGCCAAAGAATTCGAACGCATCTTCCGCGCTCATAACAAATACACAGATGATCTGGTGAAAGCAACCAAAATGGGCAACCAGGCTGGAATCAAACAAGCACAGGCAAACATCAACGGTTTCGTGGATGAGTTCTCCACATTCCTGAGCACAGCTACCGAAGGCAAGTTGCCAAAAGCAGCAGCCAAACAGGCGCTGAAAGTACATGAAGATCTCGTGCAAAAAGTATTTGATGAGTATGTAGCTGGAGATTACGCTGATGCATACAAGGCTTACCGTGAAGGTTTCAAGGAAATGTTCGACGTAAGTAAGGCACTCTCCACAGCAATTACGACACAAATGCCTGAGAAATTCGAAAATACCAAAGCGGATACAAAAGCAGCTGATCTGAGATCTGCACTCAACCACTTGGCTTCCGAACACTTTGCACTTTCGGCTCTGCAAATGCAAGAGGAATTCGATGGACGCACAGCAGCTTCCAACGCACTGGTTACAGCTGAAGCTGGAAACACAGCTGACTTCAAAGCAGCGATTGCTTCCGTTTATGGTAACGATGGTGCCAATGCTTTCGAGAAAATTTGGGTAACGAACCACGTTAACGCACAAAGCGACTATGTAAAAGCTGTTAAAAACAACGATGCTGCGGCTCGTGCAGCAGTAGAGAAACGTATTGATGGATTTACAACAGAATTTGCTACATTCCTGGATTCAGCAACAGCTGGCAATCTGCCAAAAGCAGCAGGACAACAAGCGCTGACAACGCATGAAAATCAAGTACAAAACGTATTGAATCAATATGCAACAGGTAACTATGATGCTTCTTACACAACGAATCGTGAAGGCTTCAAAGTGATGTTTGGTGTAGGTCAAGCCCTGGGTAACGCCATCGTGACTCAATTCAACGACAAATTCCAAGAGCCAGCAACACCAGCACCAGCGCCAGATATGACAACGGTGTGGATGCAACTGAACAGTAAAATGCTGAAAATTAACGATAAAACAACCAACATGGATACCACACCAGTGCTTTGGAAAAACACAACATACATTCCATTGCGTTTCCTGAGTGAAGGTATTGGCGCAACGGTGAAATGGGACAAAAAAGCACAACAAGTAACGGTGATGGCTGGCGATGATACCCTTGAATTCTGGGTGAACAACAACGTTATGGAAGTAAACGGCGTGAAGAAAAATGTGGGTGCAACTGTATTTGTAAACAAAGATGGACGTACGCAAGTTCCTCTGCGCTTCATTGCTGAACTTCTGAACTGGGACGTGAAATGGGCACAAAAAGATGGTTCCATTACGCTGACTAAATCGATGTAATCCAACGTTTATATACGAATCAAACAAAAAGAGCTGCCCCATACGGCAGCTTTTTTGTATTCACCCAAAAGTTCAAATATTTGGTATAATCATCGAGTAATGACCTACATAACAGCTTGAATAGCCGATGGAGTCTAGAATGATGTATGATAATTTGGTATAAGCAAAATGAAGAGGGGGACAGAGGAATGAGTACATCATCAAAATCGGAGCGCCCAGCGAGAAATGTGGATACCCGGTTATTTGTCGCTTGGGCCGTTTCCGTTATCGCAACAGGGGGGAGTCTCTATTTCAGTGAGATCAAGGGCTTTCTTCCATGTGATCTGTGCTGGTACCAGCGCATATTCATGTATCCACTAACGATTTTGCTGGGCATTGCTTACTTTAAGGATGACGTGGGCATCACGAAATACGTACTCCCACTGAGTTTCGTCGGTGGCGGCATTTCGTTATATCATGTAACGATCCAGCGTGTTTTTTCGGCTACAGGTAATGCCGTCGCGTGCGGTAAGGTTCCATGTTATACCGACTATTTGAACTGGTTTGGTTTCATCACAATTCCATTACTGGCACTGATCGCCTTTATTATCATCATCGTGATGCTGTGGGGTATCGGCAAAACACCAAAATCTTCTTAATAAGAAAGGATAGATGGTGATGAGCGGACAAGCTCGGTGGTTCATGCCCTTCGTTATTCTGCTCCTCCTGACGGTGGGATGCTCTTATGAAGAACAGTCACAATCGGGCGAGATGCCGGAGATGATCAAAGTGAAACTTGACGTTCCAGAGAAAGCTTCTCTTCATGAACCAACACGGTTGCAGGTGAAGCTTACACAGGGAGATGCACCGTTAAGTCATGCTGACCATGTGCAATTCCAGATCTGGAATGAGCTTGATGATCCGCCTTCTGTATCTCCGGAACAAGGTATGATGACAGCGGACGAACTGGAGAATCAGGGGGCTATAACTGCCAAGGAGGCAGAGGAAGGGCATTATGAAATCCAGCATACCTTTGAAGAACCAGGTACGTATGTGGTACAGGTCCATGTTACGCACGGAGCTATGCATAGCATGCCGAGAGCGAGAATTGTAGCGGAATGAAGCAGCAGGCGGGTACCAAGGCTTTGGTTCAGGTTTAACAATAGGTTTATAATGTTAAAGGTATGAAGAATGTTGTAGGAAAAGAGGCTGTTATGGCAACTATTCATGATGTTGCACTCAGGGCAGGAGTTTCTGTAACTACCGTCTCGCGTGTATTAAACAACCGGGGATATATCAGTCAGAAGACTCGGGACAAAGTGTATCAAACCATGGACGAACTGAACTATCGACCCAACGAAATTGCCCGTTCTCTTCTGCGTAAGCAATCCAATGTGATAGGCTTGATTATCCCCGATGTATCCCATCCGTTTTTTGGAGAACTGGCTAGCTATGTTGAGTATCATGCTTACCAGAATGGATTTAAAATTATGTTATGCAATTCCCACATGGACCCTTCCAAAGAGCGTGAATATGTGGAAATGCTCAAGGGTAATCGCGTGGATGGCATTATTATGGGAAGTCATACACTGGAAGTTGATGAGTATATGAATCTGCATTCCCCAATCGTGACCTTTGATCGTAAGATCGGTGAAGACATCCCGTTTATCTCATCTGATAACTATCAGGGAGGGGTTATGGCTGCTGAATTGTTGCTCTCGAAGAACAGACGACATTTGGCACATATCTGCGGTAATTTGGAATTGCAAATGCTGTCCAATCGCCGGACGACAGGTTTCGTTGATACATTGCAGGCTCATGGAGTCAAACCGGTCATGATTCATGAAACCGATCTGAATGTGTTTGATCAGCATCAGTATACGGAATTGGTGGATAAGCTGCTTGCACAACACCCCGAGGTGGATGGGCTCTTTGTAACGAGTGATCTGATGGCGGTGCATGCGCTGAAGCAGATCGTGTTAGGTGGGCGCAAGGTACCCGACGATATCGCTATTATAGGTTATGATGACAGTCGTGCGGCAGCGTATACGATGCCTGGCATAACAACGATCAGGCAGCCGGTGGAGGCCATGGCTAAGCTGGCTATTGATCTGATTCGGCGCCAACTCGCGGAAGAGAAGATCGGAATGGAGCATATTTTGCCAGTTACTATCGTGGAGAGAGAGACGACCTGATACAGGTCGTTTTTTCATATTCGTCCTTTTGCAACGGAAAAATGAAGTCGTAGAAATTTTTTTTTGAATGGTATGTCAAACGATTGACATGTCAAACCTTTGACATTATAATTCGATTTGTAAGCGTTTCCTTTTAAACTATTGATCGGGGGCCATAACAAGATGAAAAGAGAACAGAGATGGATGAAATTATCGGTATTGTCATTGATTATGATGCTTGTATTGTCGGCATGTGGAGGTAAAGCAGCGACGGAGTCCAACTCCTCCTCAGAGGGTAGCAGCAGTGAGAGTGTCAAAATCACCTTGCTTAATTCAAAGTCGGAAATTAACAGTCAGTTGGAACAAGTGGCTAAAGACTTTCATGCCGAAAATCCAAATATAACACTTGAAATTGTACCTGTAGGCAGTGGACAGTCTCCGTTTGAAAAAGCGTCTGCTTTGTATGCCTCTGGCAGCCCTACAACGATGATGATGCTGGATACAGGGGATGTCGAGAAATTCAAAGATCGTGTTCTGGACCTCACATCCGAGTCTTGGATGAAGGATGCTGTGGAGAATAGCACAGCGGCTACAACGTTTGATGGCAAAAATTATGCCTTCCCGTTCTCTATTGAAGGATATGGATTCATCTATAACCAGAATGTCTTGGATCAGGCGGTAGGTGGGACATTCGATCCAAAGTCTGTACAGACCACTGCACAGCTTGATGAGTTGTTCCAAAAGATCGCTGCTACTGGAAAATCACCTTTGATTGTATCTCCGATGGATTGGTCGCTTGGTGCGCATTATCTGGGGCTTGCATATGGTGGGCAGTCTTCAGACCGTGCGAAGGTGGATCAATTCATTACTGATCTGAAGGCAGGTCAAGTGGACCTTGCTTCCAATGCCGTGTTTAATGGCTTGTTAGATACATTTGATCTGATGAAAACCTACAATATTGACAAGGCTTCTCCACTGTCCGGAACCTATGAGCGTGGACCTGAAGTGCTTGGCAAGGGTGAGGTAGGTATCTGGTTCCAGGGCAACTGGGCATGGCCACAAATTTCAAGCTTTGATACAGCAGATGGAAAATATGGCTTCCTCCCGGTACCTGTGAGCAATAATCCAGATGATTTCGGTAATACGCAAATCTCTGCTGCCGTATCCAAACGAATATTGCTGGATAAGGAAAAGAGCACACCAGCGCAGCAGGAAGCAGCGAAGAAATTTTTGGACTGGATCGTTTATAACGAAAAAGGTCAGGATTTCCTGGTGAATCAAGCCAGTATTATTCCGGCATTCAGCAACATTACATTGGAGCCAACCGATCCACTTGGCAAATCCATTAGTGAATACATCAAGGCAGGCAAAATCGAGGAATCAATGAGCACACTTCCTGCGGATCACTGGTCCAAACTGGGTGCATCCATGCAGAAATATTTGGCTGACGTCATTGACCGTGCCGGACTTGCCAGTGAAATTCAGGCATACTGGAGCAACGTGAAATAAAGGAATTAATCATAGCCCTGTGCAGCACATAGAGAGAGACTTGCGGTACGCCGGAGATGGTGAACATACAGCTTCCACACGAGGTCTGTTCGACTTGTTTCCGGTATAACCGCCAGGCTAATCATTTGGATAGAGTGGAGGTTGACAATGCTGACCGAAAAAGGATTATGGACACGTCTGCGCACCCGCCTGATCTTTACTGGCCCGACATTATTTGCGTTTGCTACGGTGATGATTATTCCATTTTTGTATGGTATTTATTTGACGTTTACGAACTGGGATGGCATTGCCATCGATCAAAACTTTGTTGGCTGGGATAATTACATCGGTGTGTTCAAGGACACCGTGTTCTGGAAATCATTTGGGATGACGCTGGAGTACGTATTTATTACCGTTGTGCTGACCAATGCGGTTGCCTTCCTGCTCGCTTACGTTGTAACTCGGGGAATGAAGGCACAGGGCTGGTTTCGGGCTGGATTTTTCCTGCCAAATCTGGTGGGTGGAATCGTGCTTGGTTTCATCTGGCAGTTTATTTTTAATCAGGTACTCGTCTTTGCAGGACAAAAAATGAATCTCACGCTGTTCTCCACCTCTTGGTTAGCTGATCCGGATAAAGCGTTCTGGGCTCTCGTTGTGGTGACCGTTTGGCAGTATGCCGGTTATATGATGGTTATCTACATTGCAGGACTGATGAATGTGCCGAAGGATGTTATGGAGGCAGCCAGTATTGATGGGGCAAGTAATCGCAAAATGCTGGCGCGCATTGTATTGCCACTGATGGTTCCTTCGTTTATTGTATGCATCTTTTTGTCACTGCAACGGGGATTCATGGTGTATGATCTGAACGTCTCTTTGACCAGTGGCGGGCCCTTCAAGAGCACAGAGATGGTATCCATGCATGTTTATGAGCAGGCCTTTCTTGCTCGTGACTACGGATTGGGTCAGGCAGAAGCCTTTGTTCTGTTTATCCTTGTAGCCGCCATTACATTGCTCCAGGTCTATTTCAGCAAAAAACTGGAGGTCGAGGCATGATGGCTGGACAATCGCGCATTCTCAACTGGATGAAGTTTATTGCATTAATCATTGTGATGATTTTGTTTGTATTTCCGTTTGTGCTTCTAATCGTCAATTCGTTCAAGGCTAACCAGGCAATTACCTCCGATCCGCTGGGCTTGCCAAGCTCCTTTCAATTCGATAATTACGTCAATGCTTTTGACAAAATGGGATATGTATCCGCATTCAGCAATTCGTTGCTCATTACCATTGCAGGTGTATTACTGATTGCTCTTTTTGCGGCGATGACAGCCCATTACTTTGTTCGTCACAAAAGCAAGGTGAATCAGTATCTCTTTTTCCTGATGGTAGCTGCGATGATTATTCCGTTCCAGGCCATTATGATTCCATTGGTTAAAATATACGGCTCGCTCAGCCTGCTGGATAACAAGTGGTCGCTGATCTACATGTATATTGGCTTTGGCAGTCCGCTCGCCGTATTTATCTACCATGGCTTTATCAAAAGTATTCCCCTGGAGCTTGAAGAAGCGGCTCTAATGGATGGCTGCGGCAGAGTGCAGACCTTTTTCCGTATCGTACTGCCAGTGTTACTGCCAACAACCGTAACGATTAGCGTGCTGAATGTATTGTGGATATGGAATGATTTTTTGCTGCCTTCTCTAGTACTGACTTCATCCGAGCAGCGTACGCTGCCGTTGTCCACGTTTTATTTTTATGGGACATATACAGTGGATTACGGTCCATTGATGGCTGGTCTGGTGTTGACCCTGCTACCTGTCCTGATCGTTTATCTGTTTGCGCAGAAGTACATTATTCAGGGGGTCATGCAAGGGGCAATCAAATAAGTTCAGTCGGGTGATATATAGAGAGACAGGAGTGAAGGACATATGAACCAGGAACGACACGAGAAGCAGGAAATAGACACAAGGCAAGAGACAGACCTTGGACTGACGAGTTCTTCGGCTCAAACAAAGGAGAGGTATACACTCGCCCGGGCCAACGCATATATCAAGGAGCATCGACATCAGGTTGATCCAACCTATCGAATGGCCTATCATTTGATGCCAGAGGTGGGCTGGATGAATGATCCCAACGGCTTCATATACTTCGGTGGGATGTATCATTTGTTCTATCAGCATTATCCCTATGAACCGGTATGGGGGCCGATGCACTGGGGCCATGCGGTGAGCCGTGATTTGGTTACGTGGTCTTACCTGCCTGTTGCACTGGCGCCCGATCAGAGCTACGACAGTGGAGGCTGTTTCTCCGGAAGTGCAATCGTGCAGGATGGCAAGTTGGTGCTGATGTACACGGGACATGTCGTGACTGGACCTGACAAGGATAACGATTACTTGCAGACACAGAATATCGCTGTCTCGGACAATGGGATTGATTTTGTCAAAAGCACGATGAATCCGGTCATTCGGCTGGATCAGATTCCGGAGCATACGAGTACGAAGGACTTCCGTGATCCGAAAGTGTTTGAACGAAACAGTGTGTACTATTGCGTCCTTGGATCGAATGATGCTGCGGGCAAAGGTGTCATTCTGTTATACCGCTCAACGGACTTGCTGGATTGGAGTTATGTCAACATTATGGCCCAGAGTGACGGGACGCTTGGCGACAATTGGGAATGTCCCGATCTGTTCACATTGGATGGCCGAGATATTCTGATCATGTCTCCGCAACGCATGCCTGCTCAGGGAGATAACTATCGCAACTTGCATTCGACCGTTTATATGATGGGAACGCTGGATGAAGACCAGGGTGTGTTGAAGTACGAGCAGTACGTTCCGTTGGACTGTGGCTTCGACTTTTACGCACCTCAGACGATGGAGGATGCACAGGGACGACGAATCATGGTGGCTTGGATGGATACGTGGGAAACGGAAATCCCGACACAACAGTCCCATGCCTGGGCTGGAGCGATGACGTTGCCAAGACAATTGATTCGTAGGGGAGAACGATTGATATTCCAGCCTCTTTCCGAACTTATACAGTACAGGTCGGAAGGCACCGAGCAGTATGGTATACATTTAAATGGTGATGAACATGATTTTGATCTTGGAATCAGTGGAGACCGTTACGAACTGTATGCTGTATTCGAAGCGGAACAGGCACAACACTTTGGGTTAAAGCTGCGCACGGGTGAGGATGAAGAAACCGTGATTTCCTATGATGTAGAGCAGCGTCGCTTATGCTTGAATCGCGAGCAGGCCGGACAAGGGCCGGGCGGAGAACGAGCTGCAACAGTGGAACTGCTTGACGGGAAACTGGAACTTCATATCTTTATGGATGTCAGCTCCATTGAGGTGTTCATTCAGCAGGGGGAGCAAGTGATGACAGGACGGATCTATCCTGGGCCGAACTCAACAGGTATTAAGGCTTTCTCGTCCGGAACGTGCACGTTGACCGAACTTCGGAAATGGGATTTACGAATTCCTCGATAAAATCTTTTCTAAAATACAGCCTTGACCTTGAAGTATGCTTCAAGGTTTATTCTTTTTTTATCAAGAAATATTGGAGGCTGAATAATGAGAATTTTAGAATGGATTTTGGTAATCGTGACAGTTATTAGCGCAGTGGTTATTTGGGTGGCTCCCAAACATCGGGTAGTGGGGGGCGGTACGTTGTCGGCACTGGCACTGGCTATCCTTTTGCATGGGGGAATGGATCATTTTCGTGTGCAGTTGATGCCTACCTATATCGTGGCCTTTGTTTTACTGATTGTATTGTCCGTTCAATTATGGAAGTCACGGCGCAATATTCAGAATACACAGAAACAGAAACGTCGATCGTGGTTCAAAACCATTTTGGCATCCATTCTGGTGCTGGCTCTTAGTGCAGGTACAATGGTGTTGACGTCGTTATTCCCTGCATTCACGATGCCCGAATCGACGGGTTCATTTGCCATAGGAACCTTTTCGCAGCAGTTAACGGATGATTCCCGGGAAGAAACGAAATCGGTTGAACCGGGCGACAAGCGGGAACTCATGATCAATGTCTGGTATCCTGTAGATCAGGAAACAGCCAAAGGATTGCCGCTAGAGCATTATCCTGCCGAATTGGGAGAGGCGATCAGCCTGGTATTTGGTATTCCACCAGTGGTATTCAGTTACCTTGACACGATTCCGACGCATGTTGTTAAAGGTGCCGAGGTATCTGCCGCACAGAGCAAGTATCCTGTTTTACTGTTTTCACCAGGGATACGTTCTACTCGCTTTCAAAGTATGACCGCGATTGAGGAACTTGTGAGCAACGGCTACATTGTGGTTGGTATCGACCATCCGTATACATCTGCACAAGTTACATTCTCGGATGGCGATGTCGCTTCTTATCAGCCGGACCCTGACTTCCCAACCTCCAAAGAACTATATCAATATAATATAAAAGGTATAGGTATTCGTGCAGAGGATGCAAGCTTTGTACTGGACACTCTCACACAGTGGAATTCATATGATCCGAATCAATTGCTCGAAGGCAAGCTTGATCTGGATTCTGTCGGTATCTTTGGTCACTCCTACGGCGGTGCAACCACGGCGGAAGCGCTGGCTCAGGATGACCGTTTCAAAGCAGGACTTAGTTTGGAAGGCGGTTTCTGGGGTAAAGTATCCACAACAGCCTTGAAACAGCCGTTTATGTATATCATGTCGGGTGGGACAGCCAAAAGTCTGGACCCGGGCGCCACTGCCAAGGATAAAGTATTTTATCCCGAGTTTGAGCCTGATTTGGATCGGGTGATGTCAAACAGTCTTAATGATACCTATTATCTGACAGTGGAGAATTTATTTCATCAAAGCTTTACGGATATTTCGTTAATTTCACCAAAAATGTTTGCCAGAGGTATGACGCCAGAACATAATGTGGATATTACCAGATCCTATACGCTGGCCTTCTTTGATCATTATTTGAAGGGGGAGGAGCAGCCGTTGTTGCAAGGCCCTTCATCTAAATTCCCTGAGGCCACTTATGATACCAAGTATACCAAGCTACGTCACCAAAAAGCGGAATAACCCAGCAGAAGGATGGAGGGTATCTATGGAAACCATGACAAGAGGAGAGCTGGCTAAGCGTACCGGTGTAAGTATGGCAACCCTCCGTTATTATGAGGACAGCGGGATTCTGCCCGCTCCCGGTCGTTCCTCCAACGGATACCGGGTGTATACTGAGGATTATTTGGTGAAGATTAAATTTATTAAGGATGCCCAGTCGCTGGGTTACTCTCTAAAGGAAATACAGGATACGTTACAGTTACTCAGTCAGGAAGACATGGAAAAGGAAACGTTAAAAACCCTTGTACGCGAACGCATCACTGACATTCAGAAGCATATTGACCATCTGGAACAGCTGCAGATTAATCTGGCACGACTGTTGCATACACCGGAGGACGATATCGACAATTATATTCAATCGTTCAGGGTGCAAAAGAAAGAGCCGTAATCGCGGCTCTTTTCCTGTTTAGCAGAAAACAGGAGTTGACTAACGAGCAGGGAATCGGAGATTTAGAAAGAATACATAGTGTAGTTTGCCAATACATAATGGTGTTTAACGTGATTTCAAAATTTCAATAATGAAACTCACACCACAAAAGGAGTAACATTTTCTATGAGGGATCTGCAAGGTTTTGTATCCGATTACATCAAAGGAAAGAAACATCTGCATCTTGAGATTGGCGTTATTACAAAGGGAGATATCGAATATCATTCATTGGGCAATCCCAAAAAGAAGAGCGTGGCTTCTCCTGAACACAGGTTGTTCGAAATCGGCTCTGTAACCAAAGTTTTTACATCGATCCTTCTGTTAGAATTGGAACGTGAACAGCAGCTTTCTACGGATGACACGGTTGGCAAGTACATATACAACGCTAAAAACGATTATTTGAATAAGGTTACCTTAAAAAGTCTTGCTACGCATACCTCTGGATTGCCTAGACTTGCCACAAATCTGAACCCCACGAAAAACCGATTGAATCCGTATTCAGATTATACGGAGGATGATTTACTTGCTTTTTTATCGGATGCTGACTATACGGATCAGATGGGTTCATTTGAGTACTCCAATACCGGCGTGGGCTTACTAGGTTATATCCTATGTAAAGTATCAGGAAGTACATATGATGATTTGCTGAAAAAATATATCACAGGTCCATTAAACATGACGGAGACAGCAGCTATGCTGAATGCAGAACAGAATGGCAGATTTGTGGACGGACATACGTCAACGGGGAAAAAGATGCCTCACTGGGATCTTAGTGTACATGCAGGGGCTGGGGCGATCAAGTCATCTGTTCACGATATGAGTTTATTTGTTCAGGCCAACCTTAATGATGATCATCCGATAGCCTCTGCAATACAAAAAAGTCATGTTCCTATAATGATTGGAGATTCGGACTTATATTTAGGATGGCATAAGGATAAGCTCTTAGATCAGAATATTCTCTGGCATAATGGGGGGACATTTGGTTTTAGCAGTTATTTAGCCTTAAACAAGGAACAGGGTATAGGCATCGTATTATTGTCCAATTATTGTTTTGGATCAGCCTCAATTGTGGATGAGTATCTGGATGCGATATTCAAGTTTATAACTAAAAAAGACCTTTATCCACTCATGCCGCTGGATCCCGTGGGTAATAAAATACTGGAAGTCATGATGCAGGGATAAAAAAACACCTCCAATAGAGATCACCTGAGGATGTACTTCGGCGCTCTCTGTTGGAGGTTTTTTTCGTTCTATCTTAATAGTCTTGATCATGACATACCCGCTTCACGCAGAAAATGGTGCACAATCTTCGTCTGATACTTGATACGGGTCGAGCGTTTCAGACTCCAACAGGTCTCCACTGTGACGGAACGGGCTTGTAATAGTCTTGAAGCCGCTGTACGGGCAGATCCCGGCAATTCATGCTGCTTGAGGTTAAAATGACGATCACGAATGGCAATCGACCAATTCATCCGTTCGATAACTCTTCTGCAAGCTGGAATCGTCCGACTGCCGGGATTGGTGATCAACGTCTGTCCAAGCACTCGTGAACTCAGTTGAGACAGGCCGTTGGCTTCATGCAGATCAAGCCACCAGTCGGCCCGATGTTCACGCGCCAGCTGAAAAACTGCCGCAGCGAGGGGATGCTTGGCCTTGCCTGACATACGACGTGGAAACGTACGATTCAGATCTGGCTTGCCTCTGATTTTCTTAGCGTAGGCTTGCTGGTTCACACGTGGCACGATAATTAACAGCCCTCGCTGAATGGCGTGACGACCTGTCGCAATATCATCTGCGAGTTTTTGCGCAGCGGCCATACTCGCCGTTTCATTCCCGTGAACCCCGGATGTAATGAACATCACGGGTCCCGGCATCATGCCACGTACAATGAAGTAGGGAGTAGCGTGTACGGTGGATGCTAGAAGGACATGTTTGGTCACAAGCATGACGCTTCACCTCCGTTATTACAGTACGCCATGTCCCTCTTTCATGTAACGGCGTAAGAACAGGTCTTCATCCTATTTCCTCACAAAACGGGCCGACTAATACACCCGATGAATGATATCTTCAAAATCGGGTTCTTTCATCTCTACATCTTCAATCTCACCCCAGTGCTCCAACTGTTTCAGAATGTCCATTGTGCTCCATTCCTTCCGGTTCACTTCCACGGTGACAATCTGTCCTTCCACTCCAGAAATATGTATCGCGGACGACACAACATCCGGGATGTGGAACTCTCCTCGGAACGTTACCCGAATCAGCGTAGGTAGTCCGATGGTTTCGCGAAGTGACGAAATCGTGCCGTCATAGGTCAGTTGACCATTGTTAATCACCATGACCCGGCTGCATAACTGCTCAATGTCGTCCATGTCATGTGTGGTCAGCAAAATCGTTTTGCCAAACGTTTCATTTAATGTACGTAGAAATTGACGAATGTTCCGCTTTGCATTCACATCCAGTCCGATCGTTGGTTCATCGAGAAAAAGCAGTTCGGGATCATGCAGCATGGAAGCTGCGAGATCGGCACGCATGCGTTGTCCAAACGAGAGCTTGCGGACAGGCGTGGCCCAGAACGATTCAAGGTCCAGCAGCTCGGCGAACTGGGACAGTCGTTTCTTTTTATCCTCGGCACGAACGCCGTACATCTCGGCCAGAATATCATATGAATCTTTCACGGGCAGATCCCACCAGAGCTGACTGCGCTGTCCAAACACAACGCCTAGTCGACCAACGGTCCTGCGCCTGTCCTGATGCGGGTTCATACCGTCAAGCCTTACCTCACCCGAGGTTGGGTGCAGGATACCTGTCAGCATTTTGATCGTGGTAGACTTGCCAGCTCCGTTCGGACCGATGTAACCCACAAATTCCCCTGGGCCGATATCAAAACTGATATCGCGTACTGCTTCCTTGGACACATACTCACGTGAAAATAACGTACGTAGACCGGAGAAACGTCCTTCGCGAATAACAGGAGTTTTGAATTCCTTTTGCAGATGCCGTGCTGTGATCATGTTCATGATTCGTTACGCCTCCTTAGCTACCTGTACTTTGATATTTGGTCATGCCGAATTGCCAGAAACGCAGACTTGCAGCCAAACTCAGTACGGCAACCGCCGCAACAGCAACAAGAATCCACGCTCCTCCTTCACCCCGTAGCAGGTACAGTGACGGAATGTAGTTGACGAATCCCACCGGAATCACCGTTAACAGAATGCCAGACATCCATTTGGGATATAACGTTAGCGGATATTGGGCAGCCGTTCGTGCTGCATCCTCAGTGATCGTCTGTAATTCCTCGATACGTGTGGTCCAGAATCCGAGTGTGGCGGTAGCAAGTCCTATGGAAAAGAGAATAACTGCGCCCGTCAGGATAATGAGCAGGGAGAAGGGAATGGCTACCCAGCCAATCTGTCCGCTATGCATCATGCCTGCCACTGACCAGCAGAGAATGAACCCGCCTTGCAGGACTTCTCCAGCCATGATGCGGAAATTTTGCGGCAACAGTGCCAGCAATACGGGCATGGGACGAGTTAACAGTTGATCAAGTTCACCATTAACCAGATATTTTTCCAGATGGTGAACCTCATTGCCGAACGTTCGATACAGTGTTTTGGATAACGTCATGATGGCGAAGAGATAACCGATCTCATGGAGGGACCAGCCTTTAATTGCTCCGAATTTGTGCAGCACGAGAGCAACCATCAGAAACTCGGAGATCTGAATTAAAGCGGCCAGTACGGACGCCATGATGAAATTGAACTTGTATTGCATCCGACTGCGGATGCTTGTTCGAATGAGCATTTTATATAAATTGAACCAGGAAGTTCGCTTCATCCGCCTTGTACCTCCACTTTACGACGTAACACTTGGGTGATGGCAAGACAGATCAACGTCATAAAGACACACCAAAGCAAGGTTCCCCATAACAAGGAGCCATCTTCGAAACCAAGATAGATTCGGGTAGGTACATAGAGCAGGAAAGGGTAGGGTGATATCCAGGCAAGTTGTTCAAGCCAGTTCGGTAGCCATTCCAGCGGAATGAAAAAACCAGCCAGCAGATTCATCATCGCGTGATTGCCCCAGTGAAGCCAAGAGGACTCCGTGGTCCACATCGACGTGGCACCAATGATGTAGTTCATACAGATGGACAAGTATGCGGCGCCGGCAAGACCAAGTGCGGCATAGAATAGTGTTGAAACGTCTGAGGGCCAATGCAGGGAAAAGACAATGGAGAAGAGCAGGTAGATCGGAATACTTTTGTACACGAACTGGTAGGCAATCTGCCCCCATTCGCGTGCCATCAGGTGGGTGAACAGATGAACAGGCCTCATCAGATCCAGTGCGATCTGCCCTGTCCTGACGGATAAGGGAATACCCAATCCGTTCGTGAGAAAACCCGAGATCCAGAGAGAGGATTGCGTGAACGCAATGTAACTGATCATTCCCTGTGTCCCATATTCTCCGAGAGTATGGTCGGCCCCGATACCGATCCAGAGGCAGGCATACATGTAACCAAACATGGCGCTTGCCAAGTTATGTACCATGTGTGCCCCGCGGTATTGCAGATTCCGGGAGTAGGCTTTGGAAGCCAGAGTGAAATAAAGCATGTGACACCTCCGATAAGTGGATTGAACGGCGTTTCCGTTCACTTCAGTCAAGGCGAAAAAGAGAGAAGGACAACAGCATACCAATTTATTCCTTCACAGGCAAGACATTTTTTTAGCTAATAATGGTATTAACAGGGGTGTTCATGATTGCGCCACAAGACAACGGTCTGTCCGTTCATTTATAATTGAGAGGTAGTATCGCAAACGTTTACAATGTGAAATATTCAAATTTTAAATAAACCGCCGGGCTTGTGCTTGACGATTGAGGATACAGAACGAACAATCCGGCAAGAGAGAAGGATGTCATGAAGAAAATTGCATGGGTCACCGATAGTACCAGTACACTGGATCCCGTTTTTGCGGAGCAAAATCATATCTACATCGTACCGCTGCGCATCGTATTTGGAGAGGAATGTTACCGGGAAACCGATGACATTACATCTGAAATGTTCTATGAGAAACTTGCGGAGGCTTCACGTGCGAGCAGTTCGCAGCCACCCATTGGCGAATTCATTGAACTGTATGAGTCGCTCAAAGACAAGTACGATGAGATTATTACGATTCATTGCTCTACAGAGCTTAGCGGAACGCTGCATACGTCCATGCAGGCTGCAGAGATTGCAGGAGTGACGGTGACCGCAATTGATTCGAAGGCAGGTGCCTATCCTCACCGTGAGATGATTATGCAAGGACTGGAATGGCAGAAGCAGGGATGTTCAGCTGCCGAGATCAAAGTAAACATTGAACAGATGATTGATAACATGTCCTTTTACCTCATTCCGGCCAGTCTTCAGCATCTTCACCGCAGTGGCCGGGTGTCGGGCACACAGCTGATCATCAGTCAACTGCTCAAGATCCATCTGCTGCTTCGATTTGAAGAGGGCAAAGTGGTTGTGAATGAGAAAATTCGCACGTTCAAGCGGACAAAAGAGCGCATGCTGGATATGCTCAAGCTGGATGTGGAGAAAGTAAAGCATGTGTGCATTATGCATGCGAACAATCAGGAAGAAGCCGTCACGATCAAGAAGCAGATTGCCAATCTGCTCCCTAAATTAAAGACCGAAATCATGCCGTTTATCCCTGTGGTGAGTATTCATGCAGGTGCAGGAACCATTGGACTGTGCTGGATACACAGCGAGAACGGATATAGAGACTAGACGTATAAGCACTCATCTATAAACTCTCATAGACCTGGCAGGAAACACACTTGATGTCAAAGTGTTGCTCCTGTCAGGTTTTTTCGTATATCATTGCCAATTCAAACAAACTGTGAGGTAATAAAGAAAACTGTTCATGTTGGAGGGAAACATGTGTTAAGTCACCGCTTGTTGCTTGTTGAAGATGATCGTTCAATTAGTGAGATGGTCGGGCCATACTTGGAAAAAGAGGGCTACGACGTCACTTATGCATATGACGGCTTAGAGGCAGAACGTCAGTTCAGCCAGTCACAACCCGGGTATGATCTGGTTATTCTGGATCTGATGCTGCCCCGCAAAAGTGGGATGGATGTGCTGCAAACCATTCGGGCAGTCAGTCTGGTACCTGTGCTCATTCTGTCTGCGAAGGATGGGGAGGTGGACAAAGCATTAGGTCTGGGGTTCGGTGCAGATGATTACTTGAGCAAACCTTTCTCGTTAATAGAACTGACTGCCCGCATCAAAGCTGCGATTCGCCGCGCCAATTATACTACTCAGCCTGTGGCTGAAGTGGCTAAAGATCAACGTATTCACATTGGAGGACTCGTAGTTGACATGGAGACGTACGAGGTGGAACGTGAAGGGACACCCGTCAAGCTGACATCCAAGGAATTTGGAATTCTGAAGCTGTTGGTTACCCATCCTGGCAAAGTGTTCACCAAGGCTCAGATCTACGCTTCCGTCTGGAACGATCATTATTATGGAGACGAAAATATCATTAACGTACATATGCGTCGTCTGCGTGAGAAACTGGAGGTAGACCCTTCGGCTCCCCAGTATATCAAGACACTCTGGGGCATCGGGTATAAGCTGGAGGCGGAGCAGGGATGACACTGATTTTTGCCATCACGACGGGTATTCTGGCCATTGCCTTCATTGTATTGTGGTTGAAATTCCGGAAAAGAAACCAACACCTGACCTATATTCATCAGAAAATATCCGATATTTTGGATCAAGGCACCTTTGAGCGCTTGCTTGTATTCAATAGTGATGAACAAGTCAGTCAGCTTTTGAAAGACATGAACCAGCTGCTGGATCATGCGCACCGCGCGAAGGCTGGTTATACGAACCAGGAGAAGGAGATGCGTAATATGCTCTCCAACATTTCTCATGATCTGAAAACGCCACTCACGGTTGTGCTGGGTTATAGTGAGACCTTACTGCACAGCCCATCATTGACCGATCAGGAACGGAAGATGATGACGGAGAAAATACAAGATAAGGCGCAGGAAGTGCTGCGTTTGATCCATTCCTTTTTTGATCTGGCGAAGCTGGAATCCGGAGATACGGAACTGGTACTTAGTCGGGTGAATTTAAGTGAATTATGCCGGTTGAAGATGCTTTCCTTTTATGAGATGTTGACGAATCTGGGATTGTACGTGGAGCTGGAGATACCTGCGGGTGATATCTTCGTGCAAGCGAATGAAGAAGCATTGGACCGTGTGCTGGATAATCTCATTACCAATGGAATGAAATACGGGGCAGAGGGTAAGGTACTGGGACTTTCACTTGATCATTCAATAGGTGCACCTGTGACGTTACAGATCTGGGATCAGGGAAAAGGGATTCCTGAGAGCGAGCATAGCCGTGTGTTTGAACGCATGTATACACTGGAGGATTCCCGTAATCGACTCTATCAAGGCAGTGGCCTGGGTCTGACCATTACGAAACGGCTAGTTGAGCGGATGGGTGGAAGTATTCACTTGCATAGTGTGCCACATCAACGGACTGTATTCTCGGTTACCTTAAAGGCTTGGTAGACCCTGCGTTGGCGTGTCCGGTCAGACTTAAGGTTTTTGTAAGATTTGATTAATAAAAAAGAAGACTTTTCTCTTTACAATATAGATATAGGAACCCGGACAGGGGACGTAAAGGAGAACAAGGACGATGAATTATATCGCACGAACAATAGATGTGACCAAAGTATATGAAGGGGTGGAGGTTGTATCCAACGTCAATATGAATATCAAGCAAGGTGAGATCTATGGATTCCTCGGTCCGAATGGTGCTGGTAAAACAACCATCATGAAGATGCTCACCAATCTCGTCAAACCAACCACAGGGGAGATAGAACTGTTTGGGGAGAAGCTAACGCCGACCTCCTATGAAGTGCTGAAGCGAATGGGCAGCATTATTGAATATCCTTTTTTCTACGATAGGCTGTCTGCTGGCGAAAATCTGGAACTTCACTGTGAATACATGGGGTTTTACAACAAAAAAATCATCAACAATACGATGGAAATGGTAGGGCTGAAGGATACAGGCAACAAACCGGTCAAGGACTTCTCCTTAGGCATGAAGCAAAGGCTGGGACTGGCTCGTGCACTTATAACCACACCAGAACTGCTCATTCTGGATGAACCGATCAACGGATTGGATCCTGTAGGGATCCGGGAAATGCGAGATTTGTTCAAGCGCCTTAGCAATGAGTATCGCATTACCCTGCTGGTCTCCAGTCACATTCTTGGCGAGATAGAGCAGATTGCGGACACAGTTGGTGTCATTCGCGGCGGTCGTTTGGTGGAGGAAGTATCGATGGAGAGCATTCGTGGAAGTCAAAATGAGTACATCGAGTTACAGGCGGTGGATATCCGCAAAGCGACCTATGTCATTGAACACCAGCTTGGTTTGAGTAATTATAAACTGGTTGACGACCAAACGTTACGCATCTATGATCCGGGAATTATTCCATCAGAACTGAACACCAAGCTGATCCAACACGGCATTGAGATCGAATCGATATCCAAACGGGCTCATTCCCTGGAAGAACACTTCATGAAGCTTGTGAAAGGGGATGAAGACGTTGCTTAAACTAATCAGACTTGAGATGCGGAAGCACCGTTTTGCACGTAATTTTGCAGGGGCAGGTATTGCCAGCATAGCCATTCTTCTTTTCCTGATCATGATTGGATTCGTGGATGTGGGAGCAGAAGATTATGCCTATGCCGATTACCAGACCGCCTTTATGATTATTGATACGTTTGCGAGAGCGACCTTTATCATATTTGCAGGAGCTTTATTATCCAAGCTGGTGATCAGTGAGTATAGAAATAAAACGATGAACGTCATGTTCACCTATCCCATCCAGCGTCATAAAATCATCGCTGCCAAATTGATTATCGTGTTTGGTTTTACATTTGTGATGATTATGGTTAACGATCTGTTCATGGGCTCACTATTGTTGATTGTTAATCAATTCTACTCCTTCATTCCTGAATCACTGACGAATCGGGATATATTGGGACTTCTGGTGAAGTACAGTATAAGTTCTTTATCGGCTGCGTGTATGGCACTCATTCCCCTATTCTTCGGTATGCGTAAGCATTCTGTTACAACTACAATGGTCTCGTCCATTTTGCTGGTTTCGATTGTCTGCTCCGGATTCAACGGGTCGGAAGTTTCCATTCATTCTCTTATTATTATTCCTCTGACCCTTGGAGCAATAGGGATATGGATTGCTTCGATGTCCATGGTTCGTCTGGAGACAAAAGATGTGAACTGAATCATTCGGAAAACCAAGCTCTGTATGGCTTCAGATGCCATTGACATCCGCTCGTACAAGGGATAGGATAATGTCAACTGAGACACGAAGGAGAATGCAACTACCATGACGATTCCAAAAACATTAACAATAGCTGGTTCGGACACGAGCGGCGGTGCAGGTATTCAAGCTGATTTGAAAACTTTTCAGGAGCTGGGTGTGTATGGCATGACCGTACTGACTACGGTTGTGGCAATGGAGCCCGAAACATGGGATCACCAGGTCTTTCCTGTTGAATTAAATGTAGTTGAAGCGCAGCTTCGCACGGTTCTGGACGGCATCGGTTTTGATGCAATGAAGACAGGTATGCTCGGTTCTGTAGATATTATTGAACTGGTAGCAAAACATATTCGCCGCAGCGGTCTGCCACAGATCGTTATCGATCCGGTAATGGTCTGCAAAGGTACAGACGAAGTACTGCAACCGGAAAATACGGAAGCGATGATCGAATTCCTGTTGCCAGGTGCTGATCTGGTTACACCTAATCTGTTCGAAGCATCCCAACTGGCGAAGAGCGGACCTATTCGCTCCAAGGAACAAATGGAAGCAGCGGCAGCAGCAATTCATGCCCATGGCTCGAAACATGTTCTGATCAAGGACAGAGGTGTCATTAGCCCGGGTAAAGCAATGGATCTACTCTATGATGGAACCAACTACGAATGGTTTGAAGCCGATGTTGTCGGCTCCGGATATACTCATGGTGCGGGCTGCACAACGTCTGCGGCGATTACCGCAGGATTGGCTCGTGGTCTTTCAGTGAAAGAGGCTGTTCGTGAAGGTAAAGCCTTCGTGACCAAAGCGATTGCCGGCGGATTCCCGCTGAACCGTTTTGTTGGTCCGACACTGCATGTGGCACACCGTCTGGAGCAACAACGTTAAGTGTTGCCAGGGAGCGCACAGTAGCGCATCAATTCTGGATAACACACTTCGATTTCATTCAAGTGGCTGTCAATGAGCAGGAGCTTGCTCGTTGATGGCTTCTTTTTTATGCGAATTTTTATAAAAATTAGTAACTTTTGGCTTATATTAATCGTATATATCATGGGAGCATTCCAAAACATGTGTGGACACATGAACGACACATGGAATAGGTATGTTATCATCAGAAATCTAAAAGGAGAGTCGGCCATGATCAGAACAGTGCTTCTGGTGGAAGATGAAAGCCGCATTCGTGAGATTGTGGCCGATTATTTCATAAAAGAACAATGGAACGTCATAGAAGCTGAACATGGAGTACAGGCACTGGAACTGTTGGCTCTGCATGAGGTAGATCTGGTTATTCTGGATGTTTTGATGCCTGAAATGGATGGATGGACGTTATGTGGGCATATTCGATCCCAATCCACCGTACCTATTATCATGCTGACTGCACGGTCCGAGGATGACGATAAAATTCATGGATTTCAGCTGGGCGTAGACGATTACGTCACCAAGCCGTTTAGTCCACGTGTGCTGGTTGCACGTGCAGAGACATTAATGAAGCGTGTTGAAGGTGCATTTGGACGAGAGCAGGGTGTGATTCGCTTCGGACAGGTAACCCTTGATCCATGGGCCAGACGTCTGGAGAAGGACGGAATTGAAGTGGAACTTGCACCAAAGGAATATGATCTGTTGCTTTATCTGGTACGTAATGCAGGCATTGTGTTGTCCCGGGATGCCATTTTGAATCGGATCTGGGGATTTGATTTTGAAGGGGACTCACGTGTTGTAGATACCCACATCAAGAAGTTGCGCAGCAAACTGGGTGATGAAGCCAAGTGTATCCGGACGGTGATTGGCACTGGATATCGTTTCGAGGCAGAAGCATGAGAAGAAATGGCGTAACGATGAAGCTTTTCCTGGTCATGGCAGGATGTCTGGTTCTTCTATATGGGACGACGGTTTTTGCCCAGTTGGTCTGGTTCCCCGACTTCTATCAGCATCAAAAGGTCAGCAGTATGAAGAAAAAGCTGTCCAAGTTCGAACAGCAATACTCCAATGGGCATTGGAGTGATTTACAGCTAGCCAAGGAGACCGGGAAGTTCATGCGTCAGAATCAATCACATCTGGTCATTTTGACGAATACCGGAAGATTGGTTAATGACCCGTTCCACATTACGTTGCTTCAAGAGGATGGAAGTCACGTGAAAGTGTCCTTGTCCTTGTTTATCAATAGTGAGAATGCTGGCTGGATTACATCCCATCTAAAATATGGGCAAGAACTGACGGTGAAAGGTCCGGCCAGCGAATCCATGGTCTATCCTTTCAAAATCCAGGATGCCACTTCCGCCGCATGGGGAACAGAAAGCTTTCAGGAATCAATTGAACCTGTAAAGGAATGGTCAGGCGTATTAACCGAGGTAGTTCTTCCCAATCTGGCAACGTGGAGTCAAAGGCAGGGACTGCTGGTGCAAGCACTGGATAGCCGGTTCCCATTATCCACCGAAGATCAACTTGCCTTGGCGAATGGCAAAATGCTCAATGAAGAATGGATGGATAGCTGGAGCGGTGTTCGCAATGTCATCACCATTGCTCCAGTGCATCGTTCCGGACCCGAGCAACAACTGATCTTTTCGCTCACCTCTCTACAGGAGATGAGGGAAGCGAATGAGGCAACACGTTTGTTCTATGCGTATTTTGGCATAGGGGCATTTATATTGATTCTGTTGCTGGCGTTGCTCCTGTCCCGAATTATAACGAAGCCGCTCTTGGCCTTGAACCATGTCGCCAAGAAAATGTCTACGCTGGATTTCACGGTGAAATCACCCATCCGGCGTAATGATGAGATCGGGAGTCTGTCTAACAGCCTCAATGCCTTATCGGGAACCTTGGGTCAGACATTGGAAGAGCTGAGGCAGGCCAACACGCAGATGCGTACAGATATGGAAATGAAGCAGGAGATTGAACAGCGTCAGCGCAAGTTTTTTGCCGATGCATCACATGAACTTAAGACACCAATCAGCATTATTAAGGGATATTCTGAAGGACTGAAGGATGGCGTCAGTGAGAGCAAACGGGAGCGTTACATTGAGATCATTGCCGATGAGACGATCAAAATGGAAACGATGGTTGAAGAGATGCTGGATCTGGTGCGACTGGAATCCTCAGCGGTTCAATTGAATACGGATGCTGTTGCACTGGCTGACATGATTGAAGATATCGCCGGCCGTCTGGGTCCGCAACTGAAGGACAAAGGATTGGATGTGGTGCTTATATCCACAACAGAACAGACGGTTGAGGGTGACCGAAGCAAGCTGGAGCAAGTTATTTTCAATATCATGATGAATGCTATACGTCATGCGATACCACATACCGATATAACTATTGAGATTAGCAGGCGTGAAGGTTTTGTCCATATTTCCATTGAGAATAAGGGCGAGCAGATAGCTGAAGCTGAGCGGCAGTATATATGGGAGAGGTTCTATCGGGTAGAGCGCTCACGTAATCGTAAAATGGGTGGTACCGGGCTCGGTCTGGCCATTGCGAAGCAGATTCTTGATCTGCATGGGTGCAGTTATGGAGTGGAGAATACACCGGATGGAGTCCGTTTTTATATTATTTTTCCTAAAGCCTAGTACGAAAGGGAGTCAAATCTTATGAAGTCTTTACCATCGATTTTAACCTTGGGGAATCTGAGTTCAGGCATGCTGGCAGTCATTATGGCTATTCATGGTGAATTTGCCCTGGCTGTGATGATGATATGGGTAGCGATGTTCTTTGATCTGTTTGACGGGTATGCGGCTCGTAAATTGCATTGTGAGGGTGAGTTCGGCAAGTCCCTGGACTCGCTTGCGGATGTAGTTTCATTCGGAACAGCGCCCGTGCTGATTCTGTACCTGAATTCCATGATTGAAGTGAGTGTGCTGGGGATGGCACTGACTGCATTGTTTCCGATTTGCGGTGCTTTGCGTCTGGCCCGTTATAACTGTCAGAAGACACCAAGCAGTGGTTTTGTCGGAATGCCGATTACATTTGCGGGAGGTCTGATGTCCTTTTTCGCACTCTGGAGTCCTTATTTCACACATGGTGTAGCCTATCTTGTCATTATTGTATTATCCGGTCTCATGGTGAGCCAAATCCGATTCCCGTCTCTAAAACAAGTGTTAGCCTCACATGAGAAGGATATTGTGGAACCGAAATAAGGAGCGAGTCAGTATGGAATTTGCAAAAGAATTTATTGGTCAATATGGTTATTTCGCAATATACGGACTACTGGCTCTTGGCGTTATTGGCATGCCGATTCCGGATGAGGTGATGATGACTTTTGTCGGTTATCTCGCCTCCATCTCGGTATTGAATTACTCCGTATCCATCGCCGTCAGTTTCGGTGGCGCATTTACCGGAGGGCTGCTTAGCTACATGATTGGCAAAAAAGCGGGCAGGCCGCTGGTTGAAAAATACGGCAAGTGGGTCGGCGTTAATGCCAAACGATTCAGCAGGGTGGAGTCGTGGTTCCTCAAATATGGGTATTGGTCCATCATCCTGGGTTACTTCATTCCAGGCATTCGTCATCTGATGTGTTGTTTCTCCGGGATTAGCAAGATGGCAATTGGCAGGTACGTAGTTGTGTCGGGCATTGGTGCATTAGTCTGGTGTGTTGTCTTTATCTCGATTGGTTTTTATGTTGGCGTGTTAACTTAAAATGGGACAGCCTTTTGTAACAACAGGCAAAGATCGAAGACCTCTTGAGTGTAAGGTGGTCTTTTTTTGTTTTTCTATGAGTTTAGCGAACTTGAATGAGTAACGGCTCCGGACGGATAACTTTGTGAAAATACAAAAAGCCGCTCTGACCATATCCAACCTTCGAGATAGAAGGAGAGAATGGAACAAAGCGGCGTGCTTTAAATACAGAATGATTTCAATACCTTTCAAACAGTTAGCCACTTAAATGAGAATCTTCAATTCCTCTTTCGACTTGCTTTTCCCCTTTTTTGCGTGCAAAGGTGATTTTGAGGAGTGGCGGAGTAACCAGTGTAGTAACAATAACCATGATCACAACGCTGGTAAAGTATTCTGGATCAAGTAATCCGGAGGCAAGTCCGGTTGAAGCGATAATGAGTGCAACCTCACCTCTTGAAATCATTCCTGAGCCAATGGCTAATGAAGATGACATATTAAATCCGGTCAGTCGTGCACCAGCTCCACCACCGATAAGTTTGGTAACAATGGCGATAAGACTGATAACGACAATAAACCAGATTTGTGAACCGACACCATCAAAAGTGACATTTAAGCCGATACTGACAAAGAAAACTGGGACAAATATTCCGTAAGCAATCGGCTCGATTTTAGTTTCAACCTCATGTTTGAATTTGGTTTGGGAGATGGCGATACCAGCGGCAAATGCACCTATGATTCCAGCAACACCCATCCACTCTGCAAAATATGAGAAGAGGAAACAGATAATGAGTCCTGTCGTAATCACGGTTTCCGTGACCCGCAGTGGGGCCATCCATTTCATGACCCGTGGCACAAGCCACCAGCCTGCTGCAAAGATGATGACAAAGAACAGAAGTTTCTTACCAATCAACAATCCAATAGAGACATCCCCTGCACCTGTGCCGAGCAAGCTCATCATCACGGCGAGCAGAACCACAACGAGCACATCATCCACAACGGCTGCACCCAGAATGGTGGTACCCTCCCGTGAACTCAGTTGATTCATATCCTTCAACGTTTGCACTGAGATACTCACTGACGTTGCACAGAACAGTAGTCCGAAGAAAAGCGCGTGTGTCTGCGACATACCAAATGCTATGGCCGAACCGTATCCTCCGATAAAAGGTAAAATAACACCGCCGACCGCTACGGCAAAGGCCGCCTTCCAGTTTTTCTTCAACTGCTCCAGATCCGTTTCCAATCCGGCGATGAACATCAACAACAGTACCCCGATCTCGGCCATATAATGAACGAAATCCGTCTTCTCCACCCAACCGAGCAGCGCAGGTCCGAGGATGACACCGACAATCAGTTTCCCCAAAACGGATGGCTGACCCAATCTTACGGATAGATCACCAGCGAGTTTGGTAAAGATTAAAATAAGTGCAAGAACCAAAATAAATTCCATAGGTGTTCTTCCCTCCAGTAGTAGCGTCTATAGGTTAACCAACCCAAGGGCGATCCATCCTCCGCTTCAAACAGACAAAAAGGCACAGAACGGCATTAGCAGAGTGCCGTTCTGTGCCTGAAAAAGACAAAGAGGGGCCCTTGGTGACAGGCTCCTCCAGTTTCAACGCGTATGTGATTAATTGCGTTAATTATACCACAAATGAAGGATTCGGTAAATGGGAGCCGGATTGGATTTGAGTGAAAATAGCCGCAAAGGGGCATTTTATAGGGGAGTGAAGCGGTTTTTGTTCAGAGTGTTGTCACTTAACAGCCCGGAATTGGCGAGATATAATGATATAGAACATAGAAGTTAGGATATGAGGAGGATTTTGCATTGGGCAAAAATAACAAAGGGGAGCCGAACATTCAGTCCCCGACGAGTAATAAAAATTTCGCAGGCATCATTATCACGATTTCCATTCTCGCTAATGTCATTATTTTATTATTGTTCTTCGCACCGTCGATTGGTTACAAAGGTGATGTAACCTTTGATATTACGGTGTTGCCGCGGTTTAATGCCGTGTTTAACAGCTTTACCTTCATCTTCCTGCTCGCAGCACTTATTGCGATTATCAAGCGGAATGTGAAGCTGCACAAACGATTTATTCTTGCTGCATTCTCAACGACACTGTTATTCCTCGTGACCTATCTGACGTTTCATTATCTCTCACCAGAGACGTCCAAATACGGCGGCGAGGGCATCATTCGTTCGATCTATTTCTTCATTCTGATTACCCATAGTATACTGGCAGCCCTGATTGTTCCATTGGCGTTGTTCACACTTGTGTGGGGTTGGACGAATCAATTGAAGAAACACCGCAAAATTGCACGTTGGACGATGCCAATCTGGCTGTACGTCAGTTCTACAGGTGTCGTAGTATACTTGATGATGGCACCATATTATTAATGTGATGAACGTTTCACTGTGCTAATTAGTTTGACTTGCTGGTATGTTTCCATGGAAGGAGGGTTCACGTTTATGTACAGAGTTGTTTTGATTCGCCATGGACAGAGCATGTGGAATGTAGAGAATCGTTTTACCGGATGGACTGATGTGGATCTGACAACGGATGGTTACGCAGAAGCACGTAAAGCAGGGAAGATCATGAAGGAACAGGGATTTGATTTTGATTGCGCCTATGCATCCGTGCTGAAACGTTCTATCCGAACACTCGATATTGCGCTGGATGAAATGGACCTCATGTGGATTCCCATTACGAAGACTTGGAAGCTGAATGAACGCCATTATGGTGCGCTGCAAGGACTGAATAAACAGCAGACTGCTCTGAAGTATGGGGAAGAACAAGTAAAGGAATGGAGACGATCCGTGAACGTATCTCCCCCGGCACTGGACGAAACCGATGACCGATATGTGCAGGATCTGGACAAGTACAAGCGACTCGGATGCACCGTCCCGTTTACGGAGAACCTGATGGATACCTCGAAGCGTGTACTGGAGTACTGGAATGCGGAGATTAAACCGATGGTGTCTGCTGGCAAAAGAGTGCTGATCTCTGCGCATGGGAACACGCTCCGTTCACTCGTCATGCATCTGGACCAATTGTCCGAAGCAGACGTGATGGCGCTCAATATCCCAACGGGCATTCCGCTTGTCTACGAATTGGATGAAGATCTGCATCCCATCGGACACTTTTATCTGACCGCCGATGGTTCGACCTACAAACATGAAGAAATGACCCATGTGGCAACGCCATCTGATTAATTGGACATGGACGTATGTCTTGATTGTACGAAAGCTTGTATGATTTATCTCGTTGGGTTGATGTTTCAACAGGACGATTGAAAGATGACCGCTGAATTGAATTCGGAGGTCATCTTTTTTTCTGCGATCAAGCCTGTACTTCGTTTCGTTTTGCTCCCACAGGGTAATTGTCAAACAAGACACGATGTACATTTATCCTGAAGGAGGAGAAGCACATGTCTAAAAGAAGAGGAATTATCATGACGGCTATCGGCGCAGGTGTGACTTATCTGATGAGGAACAAACAAGCAAGAGATAAGCTGTTTAGCACTGTCTCGGGTATGATGAAAAACCCCAATTCGTCCAATGGAACAAGTAAAACCAGACCACGTGTGGAAGTGAAATAGATTGCGATAGTTCGTTTATCGATTGAATTTAAATGATGATCACGAGAAACCTGGAGATGAAGTCGTTCCAGGTTTTTTTGTGCAGTTGAAAACTACCTTTTGTTTCGGTGAGGCATGCGATTTTTGCCAGCAAGAATGATACAATGGATACTTGCAGAACGTATGGAGGGAGATGAACATATGAAGAAAAATCGTCTGGGTACATCCGAACTGATGGTGTCTGAGATTGGGCTGGGATGTATGTCACTTGGAACTGAAATGGAGCACGCTGTGGGGCTGGTTCATGAGGCTCTGGATCATGGGGTCAATCTGTTGGATACAGCCGATCTGTATGACGAAGGGCGTAATGAAGAGATTGTAGGACAAGCTATTAAAGGGCGTCGGGACCAAGTCATTGTGGCGACCAAAGTAGGTAATCGTCGTCTGCCTGGCAAAGAGGGCTGGTCATGGGACCCGTCCAAAGCCTATATTAAGCAGGCTGTACATGAAAGTCTGAAGCGTCTGCAGACCGATTACATCGATCTGTATCAGCTACATGGCGGGACCTTGGACGACCCCATCGAAGAGACGATCGAAGCGTTTGAGGAACTGAAGAAGGAAGGACTTATCCGATATTACGGAATTTCCTCCATTCGTCCCAATGTGATTCGGGAGTATGTAAAGAGGGCAGCCATCGTCAGTGTGATGAACCAGTACAGCATTGCTGACCGCAGAGCGGAAGAAGAAGTGCTGCCTTTATTGGAACAAAAGGGGATCAGCGTAATTGCCCGTGGACCAGTAGCTAGCGGTGTGCTTGCCGATTCCGGATCTGCCAAGGCAGACAAAGGTTATCTGGACTATACGCCAGAGCAACTATATACCATTCGGCAAGGGCTAAGTCGTCTTGTTACAGACCAACGCAGTATGGCTCAGACGGCTATTCGCTACGCGTTATCCCATCCTGCCGTAGCAGCTGTTGTCCCTGGTGCCAGTTCAAGAGAACAGTTGTTGCATAATATTGCTGCTTCGAATTCGCCTGAACTCACCCCTGCGGAAATTCAGGAAATACGAGAACTCAGTCCCGCTAATCTGTACAAGCAGCATCGTTAACTCCATTAAGCCTATTTTCAATTGTAACTATACGAGGTACAATGAAGATCAGCCAAAAAAGGAACATATAAGGGAGAGAAGACATATGGAAAGAATTCAAAGTGAACAGCAATATTTGGATACAATTAACTCTGATGGTTTTACCGTCATTAAATTTGATACAACCTGGTGTCCGGATTGCAAAAACCTGGATCGTTTTATCGGGGATGTTATCGACCAACATACGGACAAAACCTTCTATGCCCTGGATGCAGAAAAGTTCCAGCCGTTTGCCGAAGAGAATGGTGTACGCGGCATTCCAAGCCTGCTCGTCTTCCAGAACGGCAAGAAAATCGCACATCTGCATAGCAAATGGGCTAAAACACCTGCTCAAATCTCCGAGTATCTGGAGACGCTTGAATCCAAAGTTTAAGCGTACGAGACTCAGCAGTTTGTCTAATTAATTTAGCTAAGGAGACCTCTTCTTGTCCTGCGACAGGAAGGGGTTTTTCTGTTTCATTCCAGCACGCTTGAAGTGCATTCAAATGTGCATTTGAATAACTGAAGTTGAGAAACAACGCTTGTTTAGAATTTGTTCAGTGCTCCCATGTATACTGTGAGAACAAACTGAATATTTGGAGTGAACAAGATCCGTATGAAGAATGAAATTTTTGAAGAAATGCACCAATTAAGTCACAATGATGACCGAAGATACCGATTGTTGATGATCGGGGTGAAGCAATTGCTGCAGGAACAAAAGGAGAATAGATATAATCTGCGTGAGAGATTGAAGAGTCGAAAGAAACACCGGAACTTTCAAGTAAAAGAGTGGTATTAGACAGGCTGCTTTTCAGAAGTGAACATAAATATGGTTGTCCATGATACATAGTAAACCTAGTCGGCATCACAAGTGAACCAACCCAGCAAAGAAGGAAGTAATGAAGAATCAGACTTCTTCTAATTACGGGTATTGCTGTCTCTGAAGCAGCAACAGAATTGTGAAGCAACAGAAACATGAAGTAACGGAAGTATAGCAATATAAAATATGGCGGCCTCGCTTCCCAAGGGAACGTGAGGCCGCCATTGATTTTGCCTGTCTAATTACTTGAATTGTAATGATTACATCAAAATAATAAAGAACACGGCTGCCAAGACAAAGCGATATACAGCAAAGACGGTCAGGCTCAATTTTTTCAAAATGGAGAGGAACGTCTTGATCGCAAGCATGGCGACGATGAAAGCAGCGATGAATCCAATCGCAAAGATTGGGAAATCACTGCCGTTCAGGTGATCGATACTTTTGTACAGGTCATATCCCGTAGCACCAATCATAATTGGCACAGACACGAGGAATGTGAACTCCGCAGCGGCTACACGGCTTACCCCTGCAAAGAGACCACCTGAGATCGTTGACCCGGAACGGGAGAAACCTGGCCACAACGCCAAGATCTGAAATATACCCACCGCGAATGCCTGTTTGTAGGAAATATCATCGACATCATGGGTAGTAATCCGCCCACTCTTCCGGCTCCAACGTTCGGCTACGATCATCAATATACCACCTATAACGAGGCTGTACAGCACTGTTTCCGGACCAAACAAATGTGCTTTGATCCAGTCGCGGAATACAAGTCCGATGACTACGGCAGGAACCATCGCCAGGAAGATATGTCCCAGATTGAGGCGGCGGGAGTAAGGTCTGCTCCCTCCGGTGAAGCGGAACATATCAATGAATTTGTTCCAGTACAGTACAACAACAGCAAGTACAGCTCCGAGTTGAACAACCACCTCAAACGTTTTGACTGACTCGTTGTCCTCCGATAAACCCAGCAAGTGGGCAGTCAGAATCATGTGTCCAGTAGAGGACACGGGCAAAAACTCAGTCAAACCTTCGATGATGCCCATAATAATGGATGATATAATGTCCAATTCTCTTCCTCCTTGAAATGCAGGTGACAGCACAGGCTGTCCTGCTTGACCATGCCTGTTCATTTGAACAAGGCTATCACCTATTATGATCACAAATGCACTCAACTTCAACTTATGCTTGTAACCATTTGTTTAAAACTATATTGACAAAAACCTAGTTATCCCATAGGATATAACTTAACTGACTGACTGATCAATCGGGAGGGTTACATGAATGACCAAAATTAACGGTTTGGAACCCGGTGAAGAACGCCGGGACCAAATAATACGCATAGCGATGGAGCGTTTTGCAACCCAAGGCTACCATCAGACGAAAATTTCCGATATCGTCCGCGAGGCTGGTGTGGCGCAAGGGACATTCTACTGGCACTTCAAGAGTAAAGAAGCCATTGCTTCAGAGATTGTCTTAACGGGCAAGGAGGAGTTACTTGAGTCGATTGGACAAGGGTACCGCAAGGATGCCGGATCGGTAGAAGATATGGTGAAAGCATCGGAAAGGCTGTTCACTGACCTGTTCATGTTTGCCGCGCAGAATCGTTATTTTATGGAACTGTTACTCAAGGGCATTGTGACGGAAGAATCCGTACAACGCCTGGTCGAGGAGACACGTAATGCTGTGGAAACTGCGTTTCGTCACAATATGGAACGTGCCATCGAACTCGGCATGTTGCCTAAGGGCATGAATGTTCCACTTCGAGCAGCGCTATTGGTAAGCATGATTGAAGGCATGATATCACGCTGGTTGTTCGGTTCCGATGAGTTGCACAGCAAGTTCTCAGCCATGACAGCTTCATCGCTGGCAGCTGAGGCAGCAAGCTTTGAGTTTTACGGACTGCTAGGCACATAAGATTCACATGATTAAACAAATAGCAGGGAATAATGGGTACAACTGCGGTTTAGTCACAATAAAGTAAACCAATGTACATCCAGATTAATACACGACTGAGAGGAAGTTAACGTAATGAACAACACATATGGATCGAAAACTCGTAAAGGCTGGTCTTTGACAGCAATTCTGCTGATGACGGTGCTGGTACTTAGTGCTTGTGGAAGTAAAGCAACAGACAATGGAAGCACAAATGGTGCACAGGCAAGCAATGAACTGGAGCAGATCAAGTCGGCTGGCGTTATCAAAGTGGGCATGATGGGCACATACGCACCGTACAACTTCCTGAACGATAAGAAAGAAATGGACGGCTACGATGCCGATATCGCACGTGAAGTTGCGAAGCGTCTGGGTGTAGAGGTTGAATTTGTATCCCAAGAGTTCTCCGGTCTGACACCAAGTCTGCAAGCGAAGAAGCTTGATGCCATTATCAGCCAAATGACGATTACCGATGATCGTAAGAAAGTACTGGATTTCAGTGATCCGTATATTACGAACCAAGTTAAAATTATTGTAAAAGAAGACAATAACGATATTACCAAGCTGGAAGATTTCAAAGGGAAAACGATTGGCGTAGGTCTGGGTACAAATGATGAATCATATCTGCGTAATGAAGTGTTGCCAAAAGTGGGAGACTTCACGATCAAAACCTATGACGATGTCATCTCTTCACTCAAAGATCTGAATGCTGGGCGGATTGATGCAACAATCAACAATATGTACGCTCTGAAACCGATTGTGGATGCCAACGGATTGAATATCAAAGCTGTAGGTGAAGCTATTAAGAGTGACCAGGCAGGTATTGCTGTTCGCAAAGACAATCCGGAACTCGTAGCAGCACTGAATGATGCTCTCAAAGGCATCAAAGATGATGGCACGTACAATACCATTTTCAAAAAATGGTTTGGTGAAGAGCCTGCGCAATAATGAACCTGCAAGGCGAAGGGAAGATTTGACCCATGGAACTGGTATTTGAGAATATCCCCTTCTTTCTGAAGGGGGCTTATTATACGCTGTATGTAACAGTGATCTCCATGTTTTTTGCGTTCATCATCGGAGTCCTTGTTGCGATTGCTCGTCTGAAGGGACCGATGTGGCTTAGGTTGATCGCAAGGTTTTATGTATCCATCATGCGGGGAACCCCGCTGCTGGTGCAATTATTCGTTATTTATTACGGATTGGTCGATTATGGAGTGACCTTGGGATCGCTCACCGCAGCGTGTCTGGGACTGAGTCTGAATGCAGGTGCGTTTCTATCGGAGACGTTCCGTGGAGCCATTCAGGCTGTGCCTAAAGGACAGACTGAAGCTGCATATGCAACGGGAATGACCCCGGCTCAAGCGATGAGACGGATTATCTTCCCGCAGGCTGTGCGCATTGCGATTCCGCCGATGGGGAACACCTTTATTGGCATGTTGAAGGAAACTTCACTTGTGGCGGCGATTGGTGTTACCGAGTTGTTGCGTTCAGCACAACTGCTGGTATCACAATATGCATTGAACATGCCTTTTTATCTGGCTATCGGTGTGATCTACTGGATTATGAGTATCGGCTTCTCGGCCATTCTGGAACAAGTGGAGCGCCGGTTGGCCCGGGCTTACTGATGGGAGGAGAGAACCGATGATTACAACAACTGGACTTACCAAACGTTTTCAGAAAAATGAAGTACTTACGAACATCGATCTTCATGTCGATGCCAAAGATATTGTTGTATTGCTCGGACCGAGTGGTTCAGGCAAAAGTACCTTGCTGCGCTGTCTGAATGGGCTGGAAGAGCTGTCCGGAGGACAGATCGAAGTCAACGGCATTGTGGTCAACAGCGCAGATCCGCTGCGAGTCCAGCGTGCACGGGTACTGGAGATTCGTCGCCAGACCGGCATGGTATTCCAGCAATTCAATCTGTATCCGCACAAGACAGTGCTGGGTAATGTGATAGAAGGTCTTGTTACGGTGAAAAAAATCAAAAGGGACGAGGCGGCTGAACGCGGCCGGATTCTTCTGGATCGGGTCGGCTTGTCGGACAAGCAGGATGCGTATCCATCCCGATTGTCCGGTGGACAACAGCAGCGGGTCGCCATTGCGCGTGCACTCGCGATGGAGCCGGAAGTGATGCTGTTTGATGAGCCAACTTCAGCTCTTGATCCTGAATTGGTCGGAGAAGTGCTTTCCGTCATGAAGGAACTGGCAGAGGAAGGCATGACGATGCTGGTTGTGACACATGAATTGAAGTTTGCCCGTAATGTGGCGAACAAAATCGTCTTTATGGCGGACGGGTCAATTGTGGAAGAAGCAAGTCCACAGGCGTTCTTTGAACAGCCAAAGCAAGAGCGCACCCGTCGTTTCTTGCAACAAATTACTGAATTTTGATGAAGATAACAGCGATCGGAAGGTTATTCTGTCATCGGAGTGGCAAGTGCAAACCTTTTTCGCTTGAACTTAAACTATTGTGAGAAAGAAGGATAACATCATGAATGTAACAACCGTATGGAAAGGCAAACGCGCGTTTACTTCCGAAGGACCCTCTGGCTACGCCGTTGGCATGGATGCCACTGCTGCTTATGGTGGTGACAGCAAGGGAGCTACCCCGATGGAATTGTTACTGGCGGGTCTCGGGGGCTGTATGGGAATCGATATTACGATGATTCTGGACGCTTTTCTGGACAAAATTGAGTCAATTGAGATTGAAGCGCAAGGTACACGCAGTGAAGAGATGCCTAAAGGGTTCACATCCATTGATCTGATCTTCAAAGTCGATGGCGATATCCCGGATTATCGCATCTGGAAAGCCATCCAGATGGCTGAAGAAAAATATTGTGCAGTCTCCGCTTCGCTGAACGCCGATATTCATCCTAAACTGATCCTCAATGGGGTAAGTACACCTCGTCCTTAATAACATATGAGTAAATCTCTGATACTGAGAAGGCACTTCCAATCGTGGGAGTGCCTTTTTTGGCTTTTCCAACACTTCAACAGGGATTTCGCCCATCTAGGAGTCACTAAACTTCTGTCAGTAGAAAATAATTCGGTAAGCCCGGTCGCCATGTTAATGGCGGCCTCTTCTACTAGAGGTAGCCTAGCTTGTAGCCTGGCAATATATTACCCATTGCAATGACAATCCGAATTCTGGCGGTTATGTGGTATGATTAATTCTGAGGACAGAACATCCTGATCCTGCTGTTTGTATGTAAGCGCTTATACAGATGACGGAAGGTGCAGACATGTTGAAAAGGTTGATACGAACCACTAATAATCTCAAATTAAAGCATAAATTGCTCATTTCCTATGTACTGGTTGTCATGATTCCGGTCCTGATTGTTGGTCTTGCTGTGACCAGTTATTTTCGCCAGCAAGCCCTGGACAATGCGATAGGACAGACGATCATCAATGTGGACAAGATCAAGAGCCAGACGGCAACCATGCTTCGTGTACCAACCGATATATCCAATCTTTTAATGTTTAATGCGGATCTTAAGGAGATCGTAAATAAACGGTACAAGAGCGTTGTGGAGTTAACCTCAGCGTATCTTGCATACAAAGACTTTCAGGAGTACAGGCGTTTGTACCGTGAGATAGCCGGCATTCGTTTTTACTCGACTAACCCAACATTGATCAACAACCTCGAATTCATCCCGGTAGACAAGCAGACGGAAGAGAGCTACTGGTACCAACAGGCACTGAAAACAACCAGCATCGGGTGGTTCTACATTCCGGACAAGGAAGATAATCCTGTACACAAGCTCAGCCTGGTGCGCAAAGTACCTTTTGCCGAGTATCGGACCGAGGGCGTGTTGATGATTGTGATCAATCAGGATGAGCTGAATGGATTGTTGCGTCAGGAACAGTTTGAGACGATGATTACGGACGAGCAGGGGTATGTGGTTGCGGCCAAGAATACCGAGCTGGTGGGTAAAACGCTGGATGAGCTTGATTTTGGCGTTGATCTGCAGAATCAGGCGAAAGGCACCATAGAGGGGGATTTCCGAGGGGAACCATCTAATATTGTTATTGATGAGTTGGGCCCTGGATCGAGTATGAACAGCCTGAAGGTGATTTCGGTTTTTGCCACCAAAAATATCGTCAAAGACGCTAACACCGTCAGCTTGATCGGCATGATTTTCATTATCCTTGTGCTGGTTATCGCCCTATTATTCGTATATATCATCTCGTTCCTCACTTCGAATCGATTGCTCCGGCTGAGTAAACACCTCAACAAGCTGGCATTAGGAGACCTGAACGTGACTTCACGGATTGATGGAAACGATGAGATTGGGCAACTGTCACGACAGTTCAACTATATGGTGAAAAGTATCAATGAACTCATGACGCAGGTGGTAGAAGCGACCGAACAGAACAATCAATTGGAAATCGCCCAAAAAGAGATTAAATTGAAAATGATGGCGAGCCAGATCAATCCTCATTTCTTGTTTAATGCACTGGAGTCCATTCGGATGAAAGCGCATATCAAGGGAGAAGCAGAGATTGCCAACATCGTCAGGCTGTTGGGCAAGCTAATGCGCAAGAGTCTGGAGATTGGCAGTGGAAAAACAACCTTCCGGGCTGAACTTGAAATGGTACGTTCCTATTTGGAAATTCAGAAATTTCGTTACGGCGACCGCCTTGCATTCCAGATCCATATCGATCCTGAGGTGGAGAAGATGTACATTCCGCCTCTAATTATTCAACCTTTGGTTGAGAATGCGATTGTCCATGGTCTGGAGAACAAAGAGGGCACAGTCCGTGTTCATATAAGTATTCGTTTAGTAGAGAACATTTTGCAGATCCGTGTGGATGACAATGGTGCAGGCATAACGCCAGAACGACTGGCTGAGGTGATGCAGTTTATCTGTGGACCGGAGGAACAGGAGAAGAGTCGGATCGGCATGCGTAATGTACATCAACGCTTAACCTTGACGTACGGGGAGCCATATGGGTTACAGATTACGAGTGTATATGGGGAAGGAACAGAGGTTTCTTTCACTTTGCCAGCAGGAGGGGACCAACATGTATAAAGTGTTTTTGGTGGATGACGAACCGAGCATACGTGAGGGACTGACAACCATTATCGAGTGGGAAAAATACGGATTCCAGGTTATCGCTACAGCTGCCAGCGGGCGTGAGGCCATCTCCCGGTTTGAGGAATTGGAGCCTGATCTGACGATTATTGATATTCGCATGCCCGGTATGACCGGGCTGGATGTGATTGAAGAAGTGCGCCGGAATCATCCGGATTCGCACTTTTTGATATTAAGTGGTTACGCAGATTTTGATTATGCCAAAAAAGCCATCAGTTTTGGTGTGGATGGTTATCTGCTCAAACCGGTGGATGAAGAAGAGATTATTGGTGAACTGGAGCGTATTGCTACAATCCTGACCCGTGAACGGGAGACAATGGCACGTCATGCTGGTGAAGATACCGTCTTTAGGGAGCATCAGATCGAGGCTTTGCTCTTTGACAGTCTGGAGGGTGCGGGTAGCACGGAAGAAGATAGCCTGGGGCTGCACTGGCCTCACTATCAGATTGTGCTGCTTGAGATGCATGTAACCCCCGATCTGCAACGGGGAAGTGTTATGAAACGCAAACTGATTGAAGCATTTGACCATAAAGACCGAGGCATTGTATTCTCGTTCCATTCCGGTCTGGGGCTGTTAAGTAAGGAAATAATCACATCCGAGTCATCTGCAAGAAATCTGTATGATGAGCTGGAAGGACTGCTGGGAGAATGGGAAGTTCACATGTATGGTGCTGCAGGAGAACCCGTACATTCCACTTCTGAAATTGCGCGGTCATACACGCAGGCAAATCGTTTACTCGGGGAACGCTTCTTGTTCACGGAGCAACGCATCATTCTGTGGACTGAAGGCAGCGAAGGCCAAAGCGTTGTTAAACCAGAAGTTGAAGCTGTGGACGGAGCACATGAGCCAGTTGAGGACGAACTCGCGGACAAGCTGTATTATGCGTTAGACATCCGCAGTAGTGAGTCCGTTATGCGGGTGCTGGGTGAGATGGAAGAGCGCCTGGTTCCATATCACCGAACAGAGCAAGCGATCAAAACGGCCTTCTCACAGGTGTTCTCTCTAGCGTTCAACAAGCTTGCAGCGACGAATCAACATATGCACTCCATTATGCAGGAACATTCGGTTCTGATTAATGAAGTCTATCATCAATTTACGATGTCTGATCTCAAAGTTATAGCATCGGAACATTTGAATCGACTTATTCAACGTATGGGTGGGGGAAGCAAGGATACTGTATTGAAACAGATGATTGAATTTATTCAGCGTAACCCTGGCGAAAATCTCAAGCTTGAGGTACTTGCTGAAGTGTTTAACTATAACAGCAGTTACCTGGGTAAGTTGTTCAAGAATCATACTGGAGAGTATTTCAATGCATTTCTGGACAAGGTTCGTATGGAAAAGGCCAAGGAATTGCTGGACGAAGGACTGAAGGTCCATCAGGTTGCAGCGAGAGTGGGGTATGCAAATGTGGACTACTTCCACGGTAAGTTCAAGAAATATGTAGGGGAATCCCCTTCCGCTTACAAACAGGCCAGAACCCAATCACCAATTAAAGGAACGGCTACGGATATAAACGAGGAATAAGTACGGAGTGCTGGGCTTTGCCCCTACCTATTGTGTAAAACGTTTTCGATATTCCTGAGAAATTTCCAGATTCATCATATTGTCCATGCACTTCCCATGATAAGCAATGGTCACGGAATGCTTCACATTTTAGACTGGATTTACAAGAATCCAGATGAAGGGATGGCTATACGATATGAATTTGTCTGATATAGGCGCTGTACGTCATACATTGAACTTAAATGGAACATGGCAGTTTTGTTTGGATCTGGAGTCCGATACACTCGTTGAACAAGAGTTATTACCGCCTTCACAGTGTAAAAATACATCATGGGAGACCATTCAGATTCCCGGTTCATGGGAAGAGCAAGGATACGGAGATGAGCCTGAATACGAAAGGCTCGATACCTGGACCAAGGTACGCGAGTATGAAGGCTCAGCCTGGTATGCTCAGGATGTTCATGTTCCATCAGACGATCCCGGATGCCACTATGTATTCAGATTGGAAGGTGTCCGATGGACAACGCATCTCTGGATCAATGGACAGTATGCCGGGCAGCAGGATAGTCTTGTGAATCAACAGAAGTGGGATGTTACCTCTCTGGTGAAGCAGGGAGAAGTGAATCGTGTAGAGATGCGCGTGGATAATACGATGAAACTTCCGCTGGCGGGTAGCCATATTCATTCATTGCATACGGCCACAGCCTGGGGTGGAATCACGGGTGGTGTTTATCTGGACAGTCTGCCCCCATGCCGATTACAGACGTTACGTATTCAACCAGATGCTGAGAACGGAACCATTCTGGTTGATTGTACTGTAAGCGCTCCCGCAGATGATTCCGCTAGATCGATGCAATTACATGTGGATATCCAGCAACCGGACGGCACATGGCTTGATCGATATAGTTGTCATGTGGATATGAGTGTTCCAGCGCATGTGGATATAAGCTCAGTAGGTGTAAATGAAAGCAACGCTTTAATAGATCAGTGGCGATTGGAACTTGGGACAGGAAAGTCTGTCGCAAGATGGTCAGATGAATCCCCTGAATTATACAAGGCAGTGATCCGTCTGCATGACGGTGAACGGGAACTGGATCGGCTGGAGCAATCATTTGGTGTACGCTCCTTTGCAACAAACGGGAAGCAGCTTGAGTTGAATGGGACACCAGTATATTTGCGTGGATACGTCGATTGCTGTATCTTTCCACTGACGGGTTATCCCGTCTGGGACAAGGAGCATTATCTTCAGCAATTTCGAATCGCCAGATCGTATGGCTTCAATCATGTCCGACTACATGGGTGGAGCGCGCCGGAGCCTTTCTGGGATGCTGCTGATGAAGCAGGCATGCTGGTGCAGGCAGAACTTCCCCATTGGTCTCGTTTCTTTGAGCAGTCGGATCAGTCTGCGCCAGCTGAAGTATTGTCCTATCTGACACAAGAACTGGACGGGTTGCTTCAGTCGCTGCATAGACATCCTTCATTCGTCATGTTCTCCATGGGGAATGAACTCATTGGTCCGAATGGCCACCCTGAACTCAATGCATTGGTCTCAAGGGCAAAGGATATGGACCCGACCCGGTTATATACGGACAATACAGGTTTTGGACAGCTTCCGGCGCAAGGGCGGGAAGGTGATTATTATATTCAGTCGTTGAACTGGCATCCCCCGTTGGAATCCGCATATTCTGCTGTGCCGGATACCACGCTGGACTATCATGCAGTCACTCGGCTCGCGGAGCATCCCGTCATTGGGCACGAACATGCACAGTACACCATGTATGTGCGGCCCCAAGAGCGAGCGAAGTATACTGGCGTATTGCGTCCTAGCTGGTTACGACCGATCGAAGAATCGTTAACAAACAAAGGCATGATCGAGGACTTGGAGCATTTTCAACAGGTCAGTGGTACCCATCTGGTACGTTCCTTAAAAGAAGCCATGGAGCGGATTCGGCGAACACCAGACGCTGCGGGCGTACAACTTCTGGACATTCGCGATTTTCCAGGACAGGGACATGCTACGACGGGCATTCTGGATGTATTTTGGGACGACAAAGGCATTACAACACCAGAAGAATTCATGTGTTTCAACGCTGATGTGGTGCTGTTGTTAAGCTGCAAAGAGCGTACATTTTACGCCGGAGAACCCATTCATGTCGATGTACGTCTCTCTCACTACGGTAAGGAGCCGCTTGAGGACGCCGTTATTCAGTGGAGGTTAATAAGCGATGATCTGATACTTACTGAAGGGGAATGGAAGACCGGAGATATCCAATGTGGGTCTGTCATGTCACTGGGAAGCATCGTCGCTACCGCTCCTCATGAAGGGGCAGCAGCTTTTCGGATCGAGGCGGAGCTGATATCAGGCGATTCGGAAAGAACTGTAGCGAATGTATGGCATGGCTGGTCGTTTCCTTTTTACGAGTCTCATCCGGATTCGAATCGGTTCTGGAATACCGTGGCAGAGTTGAAGCCATTATTGGGTGAAGCGCATGATGATTGCGTAGATCGCATCGATGGATTCCAGTTGTTGAAAAATCGGGAGATTGACTTGGTTATCGTTCAGTCGTTAACACCCAATGTCGTTGATTATGTGGTCAACGGGGGAAGTGTTTGGCTACAGCCAACCGCAGAAGGGTTATATGATTCAGTGGAGACCAAGTATCTGCCTGTATTCTGGAATTACCTGATGTTTGCTACGCAGCCTGGTGCAACGATGGGCATGTATCTGAGAGATCGGCTAGCACTACTAGGCTCCTTCCCGCATGATGGGGCTTCGGACTGGCATTGGTATCACTTGGTGAACGGTACACCAGCGATATGTTTGGATACGTTGCAGGGGGTGAAGCCGCTGATCGAAGTGGTGGACCATTTCCATCGGGCCAAACGACTCGCTTATGCCTTTGAGGCAAAAGTAGGGAAGGGCAAGATTTTGGTATCCTCACTTCCGTTTGCCAATCTGGCTGTAATGAAGCGTCCAGAAGCCGCCTACTTATTTCAGGAGATACTTGCGTATCTGAATGGAGATCAATTCCGTCCAGCAACCTCCATATCTGTAGCGCAACTACTCGGCATCGTTAAACTGCAAACCATTCAGTTTACATTGTAACCAGAGGGACCCGAAAGGGTCCTTTTTGTATGCCATGTAATTGAAGTAAACGATTACTATAAAACGTTTTCGATATTTACCACTTTCAATAGTATTTTACCTTAATATTACTTTTGTATCATTTGAAAGTAGAATTTATCACTGATTTTAACGAATTAATGTCTGATTATATATGTCTATATCTAATTTTTATATGATTTTCTCTAAAATCCAGATGGTATTTTGAAAACGCTCTATCGAGTATGATTATTTTATAAAACAGAGGAGGGGGAACGGAGATGGAAACGCTAACAAAAAAATCCGCTTCCGCGAACAGAAGCAGTGACCCCAAACCGCCTTTAAAGAATCGGCGGAACGGAATTTGGGACAGAATGAAACAGCAGAAATATCTCTATCTCATGTCATTGCCATTCGTAGCTTGGGTTTTCGTATTTAACTATCTGCCACTATGGGGATGGACGATGGCTTTCCAAAATTATAAACCTGCCAGATCGTTTGGTGATCAAGAGTGGGTTGGTTTTAAACACTTTGTAGAACTGTTCAGTGATGATCGTTTCTATCTGGTACTTCGAAATACGCTTGCAATGAGTTTGATGGGACTGGTTGTCGGTTTTATAGTACCGATATTCTTCGCTATTCTCCTGAATGAAATGAGAGGCATGTTCTTCAAACGTGCCGTGCAAACGGTATCATATCTGCCTCACTTTGTATCCTGGGTTGTTGTAGCCGGGATCATTACGAAGATGCTCTCCACCGATGGAGGGATTATCAATGATCTATTGGTAGGACTGAACATTATCGATCAGCCGATCCAATTCATGGCCAAGGGGAACTTGTTCTGGTACATTGTAACCGCTTCAGATATGTGGAAGGAAACCGGTTGGAATGCCATCATCTATCTGGCGGCGATTACAGGTATCGACAATGAGTTGTATGAAGCTTCCCGTGTAGATGGAGCCAACCGCTGGAGACAGATGTGGCATATTACGCTGCCTGGCATACGGACCACGATTTCTGTACTTTTCATCATGTCGATTGGACATCTGATCAGTATCGGTTTCGAGAAGCAGTTCTTGCTTGGCAACAGTCTGGTCACAGACTACTCGGAAGTACTTGATCTATACGCGCTCAATTATGGTTTGAATATGGGACGATTCTCGTATGGTACAGCCATAGGTATATTCAACTCCGTTGTCAGTATCATCCTTTTGTTTACTGCGAACGGCTTGTTCAAAAAATTCACAAAAGAAAGCATCATGTAGGGAGGGGACGACATTATGGCGAACAAAGCATTCAATGCTACTCGGGGCGATAAACTGTTCGATATATTCAACATCCTCGCGATGACCATGGTGCTGGTTGTAACACTTTATCCATTCCTTAACGTACTAGCCATCTCACTCAATAACTCGACAGATACTGTACGTGGCGGAATTTACTTGTGGCCTCGCGAATTCACATTACAGAACTACAAAACGATTTTCCAATATGATGGATTGTTACAAGGTTTGCAGATCTCCATTCTGCGTACACTTGTAGGTACCGTGCTCGGATTGATCAGTTCATCCATGATCGCCTTTACACTGAGCAGACCTGATTTTGGACTTAGAAAATTTGTTTCCACAACGCTCGCGCTCACGATGTATTTCTCCGGTGGTCTGATTCCGGTGTACATTCTGATGCGTGACTTGAACCTGATCGGTACATTCTGGGTATATGTATTGCCTGGCATGATCAGTGCATTTAACGTGTTCATTATCCGTTCATTCATTGATGGCCTGCCATACTCATTGCAGGAATCCGCGAAGCTGGACGGAGCGAATGACTTTACAATCTATTACAGAATCATCTTGCCACTGTGTAAACCAGTGCTTGCTACCATCGCATTGTTCCTGGCTGTAGGTCAATGGAATGCGTGGTTTGATACGTACCTGTATAATGGTTCAAAGGCACATTTGACCACGCTCCAATATGAGCTGATGAAAGTATTGCAAAGTACACAGCAGGGCTCAGGTGCTGGACGAAATGCCAATGATATGGCGCAGCAAATGACACAGATTTCACCGGAATCGATCAAAATGGCGATTACGATCGTTGTAACGGTTCCAATCCTCATTGTATATCCATTCCTTCAGAAGTACTTTGTTGGTGGTATGACACTGGGCGCAGTAAAAGGTTAAACAATTGGGTACAGGCTGCCACATAGAGCGGCCGTACATCTACAAATGAAGCATCAGGATACCCGAAGCGCAGCCATTTGGTCTGCGCTTCACCGTATAGGGCTGCGGTGTGGTATTCATGAAGCTATAGACAGGGACAAAAAAGTCCCGGATAAGACAGACATATGAAACAGGGAGGATTACCATTATGGCAAGTTCCAAAATGAAGATTGCACTGGCACCAGTGCTTGCAATGTCTTTACTCGCAGGTTGCGGTGGAGGAAGCGGCAGTGATACGTCGTTCAAGGATACAAGCGCAGAGACAACTCCACTTACTTTTGATTTCTTCAGCGTTGACCCCAGTCCGAACTGGAATGGCATGAAGGATGAAGTAGGTAAAGTCCTTACGGAAAAAACAGGGATAACCCTTAACGGTGAATTTGCCGTTAGTGGTGGTCAAGATAAAATATCCTTAATGGCGGCGAGCGGAGACTATCCGGATATTGTCTCCCCCAAAGGAGAACTCAGCAAACTGGTGGATGCCGGAGCAATGCTCGATCTGACAGATCTGATCGACCAATATGCTCCCAATCTGAAGAAGCTGTATGGTAATTACATGGACCGGTTGAAATACAGTAATGAAGATCAGGCTATTTATGTGCTACCAACGTATTATGCGGTAGACCAAAAGTATTTTGATGCAGGTGGTGGATTTGGCATTCAGCACCGTGTACTGAAAGAACTCGGATACCCGGAAGTGCGTACACTTGAGGATTACGAGAATGTATTGAAGGCGTACAAAGAAAAACACCCAACAATTGATGGTCAGCCAACCATCCCTTTAACACTGGACGCGGATGATTGGAGAATCATGATTACCGTAACGAACCCAGCCTTCCAGGCAACAGGAGCTCCGGATGATGGTGAATACTACATCGATCCAGAGACGTATGAAGCAAGTCTGCATTACAAACGTCCAGAGGAAAAAGAATACTTCCGCTGGTTGAACCATATGTACAACACTGGATTGCTGGATCAGGACAGCTTTATCCAGAAAACAGACCAATACAAATCCAAAATTGCAAGTGGACGTGTTCTGGGTGTCATTGACCAGGATTGGGGTTACTCCGATGCAGAAAATGCATTGAAATCCGCTGGTAAGACTGAAGCAACGTATTCACACTTTCCAGTAACCCTGTCCGAGGATATCAAGGATCATGCCTACCAAGACCCTGGTTTTGTATCCGGTTGGGGTGTAGGGATTACAACATCGAATCCTGACCCGGTTCGTACGATCAAATTCTTCGATTACCTGGCTTCTGAAGAAGGGCAAGTGCTGATGAACTGGGGAATTGAGGGCAAACAGTATGAAGTGCAGGACGGCAAACGTGTCATTCCTGCCGACATTCTGGATCAGAAAACCAATAATGCAGCCGTATTCCAGAAAGAAACGGGTATTGGTCTGTACACCAATATGTCTGGTCACTATGGAGACGGCGTGAAGGATTCAACGGATAACTACTACACTACGAATTTCCCTGAACAGATCGTGGCAGCATATTCCGATGCAGAGAAAGAAACACTCAAAGCTTACGGTGCTACGACGTGGAAAGATCTGTTCCCGAGTGAAGATGAGTTCCCAATCAAACCATGGGGAGCAGCATACAATCTGCCAACACCAGGTGACTCCAACTACAACGTCATCTTCAAGAAAACACAGGATATCATTCGGAAACGTATCCCGGAAGCCATTCTGAGTACTCCTGAACAGTTCGATGCGATCTATGACGGCATGATTGCAGAAGTGAACCAAGCAGGAGCAGAGGATATGGAGAAACAATACACAGAACTCGTTCAAAACCGTGTTCAATTGTGGAGCGGTGAAGAAGCTAAATAAACGATTAGCAATTCAGATCTAAAACGAAAAAGAACCCAGATATTCTGGGTTCTTTTTTTATCTAAAACGTTTTCTAAAAAACGTTTTCAATTTTATAAATTCACTATTGACAAGGGATATAGGAGAGATTATTATTCAAGTATGAAAGCACTTACATTCGCTTGTACAACACGTGCCATACACCTGAATCTCAAAGTAAACATTTGCAGAATGAAGAGGAAGTAAAGCAAGAGAAGAACATTTGTTTATTTTTAAGAAAACGCTTCTAATGTTATAAAAACAAGAAAATTACATTTGTTTCATCTGGTTACGGTATTTGCAGGTCAGCCTGTTATACAAATATACAGCTTCATTAATATCCATAAGGGGGATTACACATGAAGGGCAAAACACCAAAAACATTCGCAATGCTTCTGTTAGCCAGTGCTCTTGCAATTACAGCAGGATGCAGCGGCAGTGGAGGAGGAACTAACGCTTCAGAGAAACCGGTTGATTCCGGAGATACAACCAGTCCAGTGACCTTCACATTCTTTGGTGCAGACGCGAGTCCGAACTGGAATAACATGAAGGATGCTGTCGGTCAAGAAATTACTAAGGCAACGGGAGTTACAATTGAAGCTGAGTATGATGTGAATAATGGTGGTGACCAAAAGATTCCTTTGATGGCTGCCAGTGGTGATTACCCTGATATTATCTATCCTAAAGGCAACTTGTCTAAGCTTGTGGATGCAGGCGCGATGTTGGACCTGACCGATCTAATTGAGGAGCATGCTCCCAACTTGAAAAAAATCTATGGTGATCAGATGAACCGTCTGAAATACAGTTTGGAAGATCAAGCCATTTACACGATCCCGACGAATATGGGTGTAGATAACGTTGAGTTTGACGCTAGGGGCGGATTCGAAATTCAACAAAGAGTATTGAAAGAGCTTGGCTACCCTGAAGTAAAAACGCTTGAGGACTACGAGAACGTATTGAGAACGTATTATGAAAAACATCCAACGATTGATGGTCAACCGACGATTCCGTTAACATTGAATGCAGATGACTGGAAAATTATGATTACGGTAACGAACCCTGCATTCCAAGCTACGGGTGGACCGGATGACGGTGAGTATTATATCAACCCTGAGACGTATGAAGCCGTTCTACACTACAAACGTCCTGAAGAAAAAGAATATTTCCGTTGGTTGAACAAAATGTACAATGAGGGTCTGCTTGATAAAGATACATTTGTTCAAAAGGATGACCAATACAAATCCAAAATTGCCAGTGGCCGTGTACTTGGTCTAATTGACCAAGAGTGGAACTATGGTGAGGCGGAGAATGCTTTGAAATCATCTAACGGTGGAGACAAAACATATGCCCACTTCTCCGTATCCCTGAACAAGGATATTGTGGATCATACGTTCCAACCGACAGGATTTGACGGTTATGGTATCGGAATCACAACTTCGGCCAAAGATCCAGTACGTATTATCAAATTCATGGATTGGCTTGCTTCCGATGAAGGTCAGGTCCTGAGAAACTGGGGCGTTGAAGGCCAACATTACCAAGTCGAGAATGGGAAACGCATCATTCCGGCTGACGTACAAGATCGCAAAACCAATGATAACTCTGCTTTTACCAAAGAATCAGGCGTAGGCATGTATAACATATTTAGCGCCAGATACGGTGATGGTGTGAAAGATGCCACGGATAACTACTATACAACGAACTTCCCTGAACAGATTCAAGCTGGTTACACTGCCGCTGAGAAGGAAACGTTGAAAGCCTATGGTATTACAACATGGAAAGATTTCTATCCTTCCGACGATGATCTGAAGCTGAAAGATTGGGGTGCAGCATACAACATGCCTGTACCATCTGACACGGATTACAACGTAACGTTCCAGAAAACACAGGATATCGTACGTAAACGTATTCCAGAGGCGATCCTTGCCAAACCTGAGAACTTCGACAGCGTATATGATAGTCTTCTGGCTGAACTCGATAAAGCGGGTGCAGTGGAGATGGAGAAACAATACACGGTTTGGATCAAAGAACGTGTAGCTCTCTGGACTGGAAAAGATGTGAAATAAGCTTGAAAACCAAGCATTAAAGTTAAGGATTTTCATAGCAAAAAAAGCCCTTTCTCAAGGGCTTTTTTTATTGTTGACGTGAGGAGATGGATAGCCTATAATCTATCATGTAAGCACTTTCAGTAAGCGGTTTATTCCATTTACGAAAACGTTTTACGTTTGTTAGAAGAAGAATCTTTCTTTTAGCAGAATCGAAACGTCAGCTTCAGTAAATACGTCGGAATGAACGATACCGAAAGCGCATTCAAAAAAAAGTGGTATCCTCAGGCATAAAGCCTGTTATACAGATAAAACCTTCATAAATAATAGGGGGAACTAGACAATGAGAGGCAAAATGAAAGGCAATACACCCAAGACGTTTGCAATGTTGATGCTCGCAAGTGCAATGTTGGTTACAGCTGGTTGCGGGAATTCGGGAACCAAAGAGACTTCGGAGTCCAGCGGAACCGAACCGATCACAGTTACATTCTTCGGGGCGGATGCTAGTCCAACCTGGAACAAGATGCAAGATGCTGTTGGTAAAAAGATTACGGAGCAAACAGGCGTTACCATTGAAGCAGAGTATGATGTAAACGATGGTGGTAACCAGAAGATTGCGCTTATGGCTGCCAGTGGTGACTTTCCTGATATGATCTACCCTAAAGGTAACTTATCTAAGCTTGTGGATGCAGGCGCGATGCTGGATCTCACGGATCTGATTGAGGAGCATGCTCCCAATCTGAAAAAAATCTACGGAGAACAGATGAACCGTTTGAAATACAGTCTGGAAGATCAAGCGATCTATACCATTCCAACCAATATGGGCGTTGATAATGTTACGTTTGACGCTACAGGTGGATTTGAAATTCAGCAAAGAGTATTGAAAGAGCTTGGATACCCTGAAGTGAAGACACTTGAGGATTACGAGAATGTACTTAGAGCCTATTATGAAAAACATCCAACCATTGATGGTCAACCAACCATTCCATTAACATTGAATGCAGATGATTGGAAAATCATGATCACGGTAACGAACCCGGCTTTCCAGGCAACAGGTGCACCGGATGATGGTGAATATTACATTGACCCTGAAACGTATGAAGCAAAATTGCACTACAAACGTCCAGAGGAAAGAGAATATTTCCGCTGGTTGAATAAAATGTACAATGAAGGCCTACTGGACAAAGATGCCTTTGTTCAAAAGGATGACCAATACAAGTCCAAAATTGCCAGTGGCCGTGTCCTCGGTCTGATTGACCAAGAGTGGAACTATCAAGAAGCGGAGAACGCGCTTAAATCATCAGGTAAGGATGATGCCACATACGCTCACTTCTCTGTATCACTTAACGATGAGATTGTGGATCATACGTTCCAACCAGCCGGATTTGACGGTTATGGCATCGGGATTACAACTTCGGCCAAAGATCCAGTGCGTATCATCAAATTCATGGATTGGCTTGCTTCCGATGAAGGACAAGTTCTGAGAAACTGGGGTATCGAAGGTGAACATTACAACGTAGAAGATGGTAAACGCGTGATTCCAGAAGACGTTCAGGACCGCAAAACGAATGACAACTCCAATTTCAGTAAGGAAACAGGAATTGGGATGTATAACATATTTAGCGCAAGATACGGTGATGGTGTAAAAGATTCTACGGATAACTATTACACAACCAACTTCCCTGAGCAGATTGTAGCTGGTTACACGGCTGCAGAGAAAGAAACGCTGAAAGCTTATGGTATCACGACATGGAAAGAGTTCTATCCGGCTGAAGAAGATCTGCCAGTTAAGGATTGGGGCGCAGCGTATAACATGTCCGTACCTTCCGGTACAGACTATGAGGTAACGTTCCAGAAAACGCAGGATATCATCCGTAAACGGATTCCGGAAGCTGTTCTGACTACACCAGCCAACTTTGATGCAACCTATGATGCTTTACTGGCTGATTTGGACAAAGCGGGTGCAGTTGAAATGGAGAAACAATTTACGGTTTGGGTTAAGGAACGTGTCTCTCTGTGGACAGGAAAAGACGTAAAATAATATGGATTGTCTGTGATCCATGGTTACACAAGGAAAGGGCCCTATATGGGGCCTTTTTTTTGTGGAATGATGTGATGATTTGCATTGACGCAAATTTTGAAATCACATATAATTTTATTATTGTAAGCACTTACCGAAAACGTTTTATGACATAAGAAGTATACAGCTGATTCAGGAACAGGAGCTAATCATGTCCCAACACAATAAACAAACTAAAATCAATCGTCTATGGTATCAACAACCGGCAAAACGCTGGGAAGAAGCATTGCCCATCGGAAACGGCCGTCTTGGAGGCATGGTGTACGGTGGCGCAGCAGATGAACGAATTCAGCTCAATGAAGATACATTATGGTCAGGGTTTCCACGGGATACGATTCAATACAGCAGTCAGCGGTATTTGAAACAGACGCGAGAGTTGATCATGTCTGGGAAGTATGGTGAAGCTGAGGATTTGTTGAACCGTGAAATGCTTGGTCGTGATGTAGAGGCCTACCAGCCGATGGGTCATTTTATATTGCACCATGAGGGTCTGGAGGATATTTCATATGATGCATTTGAACGGGAGCTTGATCTGGAATCGGGTATTGCAACCACAACCTACACATTGGAAGGAACTCAATACGTACGTGAAGTGTATTCCAGTGCTTCGGATGATCTAATGGTCTGCACATTAACTGCTGTTCAGAAGGGTGCTGTGAGTGTAAGTATTACGCTAGACAGTCCCCATCCTTATCGCGTTGAGACTTCGGGAGATGCTCTAACCATGTTCAGTCGGTGCCCAAGTCATGTGGAGTCCAATTACTTCAGAGATCACCCGGAATCCGTCCTCTATGAAGAGGATCGTGGGACGGCTTATGCTGTTCGTGTAGCGTTTACGGCATCTGGTGATCAGGTGAAGGTCTCCAATCTGGAAGGCAAGTTACATATTCAGGGTGCTGATCAGGTTGTGTTTTATCTGGCAGCCGCTACCTCCTTTGAGAGTTACGATGTGTTACCTGTGAAGGACCATCTTGTATTGGAAGAGGAATGCAAGGAGATGATCTCCAAAGCGACCACACATGGCGCGGAAGCGCTTGGTGACCGACATATTCAGGATCATAGCGCGTTGTTTAACAGAGTCTCTATTGATTTAGGGGTATCGGCTAACGCCGAATTACCTACAGATGAGCGGCTGCAGGCTTATCAGACAGGGCAACAAGACCCTGGACTGGAGGCACTTTATTTTCAATATGGAAGATATCTGTTAATGGCTAGTTCGCGTCCGGGCAGCCAGCCTGCCAACCTGCAGGGAATCTGGAACCATCAGGTAGAGCCGCCATGGCATAGTGATTACACAATCAATATCAACACGGAGATGAATTACTGGCCGGCAGAAGTCTGCAATCTTAGTGAGTGTCATGAGCCGCTGTTTGATATGCTGACCGATCTCAGTGATACAGGACGAAGAACGGCGCGGATTCTGTATGGAGCCCGTGGATGGACTGCCCATCATAACGTGGATATCTGGAGAACCTCTACACCGACAGGTGGAGATGCAAGCTGGGCTTTTTGGCCGATGGGTGGTGTGTGGCTGACCTCGCATCTATGGGAGCATTACCAATTTACCGGGGATCAGCGTTTTCTTGAGGAACGTGCGTATCCCATTATGAAAGAGGCGGCGCTGTTCTGTCTCGATTGGCTGGTGGAAGGGCCCGATGGTTATCTGGTTACGATTCCATCCACTTCACCAGAGAACAAGTTTCTCACAGATGCTGGGGAGGCACACAGTATATCCATGGCTTCAACGATGGATATGACGTTAATTCGTGAACTGTTCAGCCGCTGTATTGAGGCCTCGAAGCAACTAAATATAGATGAGTCGTTGGCAAGCGAGTGGAGTGAGGCTCTGGAGAAACTCTATCCATTCCGAATTGGAATCGAAGGACAATTGCTGGAGTGGTTTAAGGATTTTGCCGAATCCGAGCCAGGGCATCGTCACGTCTCCCATCTGTATGGACTGTATCCGGGAGAGCAGATCAATCGAGTACACACACCGGAATTGGTAGAAGCAGCACGGGTATCACTTGAACGTCGTATCTCACAAGGTGGCGGGCATACAGGATGGAGCTGTGCATGGTTGATCAATCTGTATGCACGACTACTGGATAGCAGCCAGGCACATCAGTTTGTGCGCACGTTGCTGGCCCGGTCCACACATCCGAATCTGTTTGATGACCATCCACCATTCCAGATCGATGGTAATTTTGGAGGCACGGCTGGCATGGCCGAGATGTTGTTGCAGAGTCACTTGAACGAGTTACATTTACTGCCGGCACTGCCTGAACTCTGGACTCAAGGTCATGTTGAAGGGCTTCGTGCAAGAGGTGGTTATACAGTGGGCATAACTTGGGCGGACAACAAGCTTGCGTCAGCGGTCATCAAAGCAGACCGAAGTGACTCGCTGACCATTCGCAGTGCTTATCCGCTGCGTGTAGAAGGACATGAACAAGCCAAGGCAGAGCTTACGCCTCAGGGCGATTATGTAATTATTTTAACCATGACCGCAGGACAGACGATCCGCGTGTCATTATGAGACGGAGGAGCCAACCATGACCATTTTTAAATTTCCGCAAGATTTTCGCTGGGGAACAGCAACAGCTTCCTATCAAATAGAAGGAGCGGCACAGGAAGGTGGACGCGGGGCATCCATCTGGGATACGTTTGCGCGCACACCTGGCAAGGTATATAACGGAGACAATGGGGATGTCGCGTGTGACAGCTACCACCGTTACGAGGAAGACATCGAACTGATGAAGAAACTCGGGATTAATACATACCGGTTCTCCATTGCCTGGCCGCGTATTATTCCTGACGGAGATGGTGAGATCAATCGGGAAGGTCTGGACTTCTACCACCGCTTCGTGGATGCATTGATCGAGGCTGGAATTGAACCGTTCCTCACACTGTATCACTGGGATCTTCCGCAAACGCTGGAGGATGACGGAGGCTGGGGCAACCGCAGAACTGTGGATGCTTTTGTGAAATATGCCGAAGTGATCTTCAAAGAATTCTCTGGCAAAATCAACTTCTGGCTGACATTCAACGAACCATGGTGTATCGCGTTCCTGTCGAACCTTCTGGGGATTCATGCGCCAGGAAACAAAGACCTGCAAACTTCTATTAATGTGGCACATGGATTACTGGTTGCTCATGGTAAAGCCGTTCAATCCTTCCGTCGCTTGGGAACAACCGGTCAGATTGGTATTGCTCCGAACGTGTGCTGGGCTGAGCCGTACAGCAAATCTCCTGAGGACCAAGCTGCGTGTGACCGATCAATTGCGCTTAATACCGATTGGTTCCTTGATCCAATCTACAAAGGTTCATATCCGCAGTTTATGGTGGATTGGTTCGCAGAAGCGGGGGCTACCGTACCAATTCAGGAAGGCGATATGGAGATCATCTCGCAACCAATCGATCTGCTCGGCATTAACTATTACACGATGGGGATCAATCGCTTCAATCCTGAGGCAGGTGCTCTGCAATCGGAAGAAGTTGATATGGGCCTCACCAAAACTGATATTGGCTGGCCTGTGGAATCACGTGGTTTGTATGAATTTATGCATTACTTGCAAAAGTACGGCAATGTGGATGTATATATCACAGAGAATGGTGCCTGCATCAATGATGATCTGGAGAACGGAAAAATTAACGATGATCGCCGGATTTCATATTATGAGCAGCATTTGGCTCAAATTCACCGCATCATTAATGACGGCATTAACCTGAAAGGGTACATGGCATGGTCACTGATGGATAATTTCGAGTGGGCAGAAGGCTACCGGATGCGTTTTGGTCTTGTTCATATGGACTATCGTTCACTCGTGAGAACACCGAAGGAGAGTTATTACTGGTATCAGAACGTCATCAAGAATAATTGGTTGGAGACACGGAACGAACATAATCCCCAATAGTTTGGGTGGCAGGTTTCAAGGGTAAAGCAGGTCCTCATTATATATGGTTCCCTTATTAAAGCTGAGAACGACGGTAACATTGGAGTATTCCAATGTGCCGTCTTTTTTTGTGTTTTTACCGTTGGAAATGAGTAGTTCATAAAGGTTTCATAAGGTCAAGTGCAGTTCCTGTTATGAAGAGACGTTTTTTGGGTTATAAGAAGTAAGAAAGAAATGAATAATGTTTTGTCAACGGATAAATTTGAAATAAAGTGTCCAAATTGCGAAGAAAATTTGAACATTTGTTGACTAAAAATCATACTGATGTGGTATATTGGTATAAGGAAAGCACTTACAAAAAGGGAAAAGGAAGTGTTTACTATGGCATCGAAGACAGCAATGGTTAGCCAATTGGAGCGCAAAGACAAAAATATGCGGCGCGCCGTCTTGACGATGACAGTTCTGGCATGGGTCGCACTCATTACGGGAGTGATCATGTGTCTGATCAATCTGAACGAATTTAATGATCGTAATCTTGGCTTGATGGTTGGTATTGGATTCCTTGTAGGTAGTGTGTTTATTTACGTTATTGCCAAAGCGATTGGCCTTGTTCATACACGCCGGGAAGACGAAGGCGCCGATTGATTATAATCCTGCGTTAATTCGTTCATAATAAGACTGGATGAGTTCCCGGAATCCAGTCAATAAAGCCCTTTGCGGATTCGTTGACACTGTTCAACGAATCCGCAAAGGGTTTTATTTTGTGACTTGATGTGTAAAGATTACGAAGTACAAATATCAAGCATGCAAGCGATTTGTGAGAAAAAATTCACACATTTAAGGTGTAAAATCGACAAATTTGTTAACAAGAACAAAAAAGTTGTTCATTTCTGATATCTTTAGTAGGAAGAGAGTAGTATACTGATTTTTCAGTATGAGCGAATTTAAGGAGAGGGGATCAAAATGAACAAGAAACCTAGGTCGCTAATCCGGATTATCATTCCGGTTGTCCTGACGTTGGTTACAATTGCATTGATTGTCTGGCCAATGCTGGCAGGCGGACAGTACGTTGTTCTGGATCCGAAGGGGCCAATTGGCGCTTCGCAGAGAGATTTGATTGTCATCTCGACAATTTTGTGTGCTGTCATTATTGTGCCAGTACTCATTTTGGCTGCCGTAATCGTATGGCGTTACCGTGAGAAACCGGACAACAAAGCAGCATATGAACCTAACTGGGCTCATAGCACCAAAGCGGAGGTTGTATGGTGGACCATTCCAATTATTATTATTGGAATACTCGCAATTGTAACGATTCGTTACACGTATGTTCTGGAACCTTCGAAGCCGTTGGCTCACGAGAAAGCACCAATTACCATCCAAGTGTCTTCACTGGACTGGAAATGGCTGTTTATGTATCCAGAACAAGGAATTGCAACGGTTAATACGTTGAATATTCCGGCAGACCGGCCCGTGAAATTTGAACTCACTGCGGATTCACCGATGAACTCATTCTGGATTCCGCAACTTGGAGGACAGATTTATACGATGTCGGGTATGGCGATGACCTTGTATCTGCAGGCAGATCATGAAGGCAAGTACTGGGGTTCAGGCGCTAACTTCACAGGTGAGCATTTTGGAGAAATGCGTTTTGATGTGAATGCTACATCGGACGAAGATTTTGACAATTGGGTAGCTGAAGTGAAACAGAGTTCTCAGGCGTTGACTACAGAAGGTTACAAAGCACTGGCTGAGCCAGGCACAAGCAACGTTGCTTATTATTCTGCCTTCCCAGAAGGATTGTTCCAAAATATTGTGACCAAGTATGTAGTAGATGGTCAAAGTGCTCACAGTAAGCATGGAACTTCAAAAGAAGCTTCTGGAGCCATTCAAAATGCAACTGATACGTCCAATCAAGACGAGGACAAGAGTGCTAACTAAAGATTCGAAAGGAGGCCCCCAATGTTAGAGGGACTTAAAGAGTTTGCATCGGAGTTTTTCGTAACCGGTGATCCGCTCATTTATGGTGCGATGGTAGCTATCGGAATTACCATGATTACTATTGTAGCGGTGCTAACTTATTTCAAAAAATGGGGCTGGCTCTGGCGTAACTGGTTAACGACTGTCGATCACAAAAAGATCGGTATCATGTATATCATTGCTTCCATTATCATGTTGTTCCGTGGTGGTGTGGATGCGCTAATGATGCGCCTTCAGCTAGCTATGCCTAACAATGAATTTCTGAATCCTGAGCATTATAATCAGGTCTTTACAACTCACGGTACGATCATGATCTTGTTCATGGCGATGCCATTTATGTTTGGTCTATTTAACGTTATCGTGCCATTACAGATCGGAGCAAGGGACGTTGCGTTCCCGTTCCTGAATGCACTGAGCTTCTGGTTATTCTTCCTGGGAGCAATGCTGTTTAACCTGTCATTTGTTATCGGTGGTTCACCGGATGCAGGATGGCTGAGTTATCCGCCTCTATCGGAGCTGTCACACAGTCCGGGGGTAGGACAGAACTTCTATATATGGGGTATACAGATATCGGGTATCGGTTCCTTGGCTACCGGTATCAACTTCCTGGTTACCATCATTAAAATGCGTGCGCCAGGCATGAGATGGATGAAAATGCCAATGTTCACATGGTCGGTATTCTCCACTTGTATCATTATCTTGTTTGCTTTCCCGATCTTGACCGTGACACTTGCATTGTTATTCCTCGACAGGTTTGCCGGGGCGCATTTCTTCACACTTGATCTGGGCGGTAACCCAATGATGTATATCAACTTGATCTGGATGTGGGGTCACCCTGAGGTATACATTGTCGTCTTGCCGGCATTCGGTGTTTTCTCCGAGATTGTAAGTACCTTCTCTCGGAAAAAACTGTTTGGCTACAAATCGATGGTATTCGCGATGTTGATCATCAGCTTCCTGTCCTTCTTCACATGGGCGCATCACTTCTTCACGATGGGTTCCGGAGCAGACGTGAATGCATTCTTCGCCGTAACTACGATGTTGATTGCTATTCCAACAGGGGTTAAGATATTCAACTGGCTGTTTACCATGTATCGAGGAAGGATTCGCATGGCGACTCCGATGATGTGGACACTTGCCTTTATCCCGTGCTTTATTGTCGGGGGTATGACAGGCGTTCTGTTATCCGTTGCTCCTGCTGACTTCCAGTTCCACAACAGTTACTTCCTGATTGCCCACTTCCACCAAGTATTGATCGGTGGAGTTGTCTTCGGATACTTCGCAGGTCTGTACTACTGGTGGCCTAAAATGTTCGGTTTCCAACTCGAAGAGAAACTGGGCAAATGGGCATTCTGGACTTGGAATATTGGTTTCTATGTCTGCTTCATGCCGCAGTACGCTGTCGGTCTAATGGGTATGACACGTCGTCTGAGCACATACGGCTGGGATACTGGCTGGTGGGAACTGAACTTCGTATCCACAATCGGGGCATTCCTGATGGGTGTCGGATTCCTGTTCCAAGTTGCACAAATCGCAGACGGTATTCGCAAATACAAATCACTTAAAGCTTCCGCCGATCCATGGGATGGCCGTACGCTGGAGTGGTCAATTCCTTCACCAGCTCCTGAATACAACTTCGCCATTACACCGCGCGGAGATGATATTGATGAGTGGTGGGAAGAGAAAGAACGTCGTGCCAAAGGCATCTATCCGCCAGAGCAACCGCTTGAGCCGATTCATATGCCGAAGAACTCTGGAATTCCGTTCATCATGTCTGTCTTCTGGTTCATCGCCGGTTTCGGCTTTGTCTTCGGATGGTTGTGGATGGCAATTCTCGGACTCGCTGGCGTAGGGATCTGTATGATCGCCCGTTCATTCTCATATGATACGGATTATTACATTCCGGTTGACGAAATTAAACGTACCGAAGCGTCGTTAAGGGGGTCGGTATAGATGGCTCAAGCAGCCGCTAAGCACGGTGAGAATCATGCACATGGTCACGACCATGGACATCATGATCCACAGGAAATGAAAATTCTCGGTTTCTGGTTCTTCCTGATTTCCGACGTTATCCTGTTCTCCGTATTGTTCGCAACCTTCATTGTGTTGCGTGACAATACGGCGGGCGGACCGATTTTGTCTGAATTGATCAAAATGCCTGGTGTTATTGCCGAAACGTTTATCTTGCTCACAAGTTCATTTACGAGCGGACTAGCCGTACTGGCGATGAATCAAGGCAAAGTAAAACAATTAATCAGTTGGCTGGCAGTTACAGCCGTTCTGGGAGCAAGCTTTATCGCACTGGAAGTATATGAGTTTATTGAGTTGATTCACGAAGGGTTCAGCTTTACAACGAGTGCTGCTTCTGGCGCATTCTTCACCCTTGTGGGAACTCACGGACTTCACGTATCGCTCGGTCTGATCTGGATGATTGGACTTATGTTACAACTGAAAAAACGTGGTATTACCGATGTTACTCGCGGTAAAATTAACGTCATCAGCTTGTACTGGCACTTCTTGGACGTCGTATGGATTTTCCTCCTGTCGATCGTCTATCTCATGGGGGTGATGTAGATGTCAGAGCACAACTCACATGATTCCCACGGTCATGAGCAACATGGTTCACTGAAGTCTTATGTCATCGGCTTCATTCTGTCCGTCGTTCTGACAATCATTCCACTTGTGGTGGTTCTCAATGATATGATGGAAAGAACAGGAACACTCATTGTTGTTCTTGGCACGGCAGCACTTCAGTTTGTGGTTCAACTCTTCTTCTTCATGCATATCCGTGAAACAGAGAAACCACGCTGGAATGTGATGGCTCTTATCTTCGGTTTGCTGATTATGATGACCATCGTAATTGGTTCGATCTGGATTATGCTTAACAATGCTGTTGCACATTAATTGATATGATGAAAGAGCTTCGCGACCTTGGAATTCAAGGTTGTGGGGCTCTTTTTTTTCTAAGCAGAAGTTATCGCATATTTTAATGAAAAAAAAGTTGGATTATATCATAATAAGTCGTTGATGAAATAATTTACCAGTGATACTATTGTTATACACTCTGGAAATATATTCAATATTTTAGTTAGAGCAATTTTAGCAAAATTATTTTAGGAGATGTACTAATGAAAGCAAGGGTAATCCGTTATTATCGTTTTGGCGAACCAAGTGAAGTATTATGTATGGAAGAAAAAGATGTGATACCCCCTGGCCCCGGTGAATTAGCAGTGAGGATGTATGCTCGACCTATTAATCCCTCCGATATTATTCCTGTTCGAGGAGCTTACCCGCATCGTACCCGATTACCAGCTGTTCCCGGGTTTGAGGGTGTGGGGGTGGTAGAAGCAGTAGGGCCGGGAGTTTCCAATCAAATGTTGGGTCGCCGTGTCTTGCCACTAAAAGGCGAGAATACTTGGCAGGACGTCGTGAAGACTTTGGAGCGACATACAATCATTGTGCCGAATGATATCGATGATCACTCAGCAAGTCAGCTCTATATTAATCCGGTTACGGCTTGGTTGATCTGTACAGAGGTGCTTAAGCTTACGTATGGTGATACCCTGATTGTGAATGCAGGGGGATCTGCAATCGGGCGAATCTTTGCACAGATCTCAAAAATCTATGGATTTAAATTGATTGCGCTTACGAGAGATGATCGTCATACTGCTGAACTGTATCGTCTTGGAGCAGTATCTGTTATCAATACAACGAAAGAGTTGCTCCAGGCTAGGATCACGGAATTAACAGAGGGGTGCGGTGCTGATGCAGCCGTGGATTGTATTGGAGGGACAGATGGGGAACAGTTGGTGAGTTGCCTTAAGCCAAATGGAACGGTCATCAGTGTAGGACTGCTTTCGGGGATCACACCGTTATGGCATGAAGTTACCCGGGGAACACAAGTTCATGTGAAACTTTTCTGGTTAAAACATTGGGTGGAACGCTGTACGCAAGAACGCTGGGAACAGGTATTTCATGAGGTAATGGAGTTGGTCAGAGCAGGGAGGCTTGTCATGACAAACATTGGGGCGACGTATGAACTAACGAATGTACAACAGGCTATTGCAGCGGCTGAATCGGGTATCGAGGGGAAGGTTCTCTTAATACAGTAGTACATAAGACTTGGAAAAACTCAACATAAAGGATGCGTAGTTAATAACTAATTCATATTGGGGGCCTTGTTGTGAAGATTAAAGATATGATGTTTACTGCGATTATGGCAGCTGTTATTGCAGTACTTGGACTGTTACCTCCGATTCCACTACCATTTATACCTGTGCCAATTACAGTCCAAACGCTGGGCGTGATGCTGGCAGGCAGTATCCTTGGTGCTCGATTGGGAGGGGTAAGTCTCTTGCTCTTTGTTGTTCTGATCGGTTTAGGAGCTCCATTGTTGTCCGGTGGCAGAGGGGGCTTGGGTGTTCTGGTTGGACCTACAGGCGGGTATGTTCTTAGTTATCCGATTGCTGCTTTTGTGATTGGGTTGTTAGTTCAACGTACATCCGTTGCAGGCATTAAATTTTGGAACTTTCTACTGAGCAACATCGTGGGCGGAATCCTTGTTGTGTATGCAGTGGGTATTCCATTCCTGTCCTTTATAACGGATGTACCAATTACACAGGCTATCATAGGCAACCTTGTTTTCATTCCAGGTGACCTGCTCAAAGCAGTGCTTGCTTCACTTATTGCTGTTAGAATTCTCAAGGTAAGTCCTACAATGATCCAGGATACGAAAAGGCAAACTCCGGGGGTCTAACATTATGATATTCAGAGACTGCACATTCTTAAGCACTTCTATACAAGTAAATCGCGCCAAGTGATGGAGGTACTACAGTGATTCATTTTTCCAATGTAACGTTTGGTTATGCAAACCGAGCAACAATGTTAAACGATATTAACCTTCATATTCGTTCTGGTGAATATGTGGCGTTTGCTGGAAGGAATGGAGCAGGGAAATCCACCATAGCTAGGTTAATGAACGGGTTACTCCTTCCAACCACAGGCCAAGTAACTTTTAATGATTATGTGACATCCAATGAAGATGATTTAAGTATCATTCGTCAGAGAATTGGAATGATCTTTCAAAATCCAGAGAATCAAATTGTGGCATCTACAGTGTTTGAAGATATCGCCTTCGGCCTGCAAAACGTTTGTGTCCCTACTGAAGATATCGAGCGTCATGTAACAGAGGCATTGAGCCAAGTGGGGATGCTGGATTATTATAATTCTGATGTATATTCGTTATCAGGAGGGCAAAAACAGCGTATCGCTATTGCGGGAGTTCTCGCTATGGGACCAGAAGTTATTGTTTTTGATGAATCTACCTCAATGCTCGACCCGGAAGGCAAAGATCAGATTGCATTGCTGATGGGAGAGTTGCATAAACAAGGAATTACGATTGTAACAATTACGCATGACTTAGAGGAGATTGCAGCATCTTCGAGGGTTATTGTACTTGATCAGGGTGACATTTGTTATGATGGATCGCCCGAGGCCTTGTTTCAGGGCGAATACTGGCGTTTTCCCGGGATAACGGCTCCTTTTATTGTCGAGGCAAGAGAGGCACTGAACCGGAAGGGGCTACACTCTTCTTCGGCACTCACTCTGGAAGATTTGGTGGATGATTTATGCAAATTACACTAAAAGAAGTGGACTTCTCGTATCATGTTGGAACACCACTGGAGAACAACGTATTGAGCAACATTACACTCACCATGGGCGATAATCGCATTTTTGCTGTTGTGGGAAAAACGGGATCTGGCAAGTCAACTTTTGTACAGCTGCTCAATGGGCTTCTGCAACCTACAAATGGAACAGTTGATATAGGGGATTTTCGAATGACAACCGATCGAAAGAAAACGTACGTTCTCTACGATAAAGTGGGTATTGTATTCCAATTTCCGGAGCATCAATTATTCGAGGATACGGTAATAAAAGACATATCCTTTGGTCCCAAGAACTTGGGCTGGTCAGCTGAAAAAGTTCGTAGTACATGCTTGGATGCATTACACATGGTAGGTCTGGACGAATCTTTCTGCAATAGATCACCGTTTGAATTAAGTGGCGGAGAGAAGCGGAGAGTGGCAATTGCAAGTGTGTTAGCGATGAACCCGGAGGTGCTTATTCTCGACGAGCCAACCGTAGGGTTGGATTCGGAAGGGAAAGAGCAGCTGATGGAACTCTTTTGTTCCTGGCAGCAGGAACAGGGGAGTACGATCATTATGGTGACGCACGATATGGAGACTGTTGCCGAGTACGCCGAAGAAGTGATTATATTTGAACGTGGTCAAGTGCAAAGACATACGACTCCTCTCCAATTGTTCACTGAATATCAAGTTGAGTTGAAAGATATGGGATTAAAGCTGCCTAAAGCGCTCCAGCTCGTGGAAGCCATAAATGTAAAATTGAACGTTGAATTGCAGCTGGAGTCGGTAAAGAAAGAATGGATTTTGTCATATATTGCTGATTTTTTTCAGAGGAAGGAATTGTAGTTATGTCCTTATCTCAATCCTTTATCATTGGTCAGTATGTCCACAGAAACTCCATCATTCACCGGCTTGATCCAAGAGCTAAACTCGTCATCGCGTTCCTGTTCATGTTGTCTGTCATGCTGTTGAACTCATGGCTTTCATACGTATTGTCTGCGGTGTTTGTGGTGTGTGTAGTCACTATATCGCAAATACCACCCTCCTATATTGTTAGAGGATTGAAACCTGTTTGGCTAATAGTCATTGTCACATCTGTGTTTCACATTTTTCTGACACAAGGGGGGCAGTTATGGCTTGAAGCGGGAGTGTTTTCGATCTACGAGGAGGGTGTCATTAAAGCAGGTAATATAGCCATTCGCATCATTCTTCTTCTCGTCATGGCTTCATTGTTGACACTTACGACAAAGCTGGGTGATCTCGCACAGGCTATTGAAGATCTGTTGAAGCCTGCCAAGCGGTTGGGTGTTCCTACACAGGAATTTGCGTTGATGATCTCGTGGACGATCCGCTTTATTCCAATCCTTTTGAATGAAACCGACAACGTGATGAAGGCACAGCGAGCAAGAGGTGTTCGTTTTAATTCCGGTAATATCGTTCGTCGTCTGCAAAGTTTTATCCCAATTGTAGTCCCTATCCTTCTGTTAGCATTCCAGAAAGCCGAAAGCGCTTCACTGGCCGTTGAGGCACGCGGATATAGCCCTGGCATGAATCGAACGCAACTGAGAACGTTAGCTTTCAAAAAGCTCGACTATCAAGTGCTGATCATATCCATTTTTTGTTTCGCACTTTTGTTGGCATTACGAAAGTGAGGTAAGCTATGAGGATTTACCCGACAAATCTACATGAATATCACAAACTCATTTCAGTATCTAAAGGTGATCAGCCTGCGACAATGTGGTTTAGACAGGCATCTTACTTGAACGTATACACAGGGGAAGTTGAACAAGCGAATATCTATCTGTCCGGAAGTCGTATTGCCTACGTTGGAGCCAAGGAACTACCCACTTCAGACCAGACCCAGGTCGTTGAATTGGAGAAAGGTCATGTTGTTGTTCCAGGATATATTGAACCTCATGCACACCCATGTCAAATGTACAATCCTTATACATGGGGAGAAGCTCTGTTACAGAAGGGTACGGTCTTGTCCATTAATGATAATCTGTCTTTGTTAACGTTTCTAGGAACTGAAGCTTTGTCATTCATTGAGAAGCTGGAGGAGACAAGTCACCATATGTTCCTATGGTGGTGTAACATTGACCGTCCTGATCGAGCTGATCCAATGACTATGGACAAGTGGCTACAACATAACCTTGTGATACAGAGCGGGGAACTGACCGAATGGCCCAAACTGCTGGCGAACGACGAAGTATTGGTAGAGCAACTTTATCTAACGAAGGCTCATCATGGGATGAGGGCGGAAGGACATTTGCCGGGCGTATCTTATGAAAAAATAAGTACTATGGCTGCAGCGGGCATCTCAGCTGACCACGAAGCTCTCCATGCCGAAGATGTACTTAGACGATTAAAAGCGGGGCTATACGCCTCTCTTCGATACTCATCTATTCGTCCTGATTTGCCACACCTCCTTAAAGGGATGAAAGGTGATTCCCGGTTCAATATGAACCGAATGATGCTTACCAGCGATGGCCCGTCACCAAATTATGTGGAGAGGACGAGCTGTGCCAGCATGATCAAGATCTGTATGGAGACGGGAATATCTGTAGCGGATGCCTATCGTCTTGCTACCTTAAATCCGGCAGTATATTACGGTCTGGATGAAGACTTAGGCGGGATTGCACCAGGCAGACTGGCTTGTTTGAACGTCTTAACCTCCATAAATGAACCTGATCCACTGCATGTCCTGCAACGAGGTGATTGGGTGGTCCAAAATCAAAGGCGAGTAGTAGAGCCAGATGAAGCAGAGATACACACTTGGTTGCGCTCCACTTTTCGGTCTCGTCGAACGATCGGTAACCTGAGGCTGGACCAGATGGAAACTCGAACCGACATCGGTATTGAATTGGTGAACGATGTCATCACCCAATCGTACCATTTTGATCCCCGAGCGGAATTGGAAACGGATGAGAACTGGATGACATTACTGGATGTTAACGGAAGTTGGGTGATTAACACCCGAATCAAAGGTTTAGCGTGTGGGATCAAGGCATTAGCAAGTACTTACAACGCTTCGAACGATACACTTTTACTTGGGCGATCTCTGTCTGTCATGCGCGAAGCATCTCAGGAGTTGGAAGTTCGCGGGGAAGGAATATTAGTATATTTCGTGGATGGGGAGCAACTGTACATTCCTCTTCCTCTCAGTGGAGCTATGAGCTTGGAGAGCGTGGCATCAATCGGCGCTAGTGTGGATCATTTCAATGAGAAAATGCGTGTCCACGGTTACCGATTTGGTGATCCTCTGTATTCTCTTTTATTTCTGACAGCTTCACATTTGCCGCATATTCGTGTATCGGACAAAGGGTTGTATCTGGTTAAAACAGGTGAGATAGTGCTCCCGGCTACCCCCTTAGTTAATACAGTAAGGAAGGTGAAATGATGTTACTGGCTGATGCGATACGCATGCATGCTTCCCAGAATCCTGAGAAAACTGCCATCTTTGATGATGCCCGGCAGATTTCGTACGCCGAGCTATACCATGGAATAAAGCTGGCAGCAAATACAATTCTGGCTACTGAGGAAGATTTCGAAGCCGATGAACTTCCTCTTGTCGGCCTGCTGATGAACAATAGTGCCGTGATGATCGAATACTTTCTTGCAGCCACCAAATTTGGAATGTGTGCTGCTGTATTTGATCCCAAGTGGAGCGATGCAAATCTGACGGAGGTTATTAATGAATGTGAACCTCGCTTGCTTGTCATAGATGTGGAGTTCAAAGCCAGAATACCTCATATTCCATCGTCAACAAGGGTGATTACTGTGGATACAGGTGAACCTCGTTCTCTCAGAAGGGAAGAAGCCGAACCACAGCGATCCTCAACTGAAGATAGCCTGTTCTACATGGGATATACCTCCGGGACGACCGGACGACCGAAAGGCTATCTCCGTTCTCAGCGTTCATGGATCGAGAGCTTTGCATATGCGCGTGAAACATTCGTGCATGATGCAGGAGACCATGTATTGGCGCCGGGTTCTTTGGTCTATTCACTTACGTTATATGCGTGCATTCAAACTTTGTATATTGGCGGGACATTCCATCTAACAAGCAAATTCCGAGCGGAATACGTATTGGAGACGTTAGCAACACATGCGGTTACACATCTTTATCTTGTACCTACGATGTTTGAAGCACTCTACAAAGCGTTCATGGCTTCTGATTCAGTTATTGCGCTGCCATCTGTCAGATCTCTCATTACGTCAGGTGATAAATGGTCGCCAGAATCCAAACGGAAGGTGACAGAGGTATTTGAAAATGCAGGTTTGTATGAATTTTATGGTGCCTCCGAGCTAAGCTTTGTCACAGTACTTGATCCGGAAGGAAATCGGTATAAACCTGATTCAATCGGTAAACCGTTTGCCGGTGTGCAGGTATCCATTCGTGAAGCGGATAGTACGGAAGTAACCGAAGGCGCAGTAGGACAATTGTTTGTGAAGAGCCCGATGATCTTTGCCGGATATTATGGTTCCGAGGAAGAAACCAGCCAAGTTGTACATGGTGAATGGGCAACTGTGGGAGACCTTGCAACACGAGATTCCGAAGGCTATTTATATCTGGTTGGTCGAAAGAAAAACATGATTATTAGCGGAGGGCTTAATATATATCCGGAGGAAATCGAGAAGCTGTTGTTAACATTGGAAGGCATTGAGGAGGTCATCGTTGTAGGTGTACCCGATGTATACTGGGGCCAAAAGGTGACTGCACTTATCAAGCTCAGAATGGGTAGCGAGGTTAGTGATGATGAGATTGTATCATTGTGCCGTCGTGAGCTTGCTACCTACAAGTGTCCAAAGGAAATTATACGGGTGGATGCCTTCCCCTATACAACGAGTGGAAAGATTTCGCGAACAAAACTGAACGAGTTACTGAAAATAAAGATATGAACAATATGTTGATTCCTGTTATTCTTTCCGCGAAGCGAACTGCAATCGGCAAATACGGGGGGATGTTTAAGGAGACACCGCCGGAGATACTGGCTGCAGAAGTCATTCAGGCCATTTTAAGCGAAATTCCCATCCCTCCCGGTGACATTGATGATGTTCTATTGGGGAATGCAGTAGGCGGGGGAGGTAACATCGCCAGGTTATCCGCGTTACAAGCCAAACTCCCAGTAGAGGTCCCTGGCGTGACGATTGATCGTCAATGCGGATCTGGTCTTGAAGCAATTCATTTAGCAGCGAGGCTGATTCAATCAGGTGCCGGGGAAGTGTATCTGGCTGGTGGTGTCGAAAGCACAAGTCGTGCACCCTGGAGATTGGAGAAACCCTTGTCTCTGTACGGGAGTGTAGTACCTCAAGTAATCACTCGCACACGATTCTCTCCGGAATGGATCGGAGATCCGGATATGGGGAAGGCGGCTAACAACGTTGCTAAGAAGTACGGTGTGACTCGAATGGACCAGGACGAATATGCGCTTTCCAGTCATAGGAAAGCCATTGCTTCAATACAAAGCGGGCGTTTCGACAACGAAATCGTTCCATTGTCTATCCCGGAGGGTAAGCAACTTAGAATCATTCATACAGACGAATGTCCTCGGGCGAATACAACACTTACGAAGCTTGCAGCATTGCCATCTGTTTTCGAACAGGATGGTACAGTGACGGCTGGTAATGCATGTCCATTGAATGATGGAGCCGCTATCGTTTTAATCATGTCAATGGGAAAAGCATTATCGTTAGGACTTACACCACTAATGAAATTTATCGACAGTGTGGCAGTGGGCGTTGACCCGAACTACTTGGGTATCGGTCCGGTTCCTGCCGTTACCAAGTTGCTCAGCCGAAATCGTTTGGCAATGGAAAACATTGATCTTGTGGAATTCAATGAAGCGTTCGCTTCACAAGTTCTGGCCTCTTTAAGACAACTGCATATTCCAACTCACATTGTTAATGTGGGGGGCGGGGCACTGGCGCTTGGACACCCGTTCGGTGCATCGGGAGCCATCCTGGTTACACGCCTATTCAACGAGATGAGGCATATAAAGGGGGCTCGGGGAATCACAACACTGGGTATTGGTGGCGGGATCGGGCTTGCATCATTGTGGGAGAAGTGCGAATAGGAGGAAACAGCCGTTGTTGTTAGAGGGACAGGTAGCAGTCATTACGGGTTCCAGCCGCGGAATTGGGCGTGCAACCGCAATACGTATGGCACAAGAAGGAGCCAAGATAGTTGTCAACGGTGTACAAGAAGGTGGGGTATGGGACGTTGTTCAGTTGATTCGGAATCAGGGAGGGACCGCTATTGGGGTCGTTGAATCCGTCGCAAGCATGGCCGGTGGTGAACGCATCATATCGGAGGGTCTTCGCGAATTCGGCAAAGTTGATATCCTGGTGAACAACGCCGGAGTTGTTCACGATAAGATGGCCCATAAAATGAGTGAAACCGAGTGGGATCTTGTATTGAATTCGCATCTTAAGGGAGCCTTTGCTTGTATCCGGTCTGCTCTGCCGGGCATGAGGGAACGAAGGGAAGGCAGCATTATTAATATGATCTCCGTGGCGGGCTTGACCGGAATGATCGGACAATTAAATTATAGTGCTGCCAAAGCCGGATTGATAGGCATGACGTGGACACTTTCGCTGGAACTTGAATCTTATGGTATTAATGTGAATGCAGTTTCTCCCGCAGCGCGTACTGACATGACAATGCCCTATATCGAACGGGCGAAGCAGACTGCTGAAATGAAAGGTGAGTCGTTTCCCGAGTACTGGAAAGTAGGTTCAACGGAAGATGTGGCCGAATTGATGCTTTCCTTATGTCTGCCGCGTTGCCGTAAGGTTACCGGTCAGATCTTCTCTGTTAATGGTGGAAAGATCGGTGTGTGGTCCCCTCCAGAGCACCGTATAGTTGCCACCCAATCCAGTAGGGAGAACGGTTGGGAAGCAGGCGAACTCTTTGAGCAAGTGTTGTCAGCCTACGTGAAAGTGTAGAACTATTTCCGAAATATACGAATTGATGGAGGAAATTTCGTTGAAGAAAAAACGCATTTTTATTGGGATGATGGCCGGGATGGGGAGAGTGAATCGTTGTCTTCCCATAGCACTAAAGTTACGAGAGATGGGACATGAGGTGGCGTTCACAATCTGGGGAAATGCCGGGGTCGCGATGGAACAGATGGGTTTTACCTATATTCCGATTCCAGTTATTCCTGCTCCCAAGGGACAGGTTTTCCACCCAAACTTCAAGGATATGAATCACTTTTTGTCCATGATGGGGTACTCGGACCCTGTTTACATGCGAAATGAGCTTGAAGCTCGTCTGCGGGTAACCATCGGTTTTAAACCGGACCTTGTTATTTCCGATTCGAGTGTCCCCGCAGCGTTCATTGCCTGTAAGCTGGACATTCCTCTCGTTTCTATGAATCAGTCCAGCACACTTCCAGGTGGTCTTCCTTTTACAACGAATTATGGATTATATGGAGACATACCAGATGTCACGAATGTGTTGAACGGAGCGTTGGTTGAGTATGGTCTGCCTGAAACGGACAACCTTCTCACATTTCTGGCGGGTAATCTTGCCCTTCTTCCGAGCATACCGGATTTTGATCCGGTACAGATCGGGAAGCTGCCCGTTCCAATTGAATATATCGGTCCCGTGGTATGGAGAGATACAAATGAGACAGGAATGCCTGCGAACTGGTTGAAGAAATCAGACAACGACAGGAGGCCACGTGTATTTGTGTACACAAGTCGTCTCGTGGAATGGGGTGTGGAGAGTGGTGGTCATATTTTCAGGGAAGCCGTTAGAGCACTCGGTAACACTTCGACGGAGCTTTTGATTGCTACTGGTTTTAATCCATTGGAAGGGGACAGCGTGGAAGTTCCCCCTAATGTACACTTCACCTCATATGTATCGGGAGTTATGGCAGCCGAGCATAGCGATGTCATGATTCACCATGGCGGACATGGAAGTTGCATGACGACGATCTTAACAGGCACGCCGTCGTTGGTCATTCCGACCTGGGCAGAACGTGAGTTTAACGCCAAGCAGTTACAGGACGTTGGCGGTGGCAGAGTAATGTCCCCAGATGAGGTTACGGGATCCGCTCTAGCTGAGACCGTTAACGCGATGATGACTAATGGAGACATGGATAAGGCTGTGGCGCTGAAGGAAAACGTCTGTACTTCGCAGTACGGAGGAGCCGGGCGTGCAGCTGAACTCATTCGTCGGTTGTTGTAAAGAGGGGGCAAGGTTCTATTGAAAAGTCTTTTGGTTGTCCTGAGAAGTCCGGCCTTACTTTTATTATCCGTATGTATTTTTTTTATTGGTTTGGGATACGGATTAACGCTACCATTCATGCCATTATTCGGAGTAGAACGGGCTGGAATGAGCCCCTTATCATTAGGGATCTTTATGGCGTGTGGATCGTTAAGCGGCATTATCATTAGTACGCTGTTTAGTCGATTGTCCGATAAAAAGCCTGTGCGCAAGTGGATCATTGTTGGATCATGTGTATCTGCTTCTGTAGGCTATGTATTCTATGCAAATACGGACAGTTACATTGTGTTAATGCTGGTTTCCTGTACTTTCATGGCCTTGTCTTTCTCGGCCTTTCCGCAATTATTTGCTCTTGCGAGAGAAGTAGTCGAGAGGGAGGCGAGTGAAGATGTCACCGTTGTTATGGCTGTATTGCGAGCTCTGGTGTCTCTGGCCTGGATTCTTGGTCCTGTAATGGCGTCTTTTATAATCTACCAGTTCTCGTACACAGGCCTGTTTCTGGTTGTTTCGTTGATGTACATGCTCGTTGCCGTATTTGTACTGATGATTCGAGCAGACGAGAGTCGGGAACCGGGGGGCGGAACGGAATTATCATCTGACTCAGTACGTAGCTTCAAGCGCCTGCTGATGGCACCGCAGATTGTATTTTCATTACTTGCTTTCATGGCATTTGAGTTGGCTAATACGATGGGGGGCATTGTAACTCCCTTATATGTTACGCAAGAGTTGCAAGGCGGGAAGTTGGACGTTGGCATGATCTCGGGAGTTAACGCAGCCTTGCAGGTTCCCACCATGATCATTTTGGGAATATTGGCCAAAAGGTTTGGTAGTATCACAGTTATGAAATGCGCGGGATTGTTTGGAGTCGCCTATTTTTCACTATTTTGGTTTACCCAATCGGGATGGCAGATCATTGCTATCCAGATATTCAGTGCCATTTTTATCGCGATTGTACTTGGAGTTGGAATGACTTTTTTTCAGGATTTGGTTCCTAAAATGACAGGTACGGCCACAACGTTGTACAACAATGCAAACATCATTGGTTCCATGGGTGGTGGATTACTAGCCGGAGCAGTCGGAAATTATTTTGGTTTTAAAATAGTGATTGCCTGTTCGGCAGCACTTGCCTTCCTGGGATTTGTACTATTATTGGTGCCAAACGCAAATAAAAAGGTAGTCCGGCATGTGGGAGGAGATACGTATGAAAGCTAGTGTAATTATTCTATCGCATAATCAGAAAGAAGTGATTCAGGCCTGTTTGTCTTCCTTATCGAGACAGCGTTTGTGTGAAGGCGATCAATACGAAGTTGTAGTTATCGATAACGGGTCTATAGACGGCACGGGCGAGATGATCGGCAGGCTTACGTATGATTTTCCTATACGATATAATTACATTCCTTCTACGGAGCAATCAAGTCGGGCAGCGGCACGAAACAAGGGGATTACTATCTCGAATGGAGATGTGATCGTGTTCCTTGACGGAGATCAACTCGCCGGACCGGACTTTATCTATGAGCATTTGAGAGTGCACAAGCTAGCCGAGGGGAAACTTGTCATAGGGTTTCGAAGATATTTGGGTGAAGAGAGCATCGATATAACGTCGTTAAATTCGGGATGGGTGCATGCTGCTATTACATCATCAGAAGCAGATGAACGATTTCAGCTCATGGAACGTTTTTCGGAAAATGGAAGCGTATTCCGTACAGCGTGGCATCTGTCTTTCAGCTGCAATTTCTCGGTAACAAGAGAAGTACTGATCCGATCGGGTATGTTTGACGAAGGGTTCAAGGGATGGGGGTTGGAAGACAGTGAGCTTGGCTATCGTCTGCAACAGGCTGGAGGAACGTTCGTATTGAACAAAAAAGCGTTAACCTTCCATATCTTTCACCCTTCCGAGTTTGATGAGAATCGTTATGATGGTTGGAAAACGAATCTAGATTATTTCCTCGAATGTCATCCGATGTTTGAAGTACAGGCGCAAAACATCTTAAAGGAATTTTTTGACCCAGAGATTAGAAAATCATGGTGGGATTGTTATATTCGCTTTGAGAAGGTTGTAAGAGCACATCAGGGTTACGAGGGGGATCGATTACCTGTCAGCATTATTGTTGTCTATGCCGAGGGCCCAGAACTGATCCAGACCATTTCGGCAGAAGCTGCCCATAGAGAAGTGTTGGTTATAGATAAGACACCATCATCGGACCTGGATATCTTGTGCCAATATATTAACGAGAAATTTGATGTTTTGTATTACAAGCATCCTTCGGAAGATCAGTTAGTTGACTTGTACCATCAGTATGCAGTCAGGGGAATTGTGAAACATGAAATTTTCAAGTGATCATGGATCAGCTGTTCTGGCCCCAAATGATGACATTTTATACGGGAGGTTGACATGAATTTTGAATTGACAGAGCAACAGAAGCAGATTCAATCCGCCGCACGCCATTTTGTGGACGAGCTACTGATTCCGTTGGAACCTGATTTATTGCGTAACGAGCGTGAGGGAAGACCCGGAATCGAACTTAGACAGATTAGAGAGCTTCAACAAAAGGCGAAAACACAGGGCCTATGGGGTATTGAGACACCAGAAGAGTATGGGGGAGCAAATCTTGGGACGGTCACTAGTGCACTCCTGAAAATGGAGCTAGGACGCACATGTATTCCGTTTGTCTTCGGGGGGGAAGCGGACAATATTCTGTACCTTTGCAACAGCAAGGCACAACAGAACAAGTATTTGCTTCCCGTTATTGCGGGCGAGAGACAGTCCTGTTTTGCAATAACGGAGCGTTCGGCAGGTTCCGATGCAAGTCGAATTCAGATGAGTGCTGAGCGTGTAGCGGATGGTTGGGTACTCAATGGAGAGAAAGTATTTATCACAAACGGAAACGAGGCGGATTTTGCAATTGTTTTTGCAGTGACTGATGTCCAGGCAGAGCCGGGCAAAGGGATCACTTGCTTTCTGGTGGATCGGGACATGGGGTGGACGTCAGAGCCGATTCCTACGATGGGTGGGGATAAAAGCCCTTCTGTACTTACGTTTAACCAAGTGTTCGTGCCAAACGGAAATGTGCTTGGTGAAGAGGGGCAGGGGTTAACAACAGCGATGCAGTGGATCAGTCGAGGGCGCTGGGTGATTCCTGCTATTGCTGTAGGTGCGTCTGGCAGGCTGATCCATATGGCCATTGACTACGTTAAAGAACGATCGACATTTGGAGAGCAGTTGGCAAGTCGGCAGAGCATCCAATGGATGATTGCCGACTCTGCGGTTGAGCTGGAGGCTCTGAAATGGCTGGTATTATATACTGCTTGGAGGGTGGATCAGGGGCTGGATGCAAGACATCATGCAACGATGTCCAAGTTGTACGGTGCAGGTAGAGCAAACGATATTGTGGATCGGGTCCTTCAGATTTTTGGTGGAATCGGATATTCGAAGGACTTGCCGATCGAGCGTTGGTATCGGGAAATGCGAGTATGGAGAATCTTCGAGGGCACAGACGAGATTCAACGCATGATTATTTCCCGCAATCTGCTTAAGGGTCATGTCCGAATTGGAGAGTGGGATTAACGGGCCGTGTAACGAACGGATCCTTCATAGGCTAGCAAGTTAGAAGGAACACCCGCTCGATGTTCAATATAGACTGTGATACTGCATGCCAGATGGGAGAGGTTATCCGTGTTGATGACACTCACGAGGACACGGACGACGTCCCCTTCCATCACGGGTGAGCGAAATCGGTATTTTATATCGCATAGAATCCAGTTATCCAACCCCAGCATTTGTAGTCGGTTTCCAATCATGCCACCGATAAGCATACCTTGTGCAATTCGGCGAGGTGCACCTGCTTCATGTGCTTTGAGAACATCCAGATGAATTGGGTTGTTATCGTTCGATGCAGCTGCATAGGCGATGAGCATAGCACTGGTTATGGTTCCAAGACAAGCGTCGAACAGGAGTTCACCAGATGAGAGACGGTGTTTCCCATCCCATTGATAATAAATCTCCGAGGGATATTGCGGATACACAGGCTCGAGTTCGGAGTACGAAGGCTGCAACGCTGGAGAGTCTAGAAGTATTAATGTGGTGTTAGCAACGAGTACGGGTTGTTTCATGACGTTCGTAACCTTCATTGTACAATCAAGGAGCTGGATCTTCCCCAAAGATCCAGTTGTTTCGCGTACGTTTGCAAGTTCAATCCTGTAAAATAAAGCTGCATCATACTTCAATTTACGTTCGTATGTAAACGATTGTTGTCCATGGATCATAATTTTCCCAGGAAGCTCCATCCAGGGTAAGTGTGTCTGTTGCCACCATATCATCGGAAAGGTGAGAGGAATGGATCTTGCGTCGGGACGAAATTCTTCTGGAAAGCCTTGTGTGAACTGAACAATCTGATCTGTGGTAATAACCATTTTCTTGGGAGGAGTAGGTACTCCGATCCACGATTGGTAATCCATAACTTGCATCTCTCCTTTGACTGACCATGTCTTGTATTATATCGAAGGCAGTTAGAATCATAAATGTTTTATCACATAAATTACTTTTTCGAAAATAAAGGTACACAAAAGATACATAATGAACTAAAATGAACTTATATGAACATTATCAAACTCAATTACAACTAATTTAAATGACGAAAGGAATGGATTAATAATGGAAAATCGTTATGCTGCACATCCCAATGAAGTGAAAACATATGATACATCTCGCCTGCGTGAGGAATTTTTGATGGAGCAACTGTTTGCAACTGATGAATTGGTAACGGTGTATTCTCATGTGGATCGTTATATTGTGGGAACGGCTGTACCTGAGAGCAAGGACATTACCCTTGAAGTGAACCTGAAAGATATCGGAACGAACTTTTTCCTGGAGCGTCGTGAAATCGGTATCATTAATGTCGGTGGTCACGGAACAGTGACAGCGGACGGACAAGGTTATGAGATTGGAGCGAAGGAATGTCTCTACATCGGTAGAGGTGTGAAGGAAGTTGTGTTCACAAGCAGTGACAAGGCTCAACCTGCCCAATTCTATTTTGTATCCACACCGGCTCATCACACCTATCCAACAGTAAAAGCAACACAAGAACAAGCTCAGCCAAATCATCTGGGCAGCATCGAAACTTCCAATGAGCGTACGATCTATCGTTACATTCACCAAGGAGAAGGCGGAATTCAGAGTTGTCAGTTGGTGATGGGCATTACCGAACTCAACAAGGGTAACATGTGGAACACGATGCCTGCACATACCCATAACCGCCGTTCCGAAGTATACTTGTACTGGAACTTGCCTGAAGACGGTGTTGTATTCCATATGATGGGTGAGCCAAACGAAACACGTCATCTGGTTGTACGTGATCGCCAGGCGATCATTTCCCCAAGCTGGTCCATTCACAGTGGTGTGGGTACAAGCAATTACACCTTCTGTTGGGCGATGGCTGGTGAGAACCAGACGTTCGAAGATATGGACGGCGTAGCGATGAAAGACCTGAAATAATAAATTACAGATGTCTGAGTTAAATTGACAGGGTAGACACTAGAACACTCATTCATTTAACTCAGGTAGTATAGGAAGTTGATTATGATGAATCCATTGAAAAGACATGAAAAAATTATGGAGGCTCTGCTGGAACGCCAGGAAGTAACCGTCAGTGATCTGAGTGAGTTGTTGCAGGTGACGGGGAAGACTGTGCGAGAGGATCTCGACAAGTTGGAGAGTATGGGACTGCTCGTACGTGTCCATGGTGGTGCTATGCTGGCTCAGAATGACCAGTATGGCATCTTGAATAGCCGCGGAGTTACCGAGAAGCATCATTCGGAGAAGACGGAGATTGCTGAACGTGCCCTTGCTTACATTCGACCTGGAGATATCGTTGCTCTCGATGGTGGCAGCACTACGCTGGAGATGGCCAAACGTCTCGATAATCAACCGCTGACGGTGGTGACCAATGACCTGTTCATTATTGCGGAGTTGACCAAAAAGGAGCAAGTGCGACTGGTTGTGCCTGGCGGGGCTCGTGTACGGAATATGCTGGTTGGGGATGATACGGCTGCGTTTATATCCAGTCTTAACATTCATAAAGCCTTTATATCCACCACAGCCCTTCATCCGGAATTTGGATTATCCATATACACGGGAGATCTGGTTCCTTTGAAAAAAGCAATGATATCTGCCTCGCAGCAAGTATACGGCGTTGTGGATCATTATAAATTCGGACAATTTGCACTGCGAACTTTCGCCCAGTGTTCGGAACTGGACTACATTATCAGCGATAGTCGTTTGGATGAAGAGACGGCTGCCTTATACGAGCAGAGCGGTGTCACAGTGGATTATCAAAGTTAACCTCATTCATCATTCATGGGATTAAAGAACGGACGGCTCTAAGGATTGCATATCAAAACCATGCGGAGGAATCATTCATGAACCCATTTGATTTAAGCGGACAAGTTGCACTGGTGACAGGTACCTCGGGAGGACTTGGACAAGGGATGGCCATCGGTTTGGCAGAAGCAGGTGCTGATGTGGTGCTGGTCTCTTATTCCAAACCTGCAGAAACGGCAAGTGCCATTGAAGCCCTTGGGCGCAAAGCTTATGTGATTGAAGCAGATTTAAGTCGTGAAGATGAGTTGTCAGCTGTGTTCGAAAAGGCGCTTGCGTTCCAGGGCAGAATTGACATTCTCGTCAACAATGCCGGAATCATTCGTCGCACACCTGCGGCTGATCATGCAGGGCAGGACTGGCACGATGTAATTGGTCTGAACCTGAACACTGTATTTTTCCTGAGCCAATTGGCTGGCAGACATATGATTGAACGCGGAAGCGGCAAAATCATTAATATTGCTTCCATGTTGTCCTATCAAGGTGGGATCAACGTGCCAGGATATACAGCCAGTAAACATGGCGTTGCCGGTTTAACCAAAGCACTCGCCAATGAATGGGCAGGTAAAGGAATTCAGATTAACGGTATCGCACCTGGTTATATGGAAACCGATAATACTACTCAGATCCGTGCGGACGAGAATCGTTACCGGGATATTACAGCCCGTATTCCTGCGGGGCGTTGGGGAACACCTGAAGATCTGAAAGGCCCGGTTGTCTTCCTGGCATCTGCCGCTTCGGATTATCTGAATGGTCATGTGCTGAATGTCGATGGCGGCTGGATGGCACGTTAATCGTTTGATAATCGGATTAGCATAAGGAGGCAGTGAGATGAAACTTGGTATTCTGGCGCATACATTTGGCAAACAGCCTACAGCACAGCTTGCGCAGACGATTGCGGATAACGGATTTAATTCCGTACAGCTTGCGCTGGCCAAAGCATTATCAGATGTGGACTCATCGAATGGCAAGCTGAGCCCAGGGCTAGCGAATGAGATCGGAGATCAATTTGCACAGCGCGGGGTGAAGATTGCAGTACTGGGCTGTTATATTAATCCGATAGACCCTGATCCGATAAGACGACGTGCGGACATTGATCGATTCAAGGAGCATCTGCGTTTTGCCCGGGATTTTGGTTGCAGCATGGTAGCAACGGAGACCGGGGGCTTGGACACCTATCAGGATACACATCCGGATGGATATGAAGAGAAGGCGTGGAGTGTGCTGAAAGAAACGGTTGAGGAGTTGGCTGAGGAAGCGGAGAAATGGGGCGTGCATGCGGCGATTGAGCCTGTGTCCACACATACCCTTCATACCCATGAACATATGACCCGTTTGTTTGAAGAGATTCCTTCATCTAATCTGGGGATGCTGTTCGACCCGTGTAATCTGATCAAGCAACCACATGCTGCAGATCAAGGGGCTTTCTTGCGCGAGGTGATGGAATCGCTGTACCAGCGCATGATTGTGATCCATGCCAAAGATGTAGCCTTTGATGCACAGGGAGAGAAGTTCAATCCGGTACCTGGGGCAGGAATACTGGATTACCCGTTATTTTTTGAATTGCTAAAAACGTATAAGCCACATATCGATATTTCACTTGAAGGCGTAACTGCAGAGGAAGCTGTACCTGCGGCCAAACATTTGCGTGAAGTATGGAGTGCAGTTCGGGTCTAACCAAACCCAGGATGAGGTATTGCATACCGAAGCCAAAATAGTTGAAAAACCTTTGCGAGGGCAAAGGTTTTTTTGGTACAGAAATCGATAATGTACATATTTAATATTTCTTATCGGAACAATCGGAAATAAGTCTTTTCAAATGCGACATCTTGTGAGAGAATATGGAAAACATACGCCACCATGTGAAGACATCAGGAACGTAAAGAACGTATATATCGAGGGAGGATTCAGATTTATGTCAAACGAACGTGAGCTTTCATTTGAAACATTGGCAATTCATGCAGGCCAGGAGATTGATCCAACTACCAACGCACGAGCTGTACCCTTGTATCAGACAACATCCTATGGATTCAAGGACACCGAGCATGCAGCTAACTTGTTTGGTTTGAAAGAGTTTGGCAACATCTATACCCGACTGATGAATCCAACAACCGACGTGTTTGAGCAACGGATTGCGGCGTTGGAAGGCGGAGCTGGAGCGCTGGCTACAGCTTCTGGTCAGGCAGCCATTACGTTTTCACTTCTGAATATTGCTGGTGCAGGTGATGAGATCGTGTCTTCGGCGAGTTTGTATGGAGGTACATACAATCTGTTCTCGACGACTTTGCCGAAATTGGGTATAGACGTGAAATTTGTGGATTCCAGTGATCCTGAGAATTTCCGGGCAGCGATTACGGAGAAAACGAAAGCATTGTATGCCGAAACGATCGGTAATCCGAAGGGGAATGTACTGGATATTGAAGCGGTGGCAGCGATTGCTCATGAACATGGAATTCCTTTGATCGTGGATAATACGTTCCCAAGTCCGTACCTGCTTCGTCCAATCGAACATGGAGCAGATATTGTCGTTCACTCTGCAACGAAATTTATTGGCGGTCATGGTACGTCCATTGGTGGCGTTATCGTGGATAGCGGAAAATTTGACTGGAAAGCAAGTGGCAAGTTCCCTGGATTGACGGAGCCGGACTCCAGTTATAACGGTGTTGTATATACGGAAGCGGTTGGACCGATTGCTTATATTATCAAAGCTCGTGTACAGCTATTGCGTGACCTGGGTGCAACAATCTCTCCATTCAACTCCTGGTTGCTGCTGCAAGGACTGGAGACATTACATCTGCGCGTAGAGCGTCATAGTAGCAATGCCCTTGCGGTTGCGGAATTCCTTGAGAAACATGAGGACGTGTCTTGGGTTAGTTATGCAGGTCTGCCGAGCCACGGTTCTTACGAGCTTGCACAGAAGTATCTGCCAAGAGGGCAGGGTGCCATTCTGACCTTTGGAATCAAAGGTGGTGCGGACGCAGGTCGCAAATTGATTGAAAGTGTCAAACTGTTCTCTCACCTTGCGAACGTTGGCGATTCCAAGTCACTGATTATTCACCCGGCAAGTACAACTCACGCACAGTTGACTGAAGATGAACAGACCGCAGCAGGGGTTAATCCGGAGTTGATTCGTCTGTCTGTGGGTACGGAGAACATTCAAGACATTATCTATGATCTGGAGCAAGCCATCAAAGCAAGTCAGGGAGCAAGTGTAGGCGCGTAAATGGCATTGGGTGGATGTGTAAACAATCACTTAAGCGATATGCCATAAACAGGTCATATTGAATATCAATACATGGTTAAAGCCGTTGTCCTCTGGGACAGCGGCTTTTTGTCTTTTTTTAACACGCATATATGAGTATCCATCGAAAAAGCCCATTTACAAATGTGGATCACAGGCATATACTGATTAAAAGTTGTATTGAGTAAAAATAATTGCACAAGTACAAAAATGATTATCATTCTCATTCGAGATTATTGTAAAATCATTCACAAAACCATGCTGCTGCGGGATTCCCGCAGCAGCATGTGTCATTTTTAGGGCATTAACAATGGCTCTCATTCTCAATACAACTTCATTTCTGGAAGCGGAACTTGAGCACATTCACTATCCGCAAACCTACCATTTGAAAGGAACGTGATTTATATGCAAGCGATACATCAACCTCTACACAGACAGCAACAAGCAGAACAACGCTCATCCCAAACACCCGGCCCAAATCGGGGCAAGAAGCCTGATTTTCGAGCCATGATGCAGAATAAAGAGATGCAATCTGCATTGGGCAGCGGGCTGTTGATGCTGATTGCCTGGGGAACTGCACCGTATTTTGGTACCTTATCCATCATGCTCTACATTGTGGCGTATGCCGTGGGCGGTTGGACCAAAGCGAAGGAAGGTATCGAGACACTGGTTAAGGACCGTGATCTGGATGTAAATCTGCTGATGATTGCCGCATCCCTTGGGGCAGCAGCCATCGGTTACTGGAATGAAGGGGCGATGCTTATCTTTATTTTTGCACTCAGTGGTGCGTTGGAAAGTTATGCGACAGAGCGCAGTCATAAGGATATCTCATCGTTGCTCGCACTTAAGCCGGAGACTGCACTGCGTATTGAAGATGGACAGATGAACCTTGTGGCTATTGATGATCTGCAGCCGGGTGATCTGCTGTTGGTCAAACCGGGAGAACTGATTCCTGCGGATGGCGTGGTGTACCGGGGGAGTTCTTTTATCAATCAGTCGTCCATTACTGGAGAATCCCTGCCTGTGGACAAAGTTGCGGGGGATGAAGTCTATGCAGGTACGGTAAACGGGGAGGGCGCATTATACGTAGAGGTCACAAAATCGGCGGAAGGGTCACTGTTTGGCAAAATCATTAAAATGGTGGAAGAAGCGCAGGCGGAACTACCGGATTCTCAGCGTTTCATGGAGCGGTTTGAAGGGATTTACGCACGTATTGTTGTGGGGGTGACCTTACTTGTAATTGCAGGAACTCCGCTGCTGCTTGGCTGGACATGGAATGAGGCATTTTACAAAGCGATGGTATTTCTGGTGGTTGCTTCTCCTTGTGCATTGGTGTCTTCCATCATGCCTGTTATGCTGTCCGCGATGTCCAGCAGCGCTCGTCGTGGCATTCTCTTCAAGGGTGGTGCCAATATGGAGAATATGGCTCGCACGCAGGTCGTGGCTTTTGACAAAACAGGCACATTGACCATGGGCACCCCTCAAGTCACCGATATTATTACGGCTGAACATGTAGATCGTACCCAGCTGTTAGCTGCGGTGGCAGCAATTGAGAACATCTCCATGCATCCTTTGGCTCGTGCCATCGTAGATCAGGCGAATAAGGAGAATATCACCCTTCAGGAAGCGGAGCACGTACAGGCTCTAACGGGCTGGGGCATCGAAGGAACGGTGAACGATGTGGTCTGGAGTATTGGCAAAACAGATGTAATGGAATCGATGCAGTCAGAGGAGATGAAAGACAGCAACGTTGATGATCCAGATAAACAGGGTGTTACCCCTGTGAAGGTGTCTTCTGAGTGGGACGATGTACGCTCTCGTCTTGAGGGGGAGGGAAAAACCGTATCCGTTGTTATGGCTGATGGTGAATTAGTCGGGCTGATCGCGATGCGGGACACGGTACGGCCACAGGCAGCAGCTGCAGTGAAAAAGCTTGAAGTGATGGGTATAAAAGTTGTCATGTTAACAGGAGACCGAGCCAGATCAGCTTCTGTAATTGCCCGTGAAACAGGAGTAAGTATGGTCTATGCAGATTTGCTGCCTGAAGATAAAGTGAAGCAGGTCCAAGCGCTCCGCAAAAAGTATGGTCCTGTGTTAATGGTAGGGGATGGTGTCAATGATGCACCAGCACTTGCAGCAGCTACTGTGGGTATGGGGATGGGATTGTCCGGCAGCGGGACTGCATTGGAGGTCGCTGATGCGGTATTGATGAACGATAACATTGAAGAGATCGCTTGGGTGATTGGGCAGGCTCGTCGAGCACAGCGCACGGTGAAGCAGAATATGTTTTTTGCCATCACCGTTATTCTGGCCTTAATTGCTGGTAACTTCCTCCAGGATGTCGCACTGCCTCTAGGTGTGGTAGGACATGAAGGAAGTACAATTCTGGTTATTCTGAATGGGCTCAGGCTGCTACGGTAATCAGATTTGGAGAGGAAAATGGTTAAGTGGTTTCGCTGGTAGCATGCGGCTGGTTGAACGGCTCACGTTTGAACCTTGGGTCAGCGGGTAATGATTCGAAGAGACGATTCGATAATAAGGGAGCTGTGAAATATGGGACGTTATGTACAAGTGGAACCAAATGTAAAAGTATATGTTGAAGATATTGGCGAAGGCACCCCGGTTGTCTTTTTGCACGGCTGGCCTGTTAATTATAAAATGTTTGAATACCAATTGAACGTACTTCCGAACCATGGCATTCGTGCCATCGCGATAGATTTTAGAGGATATGGCTTATCGGATAAGCCTTCCACAGGATATGATTATGATCGCATGGCAGACGATGTTCGTGCCGTTATCGATGAGCTGGAGCTGAAAGACGCGGTACTTGCAGGGTTCTCCATGGGTGGAGCGATCGCAGTTCATTACATGGCTCGCCATAAGGGACATGGTGTCTCCAAGCTGGCCTTGTTATCTGCGGCAGCCCCTGTGTTCACACAGCGTGAGGGATATCCATATGGATTGACCCCAGAGCAGCTGAACGAGCAGATCATTGAGCCGATCTTTGCAGATCGTCCGAAGTTACTGGAGACGTTTGGCGGCATGTTCTTTGCTAAGAAACACAGCCAGCCATTCATGGATTGGTTCCATGCGCTTGGCATGGAGGCTTCATCCTATGGTACTATTCGCAGTGCAATTGCGTTGCGCGATGAGGACTTGCGAGGTGAACTGAGTTCCATTCAGGTGCCAACAGCCATTTTGCACGGGAAAAAGGATGAGATCTGTCCGTTTGACTTCGCCGAGCAGATGCACAAGGGCATCGCTTCGTCTCAACTGATTGCTTTTGAAGAGAGCGGTCATGGTGCATTCTATGATGAATTGGAGAAATTTAATTCGGAACTGATACGTTTCATCCAATCCTGATCAGGAGAGGGCATAATGCCTCTGACAGGCGATCCCAGTAATTTCATGGAATCTTCATTTGTGGCTAAACAAAGAACCCGGTCGACAGTCTTGGACTGATCGCCGGGTTCTTTAGTCTTCAATTAAAACAATTCGGTAAGACCAATCATCGTGATGAGTCCGAGCAAAAAGGACATCGTCGCCACACGTGCATTGCCATCGCCGTGACTCTCGGGAATAAGTTCCTTGTAAACAATAAACATCATCGCACCGGCTGCAAAGGCCAGACCATAAGGCACAAGACCAGCTACGAGACTGCTCAAGGTGTAACCAATCATAGCTGTTATAATCTCTACCGCTCCGGTCAGGGTGGCAATACCCAGTGCTTTGAAGCGGCCAATGTTCTGGTTCACAAGAAAGAGGGCTACCAGGAATCCTTCCGGCGCATTCTGCAATCCGATGGAAAAGGCAATGAGATTGCCCAGGTTCTCATCCGAGCTTGCATAGCTGACGCCAACGGATAACCCTTCCGGCAGGTTGTGCATGGTGATGGCTGCAATAATCATGAAGGCTTTGGTTTCAATTTTAAAAGGCATTTTCTCGGGATTCTCCAGATCGACGTGTGGAATCTTCATCTCCAGCACCAGTAGAACCAGGCTACCAAGCATAATACCAAATGCAAGTACAAAGAGATTTGATTGGCCAAGCGCTTCCGGAATGAGATTATACACCGAGGCCGAGGTCATAATACCAGCGGCGTATGCCAGCAAGATATCACGCAGACGGTGCGATATTTTGCGCATAAATAGAATCGGTACGGCCCCTAGGCCGGTAGACATGGCTGATATAAAACTGCCAATGAGTGCATCGTTCATGCTTCCATTTTCCCTCCTGATGAAGACTTCTTCATAATCGCTGCCGAGCATTGACACCGTACATAAAAGAGATCATAATGAACAACAGATTAGAATGATTATAAATTAGAATTCCGTTTCTGCATAGGGCCATTGTCATATCACAGGCAGGTCTTGTGGACATGATGTGGGCTTTTCGTTCTAGTGTATGCAAAAGCCTAAGCTTTTGATGCCGGAGGGTCTAACCTTTTTGCAGAACCCGGGGGAGGAACTATACATGTATAAATCAATTATTATTGGAACAGGCCCTGCAGGGCTGACAGCAGCAATCTATCTGGCACGTGCCAACTTGAACCCACTCGTTATTGAAGGACCACAACCTGGTGGCCAACTGACAACAACGACTGAAGTGGAGAACTTCCCAGGTTTCCCTGATGGTATTATGGGTCCTGAACTGATGGACAACATGCGTAAACAAGCTGAGCGCTTCGGTGCTGAATTCCGTACAGGCTGGGTGAACAACATCGACATGAGCGAGCGTCCATTCAAGATTCAAGTTGAAGGTATGGGTGAACTCGTGTCTGAAACATTGATCCTGTCTACAGGCGCATCTGCTAAATACCTCGGTATTCCTGGCGAAGAAACAAATGTGGGCCGTGGTGTCAGCACATGTGCAACATGTGATGGATTCTTCTTCCGTAACAAAGAAATCATCGTTATCGGCGGTGGCGACTCTGCCCTTGAGGAAGCAAGCTTCTTGTCCCGTTTCGGTTCCAAAGTAACACTGGTACACCGTCGTGAAGAACTGCGTGGCTCCAAAATCATGCAGGATCGTGCACGCAGCAACGAAAAAGTAGAAATGGCTTTGAACCGTACACCACTCGAAGTACTTGCTGGCGACAACGGCGTAACCGGATTGAAAGTGTTGAACAACGAAACAGGTGAAGAAGAAGTGATTCCGGCAAGCGGCGTATTCGTAGCTATCGGTCACACACCAAACACTGGATTCCTTGGCGGACAGATCACTACGGACGAACATGGTTATATCCTGACTACACCAGGTACATCCGAGACAAACATCCCAGGTGTATTTGCATGTGGTGACGTACAGGATACACGTTACAAACAAGCGATTACAGCTGCAGGTAGCGGATGTATGGCTGCCATGGACACAGAGAAATACATTGAGAGCTTGGAGCACAGCGCAGTTGTTCTGTAATAGAATGAGCTGATTTCAACCAAACTATAGATTAATATAAAACCATATGAGGTGAATTAAACATGGAAAACGTAATTGTATATACATCAACGAACTGCCCGAACTGCAAATCCGTAAAAACGTTCCTGGCTGACAAAGGTATCTCTTATGAGGAGCGTAACATCGAAACTAGCGATGAATTTGCACAACAAGTATGGGATATGGGTGTACGTGCCGTGCCATTGACTGTAATTGGTGAACACCGCATTCTGGGTATGAACAAAACTCAATTTGCCAAAGCATTGGACGCTTAAATCAGGCTTATTATCTGAATTATCATGTGTTGAAAGAAATTTTCGATTCATATGCAATTCCGGTTTTCGCGAGCCGTTAGGATATAGAAAGAACCGTACCCGGAAGGGTACGGTTTTTTGTGCATTTACTCTGAGTGTAATGAACGGATATTTAACTGATCGCAAGCAACGTGAAGTTCTAAGATGATGGCGCAATGAATTATCATTCGGAATTGTCCGATGTACAGAAGTGCGATATCATTTTCTTAAGTCGCAGAGCATAATTGAGGTGAACAAGCAGCATGATTATAGATCAGGAGGAGCATTTTCGCTTCTGGGAACAGGCAATTATACGAGATATCCATGTTGAACGTGCTATTCTTGCAAAGGGTGAAAGAACATTATTCACGATGCAGTCCAGCAGTTTTTTCTGTATAAAGAGAGGGAACTTACTGGTATTGCTTAATCAGAAGACCTATTCCATCCATCCTTTTGAGATTATTCATGCTCCTTCCAAAAGTCTGTTTGAAGTTAACGCAGGTTCAGACGGAGCAGAGTATATACTAATTTCGTATAAAGCAGAACGGCAGTCAACGTCCGGCGATGAGCCGCTGTTTGTAGATGAACACAAAGATCCAACTCACATTACATATCGTGTGACACTAGCGCAGCCAATGATGTTATATGAAATTGCAGATCGTATGTTAGAGACCCAGCAGCAGGAGGGGCCTTCGGTTCCGCTTCAACTTAAGGCATCTTTCTATCAATGGGTTTATCATATGGTGGAACAATACTATTTACAGTCTCCGGTCGTCAAAACGGCCAGTCCAGTCGAGTTGGTCATACAGACTTTGGAGTACCTGTTGCAGAACTATGCAAAACCGCATACGTTGGATTCTTTGGCTGGGGTGATGGGGCGGAGTCCGGGTCATCTCTCGAATTGTTTCAAACAAGTGCTTAATCGTGGACCGATTGACTGTCTAATCCGTCTACGTATGCAAAAAGCATATAAACTATTGGCCGAGACGAAGCTTCCGTTACGAGTAATTGCATCATCTATCGGGTATCAGGATGCGTATTATTTCAGCAATGCCTTTAAAAAGTACAGCGGAATTTCTCCACAGATGTATCGGAAGCAAATCAAGGAGGAAGATGTTATATCCTTAGCAGGAAGAAATCATATTGTTGGCTCTCCAGGCCCGTGTTATATTCCATCTTATGATAATGATAATTATTATCAATATTTGGATGGAGGGTCTGATGAAATGGTGAAAAATATAAAGAGAGTCCCAATGGCTTTACTGATGGCTTTTGGGTTGCTGTTAAGTGCATGTAGTGGCGGTTCTTCAGGGAATACAGGGGCTGCAACAGGAGATGGAAGTACAGCTCAATCGAAAGCACCAGCTTCCCAAGTAAACAGTTCAAGCGATATTAATACAAATGAAAATGTCCAAGCGACAACACGTATAGTGAACACATCCATGGGTGAGGTCGAAGTGCCAGCTAATCCGCAGCGTGTCGTAACGGATTTCTTTTTGGGTCATATTCTGGCCTTGAATGTAAAACCCGTAGGAAGTAACGGCGTATTCATGCAAAACCCTTATCTGGAGGGCAAGGTTTCCGGTATCGAGGATATTTCGGACAATCTTGAAGCAATAACTGGACTGAACCCTGACCTAATCGTTACAGGTAATGCCAAAAGTTACGATGCTTATTCCAAAATCGCCCCAACCGTCTTTCTGGACAACTCGGCCCCCGTTCGTGATCAGGTTAAAGAGCTTGGCGTTATATTGGGGAAAGAGGCTGAAGCATCGGCATGGCTTACCGATTTTGAACAAAAGGTGACTTCGGCCAAGGAGAGTTTAAGCAGTATAATCAAAGAGGGAGAAACCGTTACTGTGTTTGACGGAGGCTTGAGCAAAGACATCACTCTTTATGGTAATGCGCATACGGGCAGAACGATCCATGGTGAATTGGACTTGCCTATGAACGAGAACGTGAGACGCAGCGTTGATCCAAAAGTGGGCTGGGCTACGATCTCCAATGAACTCGCCGGATCATATGCTGGTGATTACATATTTATGGCCGTGGATGCCAAAGCGGAATCGTTTGACTATGCAAGTGATCCGGTGTGGGGAACGCTAGACGCAGTCAAAGACAATGAGTTATACGAAATTGATGGCTACAAATTCTATTTCTCCGATCCGATCTCCGTGATGGGCCAGATTCAGGATATTGTCGACATGATGGAAGAACGCGCTCTAGAGAATTCCAAAAAGTAAGCACGGTTACGCTAAAATAGGTAAGTAGAAAAATCCCCTTGCGTCCGTAATTCAGAGTACATGATAACGTGTACCCATGAATAACTGCGAAAGGGGATTTTGCATGAAAACAAATAATTACATCTAGAAAAAAATACTCATGAAAGTCTGAAATACAACATACACCAGCAATCCTGACAGCATGTACATGAAACCAGCCTTCTTTTTGCTCTGGAACAATCGGAGTATGCCAAGGCTGAACAGGGGCGCAAGCACAATCAGGAACAGGAGGACGGTGACAAACATTTGCGCCGAGATATCTGAAGTATCCACGTAGGTCACGCTTTTTTTCACTCCGTTTCGTTATCGGAATTAACACAGCTTGATTCACACAGCCATGACAAAAATCACATAACCCCATTATACATCTGGATTTCTTTAACAAAAAGGGAGGAAATGGGGCGAAATGATGTCAATTTTCATCTGTTATTAGACAGACACTCTGATTTTTCCTAAAAACTGGGATATCGCAGAGTAAGCGGCACCAACGCGGGTGGAACGGCTGCCCAGAGCTGCCCATTCAATCTGCAAACTGCGGCGGTGATAAGGTAATGTACGTTCCTCGACAACCTGTTTTAACGACGTTTCAATCCAGGGACCTGCTTCAGAAAGCGGACCACCAATGATAATACGTTCCGGGTTGAAACTGTTAACGATGTTGGTTATGCCAATCCCCAGTTTGCGTCCAATCGTGTTGTATAATTCCTGAACAGTATCGTGGCCTTGCTCCGCATGATGAATAAGCTCTCGTGTGGTATGAGCAGGTAATTTTAGCTGATGGTCCGGGTGCTCGTAGGCTTTTTCCGATGCGTATAACTCCCAGCAACCACGATTACCACAGGAGCAGGGCAGACCTTCCGCTTCAATGGACATATGGCCTGTTTCCCCTGCGTAGCCCCACGCGCCTTTGTATAATTCACCATCTACCATGATGCCTGAACCAATCCCCATGCCTGCACTGATGTAGATCATGTGACGGACACCGATACCTGCCCCAAAATTCAACTCTCCATGAGCACCAGCATTGGCTTCATTATCGATCGTTACAGGCAGTTCAAATTCTTCTTCAAGCATCGAGCGCAGAGCTACCTTCTCCCACCCCAGGTTGGGTGCAAACAGGACCGTTCCTGCCTCATCCACCATGCCGGGCACTCCGATACCGATGCCAATGACACCGTGAGGGGAAGCAGGAGCAGCTTCAATGAGCTGTTTTGCTGCCAATTTCAATTGCTCCAGTACAGAGGAGACGTCATGATGTTCCAAGGTCACTGCGTACTCTGTAATGATGTGTCCTTCCAGATCTGTAAGCACGCCTTTCAAATGGGTCACACTGAGTTCCAGACCGACTGCATAGCCTGATGTCCCTCGGAACAGCAGCATGAGTGGTTTACGTCCGCCGCTGGATTCACCAGGGCCAATCTCCTGCACCAGGTCATCACTGATCAGATCAGCAACCAGGTTGGATACCGTTGCTTTGTTCAGCCCCGTAACCTCGGACACTCGTGCGCGAGAAAGAGGGGCATGGCGCCGGATCGTATCGAGAACGATCGACTTGTTTATTTTTTTGACCAGCATCTGGTCTCCGGTAATTTTCATATGGTTAAGGCACTCCTATTCTTCTGATAAAAGGGTTCTGACCCACATCCGAAACAAGTTATTCGACTATTATAGCGTAAACAAACATGTAAAAAACAATTTTATTTTACTTTGTTTAACCAATAGACAAAGTATATTCGATGTGATAGGATAACGGTGTAAACGATTTCTTAAAACTATTGAGGAGGCATTTTACACATGGCCTATTTTGAATCCGTTAATAAAATTGCATTTGAAGGTAAAGATTCCAAGAATCCTTTTGCTTTTAAACATTATAATCCGGAAGAAGTGGTAGCCGGCAAATCGATGGAAGAACATTTCCGTTTCGGCATGGCTTACTGGCATACATTAACTGCAGGCGGCAGTGACCCGTTTGGTGCGGAGACAGCTGTTCGTTCGTGGGATAAATACTCGGGTCTGGACCTCGCGAAAGTACGCGTGGAAGCGGCATTTGAATTTTTGGAAAAAATGAATCTCCCGTTCTTCTGTTTCCACGATGTGGACATCGCACCAGAAGGCAACAACCTGCGCGAGTTCTACAGCAACATTGATACAATCGTTGATCTGATTGAAGATCATATGAAATCCAGCGGCAAAAAACTGCTCTGGAACACGGCGAACATGTTCTCGAACCCACGCTTCATGTTTGGTGCAGCTTCCACTTGTAACGCAGACGTGTATGCTCATGCTGCGGCACAGATCAAGAAAGGTCTGGAAGTGGGTAAACGTCTGGGCGCTGAAAACTATGTATTCTGGGGCGGTCGTGAAGGTTACGACACATTGCTGAACACAGACATGCAACTGGAGCAAGACAACATTGCTCGCATGTTCCACATGGCTGTAGACTACGCGAAGGAAATTGGCTTTGATGCACAATTCCTGATCGAGCCTAAACCAAAAGAGCCAACGAAACATCAATATGATTATGATGCAGCAACTTCCATTGCTTTCTTGCAAAAATACGGTTTGGACAAACACTTCAAACTCAACCTGGAAGCGAACCATGCTACACTGGCTGGTCACACATTTGATCACGAAATCCGCGTTGCTCGTACAAACGGTATGCTCGGTTCCCTCGATGCGAACCAAGGCGATATGCTGATCGGTTGGGATACAGATGAGTTCCCGGTTGACATGTACGATGCTACGTTGACAATGTATGAAGTATTGAAAAACGGCGGTATCGGCCGCGGTGGTGTGAACTTTGACGCAAAAGTACGTCGTGGTTCCTTCGAAGCAGACGATCTGTTCCTGGCACACATCGCAGGTATGGATACGTATGCGAAAGGTCTGAAAGTAGCAGCGAAATTGATCGAAGATCGCGTATTTGATGACTTCATCGAAAAACGTTACAGCAGCTTCAGCGAAGGTATTGGCGCAGATGTAGTTGCAGGTAAAGCAACACTGGCTTCCCTTGCTGAGTATGCACTCAACAACGAAAGCCCACGCAAGAACCAATCCGGACGTCAGGAATTGCTGAGAGCACAACTCAACCAGTACATCCTGGCTGACTAATAGCATAGCGGATTAGGCAGGGTTCGTGTACGTCGACCACCGATGGTTACTCAACTCATATGTGTTGGACATTAGTGTCCAAACTAGCCTATGCACAAGATTAGCTTGTACCATGGAACGCCTGAACAAGCATGACATTCGGACCGTCCCCGACTTTCCCTTGGGAAGACGGGGACGGTTTTTTGATTAAACAAACAACGCTATTTTTTAGATTTTTGATATAAATGTTTCTTTAAGATGGTGTATGCAGAACGAAGTGAGCAGAAAGGACCCGAGGAAGCGGAGCGTGCGCTAAGAGCTTTCTGAAAGAAAGCTGGCTTCGGAAGCATAGGCTTATCCCCGGATTTCTCCCTTTTCAAAGGGATTAAAGGAAATCTGGGGGTAACGGCGATTCGATGGTTTTCTGATCACGGAGTGACCACATGAGCATCAAGGTTTCATTTATAACCAATGACGAATCAAGGTTATTGGATCAATCTTTCTGCTAATAAAAACGAGTATGTTTTTACACGTTTCATATCCATGTGTGTCCAGTATCATGCAAAACGGAGTGAGCAGAAAGGACCCGAGGAAGCAAAGCGGTCGCATTTATCCCCGGATTTCACCCTTGCTAAGGGGTATAAAGGAAATCTGGGGGTAACGGCGATCCAAGGGTTTTCTGATCACGGAGTGACTTTCATGCGTACTTGGATCTTTCGTGGATATAACCTGTGATAAACGAGAGGAGTTAACCTATGAGTTACGTAATTGGTGTCGATCTTGGAACCAGCGCGGTCAAAACCGTGTTGGTCAATCGTGAAGGAAAAGTGGCATTTGAAGCATCCGAGGCATATCCGTTGTACCAGCCCAAGGTTGGATACAGTGAACAAAATCCCGAAGATTGGGTAGAGCAAACCATTGTTTCCTTGCGTAAATTGCTCGAAGTGTCTGGCGTGCAGCCTTCGGAAATCGAGGGATTGAGCTTCTCCGGTCAGATGCACGGACTGGTTTTGGTGGATGCTGAAGGTAAACCGCTGCGTAACGCAATCCTGTGGAACGATACACGCACAACGGCTCAGTGCCGCCGGATCGAAAAAGTACTGGATGGCAAGCTGTTAAGTATTGCCCGGAACCGTGCACTGGAAGGATTCACCTTGCCGAAAATTCTGTGGGTTCAGGAGAACGAGCCTGAATTGTTACAGCAAGCATCCTTGTTCCTGTTGCCAAAAGACTATGTGCGTTATCGCCTGACCGGGGATTACGCTATGGATTATTCTGATGCAGCGGGAACTTTGTTGCTAGACGTTGCAGGTAAGCAGTGGAGCAAAGTGATTGCAGAAGCATTCGAGCTGCCGATCTCCCTTTGTCCACGGCTTGTGGAATCGTTTGAGGAAGTGGGCACGTTGTTGCCTGAGATTGCGGATCAAACGGGTCTGGCGGCTGCGACGAAAGTATATGCAGGTGGCGCGGATAATGCTTGTGGTGCCATTGGCGCAGGTATTCTGAGTGAAGGACAGACGATGTGCAGCATCGGAACGTCCGGGGTTGTGCTTTCCTACGAAGAGCGTAAAGATCTCGACTTCGAAGGCAAAGTACACTTTTTTAATCATGGGGAGAAAGATGCCTTCTATATTATGGGGGTAACGCTTGCCGCAGGATATAGCCTGTCCTGGTTTAAGGATACGTTTGCAGCGGATAAATCGTTTGATGTGCTCTTGCAGGGCATTGATCAGGTTCCGGCGGGCAGCAACGGATTGTTGTTCACACCGTATATCGTTGGGGAGCGTACACCTCATCCGGATGCGAATATCCGTGGCAGCTTCATCGGTATGGATGCAGGACACAAGCTGGAGCACTTTGGACGTGCGGTGATGGAGGGCATTACCTTCTCGCTGCGCGAGTCCATTGATATTCTGCGTGGTGCAGGCAAAACCGTCAATGAAGTCATTTCCATTGGTGGCGGTGCCAAGAACGAAGCCTGGTTGCAAATGCAGGCGGATGTCTTTAACGCTACGATTGTGAAGCTGGAGAGCGAACAGGGTCCTGCGATGGGTGCAGCAATGCTGGCTGCCTATGGCTGTGGCTGGTTCTCGTCCTTGCAGGAATGCGCAACAGCGTTTATTCGCCCAGCGAAGTCCTATGAGCCAAACCCGGAAACGGTTGCCGTCTATGATGGACTGTTCGCACTGTATCAGGAAGTTTATGGACAGACACGTAGTCTCAATGATCGTTTGGCTGAATACCGTTAATTCATTTATTTCACTACATTAATCTTATGATTACATTTAAAAGCATCCGCGAAGGCGGGTGCTTTTTTGTCGTTCATCAAGATTAACCCCATGAAAGGTTTCCTTGTCCTGCATATCTGCATTCCGGCTCTGCATAGATTGAGAATAGAGGATTGTGATCCGTCCAGGCATCGTGTGTCGGACATTTTAATAGGTAGAAGCTTGAGCATGGGGGTGAAGCTTTGGATGGACATGAGGAACATGGAAGACCACATATTACCTTGTCGATGATCGTTCGTAATGAAGAGAATCGTTATCTCAAGCAGGCACTGGAGAGACATCGTTCCTGGATCGATCGCGCAGTAATCATTGATGACGGAAGCACGGATGGAACGGTCGCGCTGTGCAGGGAACTTCTGGACGGCATTCCACTCGTATTAGTGGAGAACGCTGCTTCACGTTTTGCAGACGAGGTAAGCCTGAGAAAACAACAATGGGAAGAGACGGCGGCGACCAATCCGGAGTGGATTTTGAATCTGGATGCGGATGAGATTCTAACCAGTGACTTTGGGGTGGTACGGGATCTGCTGCTCAGTGGCAATGAAGATGCGATCTATTTCAGATTGTTTGATATGTGGAGTGAGACGCATTACCGAGAAGATGAGTTCTGGCAGGCGCATGCCTATTATCGGCCATTTCTGATTCGTTATCACCCGGGGATGAGCTATGAATGGAAGGAAACACCCCAGCATTGTGGTCGTTTTCCGTTAACGATCCAACATTGGTCCTATGGATGTCATGCTCCCCGGGTGAAGCACTATGGGTGGGCGCGGGAAGAAGACCGCATCCGCAAATATGAACGCTATCAAGCACTAGACCCTGAAGCAAGATACGGTTGGAAGGAACAGTATGAATCGATATTGGATCAAGAGCCACGACTGTTGGCATGGTTCGAATAAGGAGAGGGGGAGTGAGCACGTTGAAGAAAGACCCGTTACGTAAATCGCAAGAAGAATTCAAACCTCAAGCAGAGCCGAATTCCCAAGAGAAAGAGAATCAGAATGAGAAGCAACATGAGAGCGCAAATGAGAATCAGAAAGAGAACCAGATTAATCATCGACCGTCCAGTCGTTCTGATAAATCGCTGGAAACCCGCCAATCGGAAAAGCTTGAAGAACTTTGCCAGGAAAGAATACTGATCGCCAGCCCGGTTCGCCAGACAACTCCGGTGCTCCGTGAATTTCTGGATTCTCTGCATGCACTGGAACGAACAACAGTGAAGACGGATTATCTGTTTGTTGACGATAACGTGGAAGAAGCCGCATCGAATATATTGCATGAATTTTTGCTTCAGCATGAAGGGACGGTTATTCAAGCAGATGAACACGGCAGCGGTAGTTCTGACAACAAAGGGGTGTACACCAAGGATGAGGGAGGACACTATTGGCAGGATGAGCAGATTTGGCGTGTAGCCGGTTTGAAAAATCGCATATTGCAATATGCACGCGACAATCACTACGATGCGGTTTTCCTGATTGATTCTGACTTGGTGCTGCATCCGCGGACTCTGGAGCAACTTGTATCGAGTGGCAAAGACATTGTATCCAATATCTTTTGGACCCGCTGGCAGCCGGATGCCAGGGAAATGCCGCAGGTATGGCTGCAGGATGAGTATGCTCTGTATCGCCGCGGTGGCAAAACAGTAGACGGAACCGAGGCGGAAGACGAGGGCACGCAAACGACTGCTTTTCTAAATCAGCTGCGGATCCCGGGTTGTTATGAAGTTGGAGGGCTAGGGGCATGTACCCTTATTCGCAAAAATGTTCTGGCAGCAGGAGTTTCGTATGACCAGATTCCCAATGTATCCTTCTGGGGCGAAGATCGTCATTTCTGCATCCGTGCTCAGGCACTGGGTTTTCGTTTGTTCGTCGATACTCATTTCCCTGCGTACCACATCTATCGATTGTCCGAACTGCCGGGGGTATCTGCCTTTAATCGTAGGGCGAGACGAGGTGAGGAGACGATCAGTATTACCCTGTGTATGATTGTGAAAAATGAAGAAGCTTCCCTCGCCAGATGTCTGGACTCGGTCAACGGTATTGCCGATGAGATTGTAATTGTGGATACCGGATCAACGGATCGCACTCGTCAGATCGCTTCCAGATATACGGATCGTATCGTTGATTTTGAATGGGTGGATGACTTTGCAGCAGCACGCAATTATGCCTTCGATCAGGCAAAGAGTGAATATATTCTTTGGCTGGATGCCGACGATGTGTTCGAACCGGAAGATCGGGCGAAACTGATCGCCTTGAAACGTTCGCTGGACCCGGATGTGGATAGTGTCACGATGGATTACAATCTGTCATTCACAGCAGATGGCAAGGTAGCCTACAGCCTGCGCCGGAATCGTCTGGTGCGTCGGGATCGGCAATTTCGCTGGATTGGCGCGGTTCATGAATATCTGGCTGTAGCGGGCAATCTGCTGCATAGTGATATAGCGGTTACCCACAAGAAAGATAAGGAGTATACCGATCGTAATCTGCGGATCTATCGCAAAAGGGAACAGGCCGGAGAGGAATTTGGGCCGCGTGACTTGTACTATTTCGGTAATGAACTGAAGGACCATGGACAGCATGAGGATGCGGTGAAGTACTATGAGAAGTTTCTGGATACCGGGCTGGGCTGGGTGGAAGATCAGATCGCTGCTTGCCAGAAAATTGCGGATTGTGAAGCTGCACTTGAACATCCGGAACAGGAAGTCACGGCGTTGTTCCGATCATTTGCCTATGATTTGCCAAGAGCCGAGATTTGCTGTCGATTGGGTGGTTATTTTGCCGACCGTGAAGATTATCGCAAGGCCCTGTTCTGGTACGAACAGGCGACTCGTGCTGTACGTCCTGACGATCCTATGGTGGTGCTGAATGAAGCAGCCTGGACCTGGATGCCGCATCTGCAACTATGTGTGTGTTATGACCGGATGGGTAACCGTGCCAAGGCCCGAGAACATAATGATATCGCACTCGCCTATCATCCAACACATCCAAGCATGTTATATAACGATCGATACTTTAAAGATTTGGAGAAGGATAACGTATTGGAAAATGCCTAAAGCATGCATATAGATTGGAACTGTAGGTATAGATATTGCTGGAACAGTTGTTTGTAACAAGAGCCTCCTCTGATAAAAGAGTGGACGCAATGTGCCACTTTTATGAGAGGGGGTTATTGACGTAATTGTATTAAAGAAGTTATTGTAGATATATTAAGTCTTTTATTAGGGAGGAATGAGATGATGAAGTATTCCAAAGCTACCAATTACGCCCTGCACACGATGATTTTTCTTGCGGCATCCAATTCAGATAAACCTGTGGGTGTGCAGCAACTTTCAAAGTGGCAGAATGTTTCACCCACATATCTGTCCAAGATTTTAACCAAATTGACGAAAGAGGGGATGATTCATTCTTCATCTGGTGCCCATGGCGGGTATACACTTCAGGAGAAGTGGGAGGATCTTACGTTTTTGGACATCATACAGGCCATTGAGGGTACAACCTCTCTGTTTGATTGCTGTCATCATAAACAGGGATGCTTAATTCAAGAAACCATGATCACTGCCGAAGGACAGATGGAAGAAGTGCTTAAAAATCGAAAATTATCTTCAATTGCCGGTAAAATATCAATGATGCATTAAGTATTTTTTTTGTATTTATAATAGATATAATTTGTCTTTTATATCTATTATAAATTTCAACAAACGAATATATCCAGAAGATTTCACACACTATTCTTTTGAATAAAGGAGATTGAAATGAATTCATTTATTATCTATTTATTGGCTTTAGGAGCCTTTGTTGTGGGAACAGCCGAATTTGTCGTATCTGGCGTTTTAGATATCATTGCCCGCGATTTACAGGTTTCGATCTCATTAGCAGGACAATTGGTCACCGTATATGCACTATCTCATGCATTGGGAGCCTGGGCTCTGGTCATGCTGACTTCCAAGTTACAACGTAAAAAAGTACTTCTGTATTCCATGCTTATTTTTATCTTGGGAAATATCATTGCATTCTTCAGTTTGAACTTTGGCATGCTTATGTTCTCACGCATCGTATTGGCCATGAGTGGTGGTCTGTATTTTGTCCTAGCCACGAACTATGCTGCAAGACTAGCTCCTTCTGGCAAACAGGGTAGTGCCATTGCAACTGTCATCACAGGATTCACCGTTTCATTGGTATTAGGAGTGCCGATTGGTACCTTCATTGCTGCCTACATGGATTGGCACTATGTTTATATCATGATTGCAATTATCGCATTTATTAATTTCATGCTGTTGTACAGATTTATTCCTCGAATGGAGGGTAACCCGTCTCTCTCCCTGAAGCAACAATTATTGATTATCAAAGATAAAAAGGTTATCACCGGATTATTAACGACTGTTTTCTGGATTCTGGGCTACACCATGGTATTTGCTTATATCGCTCCACTTTTAAGTTCAGTAGCCGATTTTTCAATAGAAATGATTAGTACGGCGTTACTTGTATTGGGTGTATTTGCATTCATAGGTTCCCGTCTTGGTGGCTATGCGGTAGATCGATGGGGACCTGTTCGCACGATTCCAATCAGTTTGATTATTCATGCTGGTGCCCTCTTTATTTTGCCCATCACAGCAGGTTCCACAATAGGTATTCTTCTGACCATCATGATTTGGGGCACAGCTGCCTGGATAACAACGCCCGCGAATCAGTTCTATTTGATAACATTGAGACCACAGTCTTCTGAAACAGTCCTGAGTTACAATACGGCAGTAATGAACATAGGTATGACTTTCGGTGCCGGATTGGGAGGTGTAGTTGTGAAATACAATTCCGTTCAAAATTTGGGGTGGATTGGTGGTATGGTCCTGCTGTTGGCGTTGGCGATTGCCCTTGTTTCCTTCAGGTTGACTACAAAACCAAGTTGAATTCAATGTCTTTTTAAAAGGAAGAAGTGAATATTGGATCAAATGATTTCATCCAGGAGAGGATATGCCTTACAATAATGAATAACGGAAAAGCGGTGACCATGATTGCCTGTCTTCGGCTGCCGAATTGATGAAGCAAGGGGAACTGGATATGAATCTGACGGAAGTACTATTGGAGTCGAGGCTGGTCGCGATTGTGCGCGGTATAAGCCGTGAAGCGGCAGTAACAGCTGGACAAGGTATGACAGGTGGTGGCATCCGACTGATGGAAGTCACACTGAACACACCTGGAGCACATGATATTATTGCGGACTGGCGTGAGCGGCATGAAGGAAAGGCTTTTGTTGGAGCGGGTACGGTACTGAATGTGCAGATGGCGAAGGAAGCCGTCGCTGCAGGTGCACAATTTCTGGTGTCTCCCAATGTCGATCTGTCTGTCATTGAATATGCTGTAGAACATGGTGTCGAGATCTGGCCTGGAGCCATGACACCTACGGAGATTGTCGCTGCCCATGAAGCGGGAGCACGAGTTGTGAAGTTGTTTCCGATGGCGAGTCTGGGTATACCGTATCTGCGGGAGATCAAAGCTCCACTGAATCATATTCCGCTGCTGGCAACAGGTGGTTCCACACTGGAGAATATTGCTGATTATTACGCAGCAGGCGCTGCTGCAGTGGGTCTGGGAAGTGCACTTTTACCACGAGAAGCTCTTGTGGCAGGAGATCATGAGCAGATTGCAACATGTGCACGGAGATTTGTGGAAGCAGCTGAAGCCTAGGATTCCAGCATCAGATGAGGAATATGTATATATTTGGGTATATATATGATGGTTCCTTTAAATTAGTTGTTGGATTAATCTTTATCATAAAAACCCATGTCGCTTAACGTGCCGTTCATTCTATTGTTTTATGATGGATGTATGCCGGAATTCGGAGAGGAGAGATGCCCTGTGAAAGCTAAAACAATGATAGGCGGCATGCTCGCCGTGGCCGCAGTAACGGCAGGTGGATTATGGAAGGCAGCGGTAAAGAGCCAAACCCCCAAGAAGATTCCAATCACACTGACACCCCCAATGCCATTTGAGGATGTGACCTTTGACAGTGGGGGAGGTCGGGTGCATGGCTGGTTCATCCCGGCCAGAGCCGACATTCCGAAACCATGGCCGCTCGTTATTATTGCACATGGCTGGGGCTCCAATCGCTCCCGTGTTCTTCGTTACGCACGTCCGATCTGGGAAGCTGGATATGCCTTATTTATGTATGATGTGCGTAGTCATGGGGCCAGTGATCCGGTTCGTGCTGCATCTGCCTACCTGTTCCGGGATGATCTGCTCGCGGCGTTGCATTATACGACTGCACGACCAGAGATTGATGCGGATGCCATCGGAGTGCTTGGACATTCTTTGGGTGGACTGGGTACGATTCTTGCAGTGACGGAGGGAATTCCTGTATCAGCAGTGATTACGGACTCGATGCCATCGCAATTTGAAGTAATCGTCAGTTCAGAGCTGAGACGCCGGCGTCTGCCCTTGTTTCCACTGGCCCAGTTAATTCCGAGAATCTGGTTCTGGCGAATGGGTGAATCTCTTAAATCTTATCGTCAGCGTGATCCGGTGATGATGCTGAATGAACGGCGCAGGGGGATGCAACTGCCGATGCTTATGGTGCACTCCAAGGGAGATAATTTCATTCCCCCGAGTGAGCTTGAATATTTTATGTCCAAAGCCGATCCGCCTGTTGAACATCTATGGGTCAACAGCGGAGGACACAGTTGTTCTGAGGAAGATCCCACCTTCTGGGACACTGTTATTCCATTTTTGAAAACCCATGTCCAAGGTCAGGCGAAGTTGAACGATTCGTCTAAAGCGAATAGTTGACAAGGTAGATTCAGCCTACATAAGAGTGCAGGCTAACAGAGAAAACGCCAACGTGGTTGGCGTTTTTTTTGCTGTTACTAGCAATATGCAGAAATTCACATTTGTAAAATTGCCCCGAAAACGACGATTAAAAAGGAAGCTTATGGTATCATAGAATAGACTGGCAATATTCATGCGAGGTTATTTGTTATGCTTCTTTGTATGAAATTGAAGGGAGAGGTCCAGATTTGAGTTTGAATTGGAAGTTTAATCTACGATTGAAAATGTTCGCAACCAAAGCAACAACCGCAGCGATGGCAACACTGCTACTTGCTTCGCAAACACCAGGTTTTGCAGGCAGTGCATCAGCCGCGCAAGCAGAGCAGTTGACCGCAGCGACAACGGGGGAAAATGAACAACTAGACGCAACGAGCAATGACGTGCCTGAGGGAGCGAAAATCTCATCCAGGCAAGCCAGTGAAAATATACTGAAATTATTTCCATTGTTAAAAAAAGCAACGATCTCATCTGCACGATTCGATTCACCTAATTCCTATCCACCGCCAGAATACAAGGCGTGGGAGATCGGGTTCCAGATTACACAAGGCAATCATACGTCGGGATTCAGTGGAACTGTACATGCAGGCACAGGGGAAGTGTTAAGTGTACATTTGCCGTCGGATATCCTGGATAAACATGTCTCGGAATCAGATGTGAAGTTAACCAAAGCTCAAGCTGAAGAAAAGGCCGTGGCACTGTTGTACCAAGCGATTCCAGGTCTTAAGGAAAGTGAATATGCTCCGCTTGGAGATCTGTATTCTTCCATCGAACAAGAGTCATTGTTTGGCAGAACAGAGTATCGATACGGGTACCAGTTAAAACATGATGGATTGTTAACTGATGCAGAGACAGTCTACATTAATGTGGACGAAAGTGGTTTGGTAACAGGTTACTCCCGAGGTACTATTGAAGCCAAGTATCCCTCATCGAAACCGGCAGCTTCAGAAGAGAAGGCCAGACAGCAGTTTGAAGAACAGTTCGATGTGGAACTGGCTTATATCGCCAAAGATCGTCTATCTTCCAAACAGGGTCAGCAGTATTACCTTGCATATACACCAAAAAATATCAGTATCGTTCCGATTGAAGCCAATACGTTGGAACGGATTAATACATTAACAGGTAAAGCTGTAGATGAAGATTCTTTGCAGCAGGATACGAAGTTAAAAGGTGATGTAACGCCTTTTGTCCCGGCCAATGGTACAAGATTAAATGTTCAGCAGGCCGCCAATCGGGTCGCAACAAACTTTGATATTCCCAAGGGCTATAAGCTGGAACATAGCCAGCTGGGCAAGGGATATTACTCAAGTCCGAACAATCAGGTATGGAGTCTGAGCTGGAGCGATCGAAGTGCCAATATGTCCTATATGTTCATGCGGGATATCTCAGCACAGGTAGATGCAGTTACCGGGCAGATCTACAGTTATACGATGATGCAACGAATGGGACCGGAGATGGAACAGGAGAAGCCGGCTGAGGAGAAGGCAGGCAAATTGGTAACCCGGAAGCAGGCTGAGAAACTGGCGATGGACACAGTGATTGCGCTAGTTCCAGACGCAACGGAGCAGTTCCGACTGGCTAATGTGATTGAGGTGGATGATGCTCGCACATTTTTGTTCCAGCGTTATCTGAACGGAATTCCGGTTAAGGAAGATACGGCACAAGTACAGGTTTTGAACAACGGGACGATTAACGAGTTCTATACACGTATTGCGGCAACGCCTGAACAACTGCCAGCAGATGTTAAGCCAGCCATCAGTTATGAAGAGGCCAAGGCACTCTATCTGGAGGAATTCAAGCTAATCCTCGCATATTCCCGTTATGGCGGATATGGTATGAACGGTGGTCAAGTCATCCCAGCGGGGGTGAACCTTGCTTATATGCCTACACGTGATGAGAATTCGATCTATGGCAACTATGAAGCGCTGGATGCGAACACAGGAGAGTGGAAGCTTTTATACGGGGACACAAGCTCTGCAACCAAGACCGAACCTACGGATATCTTGGGTCATGTGGCCGAAGCAGCTCTACGCAATATGACCCAGCATGGCGTATTGCTTGCTGATGAGCAGGGACGCGTATTCCCGGATCGTGTGATCACCCGAGGAGATTGGTTTAACTATCTGGCAAGAGCGATTAATCCAAATATGGATCTGTACTACAGTGGGGACGGAGATGACAAGTTATACGCTGATGTGACACCTGACAGCCCGTATTATAAGGCAGTTCGGGCATTAATTGATCAGCGCTGGCTTGCCGGAGCGGACCCTGAACAGAATTTGAATCCGCAGGAAGAGATGACACGTGAAGAATTGGCAGTGCTGCTTGTACGTATTTTACGCTATGAGAAGCTGGCCGGATTCTATACGTTGCCATCGGATCTTCCCAACATTGCGGATGCCAGTGCCATTACGAGTAAGGGAGCGGTCTCCCTGAGTCTGAAGCTGGGATTGCTTCCTTCGATTGAAGGACGATTCATGCCTGCACGTAAAGTGACGGTAGCTGAAGCGTCACAGGTATTGGAACGGCTGGCGAAGCTTCAAGGTAAAACAGATACGTTTATGAGTGGTAATCGCCTGTATTAGACGAGGAATCACTCATATCGTGACCAAACGAAACATAGGATGAAGATAACGGGTAATCGTGATTCAATGAACTAAAGATCAAAGGGACCTTCCATAGAAGGTCTCTTTTGATTTGCTTTGACAAAACTAGAAGAATGACGACAGAGCCTTTTGTGATACAATAGGGCGTGAGAACTTTGCAAAGAAGGGTGGGTTCCTTTCATGGGTAAGAACGGGAAACGAATTATCACCATACTGCTGGCAGGCTGTCTGATTGCTGTAGCGTTACCACGTACGGTTGATCTGGATCAATTGTATGCTGCATCAGGGACATCAGATATATCCACGGCAACAGATTTGCGCCAGACCTTGCTTACCGCAATGTCACAGCGAACGGAGGAACTTGTTTTTACATACAAAGGCAATGTGAAGGGCCTCAAAAAACAATTACAAACCTCCATCGATGAGGCAATGAAGAGTGACCCCTATATCCAATATACCGTTAAAAGTTATGCATTTAATTATAAAGGCTCCAATGTGTCGGCCGAGGTGCATGTGACTCTCTCCTATCGGGAGACCAAGGAGCAGACCGATTATGTGAATCGTAAAGTCACAAACGTGTTGAAAGAAATCATCAAACCAGGCATGACGGATCATGAGAAGGTCAAGGTCATCCACGACTGGATTGTGCTTAACCTTTCTTACGATACTTCGTTGAAGAAATATACGGCCTACGACGGGCTTGTTACAGGCAGTACCGTCTGTCAGGGATATTCACTGTTGGCATATCGGATGCTGGAGCGAGTAGGTATCGATAACCGGATTGTGGAAGGTACAGCGGGCGGGCAGCTTCATGCCTGGAATATCGTGAACCTGGACGGCAAGTGGTATCACATGGACACCACCTGGGATGATCCTACCCCTGACCGCAAAGGTAAGGTTAGCCACAGCTACTATTTGCTGAGTGATGATGAGATGGCACGTGACCATATCTGGACAGGCAAAAGCAAGTACCCCGCTGCGCCCGCCCCATATCGAGAAGCTTTATTAAAGCTGGTGAAGGCCGGAGATAGCAAAAAAGCCGCTTATCAGAAGCTGTACCATGCTCTGGACTATTCCCTGTATGATGAACAGGATGCTGTTAAAGGCCATGCTGCGCTGAAGACCAAAGTTCAGAGTAAGCTGAAGGAAGGCGGAACCTCGCTGACATTCAGGTACAAGGGTACGGAAGCTGGACTGATTGAAGATTTGCAGGATTTGTACCAACTTGGCATGAAATCGATATCTTATTATGTATCCAAAATGGAAGGTACTACGGATCTGCGCGTCAAAATTAACTGGACACTATAACAACCGTTTGAGCAGGATGCTCCGCTTGAGGAGTATCCTTTTTTGTGTTCAATTTTGTGTTCAAAAACGAGGATTTTAGTGTTGTCTATTTTTTGTATATGTCGCTTTGCTATTCTAATCTTCGGCGTATGCCAACACTACGTACGAGGAGGATATGCAAACAATGAGGAAAAAAGTGAGCATAGTGATCATTGCTCTGTTACTGGTCACGCAAATGATGCAGGGTTGGATATTTACACCAACAATGCATGCTCAGGATGAATTAACTAATTTGCCAGCCAGTGCAATCAGCGATACAGCATCAGAAGAAGGTTTGGCAGGTTCGGAAGAGGTCAACAACGTTGACGTTGCTGCCACTCCGGAAGAAGAGGGGGAGGGAAACCTCAACCAGAGCAGTTTAGCAATCGCAGCTGCAGGCCCGGTAATTACAGATCAATTGATTACCAGTGTGCAGATGTACAATCAGGCACCAGAAGACAACGGAAATGGCACGATTGAAGTCAAAGGAGATAAAATCGAGGATATTCGACCACGAATCCAGGATGAGGTGGCTGTAGTCTTTACATGGGGACTTGCAGATGACAACCACAACTACAGTGATGGCTCCACGTTCACCTTTAACTTGCCAGATAAATTCATCATCGGATCGCAGCTTAAGGGTAATCTGGATGGCGGTGTTGGGGAGTATGTGGTGAATCCAGATGGCACAATCATCTTTACCTTTAATGAACTGATCGAGCATGCGAAGCTGGAAGGTAACTTCTACGTGTGGATTAAGTTCGATGAGAGCAAGATGGAAGATGGCTTGAAACAACAGATAGACTTTAGTTCCGTGGGGCAGGGCATCATTGATGTACATTTTGCCAACACAGCCGTAGATAAGTTGAAGAAATCGGGAAGCGCAAACAAAGAGAACTTCAACTCGGATGAAATTAAATGGACTGTAGATTTTAACCAAGGCGAGAAGGCTATGAAAAATGCTGTTCTTGCAGACACGTTCCCAGCAGAGCTGGAGCTCAAGGGCAACATCGAAATTCGCGAATTGGAAGTGCAATTGAATGGATCTGTAAAAGAAGGCCCAGTAGTTCAAACGGAACCACATTTTCCAATTCAATTGGGAGATACAGATAAGGCCTATCGTGTGACCTATACAACAAGTGTTAAAGCACCAACCACTGCTCCGTTCACCAACGTGGAGTATCAAAACCAGGTTGCGCTTACAACGGATCAGAGCGAGCACAACGAAACAGATATTGGCCGAGTTCGTGTGAGTTTTAATGAGCCTTTGAACAAATCAGGGCAAGATAGTGCGTATGATCCGGTGACACAGACGGTCACATGGAAAGTACAATATAACTACAATCAGCAAGAAATTATGCAAACGAATGCATGGATTGAAGACCGCTTTGATACGGCAAAACAGCAACTGATCAACAATTCCGTCAAAGTGTATCAAGTGGACATTAATGCAAGTGGAGCGGCTTCCAACAGAACACTGATCAATCCGAATGAATACACACTCGAAGCGATGGGTACAGGGTTCGATAATGGCTTCAGATTACATTTTAAGAACGATATTACAAAGGCCTATGAGATCGAATATGATACTCAATCTATTCATCGTGTGTATACAAACGACACCATTACGAACACAGTGAACATGTATGATGGTACTTCCAAAACAGGCCGAAGAGACATTCAGGAAGTCATTTTTGCAAAGAGTGTAAAAAGTGAAAACTTCAACACAAAAGAAATCGAATGGCAGATTGTTTTGAACCGTGATTTGCAGGAAATGACGGATATCGTCATCACCGACAATTACGAAGGCAGATATATGAAACTGATTCCGGGTAGTCTTCAAGTGAGTGGTGTTAACAATGAGGACTTTGAACTGACTCCAGACCCAGCTGATCCAACGTATGAAAAAGGATTCTCACTTCGCTTGAAGGACGGCGTAACGCTCAGTACGGAGCATGTTATTACTTATAAGACAAGCTTCGATCCCACAGCGGGTATGCCAACGAATGATGAATATCGCAACTCAGCCAAGATCGATTGGGAAGAGTCTGATGTAAAGCAGACCGCGATTACCAAATCTGCTGCGGTCAAACCGCAAGACTACACGATTCAAAATGGTAACAAAAAGGGTGAATATAGCGCCAAAGATAAAAAGATCACCTGGACAATCGATGTAAACTACAATTTGTTTGATATTCAGGATGCAATCCTTAAGGATGCTTACACTGGAGACCAATCTTTCGTAGACGGCTCATTGAAAGTTCATGAGTTAGAGTTGCAGGGAGCCAATAATGTTACTGCTGTAGGTAGCGAGGTTCCGCTCACACCTGGTCAATTCCAGCTGAACCCGGACGGTAAAGGTTTTGTGTTGGATCTGGGTAACATGGGCAAAATGGCTTATCGCATTCAGTACCAAACAAGTCTGGATGGACCATATTCTGTCGCAGGCGCATATGCCAACCAGGCTGTTCTGACGGATGGTGAGGGTGGTGCAATACGATTTAATAGATCAGCCAGTGTTACACCTGCCAACGGTGGTGTATACGTGCGCAAAACAGGGAAGCAAGAAGGTACAACGGATAAAGCATCATGGACGGTAAATATCAATCCAAGTCAATCTTTCATTCCTGCGGGTAATCAATTAACAGATACCCTGTCAGAGAACCAGATTTTATTGGCTGATTCATTGAAATTATATGCAACCAATTTACCTGCCAACAATTCAGGAAATGTATCCACCAAAGCTGGACTTGTTGATCCAGCTGATTATGAATTGGACGTGGAGGGCAATACATTTACCTTTACCTTCAAGAAAGATATCCATACCGCATTCATTTTGGAATATCAGTCTTATATTAATGCCGATCATGGCGCCCGAATTGAGAATAAGGTTGAATTTGCAGGCCATTCTTCCTCGGTAATCGGAGAAGGTAATCAGTCGGGAATCAAAGTTTCCTTGGCTGGAGCAGGTGGAGGAGCCTCTACAGGTCTGGGCAAAATCAGAATTCACAAAGTCAGTGATGCAGGAGTTCCGCTGGAGGGTGCAATATTTGCAATCTATAATGCGTCTGGAACTACGCTTCTGGAAACATTGAAACCAACGGACGAGAATGGTGTGGTTGAAAGCTCCAGAAACTATCGATTAAACAATCTAACCAACGGTATACCTTATAAGTTAAAAGAATTATCTGCCCCGGCAGGATATTTGGTTGATCCTGAATATGGCTCTGCCTCAGGTAAAACGATTGAATTTAAGGATGCGGATATCGCTTTTGAAATTGAAAATAAAAAGATTCGCCAAGGCTTCGAATTAACCAAGGTAGATGCGGTGGACTCCTCCAAGACACTTAAGGGTGCAACTTTCGAATTGTACTCCAAGGACGGCGCAACGCGAGAGAAAATCGATGAGTTAACGACAGGGGAAGATGGGAAGATTGCCAAAGGTGGACTGTCTCCAGGGGATTATGAGCTGGTAGAAGTCGTGGCACCTGAGTTTTATCAATTGGATGCTATACCAATTCCGTTCACGATTGTAGAGAATCAGACGGAGAGTATTACATTGACGAAGTCTAATGCAATGGGTGCAGGTGGTAAACTTGTCGTTACCAAAGTAAATGCCAAGGATAAGTCCGTATTAAGCGGAATTGAATTCGAATTGCGTGATCGTTCCAACATTGTCATCGATACAAAAGTAACCGACCTAAATGGGGTCATTGAATTCGATGGTTTGGGTTATGGTTCATATACATTGGTAGAGACCAAGGCAGAAGGCTTTGTTATTGAACAGCCGGAGACCCTTGTATCTATTATCAAACCGGAAACTCAAATAACCATTGAAAATAAAAAAAATGATCGTTCTGTGAAATTGATTAAAACCAATGCGGGTCGAACTCAGCACCTTCAAGGAGCTGTATTTGAATTACGGGCTCAAACTGCATTGATGGATGCAAATGGGAATTGGGAGTTCCACAAGGTAACAGGTTTAGATGAAGCTACATTGACAACCAATCAACAAGGTGAAATTGTACTTGAAGGCTTGGATATCAATAAATATCAGTTGGTTGAAATAAAAGCGCCTAACGGATACATGTTGGAAACAACACCAGTACCATTTGAAATTACGAACATACAAACCGAAGCTGTAGTTGTGGAAAAAACAAATCAGGCTATCCCGGTATCGGGTGGTGGGTCTAGTGGACCTTATAATCCGGGAACACCTACTACGGGTGTAACACCAGATCCAGAGAAACCAGTAACTCCGGAACCAGGAAAGCCAAATCCGTCGGTTCCAGGCACGGTTGTAACTGAACCTACAGAGTCTGGGGGAGGAACCGAAAGTCCGACAGATGAAGATTCCGGGGTAGTGACACCGACACCAGGCGATTCCAACGGTGACGATACTGCACCTCCAGTTGGGGATACAGATGCACCTGATGGGGATGGTGCACTTGCACCTCCTGCTGGAACGGATACAGATGGGTCACAGGGCAATGGAAATTCTGCATCACAGCCAAACGGAAATTCTGGATATCAGGGAATGCTGCCACAAACAGGTGAAGAGAGCACAATGGCTTACACTGCTGTGGGCATGATGCTGATGGCGCTAGGTAGCGCGGGATTCATGTACTTCCGCCGCAGACAACAGCTTCATCGCTAGATCGAAACACGCAGTATCTAAAATTCATCGTGTGTAGATAGAAATACCCTCTAGCAATCACTACGAAGACTTAGCGTCGACGTGTGAATATGCTAAGAGGGTATTTTTGGGTGATATTTAGGGAGGATCAGGTCCCCGTAACAGTTGGTTTCACTGCAATAGCTCTTACAATTAGGCGATGTGTTGGATTGACGAGTGGATCACAGGTAATCAAGGTAAGGACCTGTCCAAGCCCGGGATCCTCCAGCACAGATAAGTCAGTTGGCTCCACAACGGATATCTGATCTACCTTGTATTGAATAATCGTTCGATCTGCCAGGGTGACTTCCATAGAATCACCAATCTGTAGTTCTCCCAGACGATTGAACAGCCGTCCTTTTTTGTGGGCGCGATGAGCGGCTATGGCAGCATTACCTTTGTTCCCGATACGGGTGGTTTCAACAAGATGGGTTGCAGCTACCTTCATATTGTCCTCCGTTGCACCCTCCAGAATCGGTAAGCGGACATCAATCTTGTCAATCGATAACACCCCCAACGTATCCGATGAGGCCTCTTGAACTGTACCTGTATTGTCAGTAGTCGGCTCGGCGGAAGCTGCATCCTGTATGCCTTGTTCGAAGGAGTGATTAAGCTTAGACAAGCCGTTTTGCAATTGCTCCAGATCGTTCATGACACGGGTTTGCTGCCAGTCATAATACGTTTCCCGCAGGAAAGGAAAGCTGATGATCAGGATGCCCAGTAGAACGAGCAGAATAGAGAATTTTTTCATTATACATCAACTCCCGTTGTCCAAGAAAAATAGTATACCTTTCTCTATTTTACTTACCGACCTATACAAAATATGGACAGGGACGAAAGGGCGTACAGAAATGTTCGAAGGGGGAGGCCGATCCAAAACAAAACCTCCCCGTTTCGCTACAGTAGGAAGAATGCAACGCCAAGGGGAGGTTTTTTTAATATGAAGTTAAATCGTATCAGCTGTATAAGCTGAACTAACCATTTACATGAGAACGTAGAGGACAGAAATAACGTGAAGAAGCGAAGCGTTCGCCTTTATCACCAGATTTTCACCTTTGTAAAAGTGAATCAAAAAATCTGGGGATAACAGCGATCGGAAGGTTATTCTGTCATCGAAGTGGCAAGTGTAAATATTGCTTCGTTAGTGCTTACCAGTTGGTGAATCCGTAGGTGTGAAATCACATTCCTGTAACGGCACCACTTTGGTCTTTTTGATCCATTTGTAACCGAGCCACAACACCAGGAACAGGGGGACGCTCAAGTAGGCAACGATGGCTCCACTCCAGTCGATCTGATCACCCGTGAATGCCTGATAGTTCTGTCCGATGATCACGATGATACACAGGACAAAAGCAAAGATCGGCCCAAACGGGAACCAGCGTGCACGGTAAGGCAGATCGCTCAGATCCCTGCCTTGTGCAACGTATGCACGACGGAAGCGATAATGACTGATAGCGATACCCAGCCAAGTGATAAAACCACACATACCGGATGCATTCAACAACCAGGTGTACACAATCCCATCACCGAACAGGGAGGCAAGGAATGCCAACATACCAACGGCTGTTGTAAGCAAAAGTGCATTCATTGGAATGCCTTTTTTGTTCAGCTTGCCCAGGAAACGAGGGGCTTTACCATCACGGGCAAGGGCATATAGAACCCGGCTTGAAGCATACATGCCTGAGTTACCGGCAGAGAGTACAGAAGTCAGAATAACGGCATTCATGACGGATGCCGCAATAGCAAGTCCTGCTTTCTCAAACACCAGTGTGAACGGGCTGACACCGATATTCTCCAGATCACCTTTGAGCAGGTTCGGATGCGTATACGGGATGATCAGACTGATCACGGTAATCGCCAAAATGTAAAAAATCAGAATGCGCCAAAATACCTGACGAATTGCACGAGGTACATTTTCGCGCGGGTTTTCACTTTCACCAGCGGCTACCCCGATAAGCTCGGTACCTTGGAATGAAAATCCCGCAGCCATGAATACGCCTAACACGGCGAAGAATCCGCCATGGATGGGCGCATCACCGATGGTGAAGTTGCTGAAACCAACCGCTTCTCCGCCCATAATACCAAAGATCATGAGCACACCAACGGCCAGGAAGATGATAACAGTAGCGACTTTGATAATGGCGAACCAGTACTCGGACTCTCCATAACCTTTAACGGACAACACGTTCAAGGAAAAGATCAGCACGAGGAACAATAAGCTCCATAACATGGATGAACTGTCGGGGAACCAGTATTTAATGAGTACAGTAGCGGCAGCAAGCTCTGCTGCAATGGTTACCGCCCAGTTGTACCAAAAGTTCCAGCCCATGGCGAACCCGAGAGCAGGATCGACAAAACGTGCGGCATACGTATTAAATGAACCGGAGTCCGGCATAAAGGTAGCAAGCTCACCAAGGCTGGTCATTAGGAAATAAACCATGATGCCAACGGCCACATAGGCAATTAATGCTCCACCAGGGCCTGCGGTTGAGATGGCGGTACCACTTGCGAGAAACAGCCCGGTACCAATTGAGCCACCGAGGGCGATCATCGTCATATGGCGTGCGCGTAATCCTTTTTTCAGGGAAGGTCCAGTTGTTGTTGGGTTACTGCGGTCTTGCATGGAAACACTCCTTCATTCGATATACTGATGTTTGCGATACTTGAATTCATAAAAACAAAAAGACCACAGGCATCAGCCTGCGGTCTTTAATATTTCAATGTCCGCACCATGTCCCAGATGATTAAGATAGCTCAACACAGAAGAATTCATACCTTTATATAAAGGAAATGTACTTCCGTGACAGTTCTGCGCCTTTCGACAGCAGCCCCAGCTCACCGGACCGTATAAGGAACGTCCAGCGAGCTTCGGCGGGTACACCTTTCGGCTGATCTCATAAGCGGCTCCTTAGCGCCTCCATCAGCGTACTGATCGCACCCGCGACCTCTACCTCACCATCAATGGATGAGGTGTATCTATTGTCTATGAAATTATGAACAACACAACTTAACACCGTGTGTCCTGTTTAGTAAACAGACAATCAGTATAACGCGCATGGTTTTCCAGTGCAATAACAATTGTTGGATGTGAGGTCTGAGGGACGACTATTCCTCTTTTTTATTACGGCCAGCCATCTGCTGCCATACCGTTCCAGCAGCCTGTTCTCCTGATTCGATCCGCTCCAGAGCCATCTTGGCCTGCAGGCTGACTTCAAATTCAGGATCATCGGCTGCAACGCGCAACGCTTGCTCTGCTTCTTCAGTTCCGACCTCATAGAGAAAACGTGCTGCACGCCAGCGTACAAGTTTACTTTTATCGGATAACGTAGCTGTCATGGCTGGAGTGGCGGCAGGATCACCGATATCCGACAAGGTATCCCCGGCAGTCCGGCGTACCGCAGGAGAACTGTCCTGAAGTGCTTCATACAGCAATTCCATCGCTTCCGGTGTACGAATGTCACCCAGGTATACGACAGCCAAGCGACGTATCTGCATTTTGTTGTCATGCAAGGCATGGGCTACGAGAGACAGTCTTTCTGCCGTAGGCTCCATGCTGTCAAATGCCGCATAGCGAACATTCCAGTCTTCGTTTCGCAGAGCCTCTTCAAGTTCGGCTCCATCCAATTCACGGCGGCGCTCGACGAACTCTTCGGATTTGGTACCATGTTCAATGGCCTGTTTAATGACTTGCTCCAGCCGTTCCGGCGGGTAAGCTGCTTCCAATTCCTGCTCGACTTCACGTGCAATATCAGGCAATTCACCATATCGAACACCGTAATCACTCAGTTTACGTTCTTTGATCATCGTTGCACTGGCGACTTCTGTTACGGCTTTGACAAAGCGGTCTGACAACGAAATTCGTTCTTCCTTGACCCCGGCCTTGACCCTAATTTGCATCGGTACACCTCGGAAGAATTGTACAAATACCTGTGCTTCTCCGAAGTGCTCGCCTGAACCATCTTCGGATTCAATCCAGTCCAGATCGATGCCGTGCTGTCCAAGGCGATTTTGGACTTCACCCAAGATAACGGACCAGTCGGCATTCCCTTTACGATCAAGTGCGACAAAGTCTGTTGTGTGGAACACACTCTTTACACCGGGAATATGAAGCATCTGGCGAATGAACGCCGGAGCAGATCGTTCGTTGTCCAGTGTATATGTTTTGCGAATTCCGTCCTCCAGACGTTCATCGAGATGTAACATCATCGTATTTGGACTCGGTGTTGGTTCAATGGAAACAATATTCATCAATGTAACCTCCTATAGTACCAGATTCATCTTTAACTTCCCGTAAATTAAATCACACGGGTATTTCTCTATTTTACATCAATGTGTGGAATCTGCGAAATCATCCAGAAGTGAAGTGGACGTGTCTAACACTTAATGTGAAGAAGTGCGAAATTTGTTAACACTTCTTTCATGTTCACGCACAAACATTTTTAAACGAAAATTGGCACAATAAAGATAAGAATCAACTGGAGGTATACCTATGGAACCCATTACCGTGCTCTCGGATGGAAAACGTCGTATTGCATATGAGAATATTATTCAATTGTTCACGAACTGGATTGAGGACTCAACATCTGGTTCTGCGATAGAAACACATCGGGGAAGTTGGGAAAATGCCCGTTATTGTATTGTTGATTATCAGGTTGCCGAAGAAGCGGTGTCAGCAGCAAATGCCATTCGGGCTTTTATGCCACAACTTCCGTTACTAGTCATTACGGATTTCCAATCCCTTATTCGTAAGCGTCACCTGCAAGAAATTACAGGTACGGGTGAGATGAAGATGGTTCTCTGGAATGAGCAAGACCCGAATCAACTAATCAAGGATATGGAAAATTGGTTTCATTCTTCGTCTATCCATAACTCAAAAATAGCCATACCACCCATCTTATCCATGAGATAAAAGAGGGATATGGCCAAAAGTGTTTAACTGTTTAATCGTTACGATCGTATTAGATCACATATTTATAGCCTGTTCCCCAAACCGTCTTAATATAACGTGGGTTCTTGGGGTCAGGCTCAATTTTTTTACGCAGACTTGAGATATGAACATCAATAGTGCGATCCAGATAGGCGCGTTCGGAGCCTTTGATCCGATCCATCAATTCATTGCGGGTGAACACTTTGCCCGGATTTCGGTACAATTCCTTCATAATCTCAAATTCAATATGAGTGACCTCGATTTCAACGCCATCCACAAACAGAGTTCTCCTGTATTCATTCACATTCACATGTCCAGTAACCTCTGCCTGCTTATCTTCTTTTACCGGTTTATCCTTATAGGAAATGATTGATCTTCGCAGGAGTGCTTTAATCCGGGCATCCAACTCTTTCAAACTAAATGGTTTGCACAGAAAGTCATCCGCACCGTTATGCAATGCACGAAGTCGATCATTCAGCATGGTGCTTGCCGAGATCATCAGAATGGGCACAGTGGAGTGCTGGCGAAAGGCTTCTACGAGATCATTTCCATCCATTTCAGGAAGCATGAGATCCGTTACAACAATATCCGGCTGGAATTGTGGAAACAGTTGAAGTGCCTCGCGGGCATGATGAACCCGTTCAGTGATGTATCCTTCCTCCTCAAGAAAGAAAGCAATCATGTCGGCCAGATTTTTCTCATCTTCTATAAGAAGTACTTTGATAGTCATAGGGTCACACTCCTGGTGAAAATAATATGTTAAGAAAATGCTAAAAAAACAAGGTGAATTGCGAATAAATACCGCAAATTTTTTAATGTTTCTATCCCAAAATATAGGATGTATATGTAGAGAAAGAATACGCTTTTTGAATGAACTTCAATATTCTAGCATGAATGTAGTTTGGTTGCCGATCAATCAGAATTTCCCAAAGCTACACCAAGTACTAATTACAGTATAATGGATCAGAACGAGTTAAGGGGAAAAAAGTAATATTGTATCCGCTTAAGTTTATAGGGGGAACCAACGTTGTTGTTGAAAACAGAAGAAAAAATGGTCCATGAGGGCAATTGCTTATGGATCGTATAAAGGTAAGACTTATGCTAGATTGGGTCGTGTTGAAGCTGAGAATACCCTGGATTGGGACCAGCATTCTGATCATTCTGGGCTCATTAAGCACTATTTTTCCGTTTACTTTATTCTATGGTGTACAGTTTATGATTGGTAGCGCGGCAGCACTCGTTGCTCTTCGTTTGTATGGGGCCATCTATGGATTTGTCACCCTTACAGTCATCCATCTGCTGAATACCGTCTTTGTTGGTTTTGTGCCGCACAATTTAACTGTCATGCTTGCCCACTTCATGGAATTGATCTGGATGCTCGTTTGGCAGATCCGCTGGAAGAATGGCAGCTTAATCAAGGCTAATGCTGTCTTTTGGGTAGTGATGTTACTTCCTGTTATCTATGCCGGGCATTTTATGTTGGGTTTAAATATAGACGATTTGAAGTATGAGTATATGTATATTGCTGTGATTGGTATGGTGAATGCGCTGATTGCGGGAATTGTAGTTGATTTTTGGATCACCACGGGTGAACATAAATCAAAACGCATGGGAACCATTCCACTAACAAGAATTGCGTTTAAATACGTAGTCGCCTTTGTGGTATTTGTTTCTCTCGTACTGTTATCCGCAGATAGCCGCAGACAATTGGGGCAAATGAATGATGCCATATTACGTGATATGAAATATGCAGCAACTGCGGTTGTTCAGGATCTTGATGAAGAGTACGTTACCTCTGAGAATATGGATCAGAATATGGCGCGTTATCATCATCTACTGGGTGTGAATGTGATTCTGCTGAATCGCAATGATACAGTCGTTGCTTCTGGTTTGAATACACTACAGGTGGGCGAGTATCTGGACATGGACAGATTCCGTCTTCTGAAGTCGAGGGATAACCTCATTCTGTTAAGTTCCGCAAATATCCATTACAGCGATGTATTGAATCATTGGAAACAAGCCTCTTTTATCTATGAAGCAGAAATGACAAGGTTAACTCCTTATCGGGTATTCATTGTGACTGACTCGTCCGAGTATTACCCCCGAATCGAATCCATTTATCTGACCACGCTGCAATCCCTGTTCATCATCATCGTGGCTTCCATGATCGTAGCGGCTCCTCTCAGCAGTAAGGTTGTTAGCCCGCTGTTAAGACTGACCCGAATGACAGGCTCTCTTCCGAGACTGCTGTTTCGAAATGGGAAGATGGAGTGGCCAACCAGCCATGTAACCGAAGTACAGATCCTGATTGGTAATTTGCGCAAAATGGCCGATGTGCTGCTGGAACAATTCGAACAGATTCGTCACGACAAGTTAACGCTGGAGGACAGGGTTATCGAGCGTACCAAGGAACTCAAGAATAGTGAAGAGGTCAAACGTGCCATTATTGAATCCTCTATTGATGCGATTATCGCTGTGGACTCCAATGGGCTGATCGTTGAGTTTAATCCGGAGGCTGAAAGAATGTTTGGATTGCGTCGGGAAGAAGTGATCCTGCACAAGGAAGCGCCATCTCTTTTTCAAGGGGCCAGCTGCAAGGAGATCAAGAATTTGCTGGAGCGATTTGAATATGTTGAAGGTAAAAGATACACCATCGTTGAAGAAATTTCAGGTATCCGACGGGATGGTTCCGTATTTCCGATTGAGTACAAGATTGTTGAGATCCAGTTGGGCAAAAATGAGACATTATATAACCTGTTTATTAAGGATATTACGGAGCGGACCAGAGCAGAAGAAGATCGTGTACGTCATGCCCTTGCGCTGGAGAAGCTGAACTCGGAGTTGTTCAATGAGAAGATTGCGATCCAGGAACAGCGAGATATCAGTGAGCAATTTATTGAATCCGTACGAGAAGGGCTCGTGATGTCTGATCGATCAGGGACCATAACCATCGTCAACCGAAGGGTAGAAGAGATGTTTGGTTTGGGTGATTTTATGGGCAGATCCATTGAGGATTTGGCGCAGGCGATTGATACGATGGTATTAACAGACAACTTCAATCTGATGGAACAGACGAGAGCATTCCTGAACGGAGAAACGGCGTTTATCGAGACCGAATTTATATTCAATAATGTGGATAAAAGTGTTTTTTCCTTGTACATGAAGCAGATGGATGTCCCGGGTAAAAACCATGGGTTTCTGCTGGTGTTCCGTGACCGGACAGGAGAAGAACGGCTGGATCGGATGAAAAATGAGCTGATCAGTGTGGTATCTCATGAACTTCGAACGCCTGTAGCCACCATTATGGGATATGTGGAATTAATGATGATGTATGACCTTCCGGCAGCTCAACAGCGGGAATTCATGCAGACCATCTCTTCGGAGGGCAAGCGGCTGAGCAGTTTGCTTGATGATGTACTTGATATTCAGCGACTCGACAACGAAGGCATGACTTACCATATGACGTATGTACCGCTGGTGGAGTTGGTAGAAGGGGTTGCCGAACAGTGGAATATGAAGTCTGCCCAACGTATCTACGTGCATACGTTTAATGGAGACTTCTTTGCTTATGCTGACCAGAACAGGATGGTTCAGGTTCTGCATAATCTGGTGGGCAATGCAGTCAAGTATTCTCCGGGAGCCGATCGTATTGATATTACGTTATGGGAAGAAGAGGAATGGTTATGTCTTGATGTGCGTGATTACGGAATAGGTATTGCGGAGCAAGAGAAGGACATGCTGTTCAACAAATTCTATCGGGTCGATAATTCGGATCATCGGCAGATTGGTGGAACAGGAATTGGGTTGTACATTTCCCGTAAAATTGTAGAGGATCACAAGGGTACGCTGACCTTTATATCTGCACCGCACAAAGGAAGTACCTTCAAGGTTCGACTGCCCAAGCAGGACGTATTGGTCTGAATTTAATGAAGAATGAAGAAATGTATTCCACTTTTTTATGAATAATGTTTATGTACGAGACCTACGGATAGAGCCTTTGCCCTTCAGCGCGTGAGCGTGATAAGGGGAAAGGCTTTTTTTGTTTTTCAATTTCCCCGGATAAAAAAACAACTTCTTTTGCAAACTGTCTATAGAGCCATAATTTGCATCCCATGCAAAAGGAGGACGGCAGGTATATGTTCCGTAAACAAGAGAAAACACTCATTATCGTCTGTCTGGTTGCAGCTGTGGTTGTGCTGTATGCCGTTGTGAAGAGCATCATCCGAATCATGAGTTATTGAGATACACGTTCAAGCAGAGTAACTGCTGTCGTACATAACGATTATGTGAAAGAGGAGTGTAACCATGTCATCCCTGGACCCTGTTTTGCTCAGCCGGATACTAACCGGCCTTACCCTGTTTGTACACATTATTTTTGCCTCTATCGGTGTAGGTGTTCCACTTATGATTGCCTTGGCCGAGTGGCGAGGACTCCGAACCAATGATATGCATTACACCTTGCTGGCACGCCGGTGGGCGCGAGGTTTTGTCATCACCGTTGCTGTTGGCGTCGTTACAGGCACCTCGATCGGATTACAGCTCAGTCTGCTGTGGCCGATGTTTATGCGGGTAGCGGGTCAGGCAATCGCCCTGCCGCTGTTCATGGAGACGTTTGCCTTTTTTATAGAGGCTATCTTTCTTGGGATTTACCTCTATACGTGGGATCGTTTCAAAAAGAAATATACGCATATGCTGCTGTTAATTCCGGTAGCTCTCGGCTCATCTGCATCTGCGATCTTCATTACAACGGTGAACTCCTTCATGAACCAGCCTCAGGGATTCACCCTGATTAATGGCATCATGAAGGACATTCATCCGATTGCTGCCATGTTGAATCCGGCAACGCCAACCAAAGTGTCCCATGTACTCGCCTCATCCTACACCTTGAGTGCAGGTATTCTGGCGGGGATAGCCGCCTTCAGTTTGCTTCGGGGACGGGATCATGTGTATTACAAAAAAGCACTGAAACTCACGACGGTATCTGCGCTCGTATTTGCCATCAGTACCGTCATGATCGGCGATTCCTCCGGTAAATTTCTTGCGAAATATCAGCCGGAGAAGTTGGCTGCCGCAGAATGGCATTTCAAGACGATGAAAGAGGCACCGCTCGTCTACGGGGGGATTTTGGATGAGAACAATGAAGTGAAATACGCGATTGAGATTCCTTATGCACTTAGCATTTTGGCGGGGAATCGTCCCGATACGGAAGTGAAAGGTCTCGAAGAATTTCCGGCGGATCTGAGGCCACCACTGTCCATTCATTATATGTTCGACCTGAAGGTCACAACGGGAGTAATCATCCTGATGATTCCTGTGTTATATGTATTGCGGCGCTGGTTGCCAGGGCGTAAGCCATACCCCAAATTCCTGTTGCTTGGCATTGTCTTGCTGGGGCCTCTGGCCATGATTGCGATCGAGTTGGGGTGGATGTTCGCTGAAGTTGGCAGGCAACCTTGGATCTTACGCGGATATATGAAGGTGGCGGAAGCGGCCACGACGTCAACTTCGGTAGGATGGATGTTAGTGTTGTTCATATTGCTGTATCTGATCCTGTGTTTCTCGTGCATTCGGGTACTTAGCAAGCTGTTCCGTAACAAGGAAGCAGAGAAGGAACTAGAGTCTCTGGGGCTTGAAGGAGGGATCGTGCATTGAGTTTCGAAATTGCAGGCATCGCAATATTGTGGACGTTTTTGTTCGGTTACCTGATCGTTGCTTCGATTGATTTTGGCGCCGGGTTCTTCAGCTTTTATAGCATTTTGACCGGGCATGAGAACAAAATTCATAACATCATTCAGCGCTACCTGTCTCCCGTGTGGGAAGTGACGAATGTGTTTTTGATCTTTTTTGTGGTCGGACTGGTCGGGTTTTATCCGGACAGCGCCTTTTATTACGGGACGGCCTTGCTGGTGCCGGGTTCCCTGGCCATTGTACTGCTTGCGATCCGGGGCGTGTATTACGCCTACAATACCTATGGCAATCATGGGCAGAACAGCCGGATCTACATGGCATTGTATGGAGCGACGGGATTGCTGATTCCGGCAGTATTCTCCACCATTTTGGCGATATCCGAAGGCGGGATCATTGAAGAGGTGGGCGATCAGGTGTTTTTTCGCTGGCGTGAATTTTTGACGAATCCCTATACCTGGTCGGTTGTTTTGCTTGCACTTGTTAGTGTGCTCTACATCTCGGCGATGTTTCTTTCCTATTATGCAAAACGGGCAGGGGATGAGCCGGCATACGAGGTGCTTCGAGAGTACGCGCTGCTCTGGAGTTTGCCTACCATTTTTGCAAGCTTTCTGGCTTTTCTGCAGATTAACAAACAGAATCCCGAACACTTTGAGCAGATGGTGAATATTTCGTGGATGTTCATCGCTTCGTTTATTTGTTTTGTCATTGCCGTGTCGCTGGTGTGGAAAAGTAAATATCTAGGTTGGTGCTTTGTTGCTGTCATGCTTCAGTTTGCCTTTGCCTGGTATGGTTATGGGCGATCCCACCTCCCGTACATTTTGTATCCTTACATCAATATTTACGACGGCTTTACGAATCGCACGATGGGGATTGCGCTCATTACTGCGTTTAGTCTGGGGTTACTCGTGCTCATTCCTTCGCTTGTGCTGATTATGAAGCTGTTCCTGTTTGATGCCAATTATGTGCGCGGTAATTCTGGTAAAAAGAAAGGATGAGTCTGTTCATGGTCACTACTGAGGGAGTCACGGGCATACCCGGTATAACCGGATTAAGCTTTTTTGAGACATTCACCATTATGTACGCCCCTCCACTGATCATTGCGGCTGCTATTGTCTTTCTGTTTGTATATCTGGCCGTATATAAGAACCCAAAGGATTGATTGGTTGGTACGTCCATTCCCGTTTGGGGTAATCTCTTGTTAAGAAATGAGGAAGGGAGGAAGGCCCTTTCATGCCGAAAATCCGTTATAACAATATCGATAATGTAAGTACGGACAAAACGCTGAAGGAATTCAAACAATGGAGGGAGCAACGGCGGAGCAAAGTGAAGGACTACTCCTACACCGTGCCCAAACACCCGCCTGAACTGGATTATCTGCATGCCAACCAGGATGACACAAGTATTACCTGGATTGGACACTCCACGTTTTTCATTCAATATTATGGATTGAACATCGTGACTGACCCGGTGTGGGCCGAAAAAATGGGATTTCAACGAAGGCTCGGTGCCCCCGGCATTCCGATTCAGGATATTCCACCTTTGGATGTCATTCTGATATCCCATTCCCACTATGATCATCTGCATCTGGCTTCGTTGCGTAAGCTGATTACAGCCAAGACCTTGCTCATCGTACCCGATGGTCTGAAGCGCAAGATGATTCGCAAAGGATTCCATCGATGCCAGGAGATGAAATGGTGGGATCATATGACACTTGGCGGAGTCAAAATAACTTTTGTCCCTGCACAGCACTGGACGCGCCGAACGTTGTTTGATACCAATACTTCCCATTGGGGCGGTTATGTATTGGAATCGAACCATCCGGCAACGACTTCAGCAGCGGAAAGTGCTGCAACAACGAGCACTCAGGATGAATCATCCACGGAATCAGGGAAGAACGAAACATCCAAAACATCAGGCGGCCCGCCTGTGTTGTATTTTGTGGGTGATACAGGTTACTTCCAGGGTTTCAAAACGATTGGAGAGCGCTTTGACATTGGTGTTACCCTGATGCCCATCGGTGCCTACGATCCGGAATGGTTCATGACTTCTCAGCATGTGACACCCGAAGAAGCGCTGCAGGGGTTCGTTGAATCCGGCTCACAGCTCATGGTGCCAATGCATTACGGCACATTCAAGCTGGCGGATGATACACCCAAGGAAGCGCTGGATCGGCTGGAAGTTGAACGTGAACGTTTAGGCATTGGTAAAGAGCGGATTCGGGTGCTTGGTCATGGCGAAACACTCCGCATTCACCACGAGGAAGGTAAACAGGGCTAACAAAAGTGAGCCAAATATGTTAATGTAGGGGTATGCCTGCATGAACAGTACATTTACCAAATCTTTAATAAGTAAAAAGCGGCCAATTTTCGAATTTGCCGCTTTTTTGTGTTATAATATGGTGCCAGAATAGGCATCGGGATATTGAATCCATGATTTACGCAACTTGCTATTCATGCAGTATGCAGATTAACCAATAAAGGATGGTATGCTTAATGATCAGTACAAGCGGCATCACGCTCCGCTACGGAAAACGTGCACTTTTTGAAGATGTAAATATCAAATTCACGCCAGGGAACTGTTACGGCCTGATCGGCGCCAACGGAGCCGGCAAATCAACATTCTTGAAAATTTTGTCTGGTGAGATTGAAGCCAACTCGGGAGAGGTGCACATCACCCCGGGCGAACGTATGGCCGTTTTGAAGCAAAACCACTTTGAATATGATGAGTATCCGGTTCTCGAAACGGTCATTATGGGTCACGCTCGTCTGTATTCCATCATGAAAGAGAAGGATGCTTTGTATGCGAAGGCAGACTTCACAGAAGAAGACGGTTTGCGTGCAGGTGAGCTTGAAGGGGAATTCGCTGAGCAAAACGGCTGGGATGCTGAACCAGATGCAGCGGCGCTCCTGATCGGTCTTGGCATTGTTCGTGACATGCATGACAAAAAAATGATAGAGCTGAGCGGAAACGAAAAAGTCCGTGTATTGCTGGCACAAGCGTTGTTTGGCCGTCCAAACAACCTGTTGCTCGATGAGCCTACCAACCACTTGGATCTCGAATCCATTCAATGGCTGGAGAACTTCCTGATGGATTATGAAGGTACCGTTATTGTGGTATCCCATGACCGTCACTTCCTGAACAAGGTATGTACGCATATCGCAGATATTGACTTCGGTAAAATCCAGATGTACGTAGGTAACTATGACTTCTGGTATGAGTCCAGCCAATTGGCACTTGCTCTGCAGCGGGATGCCAACAAGAAAAAAGAAGAGAAGATTAAAGAGTTGCAAGCCTTTATTCAACGTTTCTCTGCGAACGCTTCGAAGTCCAAACAGGCGACTTCCCGGAAGAAAACACTCGACAAAATCACATTGGATGACCTTCGTCCATCCAACCGTAAATACCCGTTTATCAACTTCAAGCCTGAACGTGAAGCAGGTAAACAATTGCTGACGGTAGATCGTATTGACAAATCCATCGATGGTGTGAAAATGTTGAATGATGTGAGCTTTGTGGTGAACAAAGGTGACAAAATTGCATTTGTTGGCCCGAACGGAAATGCCAAATCACTGTTATTTGATATTCTCATGGGTGAAACCGAAGCAGATAGCGGCGAATATACTTGGGGTATAACGACGACTCAGGCTTATTTCCCGAAAGACAACTCTCAGTATTTTGACGGTGTAGACATGACTCTCGTGGATTGGCTCCGTCAGTATTCGAAAGATCAGGATGAAACGTATCTGCGTGGATTCTTGGGCCGTATGCTGTTCTCCGGTGAGGAGTCCCAGAAGAAGGCTAGCGTACTCTCCGGGGGGGAGAAGGTTCGTTGTATGCTGGCAAAAATGATGCAGACAGGTGCAAACGCACTGATTCTGGATGAGCCAACGAACCACTTGGATCTTGAATCCATCACAGCACTGAATAACGGTATGATTGACTTTGACGGCACAATGCTGTTTACATCCCATGACCATCAGTTCATCCAAACGATTGCTAACCGGATTATCGAAATTACGCCAACAGGCATCATCGATCGCCAAATGAGCTATGACGAATATCTGGAAAGTGATGAAATCAAAGAACTGCGCAATAAAATGTATCCGGTAGAAGCTTAATCTAAGGATCATCTGCGGCACATGATTATAGGAACACCAAAGAACCGCAAGCCTCTGTGAAGAGGGCTTGCGGTTCTTTTTGTAATTCAATGGTTTCTCGGCGGCTTTAAGACCTAAGATCCACCAGTACGGCGACGTTGGTTGTTAGGCTTTTTGTTGTTTTGACTCTTCATCGCTTTAGGTCCGCCTTCAAAGTAGGCGCTGGATTGGTTACCAGAATTTGCTTGTTCTTTCTTTTGCGCCAGTTTTTGGCGTATAGCATCCTGCAAACTGACCTTTTTCGGTTCGTTATTTTCGCTCATCGTTATTTCCCTCCCGGTCTTACAGTGAGCCGTCCAGATTGGACGGGATGTACCTATTTTATACGTTTTATAAAAGCCCCACAAGGGCAACCTGATAAAATGCTCAAAACCTTTGGTTTTACCCAGGCCAACATTTTTTCTCAATAACTACAGCCCTGCCGTCTGGCAACTTTGTTTCGGCTTGCCTACAGCAATGCAACCTGGCAACACTGTTTCTGTAGACCCACACGCTCCGCATTTGGTAACATGGAAAAACCGTAATACGAAACGTTAAAGGGGTGTCGCCCGGTTTGAACGCTTATGAAGAAATTCGAAAAGGGGAGCGAGGGGCTTGGGTTAGTATCGTAGCCTATCTCGTCTTGTCCGCTTTTAAGCTGATCTGTGGATATTTATTTGCTTCCAGCGCCTTGCTGGCCGATGGTTTTAATAACCTTACAGATATTGTAGCATCCATTGCTGTACTGATTGGGCTTCGGATCTCCCAGAAACCACCTGATTCGGATCATGCCTATGGTCATTTTAGAGCGGAGACGGTTGCTGCTTTGGTAGCTTCATTTATTATGGCTATGGTTGGGCTGCAAGTATTGGTTGAAGCCGTTCGCTCCTGGTATGAAGGAGCCTTTGTTGCTCCAAACCTGTGGGCGGCAGCGGTGGCTGTAGTCTGTGCTGTGGTGATGTTAGGCGTGTACCGTTACAATCACCGTCTGGCAAAACAAATTAATAGTCAGGCTCTGATGGCTGCGGCGAAAGATAATCGTTCCGATGCCTGGGTCAGCATAGGTGCTGCAATTGGAATTATAGGTGCGCAGTTTGGACTTCCATGGCTGGATAAAGTAGCTGCCATTGCTGTAGGTCTGTTGATCTGCAAAACGGCTTGGGAGATTTTTCGGGATTCTACACATCGTCTTACCGATGGATTTGACCAGAAGGAACTGACGGATCTCAGATCCTCCGTAGCACGCGTTCCCGGTGTTGAGATGATCAAGGATGTGAAGGCACGTGTGCACGGCAGTCATGTACTTGTGGATGTAGTCATTGAAGTGGACGGAGGCCTAAGCTTGATTGAAGGCCATCAGATCTGTGACCGTGTTGAAGAGCGGTTGAAGCGATCGCATAACATCATGCATGTACATGTACATGTGGAACCAAAGACGGAAGAAGTCACAAGGAACCCTTGAACAGGGAGTGAACATCTTGGAAAATGAAAAGAGGACAGCCGCGATTGTGCGTGCTGTCCTCTTTACTTATCGTTAGAACGATTATACGATGTTATTGAATGGCAACGTGGATCCACGCTTTGCCTTTCCAAGTGTATACTTGTACCCACTCGCCGCCATCGAATCCATCAACCACTTCACCTGTTGTATCGATGACTTGGGAGCCTAATGCACCGATTGGTTTACCGTTAGGTGCATCATAGAACCAAGTGCGCTCCAGAAGGTTCAGCAACATCGTTGGTGCCAGTACTTCATCACCTGGTTTTACGAGTGGCTCTTCAAACATTTTGTCATCTGTAGTCGTAGCTGGCGTTTCAGTTGTAGTTGAAGTACCTTCTGCACCTGTAGTGTCTACTGTTGTACCTGTTACAGTCTCAGCAGTACCTTCTACTGTTTCTACAGCAGGTTTGTTCACTTCAACAGCCGGAGTTGTTGTGGTCGTTGGTGTTGTTGTAGCCTCAGTTCCTGTTTCCGGATTTACCGTTCCAGTAACCGCTTCCTCCGCACCCGCAGCGGCAGCCATCGAACCCATCAACGTTAAAGCAGCGGCAAAACTTACGATTTTTTTCATTTTGTTTTTCCTCCTCGGTAGGTATGTAAAATGTTGTCCTGATTACAAGTAACCAAGCAAGCACCCTTATGAATCACAAATTATAACAATATTTTCTTGCATTCTCCAGTGTCAACTGGCTCATATGTGGGTATATAGCAAGCCTGTAAATATCATACTTCAGTGGGATAAAACCGGGTTGGCTATCTCAAAAAGGTCCTGTTTTTTTTGGGATTCATACGAGAGCGGATTGGAATAAAGCAGAAGGGAGTGCAATACATAATATAGAAAAGTTGACCTATGCCTGAACGCACAAAAGCCAATCGGCTTGGGAGCACGATCGGCTTTTGTATGTAATCGTTTAGTAAACACTCAGTCATATCAGAGCCTGAGGTTATCGCATTCGGCTACGTCCCGTAATCAGGGAGATTACGAACAGTACAACAAAGATGAAGAAGAGTACTTTCGCGATTGAAGCAGCTGCTTCAACAATACCGAAGAATCCAAAAATACCTGCTACCAGTGCAATAATTAGAAATAATACAGACCATTTCAACATAAGTATTCATCCTTTCGTATAATTGATTGTGGAGTGAGTTGTGTTCACCTCACCGCCTTGTGTAGTCTAACTTTAACCGAGTGCTAACCGCTTGAAACATTGGTTTTTTTTCCAAGCGAAGGCATATATGAAGGGATATATAATATTGTTTCGTCCGGGAAATCGCCGGGTAACTATAGCAATAACAAACTGATGCACATATGGAAAGAGAGGTTCTTCTATGATCTATCAAATTAGCGTGGCCCTGATTGCAGTGGCATTTGCAGTACTGGTATTCTTTTTAATTCGTACCTTGAAATCCGCTCAGGGTTCTTTGGACAATGTCTCACAGACATTGCAGGAGGTACAGAAAACCATTGACGAACTTAGTTATGAAGTGAAGCAGACGGTAAGACATGCCAATGATATTACGGTGGATGTACAACACAAAATGAAAAAAATTGATCCTGTTATGGAATCTGTTGAGAATCTGGGAGAAGTGTTGAATGAAGTGACGGCAGCAGCCAAACAAGTCTCCACAACGCTGATGGCGAAATTTCAGACCAAACGTAACAACGCTGAACAGACCAAGCATGCTGAAGCGGTTCATGTAACTGCACCGCCTGCTACATCAACGGATCGTACCCTGCAATCCTATGAAGCTACATATAATGGTGAAGCTAAGGGCGGGAAAAACTGGATGAAGTATATTGATGTTGCAGCGAATGTATGGCAACGGATGCGCAAGTAACATGACCGCTTTGTAACCCATGAAGAAGCCTTCAGAGCGGTGATGAACCTGATGAAAGGGTGAGAATCATGATGAAACTACTGCTTGTGATGTTTAGCGTAATTTCTCCCTTTTCCGTTCAACCGGCAGCGGTACCCGCTGCTCACGATATGCAATGGACGGCAATGGAAGAGAAGGCGTCAGAGGTAACTCTGGCTGTTGATCGATCCGAGACTTTCCAGCATTTTCGGACTCTGAATGGCATTTCTCTGGATGACACCATGGATGATTTGTTGGCCAAGAAGGGCCAGCCGGGGTATAAGCAGGAAGATCCTTATCTGGGGTGTCCTGAATATCACTTTCATGATGTGAAGGTTGGCTTGTGTGAAGATACGGATGTCATTCAATATGTGCATATCGATGCATCTGAGAATCACATCATGTTAAACGGAAAGAGAATTGAGATGAATATTGAAGCGATCCATCATGCTCTAGGGAAACCTTATTATGTGGCAGAGGACGGAGAAGTGTTTCTCCGTGGAGACCAGGCTCTGAAGGTATATATGAAGTCAGGCTCTCATCAGATTGAAGGCATTGATCTTTTTGATGACACAGTTTCCTAGGATTGGTTATTACCAAATCGTTTCAAACCCATATAGTATGGTTATATACTAAGTAGCTCGATACAGAAGATTAAATCAGAGGAGAGTGGAAACGATGAATTCAACCAATGAGCAAGCTTATGCAAAAGTGGTAGAAAACGGAGTCCAGGCGGTAGAAGCGGTGAAAGAATTGCAGATTACCGGATACCTTGCTGATCAAATCTTTGTTCTCGCCCATGAGAAGGATCGTACAGATCGAATTGCCGATACAGCAGATGCCAAAGAAATTGGCATAAAGGAAGAGGGCGTATTTGATTCCTTGGCGAATCTGTTCCGCTCACGTGGTGATGAACTCCGGGCCAAAATTGTTTCGATGGGCTTTACCGAAGCCGAAGCGGATTTCTACGAGAGTGAACTCGACAAAGGTAAAGTACTCGTTATTGCTAAAAAGAAAGATTAACTCGATAAGTTGAAGTTTGCTGAACATGGACAAGCTTCTGAATCATTTATGTAAAATGCTTAATCAAAAACATAGATAAGGAATGGGGAAAACCCCATTCCTTATCTATGTTTTTGCAAGTTTGGAAGCGGGATCAGGACGCTGCAAAAACAGGGTGAGTCGCGGGGATATTCCCCTACGATGGTGCCATTTACTGATAGAAGTTTTTTGTTTTTACGATTATAGTTATACTAGGAATTATTATGTCTACTGCCGTTTTGTATGCAAAATTTGTATAATCAACGTTTGTTTTAACCTAATAAGAATCGACAAACCCGGACGCCACAGATAAGGAGATATCAATGAGAATACTTATTGTTGACGACAATCCGACGAATGTCATTATCATTCGAGAAATTCTGAAAAAAGAAAACTATCGTGACATTGTAACGGCGAGTTCCGCCATGGAAATGTTTGAAGTGTTAGGAATTGGGGAGGAAAGCAACGAACTTCGTCCAAGACCGTCGGATATTGACCTGATTTTGCTAGATATGATGATGCCTGAGATGGACGGTATCGAAGCCTGCAGTATTGTGCAGAAATTTGAGAATCTGAAGGATATACCGATTATTATGGTGACTGCCATCGGAGACTCCAAGAAACTTGCCGAAGCATTGGATGCTGGTGCATCTGATTATGTGACCAAGCCGATTAATAAAGTCGAACTGATGGCCAGAATTCGACTCGCACTTCGTTTGAAACAGGAGAAGGATTGGCATAAAGAGCGTGATCAACGTATTCAGGATGAGCTCAAGTTGGCAGCGATGGTCCAAAATGCTGTATTAAGTCCGGCAATTAGGGACCCGTTGTTCCAAGTGCATGCCATCTATAAACCATCCTTTGAGCTTGCGGGTGATCTGTATTCTTGGTACCCCCTTGGGGAAGGCCGTTACGGAGTACTGCTGCTCGACATGATGGGACACGGGATATCTTCATCCCTGTTTACCATGTTTATCGCTTCTGTGTTAAAAGATACGGTTACCACTTATGTGGATCCAGAGAAGGTCATTCAGGAGTTGAACCGTCGTTTTAACCAGCTCCATCTGGAAAAACAATTGGTGCAGTATTATTTCACGGCAATTTATTTGGTCGTTGATACACGGATGAAACGTATTGATTATGTTAATGCGGGGCATCCACCTGCTTTATTTTTCCGAAACGACGGCAGTGTCACCACATTTGACAGCGTCTGCTGTCCTGTTGGTTTATTTGACAAGATGGATATTGAACCACAAACGATCCATTATGAGGGTGACGGGCATATTGCACTCTATACGGATGGATTATTGGAAGCTGTTCAGGGCGGGCAGGAAGAACAACATGAATTCCTGATCGAAAAACTGACTGGCTCACATCAGTGGAATGAAGCTGCTATGCAGGCCATGTTTTTTGACGACGAAATTCCCCAAGAGCGGGATGATGATAAATGTCTGGTCTGGATTACTTTGAATAAAGGGGCGGGGGATGAATGAAGATCAGGAATAAACTGCTGATTGGTTTTACCGCTCTGATGGCCATTTTGATCGTGCTCACGTTTGTGAGTTATGAACGGTTAAACAGCAGTAATCAACAGATTGATCAGATGTATCAGGAACGTTATCTCAAAGTAAGGTTCACTTCTGCTGCACGTGGAGAGGTCAATGATATTGCCAAAGTGCTGGCTAACTTGTTATTGAATCCGAACAATTCGATTAATGCTGCTGAGGGTGACCTGAAGGAGATGAAGGATCGGGGGGATGGTTACCTCGCAGAAGTGAGAAACCGGGCAGACAGTGCACCTGAACATCAACTGGTGGATCGTGTGAATACGGCGTGGACCGCTTATACATCTTATGCAACGAGACAGATCAACCTGATGTCCCAAAACCGGGTAGAAGATGCGAATAACTACCGCAATTCAACAGGACTCGCGGTGCAAAAAGAAACTGTGGATAGTTTGAATGCTCTTTCACGTTATCAGGACCAAGAGATTGATGCTGAGATCAAGAACGCTAACGAAGCGTATACGAGAGCAGTACAGATCACGATAAGTATCATGATTGCCGGGTTGTTGCTTGCATTGGGTGTCATTCTGTGGGTGCTGCCGAGTATTACACGGGGTCTGAACACTGTATCTATGATGATTACCAGCTTTGGTAAAGGGCGTTACCGAACCATTCGGCGCATACAGGTCAAATCAACCGATGAGATTGGTCAGATTGCCAGTGTGTTCAAAGATGTATCCAGTGATCTGGAAGAAAAACTGGAGATCGAGAGGGCTTATGTGCAGGCTCAGCAGGATCAAAACTGGATGAGTTCGAACATCGCAAGAGTCCCGGAGCTGCTTCGGGGGATTGGCTCCATTCGCCAAATTTCACAGATGTTTATCAGTGAGTTCACACCTGTGCTTGGTGCTCAGTTGGGTGTCGTCTATCTGATCGATGAGGAGAAACATCCCGACGAACTGAGACGTTACGGTGCATACGCATTTGAAGAGAACGAAGATGTTGGTAAGGAAATGTATCGCATCGGGGAAGGCCTGATTGGTCAAGCCGCGCTGGATATGACACCGATTATTCTGGAAAATACGCCCGAAGATTACGTGCATATTGGTTCAGCTTCAGGCTCAACACGTGCTGCGGGTATCATGATCTATCCTGTCGTGTTTGAAGATGAACTGATTGGTGTAGTTGAAGTGGCTTCCTTTGAAGGTTTCAATGAACTGCACAAGCAGTTATTCACACAACTGATTATGAACCTGGGCGTAATTTTGAACAACGTTCGACGTCGTTTGCGTGTGGAGGAGCTGCTACGTGAATCCCAGGCACTGACTGAGGAACTGCAGGTTCAATCGGAAGAATTGCAGACACAGCAAGAAGAACTTCGTCGTTCCAATGAGAATCTGGAGGAGCAGACAGAGGCGCTTAAACGATCTGAGGAGTTGCTACAGCGTCAGCAGGAAGAACTGGAACATTTTAATACGGAACTCATTGCCAAGACGCGGGCGCTTGAAGAGCAGGTGCGTGAAGTTGAAGAGAAAAATGACGAAATTGAGAAAACGAAGACACAGTTGGAACAGCAAGCTACACAGCTGTCGATGACAAGCAAGTACAAGTCCGAATTTTTAGCGAATATGTCACATGAACTCCGTACACCATTGAACAGTCTGCTCATATTGTCCCAGTTATTGTCGGAGAACAAAGGTGGAAATCTGACTGACAAACAGCAGGAATATGCGCAAACCATCTACATGTCGGGCGCGGATCTGCTGAAGATGATTGATGAGATTCTGGATCTGTCCAAGGTGGACGCAGGTAAGATGGATATCAATTATGAGACCGTACGAATGGAAGAGCTGACCAGCTTTGTTCAGCAGAACTTTGGACCGATGGCGAACAAAAAGGAACTGAACTTGAATATTGATTTCGACAGCGATCTACCGGAATGGGTGTACACCGACAGCCATCGCGTCAAACAGATTTTACGGAATTTGTTGTCGAACGCATTTAAGTTCACCAATCGAGGTTCGGTTAGTCTAATTGGACGACGGATGAAACCGGAAGAACTGCCGGGTTATATGAACACCAATCAGGAATATCTCGGATTCAGTGTAAAAGACACCGGCATTGGTATTCCATCGGACAAGACGGATCTGATCTTTGAAGCGTTCCAGCAAGTAGACGGGACCACAAGTCGGAAATACGGTGGAACTGGTCTGGGATTGTCCATTAGCAGGGAACTGGCACGTTTGCTTGGTGGTGCAATACAGGTGGAATCATCCGAGGGAGAAGGTAGCTGCTTTACCTTATACCTGCCGGATAATCATGAAGAGGAAGCCTTGGCGGAGGAAGGTGCTTCAAGAGAAGCGGCTGTTTCCTCAGAGGATCTTTATGAAAAGTCCATCGAAGCACGGACCATGCTTTCAAGTCATCAGTCCATTCTCTCTCCTGATCCGGAGCGTAGCGTGGGTACAGATCTTTCTCCTTCCCATACTCCAGATGTCACGCAGATCGAAGATGATCGGGAGAATCTGATGGAAGGTGACAAAATCCTGCTCATCATTGAGGATGACGTGAACTTTGCACATATTTTGACGGATATGGCGAGAGGAAGAGGCTTCAAAGCACTTGTTGCCCTTCAAGGGGATAAAGGACTTGAAATGGCACGTCAATATTTGCCGGATGCCATTATCCTGGATATTCAATTGCCGGTGATGGATGGTTGGACCATTCTGGGCGAGCTGAAGAGCAGTTCGGCAACACGCCACATTCCGGTTCATGTGATTTCAGTCATTGATGATATGAAGCAAGGTCTGATGATGGGCGCCATTGCGTATCTGAAAAAACCTTCGAGCAAGGATTCACTGGATAAAGCATTCTCACATATCAAATCATATACTGAGAATCAATTGAAACGATTGTTGATCGTCGAAGATGATGAAATTCAGCGTAAAGCCATTATTGAATTGATTGGTCATGATGATGTTGCAATCACTGCTGTGTCGACAGGTAGTGAGGCGTTAAATGAATTACACAGCCAGCGTTATGACTGTATGGTACTGGATCTGATGTTAACGGATATGACCGGGTTTGAGTTGCTCGACCAGATTCGCGATGATGAATATCTGAACGATCTGCCGATTATAATTTATACAGGCAAAGAACTGGATTCCAAGGAAGAAATGAAGCTGCGCAAATATGCGGAATCCATCATTATCAAAGATGTGAAGTCACCGGAACGTCTGCTGGATGAGACCACTTTGTTCCTGCATCGGGTAGAAGCCAATTTGCCGGAAGACAAGCGTCGAATCTTACAGAAACTACACAACAAAGAAACGTTGTTTGAAGGCAAGAAAATATTGCTTGTAGATGACGATATTCGTAACGTATTTGCCCTTTCGAGTGTTCTTGAAGGCTATCGGATGGATGTGACGTTTGCTGAGAACGGCCGAGAGGCTTTGGAGATTTTAGACAAAAATCCGGAATTTGATCTGGTACTGATGGATATGATGATGCCAGAGATGGACGGTTATGAAGCGATGACACGAATCAGACAGATCCCGCAGTTTGAAAAGTTGCCGATTATTGCGCTTACGGCCAAAGCCATGAAAGAGGATCGCGGCAAATGTATTGAGGCCGGAGCATCTGATTATGTGAAAAAACCGATCCAGACAGATCAATTGTTATCCTTAATGCGCGTATGGCTGTATTCGTAAGTTCATTATTCGTATGCTCATTGTTTGGGTAATGAAAGACAATACGACGAATACGCAAGTAACAAATGAAGAAGTGGAGAGAACTTATGACACCGTGGGAACCTACCGAGACGGGGGCAGATTTGGTCCGTATGCCGCAAGATGAAGAACGCGAGCTGATCGAGATTGAGTTGCTGTTGGAAGGCATGCACCGTTTATATGGATATGATTTTAGAAACTATGCACTGCCATCCCTGAAACGAAGAATCTGGCATCATGCACATGCTGAAGGTGTTAAGAGCATATCCGGCTTGCAGGAGCGTGTTCTTCATGACCGTTCCGCGTTTGAACGTTTTGTACAGAACTTATCCATCCCTGTAACGGAAATGTTTCGAGATCCTTCGCTTTTCCGAATGTTTCGGGAACAGATTATTCCTATCCTGAGAACCTACCCGTATATCCGAATATGGCATGCGGGATGTTCTACAGGAGAGGAAGTTTATTCCATGGCCATCATGTTGCATGAGGAAGGACTGTATGACAAGGCAAGAATCTACGCAACGGATATGAATGATCGCTCTTTGCAACAGGCCAAAGAAGGCGTATATGGTATTGAGAAAATGAAACTATTTACTACAAATTATTTGGAGGCAGGGGGTACCAGAGCCTTCTCCGAGTACTATACAGCGAAATACAATTCGGTGATATTTCATCCTTTTCTAAGGAAGAACATCATTTTCGCCGAGCACAACCTGGCAACAGACCGGTCATTTAACGAGTTTAATGTTATCTTTTGCCGTAATGTCATGATTTATTTTAATGATGAACTGCGGAACCATGTGCATGGGCTGTTTCATGAGAGCTTGAGCCACTTTGGTATTCTGGTTCTGGGGTCGAAAGAATCGATACATTTTACAGAGTTCAGTGATACCTATGAGCCGTTAGACCGGACCGAAAAAATATACCGGAAGATCAAATAGGGGGTTAGGGTTAGCCATGGGGCTCAATGAACCAATCCACATATTATTGGTAGATGACCGCCCTGAGAACTTGCTTGCTCTTGAAGCAGTTCTGGAATCGGAACAATATAAACTCGTTAAGGCAACTTCCGGAGAAGAGGCACTCCGCTGTCTGCTAAAAGACGAATTTGCGGTTATCGTTCTCGATGTGCAGATGCCTGGAATGGACGGAATTGAGACAGCAAAGTTAATTAAGGCACGGGACAAGTCCAAGGATGTGCCGATTATATTCATCTCTGCCAATAGCAGAGAAGCGGAGCACTTGTTTGCCGGATATTCAGCCGGGGCCATTGATTACATGGTTAAGCCATTTATTCCTCAGATTTTGAAATCCAAAATCGAGGGCTTTGTGGAGATGTTTATCACCAATAAACGTTTGAAGACACAGACCATGCTTCTTCACCAGAAGACACAGGAACTGGAGAAGATGAACCAACAACTCATTCAGGCCAAGGAAGAAGCAGAAATTGCAGCCAATGCAAAGACAGAGTTCCTGGCAATGATGAGTCATGAGATTCGTACACCGATGAACGGAGTTATCGGTATGGTTGATCTGCTGATGGAGACGGAACTGAGGGAAGATCAGAAGGAATATGCAGACATCGTTCGTCGCAGTGCAGATGCACTCGTCACGGTTATCAATGACATTCTTGATTTTACCAAGATGGAATCCGGCAAAATGGAACTGGAAGAGCATCCTTTTGAGATTGTCTCCTGTATTCGGGAAGTGTTGGGATTGTTTGCTGCAGAAGCAGGCAAAAAGAATCTGGAACTGGATTATTTCCTGGAAGATTCTGTGCCTGAATTAATCTATGGAGATATGGCAAGGCTCCGTCAGGTTCTCTTGAATCTTATTGCCAATGCGATCAAATTTACCGATCAGGGTGGAGTTTATCTGATCGTGTCAGTTAAGGAAGAAGAGGATGGAGAAATGGCATTGGAGTTTGCCGTTAAAGACACCGGGATAGGTATCGCTTCAGACAAAGTTGATCGCCTGTTCCAGCCGTTTTCCCAGCTGGATACATCCATGACACGTAAATACGGTGGAACTGGCTTAGGACTGGCAATATGCAAGACTCTGGTTGAAATGATGGGTGGACAGATCTATCTGGATACAACAGAGCAACGGGGAGCAACGTTTGTATTTACAATTCAGGCGAAACGTTATGTAGAAACTGAACTGGTCCAGGGGAACGGGGAAGAGAAACCAACGGATGTGAAAAATGAGAATAAATATCCTACGGTATTAATTGTGGATGATCATCCGATCAACCAGAAGTTGATGGCGATTATGCTTGGTAAGCTGGGGTTGCTCTCAGACATTGCTGAAGATGGACAGAGCGCACTCGATATGGTAAACGGCAGCCGTTATCCCTATGACTATGTGTTTATGGATCTGCAGATGCCTGTGATGGACGGTTTGGAATGTACACGGCGGATTCGAGAGAGTCTGTCCCAGTCTAATCAGCCAATCATTATAGCCATGACTGCTAACGTGATGGAAGGTATTCAGCAACGCTGTATTGCTGCCGGCATGGATGATTATATTAGTAAACCGGTGAAAATGGGCAATGTAAAACAGAAAATAGCCCAGTTTCAGAAACAACGACAAATGTTAGACCCAGGCCCTTCAGCCATGAATCAGGCCAATTGAAACATTTTCCAAACTTCTTTCTGATTCACTCGTGCTGAAGTTGGGTTATTAGGTAAGGAAACCATTGATCAGGAGAGAGATGTCTAATGAATACAAATAAAAATGAAAAATTCAATGCAAGAACTGAAACTCAGGACGGCGTGTGTACGGTGTATCTGACTGGCGAACTGGATTTGTCGGTTGCTCCTGACTTCCGCTTGGTGATGGAGCCGCTCGTGGATAACAAGGAACAGGATCTTGTGATTAACATGAAAGAATTGAAGTATATCGATAGTACAGGGATTGGTATCCTGTTATCTGTTCTGAAGGCCAGACATGGAATGGAAGCTCGCTTTGAAGTACAGGAAGTTCCTGCGCAGATTCAGAAACTTTTTGACATGACGGGCATCGCCAAATTCTTTGTCACACAGAAGAATTCCCAATAGGAAAGGATCGAAAAAGGAATGAATGCAGAAGTTCAAAGAGTCACCCTTAATTTACCTGCGACAGCTGATTACGTTGATATTGTAAGACTCAATCTCTATGGAGTAGCATCCAAAATGGGATTTTCCTACGAAGACATTGAGGATATGAAAGTTGCTGTATCCGAGGCCTGTAACAACTCTGTATTGTATGCCTACTCACACGAAGGCGGCATGGTTGAAGTTGTATTCGAAGTGGATGGCGAAACATTGTCCATTATTGTCAAGGACGAAGGTGCCAGCTTCGAGAACATGAACCCTGCTGTGTCACGTGCCGGTCTACACGACAAAGAACTGACGGAAGCACAGATTGGCGGACTTGGGTTCTACCTGATGCAAGCCTTGATGGACGATGTCAGTGTGGAAAGTGAGACGGGCAAAGGTACGAAAGTAGTACTCGTAAAACGTCTTGCAAGAAGTGAGGAGAAAGTATGAATGAAAAAGTGACTCCCCCAGAGTCCATGTCTGAAGCTATAGGTTTGATCTGGGAATACCAGCAGACCCTAGATAATGAAATTGCAACAGTTCTCATCCGTAAATATGAACCAATGGTCAAGATGGCAGCAGGTAAAATCGCTCGGAATCGCCCCGATCTATACGAAGACTTGTATCAGACCGGGCAGATGGCTTTGATTCGTTTGCTTAAGCAATACGATATCAACCTAGGTATTCCGTTTGAACCTTATGCCATGAAGAGCATGATCGGTCATATGAAGAACTACTTGCGTGATAAATCCTGGTATATTCAGGTGCCCCGGAGGATTAAGGAAAAGGGAGCCCTTGTGCAACATGCCATCGATGAGTTAACCGTTAAGCTGGAGCGCTCACCCGGTGTGAACGAAATTGCTGAATACCTTGATCTGACTGCAGAAGAGACAATTGAAGTTCTGGCTGGTCGGGAATGTTACCACTATGTATCACTGGATTCTCCTTTATCTCAGGATGACAGTGCAGCAACATTGGGAGAACTGATCAGTGCAGATGTGAATGACTATGATTCGGTCGAAAAACGGATGGACTTGCAACAGGCATTGGGACAATTGAAGGAACAAGAACAGCAGGTACTTATTCTAGCATTCCAGGATGGCCAATCTCAGCGGGCAATTGCCCAGAAGCTTGGTGTTTCACAGATGAGTGTATCTCGGATTCAGAAGCGAGCTACAGAGAAACTGAAACAGATCATGTCTAATGCTTCAATGTTATGAAAAATGGAACCCTAATGTTGTTGAGTACGGCATAAAGAAGGACACGTCAATGCGCTGAAATGCATACGTGTCCTTTTTGGGATCAAAAAGATGGGTATGCAATGAAGAACATGAGTGCAGGAGTGGATATTGTGATTGTGAACCAAATCAAGTTGGAAGCTCGCCGCGACAAGTTATCTTGCTCGGGCCATTGGCAATGGTGGGATTGGGTTGCGCCTGACACCGATAGCATGAACGATGCGTTGGGGGAGCTGACAGAGGCGTTTCCGGATATGCGGTATTGGCTTCATAAGATTCCGGAAGTGGAATCGAATTATTTGTCCGTCCGTTTCGTGAATGGTACAGAACCAGTCATATTTGGTTCATTGTTGTATGCAGTCAAGAATGAGAGAGATGACAAACGTCAAGATAATCAGATGTTTTTCTATGTCGATCGCAATAACCTGGTTACCTTGAATATGGATGACAATACACGAGGCATTATGAAGACGGATGAACGTGCCCATATGTTACAGCAATGTAGTGAAGCCAGGGACGGGATGTTTGTACTTTTTCGAGCTATACTGCATTACTACCATGTGGGGATGGATCATTTTGAGATGAACCTGCGTGATCTGGAACGGAAGATGGAATCCCGCAATGCCCGAACTTTAATGGACCAGATTTTGGCCGCCCGATTTGAACTGTTATACTGGAGCAATCTGTTTATCCCCTATTCGGAACTGATGGCTGCTGCCCATGAGGCTTATCTCAGTGAAATCAACGAAAATCGATATTTCCAGCAGCTCCAACATCGAGTAGAGCGAATGGAACGTTTGTTTAGTCACTACGAGAAAGAGATCGATACGTTAATCTCCATTGATAATGCGATCTCCGGTGTACGTGGCAATGAGATCATGAAGACGCTGACCATTGTTACTGCTGTGTTCATACCTGCCACGGCAGCTGGCGCGATATGGGGGATGAACTTTGAGAACCTGCCCTTTATCGACAAATCATGGGGAGTTGTACTGGTCCTTGTTGTCATTATCTTAAGCATGATCAGCATGTATGTATGGCTGATGATGAAAGGCTGGACAGGAGATCTGCTCAAAGTGAAATCCTCACAGCCTTCAGCTGAAGAGACAGAGAAAAAAGGAGCAACGGAAAAACGTAAGGGATAGCCTACTGTTGGTTAGTCCTCTTAGTTTTTGTAATCTTCAATATAACCAAGCAAGTCAGCGATATATTGGCCCACAATTGGCATATTCACGAATTGGCTGAGAATGAATGCCAGCAAACCGAGAACAACAAAGGTACCCACAGTCAGACCGAGACCTCGTGCCATGCCCGCTGTAAAATTGGTAATAATCCGCTTTTTGGGACTGCTGTAATTCTCAATAATATCCTTGATCTGTGCTCTCTCCAGACTGTCCGCAATCTGGTCCAGACGGGTGTTCAATCGCTTTACCTCATGACGCAATTCAAAAGGGTGCTCGCTTGTATCATACTGCTGTGCCGGTGTTCCTCCCGTAATTGGAGTATTACCGTTGATTGTAACTTTACTCATATTATTTGTCCTCCTCAACTCTCATTGGATAAAAAATAGCCAGCTGGAGTGCAGCTGGCTATTAGTCACTCGATCTGTATCGCCTTACAGGCTAGTCGAGTTAAGTTCTTTACGTGCATCTTCCTTCGCTTCAACGGAAGCGGCAGCCACTTCATCAGATGCACGGGATGCTTCGTTAGCCACATCAGCGGACGCTTTTCTCACAGAGTCCATTACATCATTGCGGCCTTGATTTACCGTTTTTGCAATGTCGGAAGTTTTGGAAGAGACCGTTTTAGCCAGTTCAGAGGCTTTGTCACCTACAACAGTTGCCACTTCTTTGGTGCGGTCAGTAACGATGCCCACTTTCTCGGAAAGGTCACCACGCAATTCACGTCCCGGTTTAGGCGCAAAGAGTAGTGCTGCTGCAGCTCCCAGCAAACCCCCGATGAAAATACCTTTTGCGAAAGTCGAACCCGTCTGTACAGGATATTGCTCTTCTGCTTTATTCATGTCTAATCACTCCTTCTTCAAATTAAGAAACAAATACGAAACAACGAACACCTTGTTGCCCGAATCAGGCAGCCTGTCTTAGCAGTCTGGACACAAGCCCCAGCAAGAAAACAAAGAGCGCTGTACCAATGATGGCAGGGATAATGGCAAAGTTACCGATAACTGGTCCCCAGTTACCAAGCAAGAGTGCTCCCAGCCAGGCTCCGGCAAATCCGGCAATCATTGCACCGATTATGCCTCCAGGCATGTTGTGACCGGCAAGTGCATCTCCGATCAAACCGATGATGACAGCCATCACAATGCTGATAATGATGCCCCACATAACAACCGCCTCCTTTAAACTTGATGTAGGATGTTGTCTGTTCGCGTTTGCTTACTTCGTATATAAACCCCGTGCAACCCTGTGAAACAATAAAGATGAGGATGAATGAACTGGAAATCAGAGGAATTGATTCTTTAGTGGCTTTGTTTAATGCCTTTAACCATGCAGAAGATCCATGCCAATCCAGCAGTAAATCCAGTAAATACATCTGTAGGATAATGAACGCCCAACATGATCCGGCTGAGGCCAATCAAGAAAATAAAACTAATACCACATAGAACAGGAAGCCACACACCGGAAGAGTTATGTCGCTGTCGTTCAATGGCCCAGATTACAAAGAGCATGCCGTAAAAGCCCATGGAGATCATGGCATGTCCGCTTGGAAAGCTGTACCCGTGAACGACCAGCAGATGATCCAGTTCAGGTCTGCTTCGTCTGAAAAATTCCTTCAATAAGGTGTTCAGAATCCACATCATGGCAAAACTTCCCGTGAGCGCATATCCATATACAACAAACCTTGGACTGCGTTGAATGAAGAAAAGAAGAGCAAAACCTCCTGCAGCCACAGCAGAGATTTTGAATGAGCCCAGTGCGGTTATGAATGCAGTGTAAGGGAATAGATGAAGACGTGAATCTGAATTCAGATAAAATAATTGCTGAATTTGATCATCCAGACGAATAATAACATCAGCACCCAACCAGGCACCCAGACCTGCCAGGATAAATACGACCGATGCGCTGAGGGCCAGACCAGCCAACCCCCAGTTGAAGAGTGGACGTAATAACGTACCGGAATTTGAACTGAATGAGGCTGGTGAATACGTTTTGCGCGGCATAATGAGTTTCTCCTTCAGTTATTGTAGTAGATGAACATAGATGATAAAGCTATACCCGAAACGCCTGTCGAAAAAACTGTAAAAACGTCGATTTTGTACTATACTATTTAAGATATCCCATGCGGCGTCGTGACGCAAAGCAGAGATGAAATCGGGAGCACAAAGGAGAGAACTCGCATGGAGAGTGCCTTGTTAATTAAAGAATACCGTGCAGGCGTTATGGAATGCGCCCATTACGGACACATAAGTATTACGGATGAGTATGGCCGAATCGTATACTCGGCTGGTGACCCTCATTTTAGAGCGTTCACTCGCTCATCTGCCAAACCTTTTCAAGCCATTCCAGGTATTCGGGCAGGAATTGCCAGTCACTATGGCCTATCAGCACAGGAGATTGCCATCATGTCCTCTTCGCATCGTTCGGAACCGGAACACATTCGGGTGCTGGAGCAGTTATCCGGTAAAATTGGATTGGGAGAAGAATGCCTGATCTGTGCACCAAGCTATCCGCTTAATGAAGAAAGCCGTAATCAATGGTTACGTGCACAAGGAGAGAAACGACGCATCTTGCACAACTGCTCCGGAAAACATCTGGGAATTCTGGGGTACAGTCAGATGAAGCAGGTTGATCTGGGCAGTTACGCTGAACCGGAACATCCGGTACAACGAGAAATTCTTGAAACCTTTGCCGACCTGGCAGGTATTGAGGAAAAAGAGATTAAGCTTGGGACGGATGGCTGCGGCTTTCCGGTATTTTCTTTGCCGTTGTCGGCATTGTCGAACGCTTATCTGAAGCTCGCTTGTCCGGATCTTATCGCTGATCCTTCCACAAGAACAGCTGTAGAGACCATAACATCAGCTATGAATGAACATCCGTTGATGGTAGGTGGCACGGAGCGTGTAGATTCAGTGCTGCTGGAAGACAATAACATTGTAGCGAAGGGTGGATTCAAGGGGGTATTCGGTTTTGGCCTGAAAAAAGAAAGACTGGGAATCACCTTCAAGGTGCTTGATGGTTCCGAGGAAGAGTGGGCTTTCATCACTCAATCCATCCTAAGACAGATTGGTTATTCCAATGAGAGAACCATTGCACGATTGGCTGAAGTGTTCCCTTCGGACATCCGAAATGATGCGGGTACCCTTGTAGGTCATGCAGATAGTGAGTTCATTCTTCACTCACTTGAAGATAGCGTATAACCTTAAGAAGGGGCGTGATTAGAGTTGCCGGACCCCGGGTAAAGATGACATACCAACTGGTATTCATCTATACAATTCATATACACGCATGGACTGCCGCGGTAATGTGGCAGCTCTAAACCCTTGGAGGTGGATGAACATGATTAAAGTGGTGACATCGGAAGAAAGGCACACGTCGGATCGAGGTTGGATACACAGTGAATTCAGCTTTTCCTTTGCGGATTATGATGATCCAAGCAATGCCCATTTTGGCTGTCTGTTGGCTCATAATGAAAACACGCTGATGCCGCAAGAAGGCTTTAAGAAACATCCACATCATGATCTTGAACTCGTCAGTTATGTCATATCAGGTACACTCAAACATACGGATAGTATGGGAACAGAACAATTGCTTGAACCGGGAACGGTCCAGGTGATGAGTGCGGGTACGGGAGTGGAACACTCCGAGACCAATCCGTCAGCGGATGAACCGGTACGTTTCCTCCAGATGTGGTTTTTGCCATCGGAGCGTATGCTGAAACCTTCCTATACGAATCGGAGAATAGAGCCGCAGGAGCATTTGAATCGTCTATGTCCGATTGTATCCGGGCAAGGGGGCGAGGGAAGCGAAGGCGCATTGCCTATTTCCCAGGATGTAACCTGTTATCTGTCCCATTTGGAGTCCGGGAAAAAGTTGATGTACCCGCAACACGAAGATCGACGGACACATCTTTTCCTGATCAGTGGACATGTGGAGATTCATTGTTCGGATGGTAACTTCAACCTCAAGCCGGGGGATGCCGCACGAATTCGCAAAAGCTGTGATCTGCAAATCACGAGTACAGACAGTGAACCTGCCGAATTTGTTTTGGTTGACCTGCCTTAAGGATAAACATGCGAAAAAGGACCTGTTCCCACGGTGATGTGGAAAACAGGTCCTTTTTTGGCTTAAGATTTACGAAGATTACCCAGTTCCGAAGCGACAGCTTCCACTTCAGAGATACTGAGATGTTCCTTGCTCAAAATCATTTCATACAGGTCAAACAGATCTTCATATTTCTCAAGTGGGAATGAAGAAGCTTGCATGGCGGCACCGCTTGCCATACGAAGTTTGGTTTTGATCGCTTCAATCATATATTCCATATTGGCTGCTGTTGCTTGTGTTAAATCCATCGTTAAGTTCATCCCTTCCGTATCGGAAACTCTTGTTATTGTATCATGATTGGAAGCGCTCAGGCTAATGCTTTTGCGAGGAAACCAAGCATCGGTTACAATGATGGATACAACAACAGGATTTAACGGAAACCTGAGTGCACTGGAGGGAATACAGCTTGGCAGCGTATAAGCGAGAAATGGTTCGCCATCAAGGAAGGGAAGTCCGCAAAGGCGTGCCTGCAGAGAATCTGGTCTTATTTTTCAAAAACATCGTTCAACTTCATTCTCCAGCTGAAATCACGTTTGTCTGCATCGGTACTGATCGTTCCACCGGGGATGCTCTGGGTCCACTGACAGGAAGTTTACTGCAAGAGAGCGGAATGGAGAACGTGATTGGCACGCTGTCTTCCCCTTGTGATGCAGATACGCTGGAAAAGAAATTGGCACTTATTCCTGCACACCATGCCATCATAGCGATTGATGCATGTCTGGGTCCAAAGCAGGCGGTAGGTACATACTATCTCTCGAATAACCCACTCATTCCGGCCCAATCGGTCGGAGGCAAGCTACCCCCTGTTGGACAATACAGTGTAGCAGCTGTGGTTAATGCGAATGGACCAAGGCCCTATTCCATTTTGCAGATGACCTCGCTTCACTTGGTCATGGGGATGTCCCGAACGATTGCAGACGCCGCAATTGAAGCATGGAAATGTAGACAAACGTTTCATTCATGATATGTAGGCTTAATAATATACAACCTGAATTATTTAATTCGCGCAGAGAGAGGGATTCATATGGAAAAAGTGATGTGTGATGGAACGACGATTTGTTATGCCGAACAAGGTAAGGGAGAAGCACTCATTTTGCTCCACGGATACTGTGGCAGTTCATCGTATTGGGATGAGGTCGTACCTGAACTGGCACGCAGTTATCGCTGTATCGTACCTGATCTGCGTGGACACGGAAAAACAGATGCACCTGTAGGAAGTTATACCATCGAACAGATGGGCAACGATGTATTACAGTTGATGGATGAGTTGAATGTGGAAAAAGCGGTCCTTCTGGGACACTCGATGGGGGGATACATTGCGCTCTCGATTGCACAACGTCACCCGGAGCGTTTGAATGCATTTGGTCTGATTCATTCGACAGCCTATCCGGACAGTGAAGAAGCCAAGGAAAAACGCCTGCGCGCTGTATCCACCATTCAGACCGAAGGTATCGTGAATTTTGTAGATGGACTGGTTCCCGGACTGTTTGCACCGGAACATGTGGAATCGCTATCTAAGCATGTAACACGTGTGAAGGAAATTGGATACCAGACTGCTCCTCAAGGTGCTGTTGGTGCTGCACTTGCTATGCGAGAACGCCCGGATCGCCGCGATGTGTTATCGGCTACACCTTTACCTGTATTGCTGGTTGCGGGAGAGAAGGATGCTGTTATCCCGCCAGAACGCACATTTACAAGTGACAAGCCACATATCGTGCAAGCCGTGATTGCGGGTGCAGGTCATATGAGCATGTATGAAGCTCCTGAAGAATTAATTCAGGTCATTAAACAATTTATGGCTGGATTATCGAAGTAATTGATGAAGTGATTTATGTTGATATAATTAGAATATAGTTTGGTTCCTGGATGATTCAACCTCTTGTGGAGGAGGAGTACCCAGTTCCATTTCAACCGAGCCCCTGCCACGTCCCTTTGGGATAGGCAGGGGTTTAGTGTGTTCATGGCCAGAGCAAAGACACGTGTGTCTTGTTTTTGGCTTTTTGTCATGGCATGAATTAAAATAAATATAAAGGAACGATATGAGAACGATTGAATGTATAGGGTCGAATGATGAGGGGGCATACAGCATGTTCAGAAAAGATTATCTGCTCCGTATGATGGAGGAAATGACTGAAGCAATAGGCAAAGTGTTCACGCTCAAACAGCAGCGTAAGCACACCGAGGCATTGTCTGAACTGGATGAGCTGATGCGCAGGCAGTTTGGGTTGAACTTATCTCTACTGAACTCATTGCCAGCAGAGGATGTTATTGAAATGTTCCGTTTTCGCGGAATGATTGAGGTAGATAATCTGCAGCAAGCCGCGAGGCTGATTGAAGAAGAGGCTTACATCTATCAAGAGAAGGCCAAAGTGGAAGGTATCGATGATCAGGAGAGAATGGACGCAGAGGATGAGGCTGTCATTCGATTGATGAGATCACTTCATTTCTACCTGTATGCATTGAATCATGGCGCTAATCCCAAGTTGTTGGACGCACCGGAACGGGTGGAGGGTGTGTTGGGGCTTACGAAAGAATATGAACTTCCTGCTCGAACTGAAAGACAGCTTGCCCTGTATCGTGAACAACAAGGACATTACGACCAGGCAGAGAACAGTTGGTACAGGCTGTTACAGCTTGGTGCTGAATTCCCGGTGAGCTACCGAGATGATGTACAGGCATTCTATGAAAGGTTGAGCCCACTCACGGATGAACAACTGGAGCAGGGCGGTCTGCCACGGAACGAAGTTGAAGAGGGACTAGCTGAACTAAGTCGTAAAGAGATGAACTCATAAAATATGGATTGGATCAAGGCCTGTTACATGCCTTTACTTGGAGAGGGAACGGAATTGTGGTATGGTAACGGTTGACCAAACCAAATCGAAAGTGAGATGTACCCCGTGGATTCATTGCGAAAGCTTATACAAGACATCTTTGAACAGAATTCGCTGATTACAGCGACCTGGAGCCAGCTGCGCAGACGGGACAATGTCTCGTATACCAAAGTGCAAGTCAAGCCGGTGACACTGAAGAATCAGCTGCATTATCAATTTGCATTTCATTATAACAACAAAGTGCTGCACGAGAATTTGACTCCGGCTGAAGCGGCTGAGCGCATGACTTTGTTATGCGAAGAGACGTTTCGTCAAGGGCTGCTCTGTACGACCGAGGCAGACTATCAAATTTTGATCAGCAAAAAATATAAAGTATCCATTCTGACCAAATCTGCTTCCAAAACTGCGGTGGATCTGTCGCATAATCGCAAGAAGCAATATGTATTAGAAGAAGGCGTACCCGTATCGTTCCTCGTTGAACTTGGTATTATGAACGAAGAAGGTCGTGTGCTGGCCCGCAAGTATGACAAGTTCAGACAGATCAACCGTTTCCTCGAAATGGTGCAGGATGTCATACCACATCTGCCGGAAGGACGTCCACTGACCATCGTTGACTTTGGTTGTGGCAAGTCTTATCTGACATTTGCGTTATATCATTATCTGTCTGTACAACAACGGCGTTCACTCAAGATTATTGGGTTGGACTTGAAGGCAGATGTAATTGAACACTGTAATGATCTGGCTAATCGATTGCATTATGGCGATCTGAAGTTTCTGGTTGGAGACATCGCGGACTACGATGAATTGAATGAAGTGGATATGGTTGTCACGCTGCATGCCTGTGATACAGCTACCGATGCTGCTTTGGAGAAGGCAGTTCGTTGGGGGGCTTCTGTTATTCTGTCTGTTCCTTGCTGTCAGCATGAACTGTTTGACCAAGTAGAGGCTTCCGTGATGAATCCGTTGTTGTCCCATGGCATCCTCAAGGAACGTTTTTCCGCACTGGCTACGGATGGGATTCGTGCCAAGTTGCTTGATCTGATGGGATACAAGACACAATTGCTTGAATTCATCGATATGGAGAATACGCCTAAAAACATATTGATTCGTGCTGTTCGCGGTCAGGCTGGCGAAGTGACGGAGATGTGGAATGAATACACAGCTTTCCGTGATTTCATTCATGCTGATCCATATTTGGAGCGGGCTTGTGCCGATTTGCTTCCTGGCGATGGCAAGCAGGCCAACGGGAAATCAAAATCGAGCAAAGAAACCGTTCAAGATTCCGCAAATTGCGACCTTTGCTGAGTGTGCCAACGCCAATCCAGGGACATACTGCAATTAGGGTCCCTGAATGTAAAATGATATTCTATGCACATACTTCGTAGCAATCAACATTATAACTTTCAGATGTATATCAGGCAGAAGGACCCGTTATCGGGATCTTCTGTCTTTTTGTTATGCATATGGAGTGCTGGAAGGAAGGAGGGTGTATAAGGATGAAGAATAGGACAATGCATAAGGGAGTTGTAAGGTATAGACGAGGGTATGCGGCGAATGAGGAAGTGATGGAACAGGCGTTTGAAGGGTCTCACCATGCAAATGGTACAGAATCTGTAGATAACAGGGACTTATGTAATGGGGACAATAAGGGTAGTAAAGATAGTACATATAATAGGGAAGATACATACAACAAAGATGATACGTATAAAAAAGATGATAAAAATAATCCAAATGGAGCTATTCAGACCGATGCATCAGGGGATTTTCCCCAAAGTTTGAGGTGTAAACGTTATTCAGGATCTGGGTGGACTGTTGGGTTGGGCATACTCTCCATTGTCTTGCTGCTTGCAGGATGTCTAAGTCGGGGACTGTACTATTCGGCTGATCTGTATCCGGTCATTCTGATCGCAGGAGGAAGCATATTGATTATGTTTTTGCTTTTCCTTGTAGGTATTCGACTAGAGAAAGAGCAGGAGCAAGGAAGAAAACAAGTACCTCTGTCACCGGTACATTGGCTAGGGAACAATGAACGAATGGTTTGGCGAATGATTCGAATCCCGGGAATATTGCGGGTGTTGTGGCCGCTGGGGATGATGACATGTTTTGGGGTACATGCGTGGGCAGGCTCGGTGAGTAAACAGGGCAGCATGGATGAGATGCTGCGGTGGAGCCTGCTTGGGATGTTTACTCTGCTCACCGCAATACTGGCTGCGCGCACGAATGGTGCGCGTTGGTTAGCCTGCGGTTGGCAGATGGCAGGCGGCTTGCTTGTGCTAAGCGGCATCTTTGCCGTGTGCGGGATATTGCCGCTGCCCTTCGGGGTGATGCGGACTGCTGACCCCGAGATCAGCTCCGCCGGAGCAAGGCTCGGCGGATTATTGCAGTACCCGAATGCGTACGGTGCCATTGTTGGCATGTACGCATTGGAGCGGCTGACAGCCTCCGCGCGAGTCATAGCCCGGCCTGTGCCGGCCGGGCGACTCATCGCGGCAGTGCTGCCGCTCATGCCTGCGCAAGCCGCGCTCCTGCTGAGCGAGTCGCGCGGCGCTTGGCTGGCGACCGGCTGCGCCGCGGTCGCCGCCTTTGCTTTGCAGCGGCGCGGTGCCCGCCTGCCGCTGCTGCTGGCCATGGCCGCGCCACTGGCGTGCGCAGCCTGGCTATACCGCCAGCTGGCTGCTGCCCAGCTGGCGCCTGCACCCGTGCCCGGCCTGCTGGTACTGGCCGGGGCATGGGCAGCTGCGCTGCTCGGCACGCTGCTGCTGTGCCGTCTATGGCACAGCGACGCCGCCAAGGCTCCGCGCGCCGCTGCCCTGACGGCCATCGTGCTGGCGGGAGCCGCCGCCGCACTGATGGCCGTGGCCTCCACCGCCGATCGCCTCGCGGCGGGTGTCGGCACTGGGGTGTCCCGCCTACAGATGTGGCGGGACGCCCTCCAGCTGTGGACCGAGGCCGCATGGCTCGGCCACGGGGGAGATACATGGCGCAACATGTTCCGCGCCATTCAATCCTCGCCTTATGTCGGAGGCGAGGTCCACAACGGCCTGCTCGATCTCGCCCTGGACACGGGCATGATCGGCATCGTGCTTGTCGCAGGGTGGTTTCTCCTCACCCTGCGAAGCATCTTTCATTTTGCACCGCAGCTCTTTCCCTCCGTTTTTGTTTTTGGCCTGCATGGGGCGATGGACTTTGACTGGAGCTTTACACTATTTTGGATGCTCTTCATCTGGCTCGGTGCCTGGGCAGTCGCATTGAAGACGGAAACAGAGGGGGTCCAGCGATCCAGCGTAACTGTGAAATACACTCCTGTCAGATCCAAATCGGGATCTAAATTGAGATCTAAATCCAGATCTCTTTTCTTGCGATATTTATCAACCCAATCCCACCCATCAGCTGTCCCGATGCGTTCCTTCTTTCATATTTTTCAGCGAGTAACTGCTCGGCTAATAAGGGTATCCACAGTGATGATCATCCTTTTCTGGATTGGTGGAACAGTCTGGTTGACCTCTCGATATGCCGTAGCAGAAGTGCAGTACCGTCAGGCGATGTCTGAACCGGATGGCACTCCAGCACAGAAGGTGCATCTTATGGCTGCTCTTCAGTCTAACCCGAATCGGGCGGATATCGTGATATCCTTTGCGCGAACGCTCCCGGGACGAGAAGCAGAAACACTCCTTTTAAACAGCTTGTCCCATTCCCCGATGCACCCTCAGATTTACATCGAACTGGGACGATTGGCAGCCCAATTCGACGAAGGACAGCAAGCTGGAGAATATTTTGAACAAGCGATCACATTGAATCGGTATGATGGCATTGGCCAATCCACGGCTTTGTATTGGATGGAGCAGGCAACGCGGCGGGAATGGAAGGCAGGATTCACGGATCGAGCCCGACAGACTGCCGCCGCTGGTGTACAGATGTATGAACGGTATCAACTGTTGGCTGAGGAAGTGGAAGCAGGAAACGTTCGCAATGATCGTCGTTTTGTACTGGAAGAACATGCTCCAGGCTATGGAGAGAACCTGCGCAGGCTTGCTTCGGGTTCTTCTCCTCCGTTCACTCCAGAGTTGACCAAGCGGAGCCCTTGAATCACTGCTGGATCTTGACGTTTACCCAAGCTATATGATGATGGATGTCAGCGTTTAAAAAGTCTTGGAGTCCAAGCTGGCTGCTCCTCGCGGATGGGTATGCGCTTTTCTAAGGAACACAGGACGTCTTATTTGGCCTTTAGCTCCTCCTTTTAAATTGTAAGGAACATCAGACACGTTATTTCCGGAAATTCCCTAACAAAAACCCTATAAAAGTCCAAAAATTCCGATATAACGTGTCTCAGATTCCTTAGATTTCTAAGAGTGCTTCAAATCCTTGAATAAGACGCCTCAGATTCGTTACCGCTCATGGGCATGAGTATGAGTATGAGTTATGAGCATTAGCATGAAAATATAATCCCAGCTTATGTTCATGCTCCCCATGGTGGTCGGCTCCATGCTCTGCTCGATCCGCAAGCCAGAGGACGACCCTGAACTCCGGCCAGAGCGAAGCTTTACATCATAAGTGAGCAATTCGCATTTATGTGGTCTCTATCGCTTGCTCGTACGTGAAGGGGGCATTAACATCACACGTTAAGGACACAGTGCCCGTGCCCTCACCCGTTCTTAACATGTTCAGATTCGCTTAAGATTCGCTTCAGCTTTGCTGCGTCTTTCAGTAGGTTTGAAGACACAGCTATCTGCCTCATTCCTCCATAATCTACAGACGATAACCGCCAAATGCGTGCTGAAACGCATCTTTTAATGGTTCAACGTCTACTTCCCACATCGCGGCGATCTCTGCACTGACATCCTTGTTCCACCACTCACATAATTTCTTGCGGTTATCGCGATTCTCCCCAATCCAGAGCAGATTTGTGATCACTTTACCGTAATAATATTCTTCCGCCTGTTTCATCCGTTCGGGAGAGACATATACTTTTAGCCTTTTGGCTGTCCGGTACAATTCCTTGCTGCATGCTCTGCGAATTCCTCTGGCGGAAGGAAGGTTTTGACCAGATTGCGTATGTTTGACCGGCGGAGAACCGGGTATTGACTTGTGTGACATCTTCTCACGCTCCTCTCCCCATACCATATGCGGACTGCTGCGAACGGGACACTATCCCAACCTCGTGAAGTAGCAACGTCCACAGCCCTGTGATAAAATAGGGACGAACATCCATGGTGCGGAGGGGCACCGCCAATCAGGATGGAGAAAGAGGGTTGAGATGGACTTTATTCATAACCTTGTTGGCCAATTGTTCGATTGGATTCAAAGTCTTGGGTACTTTGGAATCATGCTTGGATTAATGTTGGAAGTTATCCCAAGCGAAATTGTGCTGGCGTATGGAGGTTTTCTCGTTTCACAAGGTAATATCAACTTCTTCGGTGCTATGATTTTTGGTACGGTGGGCGGTGTGATTGCCCAGTTATTTATTTACTGGATTGGCCGTTATGGCGGCAGACCTGTACTTGAACGCTACGGTAAATACATACTCATCCAGAAAAAACACATCGACCATTCCGAGGAGTGGTTCCGCAAGTATGGTACAGGTGTCATTTTCACGGCTCGTTTTGTTCCGGTGGTAAGACATGCAATCTCCATCCCGGCTGGCATCACGAAAATGCACACAGGCAAATTCATCTTGCTTACTACACTCGCTGTTATACCTTGGACTGCATTGTTTATATATTTAGGGATGATTCTTGGAGATCAATGGAAGCATATTGATGAGAAAGCGGCACCATATGTTATGCCTATTTTGCTTGTCGCTCTCGCCCTTATGATCGTTTATGTACTTATTAAATGGATGAATGTTCGTAAAAAGAAAGGAAGTGTCTAGTCATGGGTAAACCCAACTTGTCTCACAAATTCGGTAAAGGTCTTCCACCGAAAGATTTTATCGAGAGTATGACCAAGAACCAAAGTGAATTCCAGGCCAACTATGATAGCTTTACTTGGTCGAACGAAGAGGATCGTGAGTTCTTTGAGAGCCTGAACCATCGCGATGATCTGCGTGTGTTAATTCTGGCTGCTGACTGGTGCGGGGATGTTGTCCGTAATATTCCGGTTGTGTTCCAGGCGCTTGAAATCTCAGGAATTCCAACAGAAGTTCTGATTATGGAGAACCATCCGGAAGTGATGGATGAGTTCCTGACGATGGGTGGCCGTTCCGTGCCAGTCGTTATTTTTGCAGATACAGGTGGTCATGTGTTAGGTCAGTGGGGACCTCGTCCGCAGCATGTACAGGAAGTCATGATTGAATTCAAACGCCTTAATCCGGATCGTGAAGCAGCAGATTATCAAGAAAATTTGGCTGTAGCGCGTCAAGAGATTGGTAAACGTTATGGGGAAGGAACGGAGTCACATGCGGCCATTATCCGTGAGCTGCGTGAACTGATTTCGGGTTACTAAGCCGATATGCTTAACATTCGTACGTTTACACTAGGCCCGCTTCAGACCAACGCGTATCTTCTACAAGGAGATGATCCGGGCAAAGCCGTCATTATCGATCCAGGCATGAATCCAGGGCCGCTGCTTAAGGCGATCCAAGACTTGGAGATCGAAGCCATTCTCCTCACTCATGCTCACTTTGATCATATGGGCGGGGTAGATGAGATCCGTAAATTGAAGGGATGTCCCGTTTATCTTCATGACTTGGAGAGTGACTGGCTGACCACCCCGAAATTAAATGGATCTTTGAATTGGCCACAGGCGACACCACCGCTTTCGACAGATCCTGCTGAATATGCCATGGACGAAGGGCAGAAGCTGAATCTGATTGGTCATACGTTTAAAGTGTTCCATACACCTGGACATTCACCAGGCAGTGTAAGTTTGCTTTGTGATAACGACCTGTTTGCCGGTGATGTGCTGTTCCGCATGGGTGTGGGAAGAACGGACCTGACAGGAGGGCGTGAACGGGATCTGATTGATTCAATCCAGAACAAGCTTTACACCTTTGCTGATGAAGTGAAAGTATATCCAGGTCATGGTCCCAAAACGACCATTGGTTATGAGAAACAGAACAATCCTTACGTGTCCGCAAGATAATCCGACATGATATGTGAAGAAAGTCTGGACAAGTGACAACTTTTTCATTAGAATAGCAATTAGTTGTTACAAGCGTTAAGGCATCATCTAACTGAAGCATTACCAAGAAACACCCAACCTCGCGAAGCACGCAGACTGTGGTCTATACCCGGTTTGCGTTCTTTTTTTGTTTTCAGCCCCTTTTTATCACAGAATTAGCCCTTTTTTACGCTACATAGAGATGCAAGATGCGCTTCATCGCAAGCCAGTTTTAGACCAATAGCAAGTACAGATTGATTTAGAAATGATGAGTTTAAGAAAAATAGTATATAAGTTGAACTAATCATTTACACAATAACGGAGAGGACAGAAAAAAACTGAAAAAGCGAAGCTACGAGCTTTCTGAAAGAAAGCTACTCCGAAAGCATACACTTCGCCTAAAAGCTTTCTGAAAGAAAGCTGCATCGGAAGCATACGCTATCACCGGATTTTCACTTTAAGAAAAGGGAATCAAAAAATCTGGGGATAACAGCGATTGGAAGGTTATTCTGTCATCGTAGTGTCAGTGTAAATAATCTTTAGTTCAACTTATATAGATCATGAGAGTGGGGAATATCAAAGTGGAGAAAACAAGAGTTATTCCGTTGAATCAGCGTGTCGAGTATCCGATCATTGAAGAAAACCGTCGCATATTGGAAAGTGGGAAAAGAGAAACAGGTACTGAGCGAGCTTTAATACATAACCCTAGCGTGACCAATGAAGTGGTGAAGTCTCAGCAGAATATATGGACAAGCCGTGTTTTAAGAAACGGAGCCCGCAACCAACCGTGGTTCGACAAGCTGCAAGATTACCGGAATCAAGTCTGATTGCCCGGGAAATTGTCGGGTTTAATTTTTTTTTTGATTTCATTGAACGTTTTTGCAGAGCCTGTCGTATTAACTCCAGATTGAACGGGAAGCAGGTGATTTCATGATAAAGGTAGCTGAGCTGGAAGAGGTACGCAGAGCAGTATCGGGAGACGATAGCGCACTCGCAGCGTTGTTGCAACGTCACTACACGTTTGTGTATAAGTATCTTGTGAAAGTGACAATGGACGCTAACCTCGCAGAAGAGACGGTGCAAGATACGATGATTCGTTGTATGGAAAATATCCATCGATATGATGGCACGTCTGCCTTTTCATCATGGATGATCACCATTGCGACCCGCATCTATATCGATAAGACAAGACGTAAGAAGAGAGAACAGAACTGGCTTGCTCTCATTCGGGATCAGGCTGTACGTCGATTCCGCTGGCAGCTTGAGATTCGGAATGAAGAATGGACAGATGTCATGGATGCGATGACAAGACTGACACCCGAACATCGTGTTGCAGTGTTACTGAAGCATTATTATGGATACGGGTATGACGAGATCGGGGAAATGCTGGATATTCCTGCGGGAACGGTGAAGTCACGCACAGCTTATGGTCTCCGTCAGTTAAGAAAGGAGCTGGAATAAGGATGAGCAGATCAGACGATGCACAAGAACAAGAAGTTGTGGAACGATTGCAGCAACACATGAAAGTGCTGGATGATGCATTTGATCCGACAAGTATTCCTTCTTTGGGTGCACTTGAAGCCCAAGTCAGGGAACGGAGACAGATTAGACGTCGAGCCAATTGGATTGAGATGATATGTTTCTGGTTGGTTGGATTACTTGCCATTACCTTCGGGGCATTATTTTTCGTATCTGCTCCAGCTCTTTATCTGGGAATCCAGGCACTTGGTACAGCTGTCGCGGTGATTTTGGCTGTGATCTGGGCCGGACGGCGCCGGAAGGAGGTTCGTCATGAATAAAATACATTATTCATTGGATGAGATTTCTCCACTGTGGCTTACATTGCTTGGCATTTTTCTTCTGGTTCAGGGCACATGGATCTTTCAGGACGCACGCAGACGTGGACGTTTCCCTTGGTTATGGGGATTATGGGGAATCACAGGATTTCCCACGCCGCTTATAATATATTGGTTTGTCGTGATTCGATCACAGCGCAAGCCAGGTGTACGGAAACAGAAATAACATCATTTTAAAAATGGAAAAAAGATTTTGCACAAATATGTTGTTTAATTCTAGTATTCCTAGACATCGTTATTCTTTTCTAGTAGACTATACAAATAAATATTAATGATAGACTACCAGGAGGTTAGACGATGCTGCGATTAGGAGAGAAGGTTGTCATCGTCGCGGATGCGTTTGAGCAGAATCTTCCTGTGGGGGAATATGGTTTCATCATCGCTTATGACCGGAATCCGGACAATGCGTTCGATTACGTGCTTCGAGTGCCGCAGGTGAACCGGAACTTTTTTGTTCCATCCGGCGACGTCGATCTGGAAGAGGTTCTGCTGAAGCAGGAAGCTGAGCGGGTCGAGCGAGAAGCGTTGATAGATTACGCCCTTGCGACACACAATGAGAAGCTGTTTCATCATCTGATGAACGGAGATTTTCAAGCTGTGGAAGAGGAAGAGGAAACCGCGAACGATGTTATGTCACAGGCGGATTTTATAAAGCAGGTTAATCTGCGTGCATGGATTTAGAATTTTAAGAGTCGGCTGATGCCGGCTCTTTTTTATTTTATAAGTTTGATTTTAGCTTCCCGGAAGCCTGTCAGGTCATTTGCATTGAATTGTCGAACTATCTCACCTATAATGAAAAAAGTTATCTTGAGACTTTAGCCCGTTAAACGAGCGATTCGTTTCAGGTCGTTTCGGGAATCAGAACGAATGAAGGAGGCATCCGCTAATGAGTATTTCGAATAATGACGTTCAGCATGTGGCCAAGCTGGCCCGGCTCAACTTGACTGCTGAAGAAGAACAGACCCTGACAGGTCAGCTGAACGCGATTTTAAAATATGCAGAAAAGCTGAATGAGCTGGATACAGAAGACATCGAGCCCACCACTCACGTTCTGCACGTAAGCAATGTTATGCGTGAAGATGAGACCAAAGAAAGCCTGTCGATTGAACAGGTGATGCGCAATGCACCGGAAGAAGAAGACGGGCAGTTTAAAGTGCCTGCAGTAATGGAATAACGGATAACCGGAAGGAGGACAAAAACTGTGAGTTTATTTGAACAATCGTTGCCTGAGTTACATAACAAGCTGCATGCCAAAGAGCTGTCGGTCAGCGATTTGGTGGATCAGGCGTATCAGAACATTGGCGCGCATGACGATAAAGTTAAGGCATATTTGGCACTGGATGAAGAACAAGCACGCGCTCGTGCACGTCAACTGGATGACCGTCTGGTTAGCGGCGAGGAGAAAGGTTTGCTTTTTGGTCTGCCTGTAGGCATTAAGGATAACATCGTTACGAACGGACTGCGCACGACGTGTGGTAGCCAATTCCTTCGTAATTTCGACCCGGTGTATGACGCGACAGTTGTCGAGAAATTGAAAGCTGCGGACACCGTAACTATTGGTAAACTCAACATGGACGAATTCGCCATGGGCGGCTCCAATGAGAATTCAAGTTTCTCCCCTGTACGTAATCCATGGGCACTTGATCGTGTTCCAGGAGGTTCCAGCGGTGGTTCGGCAGCAGCTGTAGCTGCGGGAGAAGCATACTTCACGCTTGGATCAGATACAGGTGGCTCCATCAGACAGCCTGCTTCGTATTGCGGTGTTGTTGGATTGAAGCCGACGTACGGACTTGTTTCCCGCTTTGGATTGGTTGCATTTGCATCATCCCTGGATCAGATTGGTCCTTTGACGAAAAATGTTGAAGATTCTGCTTATGTATTGCAAGCTATTGCTGGTTATGACGCCAAAGATTCGACATCTGCAAAAGTAGAAATCCCGGATTATTTGAGCGGACTGACAGGTGACGTCAAAGGGCTTCGCATTGCTGTTCCGAAGGAATACATCGGTGAAGGCGTAGATCCACAAGTGAAAGAGACGGTTTTGTCTGCATTGAAAGTTCTTGAAGGGCTCGGGGCAACATGGGAAGAAGTATCCCTTCCGCATACCGAATATGCGGTGGCTACGTATTACCTGCTGGCATCTTCAGAGGCTTCTTCCAACTTGGCTCGATTTGATGGTGTACGTTATGGCGTGCGTGCTGACAATCCGGATAACTTGCTGGATCTGTACCATCAGTCCCGCAGTCAAGGCTTTGGTCCGGAAGTGAAACGACGTATCATGCTCGGAACGTATGCACTCAGCTCGGGTTACTATGATGCCTATTATCTGAAAGCACAGAAGGTACGTACATTGATCAAACAGGATTTCGACAATGTATTTGCCAAATATGATGTGATTATCGGACCAACTGCACCAACTACGGCGTTCAAACTGGGTTCACAGGTGGATGATCCACTTACGATGTATCTGAACGATATTTTGACTATTCCGGTTAACCTTGCTGGTGTACCTGCTGTTAGCATTCCATGTGGATTCTCGGATGGATTGCCTGTTGGTCTGCAGATTATCGGTAAAGCCTTTGATGAAACAACCGTATTGCGTGTAGCGCATGCGTTTGAACAAAATACAGAATTCCATAAGCAGCGTCCGCAGCTGTAGACTGCCCGGAACGGAGGAATATAGAAATGTCCGCATCTAAATATGAAACGGTCGTTGGACTTGAAGTCCACGTGGAGTTGCATACCAACTCCAAAATTTTCTGTGGCTGCTCCACAGCTTTTGGAGCTCCGCCGAATACGCATACCTGCCCGGTCTGTCTCGGACATCCGGGCGTACTGCCTGTACTGAATCGTCAGGCGGTAGACTATGCCATGAAGGCAGCGATGGCCCTGAATTGTACGATTGCTGATGTCAGCAAGTTTGACCGTAAAAACTACTTTTACCCCGATTCACCCAAAGCCTATCAGATCTCGCAATTCGATCAACCTATCGGTGAGAATGGCTGGATTGATATCGAAGTGAATGGTGAAACGAAACGAATCGGCATTACACGTCTTCACTTGGAAGAAGATGCAGGGAAGCTTACACATATCGATGGCGGATACGCGTCTTTGGTGGACTTTAACCGTGTCGGTACTCCACTCGTTGAGATTGTATCCGAACCTGAGATTTCTTCTCCGGAAGAGGCACGTGCGTATCTTGAAAAAATGCGTGCAATCATGCAGTACTGTGATGTGTCGGACGTGAAGATGGAAGAAGGATCACTGCGTTGTGACGCCAACATCAGTTTGCGTCCACATGGACAGGAGAAGCTGGGAACAAGAGCCGAGCTGAAGAACATGAACTCCTTCCGTGGTGTTCAGCGTGGTCTGGAATATGAACAATACCGTCAGGCTGAGATTCTGGATGATGGCGGTGAAGTGGTTCAGGAGACGCGTCGCTGGGACGAAGCTCAAGGGAAAACACTGTCGATGCGTGGTAAGGAACAGGCGCATGACTATCGTTATTTCCCGGACCCGGATCTGGTGAATTTGCATATTGACGAAGCCTGGAAAGAGCGGATCAGAGCTACCATACCGGAGCTTCCAGACGAGCGCAAGGCGCGTTACACGGCTGATTATGGATTGCCTAGTTATGATGCAGAGGTTATTACCTCCTCCAAAGCTGTGGCAGATCTTTTTGAAGATAGTCTGAAATACACTCAGGATGCGAAGTCCGTATCCAACTGGATCATGGGCGACTTGCTGGGTTACCTGAATACGAGCAACCTTGAAGTGACTCAAGTTCCACTGACAGGTCAAGGCTTGGGTGAGATGATTGGCCTGCTTGAGAAGGGCACAATCAACAGCAAAATCGCCAAAACGGTATTCAAGGAAATGCTGGAGAGCGGCAAGCTTCCACAGCAGATCGTTGAAGAGAAGGGTCTTGTGCAGATTAGTGATGAAGGTGCCATTCTTGCCATCGTTGAGCAGGTTGTGGCGAATAATCCTCAATCCGTGGAAGACTATAAAGCTGGTAAACAAAAAGCCATTGGCTTCCTTGTTGGTCAGGTTATGAAAGAAAGTAAAGGCAAGGCGAATCCCGCTCTAGCCAACCAACTGCTTGCAGATGTACTGAACCGCTAATCCTTCCGGTGAGGCCGGACAGAAAGAGGCTCGTCCCTGTGACAGCCTCTTTTTGGTATTGATAGATACAAATGTATTTCGGACGGGGGAACGGATATGAACATTCAACCATTGTCACTGAGTGATCTGGAGACGTTGGGACAGTTATGGAGACTACAACATGTAGCTTATCGATTGGAAGCCGAAATCATCGGATTTCAGGAGATTCCTCCTTTGATGGATACGATGGAGACACTTCGGGATTGTGGAGAGAGTTTTTATGGCTGTATCCATGATGACGGAGAGCTTATCGGGGCTGTCGCTGTAGCGGAGGAAGAGGAGAATACACTGACCATTACACGAATGATGGTGCACCCGGATCACTTTCGCAAGGGAATTGCGGCATCTTTGATGACGTATGTGTTGGAACAGCATGCGGATCTTCCGCGTTATATCGTCTCCACAGGAACGTTGAATCAGCCCGCAGTGAATCTGTACACCAAATTTGGTTTTAATCCCGTGGAGGTCACACAGATTGCACCTGGAGTGGAATTAACGACTTTTCACAAGAATAAACTTTAATAATATTAACAACTTGAGGAGGAATACCGACTTTGGGCGATCCCTGGTTCATTGATGAGTGGCACATTTTATTACGATTATTGCTGGCTATGCTGCTTGGAGGGCTCGTAGGCCTGGAGCGGGAACGGTCCAATCATGCTGCCGGTTTGCGTACCCATATCCTGGTATGTCTTGGCTCTGCACTGATTATGATGTTGTCTGTTTATGGCTTTAAAGATTTTGCTAATGAATTAAACGTAAGGATTGATCCAGCGCGTCTGGCTACTGCTGTAATTACTGGTGTCGGATTCCTGGGAGCAGGGACAATTCTCTTCACGGGAAAATCCATTACCGGACTGACTACAGCAGCTTCAATCTGGGTTGTTGCAGCCATTGGGCTCGCAGCAGGTGCGGGATTCTTTTTTGCCTCTATCGTATCCACCGTTCTGGTATTGCTTAATCTCTGGGTATTTAACAAATTAGAGCTAAGGTATCTACGAGGGAACAAACTGCATGTAGTTACACTTCATACCTTGTCAGAACCCGGTTTTCTCGAACAACTGTCTTCATGTATGGAGCAGGAGAAGATCAAAATTCGTAAAATTACCGTGAATGAACAAGACTTGGCTTATGCAGAGATGGTGTCGGTTGAACGTAAAATTGAGATTGTGTTACATGTTCAGGTACCGCATGATTTCCAAACGGTAGGCTTGGTATCCAAGTTAAGACAATGGGAACACGTTACCAAGGTGTCGATCGAATAATGAATTACAACCCTCCCCAGGCCAGTAGTGCCGGAGGGTTTTTGGTCATATCCATATTTCTTCCAGTTACTCTCCTTGCTCTTTAGGGTACTATCTAACCAAATGCATGAAGAGCGGAAGGTCAGATCAGAAGAGAGGAGTATGTTATGAAACGGAGACGTCAATTGAACCAAAAGACTCGTACAGTTCAGACCAAACCGGTCAGAAATCGGACTCACAAGTTTATTGCGGGATTACTGAGTGCCATTATTCCTGGTCTGGGTCATATTTATCTGAGATTGTACATGAGGGGTTTGACCTTTATGCTGCTTGTTTTGCTTGATCTGTCAGCAGTGTTGTACTTCTCATCCATTGGTATACAGATCAATGTGCCATTGCTCATCTTGCTGGCTTTGTGTATTCCGGTTATTTACTTTTACAATGTATATGATGTGTTGCAATCTGCAGATTGGGTCATGATGCGCAGACGTAGAGCCGTAACCCAGGCAACTTCGGACAAGCCGATAACCAATGAACGTTCTACACGAGATGCAATGATGGTCTGGGAGAGAGGCATATCGTTTGGATTACTTCTCATTGTGGGAGGATCTTTAATGGTACTTTTTTTCCGCAAACCACGTTGGTTTCAAGAGCTTCTCGCCATGTACGGCGGATATTCATTTGCGGTTCTCATGATCGTAGGCGGTTTGCTTCTGTTTGGTCGTGAGTTCTGGGTGATGTTGAACAAGAAAAAAATGTAGTGGAAACGATACAAGGAGGGAACGTGATGAACCGTAAAGTCCGGGTTGGCCGCTATACGGCTGCCGCCTTAATCATAGCGGTCGGTGTGCTGTTGATTTTGGATAAACGGTGGGGAACTGACTACGTATATGAGATGGTGGACTGGTGGCCATTTTTGCTCGTTGTTTTGGGTGTTGAATATATTGTGCTGTTCCTGTGGACACGCAGAAGAAACAAGGTGCAATCGGATAACCCGAGCAATCCTGATGAGCAAATCAAAGTACGCTTCAGACCCGATGCCAAAGGCATTCTAACCTCACTGATTTTGGCAGCTTCCGTATTTATCGTCACCGAGCAGGATCACTACATGCACTTATGGAATAGAGTGAGTCTAAATCTCGGAGCGGCATCCATGGACTATAGTCAAGCGGCAGGATATATGGAGGATAAGGGCACGATTCGTGTACCTGTTCGCATGGATACGTCAGATCTGGTGGTCGAAGGTGTTAACGGAGATATCTCGGTACAACGCGGAGATACGGATGAGATTGAAGTACGGACGGTGATCTGGGTAGATCAGACGACGGAAGTACAGGCAAAGGCCGTTGCAGCAGCCTCTTTTGTAGAGGCCGATGGTACAAAAGTGATTTATATCAAAGCTACAGGCAAGACGTATGGAGACAATGAAAAAACGCAGCCACGGATGAATCTTACCATTACGATCCCGGATGATCGTCGTTTTAATCTGGATATTCGAACTTCCAATGGAGCCATATTATTAAACCGTCCGGAAGCCATTAGTACCATACTGGCTGAAACGGGTAACGGACGTATCCGGATTACCAATGCTGTTGGAGATATCTCCGGGAAAACGTTGAACGGGGATGTCATTGTAGCCAACGCCATTGGTAATGTCGATCTGGACAGTAACCGTGGAGATATGAAGGCTCGCGGTATTTCCGGCGATGTAGATCTTGCTACACAAGTGGGAAGTATCAGTATTGCGGACTCCGTTGGTGAATTCATCGCAGAGACACGCAACGGCAATATTACGCTGGATGGAGCCAATCTGGGAATCAAAGCCCAATCACTTAATGGCAGTATTAACATCGTATCTACCAAAGTCGGAGGGGACTGGGATGTGTACAGTGCGGTGGGAGCCATTAACGTATTACTTCCTGATCGTGGAGACTACAGTCTTGCGGGTTCCAGCAGTTATGGAGATCTAAGTACGGATCTGCCGTTCAAAGTACAGAATAAAACCATAGAAGGCCAGCTCGGTGAGGGCGAGTACAGGGTGAAAATTGAAGGCAACAGTGATCTCACCATTCAGAGTAACCCGGCTGTATCTACGCCTGAAACAGTTACACCTGATTCTGAAGATACGGCTGAGAATCTGGAACAGACTACCGAGGACGGACCAAATTCCCAGGAGGATTCTACAGAGGTTCCTTGACTGCCGCGTTGACAATAAACTTGTAATCGCCGTACAATAAATGTACACTGGCAAGATTACACGGCATGAAAGATGGATTGTCGTTCTTAATGGCCGGGAATCAACTCTGAGCGAGGAGACAGTAACTTACTCTTCACCAGAGAATGAAAGGTAAGGCGGTGGGTTTTATGGCAACACGTGTCCAACATGCGTTGGAGCATCTGAAAACGACCGGTGTCCGTATTACACCCCAGCGTCATGCCATATTGAACTATCTGATGGAATCCATGGGGCATCCGACAGCCGATGAAATTTACCGAGCCCTTGAACCCCAATTTCCCAGTATGAGCGTGGCAACGGTATATAATAATTTGAAGATGTTTCTGGAAGCTGGCATGGTCCGGGAATTGACATACGGAGATAATTCAAGTCGCTTCGATGCCAATGTGACGGATCATTATCATGTTATCTGTGATCAATGCGGCAAGATTGAAGACTTCAGCTATCCTTCACTCAAAAGTGTAGAGCTTCAGGCGGAGTCTAGTACAGGATTCGAAGTACACGGTCACCGATTGGAAGTATATGGCGTTTGCAAAAGTTGCAGGGATTAAGAGAGTTGAATTACAATATTAACGTGCAGAATTCAGTATGGATTCTTCACGTTTTTTTTTAGCATTTATGCAAAATGCTCATCTTTATAACAACTTATGCGCACATCCTTATGATCAGCATAATTAACGGAGGTAGACGTTTGGGTAGAAAAAGCAGATATACACGTCAGAAGCGACGTTCATTTTGGCCCGGTTTTCTCGGGGCTTGTCTGATCGCCGGGGGGGCTTACTGGCTTATAACAAATGTATGGTTGAACCAGACCCATGAAGACCCCGACTGGGTAGGAAGAAGCCAGCCTATTTTTGTGGATGGGCAACTGATGGATGGAGACGCTCTGGGTACAGGAGATCAACTCAAGTTGCCTGTAGATGTGCTGCAAGAAGCGATTGATGCAGGCATACGTTATGAATCAGAATCGGGAGATATCATTATTGCCTCTCCTCAGCGAGTCCTTCATATGAAAGATGGAAGCACACAAGCAGAACTTAATCACAAAGATTATCCTATGACAGTTAAGCCTGAGGTTAAGGACGGAGAAGCCTATATTCCGCTCAAACCTTTGAAAGAAGTATATGGCATAACCGTACAGGAAGATTCAGTAACAGGTGCTGTGCTGCTGATGCGTGGTGGAGACATGATACAGTATGCAGAGATTGATACGTTATCATCCAAAGCCGACAAAACGGTGCCGTTATATAAACGTGGTGGAGAATCCTCACCAATCATTGCCGACATGGAAAAGGATGCACGGGTACGTGTATGGCAGACGGGTGATAAACAGAGTTTTGTTCAACTCGATAATGGATATGCCGGATATGTAGATAATGATTATATTGTCCTCACCGAGAAAAAGAAGGTGGACTTGCCCAAGTATACGCTGACTGCAGCAGAGAAGAAGTGGCAGAATAAACCGGTAAATTTGGTTTGGGAAGCCGTGTACAATCGTCAGCCTGATGTGGGCTCTATCGGTAAAATGCCAGGTGTGAATGTGGTCAGCCCCACATGGTTTCATATTACGGATGGACAGGGCACTGTGAAAAGCAAGGGAAACCAAGCTTATGTGAACTGGGCTCACCGTTCGGGTATGGAAGTATGGGGACTCATGGATAACAGCTTTGATCCGGACGTTACCAAAGAAGCGGTAGCTTCTTACGAGACACGCACTCATATTATTGAGCAGATGTTAGAGTATGCACAGACGTATCAACTGGATGGTATCAACATCGATTTTGAGAACGTGTATACCGATGACGGGCCGAATATTACGCAGTTTGTGCGCGAGATCAAGGCGATGGCTCGTATACATGGATTGATGTTATCAATCGATGTAACACCAAAATCAAACAGTGAGATGTGGTCTGCCTTTCTGGATCGCCGTGCATTAGGTTCTTTTGCAGACTATGTTATTGTGATGGCTTATGATGAACATTGGGCGGCCAGTCCCAAGGCAGGTTCGGTAGCATCTCTGCCTTGGACCGAGGCTTCCATGAGACGCATACTTGAGGAGGATGAAGTCCCTTCTAACAAGTTGATCATGGCGGTTCCGCTCTATACCCGGATATGGACGGAAGAGACGAATGATCAGGGTGAGGTTAAAGTGTCTTCCAAAGCGGTGGGCATGAATGCCATTGTGGAGCTGATCCAAGAGAAGAAACTCAAACCTGAACTGGATCAGGCAAGTGGACAGAACTATGTAGAATATAAGGAAGACGGAGCTACCAAGAAAATATGGATCGAAGATGCCGTGTCCCTTCAGGCGCGTGTGGATTTGATTGCTTCGCTGAAGCTGGGCGGAGTAGCAGCATGGAATCGAAGTTTTGCTAATGCTTCTGCATGGGAGGTATTGAAGCAGGCTGGGTACCAGAAATAATTTACTCGAACTCAGAGTGTCTGCTTGCTCCAATTTATTTTCACTAAGTTCAAAGTTTCTCATTGGATACCATCATACGTACAGTATACCGTTTTATTGGTCGTAGAACTTATAACTTAACTTCATATTTTAGCTATTGATAACCGCAATCAGGGCTCACTTATAAGCCAAGTCCAAAAAGGTCCGGTAAACATACCGGGCCTTTTTTTTGTTCTTCAATGAAATTAAGGTAAAAGACATTTAACGGTTGGAGACCATTTTGTGCTAACCATCGGTGGGGGGAGCTTGTGTAGAAGGCGCTTTCAGTTGTTGACTGGTCATGTTGGCTTTATTAGGGTCCAGGGTGAGGATGGTATGACAGAACATACAACGATCCGTTTTGCCAAGCATTTTGGTTAACTTCCCGCATTCCGGACAGTCGACTTGTACTGCACTGGTGGAGAGCATACCCGCCCAGAAATAAATGGCTAGACTGGCCATCATGGCAATCAGTCCGATGACGAGTCCTACAGCTGCGAATACCTTGCCTGCATGTCCCCAGAAAACAATCCCGGCTGTTCCCAGTATCATTAGGCCCATACCTAGCATGGTCAGTAGTAATCCCCAAGTGCGAAAAGCATTAATTTTTGCTGATTTAAAAATCATGAAAAATGCTCCTATCGTATGAGTAGTATTGGACCTGGAAAAGAAGGAAACTTCAGTCTGGATGTAGAATTACATTATAACTGACTTGGCGCTTATCTGCCATGAAATGTATGGAGGGAATCGTGGAATTAAAGAACCTTGCTTTTTTGTCCGAACAGTCGGAAGAGACAGGGGCAGTTGGGGCTATCGCTTATTCCCACCCGGGAGAGCGATTCCACGGCTCCCTAATTCAAGATTTCGAATTATTAGTACTTGTTGTTCATAATGATGATCAATTGAAGTCGACGGTCGGACATTACAGATATGGTGATCTTCGTTATCAGATGATCTATGCGAGCCGTCATGAATTAAAGAGTAGTGTAGTAACCGGGAATCATAATAATCTCACCCAGTGTCTGATTGAAGGTGAGATTATCTGGGAAGCGGACAGCGCCTTAAGTGATTTGCGAGAAGAACTGTCTACCTTTGGGGCAGAATTGCGTGAGCAGAAGCTGCTTCATGAATTCACCAGTTTCTTGAGAATGTATGTGGAGGCCAAACGTCATATTCAGGAAGGTCATGTTGTAGACGCCTACTACAATGTATTAGAGGCTCTGGGGAACTGGGCAAGAATTGTATTGATTGAACAGGGGATATACCCGGATCATGCCGTCTGGACACATGTGCAGAATCTGGATCGCGCTTTATGGAAACTTTATCAAGAGCTTACCGTAAGCTCGGAGACGCTGGAGCAACGAGTAGAGCTTGTCCTGCTTGCCTGTGAGTTTTCCGTAATGTCCAAAATGAGTGAGTGCTCAGAACTGTTGCTGCGTGTGTTAAGAAGTCGCAAGGAGCCGTGGAGCATGAATGAACTTGTTCATCATCCACAGTTAAGATTTGTTCGAGAAGATCTGCCTTTGGTAATACGTAAGCTGGTCTTTCGTTCTATTGTAAAAGAATCGGCAGGATGGCCATCAATCGGAGGAGAGGGCCGGGAAATTCGGTATTGGATTGAGGCATAACCTTCTCCAGAGGCCTGACATTATATTGATAACATAAGGGAGGGGAAACCTTCCTTTTTTGTTTGTTTAATAATTTATAAAAAGATGTTGACTCTCATTCACGATATATGATACATTATATTTCGTTCCTCAAACGAGATTATCGCCAACAAACGATAAATTCTTCAGAGGAAAAGTGAAGAACTAAAGCTTCAAAAAAGAAATTAAAAAAAGTTCTTGACGAAAACAAACGAAATGTGTTACATTATTTAAGTCGCCGCCGAAACTTGGTTGAGACGAAAAAAAGTAAAACAAAATAAGTTTGATCTTTGAAAACTGAACAACGAGTGAGTAAACATTCTGCTTGCAGAATGAACGCGAAAGTTTG